>JBBAOE010000001.1:0-93704 GCA_040401595.1 Burkholderiaceae bacterium
GGATCGGCAGTGGTGGCGCGTCAGGGACTCGAACCCCGGACCTGCGGATTATGATTCCGTCGCTCTAACCAACTGAGCTAACGCGCCGCCGAGCGTGAAATGCTATCAGGAGCGCGCGCGATCGCCAAGCCGGCGGACCACTGCACGACTAGAATGAAGGGCTTGCAGGCTTTGAGCCTGGGCACCCTTCCCCTACTCGCGAACAGACCATGACCGCCAAGCTCTATATCCGCACGTTCGGCTGCCAGATGAACGAGTACGACTCCGACAAGATGGTCGACGTTCTCAACGAATCGCAAGGCGTCGAGACGGTAGCGACTCCCGAAGAGGCAGACATCATCCTGTTCAACACCTGCTCGGTACGCGAAAAGGCTCAGGAGAAGGTCTTCTCGGACCTCGGCCGGGTGCGGGCGCTCAAGGCCGCACGTCCAGACCTGATCATCGGAGTGGGCGGTTGTGTTGCCAGTCAGGAAGGCGGCTCGATCGTCTCGAGGGCCCCCTATGTCGATCTGGTTTTTGGCCCCCAGACGCTGCATCGGTTACCGGAACTGATCGCAAAGCGTCGAGCGAGCGGACGGCCACAAATCGACATTTCATTTCCCGAAATAGAAAAATTCGATCATCTACCACCGCCCCGCGTGGATGGAGCCACTGCGTTTGTCTCGATCATGGAGGGGTGCAGCAAGTATTGCAGCTTCTGCGTCGTGCCCTATACCCGTGGTGAAGAAGTTTCGCGTCCACTCGCGGACATCCTGGCCGAGATTGCTGAACTCGCTGCGCAGGGCGTGCGCGAAGTGACGCTGCTGGGCCAGAACGTCAATGCCTGGCGCGAACCCGAAGCCATGGATTTCGCTTTCCTGCTGGAATGCGTTTCTGACATTCCCGGAATCGAACGCATCCGCTATACGACGTCGCACCCCCGGGAGTTCACCCCGAGCCTGGTCGCTGCGCATGTCAAGCTGTCAAAGCTTGCGACCCACATACACCTGCCGGTACAGGCCGGTAGTGACCGGATCCTGGCGGCCATGAAGCGCGGCTACACGGTGCTCGAATACAAGGCGATCATCCGCAAGTTGCGCGCCAGCTGCCCCGACCTCTGTATCTCCACGGACATCATCGTGGGCTTCCCCGGTGAAACCGATGACGACTTTGAACGAACGATGACGCTCGTCAAAGAGGTCGGATTTGATGCTTCGTTTTCGTTCATTTACAGCCCTCGACCGGGCACGCCAGCTGCAGATCTGCCAGATGACACGCCGCAGGCCACCAAACTCGAACGGCTCAAACGCTTGCAAACCTCGATCGAAGCCAACGCAGCCGCCATTTCAGGTTCGATGGTCGGCAGCGTCCAGAGCGTTCTTGTCGAAGGCCCCTCCCGCAAGAACCCCGACGAGCTTTGCGGCCGAACGAGTAATAACCGAATGGTCAACTTTGCGCTCCCTGCGGGCGCAGCCGCCGGACGAGTCGACGGGAACGGACAGCCGATCCCGCCCACGGCCGCACTGATCGGCAGCCTGGTGGATTTGCGAATCGTCAGCGCACTGCCGCACTCCCTGCGCGGCGAACTGGTCTGACGCGGCTCCATGGCACGTACCCGACCCCTCGAGATCCTTCTCAACGATGAGCACCACCGGCTTGCCAACCTGGTGGGCCCACTCGATCAGAACCTTCGCCAGATTGAAACCGCGTTCGCTGTGCGCATTACCCGTCGTAACGCACTCTTTACCATTGCGGGCGAAGCGCCCAAAACCAACGGCTCCGACCCTGGCCCAGCGAATTTCACCGGGGCGGTTCAGCCCAGCAAATCGTCAGCGTTGGCTGCAACACCTCAGTCAGCCCATGTGGCCCATGCCATTCAGTCCGCCCAGTCGGCTGCAGCTGCTGCGCTGCAACACTTCCTCTCGATCGCCCACGAGCCCCTGTCGCTCGAAGAAGTTCAGCTGGGGCTGATCAGCTTGCGTGCCAGTGATACCGACACTTCGCCGCAGCTTCAGACCAAACGCGCGGATCTGCAGGGCCGCACCCCCCGACAACGCGAGTACCTGCGGCAAATCCTGAGCCATGACATCACCTTCGGGATCGGTCCGGCAGGCACGGGCAAGACCTATCTTGCGGTCGCCTGCGCGGTCGACGCGCTGGAGCGTGATGCGGTCAAACGCATCGTTCTCACCCGGCCCGCGGTGGAGGCCGGAGAGCGTCTTGGATTCCTGCCGGGCGACCTGGCACAGAAGGTCGACCCCTACCTTCGCCCACTCTATGACGCGCTGTACGACCTGATGGGATTCGAGCGGGTCTCGCGGTTTTTTGAGAAACAGGCGATCGAGATTGCGCCGCTCGCCTACATGCGCGGCCGTACGCTCAACCATGCATTCATCATCCTCGACGAGGCTCAAAACACCACGCCTGAGCAGATGAAAATGTTCCTGACCCGCATTGGCTTTGGCTCGCGGGCCGTTGTCACGGGCGATAGCACCCAGGTTGACTTGCCACGCGGAGCCCGATCCGGTTTGGCCGACGCAGCTCGGGTGCTCGACGGGATCCGCGGGATTGCGATGACGCGTTTTTCGAGCGCTGACGTGGTTCGCCATCCGCTTGTGGCCCGGATTGTCGATGCCTATGAGCGTGCCGAACAAGCCGAGCAATCGAGTCCAGACAATATCCAGCAGAGCCCCACGTGACCAGAAGTCCCGGCTCTCCGAAGGACCTCAAGGTCAAGTCCGTTCACCGGAAACCACAGTTGTCGATGCAGATCCAGTTGGGCGATGGGGTCAAGGCCTTACCCGTTGAACGCCAACAGCTTCGCCGCTGGGCACAGGCGGCTTTGCAGCAAGATGTTGCGCTGACACTGCGCTTTGTGAGCGAGCCCGAGGGTCGGGCCTTGAACCTCGAGTTTCGCGATCAGGACCACGCCACCAATGTGTTGACTTTTCAGTATCCGGGCGACCCCGTCCACCACAATGTAAACAATAGCCATAACAATCACGAGAAAAAAAATGAAGATCAGGATTTGATTAGTTCTCCTGCGCAAGCCGATGTCCTGATTTGCCTGGCTGTTGTTCAGGCAGAGGCGGCCGAACAGAACAAACCCGTTCACCATCATCTGGCGCATCTGGTCATACACGGCACGTTGCACGCCCAAGGCTGGGATCATCAGAGCGATCTCGAGGCTCAGGAGATGGAAGCCTTGGAGACACAATTGTTGGCGCGCTTTGGTATTCCGGACCCATATCGGAACCTCGGGGCCAACTCGTAGTACTCTAGACGCTCCTTAACTTCCGAACCCGTCGATGGCAGAGCCCTCGTCGGGCGCAGCCAGTCGACCTCGATCGCTGCTCGCTCGCTTGTCAGCGCTACTCTCCAGCGCGCCAGAAGATCGTGACGACCTGCTACAGGTCCTCCGTGAGGCCCATGCGCGTGAGCTGCTGGGGGACGATGCGCTTGCCATGATTGAGGGCGTGATGCGCGTCCCTGAGCTGACCGCGCGCGACATCATGGTTCCGCGCCCGCAGATCGACATGGTGGACCTGCGTGATTCCCCCGACCAGGTGGTCGCCTCGGTGATCGCTTCGGGTCATTCCCGACTGCCCGCGACCGACGGTGATCGTGACAATATCTGCGGCGTCCTCCACGCCAAAGACCTGTTGCGTCTGGGTTCGGGCAATCAAAGCGATTTGCGCGCCCTGCTGCGCCCCGCGATGTTCATTCCCGAAAGCAAGCGGGTGGATGTCCTTCTGCGCGAATTCCGCCTCAATCGCTACCATCTTGCCGTTGTTGTCGATGAATACGGCGGCGTTTCCGGCATGGTGACCATTGAAGACGTGCTGGAGCAGATCGTGGGCGAAATCGAAGATGAATTCGACGAAGTCGATCCCATCGACGACATCGTTCCCATCGGATCCGGCCTCCAAGGATCGCGTTGGCGAATCCATGCGATGACCGAAATTTCGAGGGTCAACGCGGCCTTGGGTACAAACCTGGACGAAGACGAATTCGACACCCTGGGAGGCCTTGTGGTCCACGAACTGGGTCGCGTTCCTGTCCGGGGTGAAACCTTGCGGCTGAGCCGCTTGGCTTGTGAAGTCCTGCGTGCCAATGCCCGACAGGTGCAACTGCTGATGGTCGAGGTAATGCCCGAGGAGCCACCGGAGGCAGCGTCGGCCCAGGAAACGTTTGGACGACCAGCCGGTTCGACCCAAGCCGCCAGCAGCGGTCGTTGAGCCTCGGCCCAGCAGGGCCGGAGCGCGACTGTGGCTGGACTGCGGTATCGGGCTTGCCCATGCCGCAACGTTCACGGCCTGGCCAGCACCAGCGCCCGTCTGGTCACCGGCTGTACTTCAACTGCTCGCGCTCGCATGGCTGGCCGCTCGGGTCTTCACCGCCCATGATCGACGCCTCGCCTTTTGGCGGGGACTCGCATTCGGTTTTGGCACCTTCGGCGCAGGTGTGGGCTGGATCTTTATCAGCCTGCATGACTATGCAGAGTTGTCGGTGGGCATTGCCGCACTGGCCACGGCGATCCTGGCAATCGGGCTGAGCGTTTCACCAGCCTTGGCTGGCGGGCTGACCCGTCAACCCTTGGGCAATACCGGCCTCCTCGCGGCAGCACGCTTTGCCGCCTGCTGGACCTTATTCGAATTGGTGCGGGGGTATACGTTCACCGGATTCCCATGGTTAGCCTCCGGATATGCCCATGTCGACTCGCCGCTGGCCGGCTGGGCGCCAGTTCTGGGTGTCTATGGCGTTACTGCAGCAGCAGCCTTGACATCGGGCGCTCTGGCGGTTGTTGGACTGTCATGGTGGTCCTGGCGCAGTTGGCGTCAGATGCTTCTGCCGCTAGGCCTGGCTGGACTGATGCTTGGCTCAGGTGCGATCTTGCGCGAAATCGAATGGGTTCAGCCCGAGGGCAAACTGCTCTCGGTACGCCTGCTCCAGGGCAATATCTCGCAGGACATGAAGTTTGATCCTGAACGGGCTCTGCGCGCGATCGAACGCTACCGTGAGCTCACCGAGGCAGGAACGGCAACCTTAACCGTCATGCCCGAGACCGCCTGGGTCGTGGCCTGGCTGGAGGCTCCCCCCGAAGAGCGCGAGCGTCTCCTGACGCTCGCAAAATCGGAAGGCCGCTGGATCGCTCTGGGTATCCCGTTGCCAGTCGCCGACCCCTGGCGCGTCGCCCTGCTCTCGCTCGAAGACGGCGTGACCAATAGCGTTGTTCTGATTGGCCCCCGCTCTGCCGACACCGCTCGGTTTGCGGGTCGCTATGACAAGCGCCACCTGGTGCCGTTTGGCGAATTCATCCCGGCTGGTTTTCGATGGTTCGTCGATCTCATGGTCATGCCGATGGGCGACTTTTCTCGCGGCGTTGAAGATCCAGACCCGCAATGGGTGGCCGATCAACGGATTGCATTCAATGTCTGCTATGAAGACCTGTTCGGTGAGGAACTCACCGGTCGAATCAAGCGGGGTGCGAGCATCCTGATCAATGTCAGCAACATCGCCTGGTTTGGGGGATCGCACGCGCTTCCCCAGCATCTTCAGATCTCCCGCATGCGCACCCTCGAACTGGGCCGACCCATGCTGCGCGCAACCAATACCGGGGTGACCGCGGCAATTGACCACCATGCCAGGGTCTTGGCCGAGTTACCGATTCTGGTCGAGGGCGCACTGGACGTCTCGGTCCAGGGTACGGTCGGAACGACGCCGTATGTGCGACTCGGGAACCTCGCGATCTTGCTGCTCTGCCTGAGCTTCCTGACGATCTCCTGGGTTCATTCCCGGTCACGACGCCCGAACGCGGCCCGAACGGGGCCCGCGTGAGCTAAAGCAACTCAGCCGCCCTCGCGTTCGACTCTTGGGCCCGGGGCTTTAGAATAGGATGCGAGCCTGATCGCCCAAAGTCCTCTCCTCCCCTCTTCCTCTCTTCATGTCCTCCGCACCACGCACCATTCCTGAACGCGTCCTCTCCGGTGAGGCGCCTACCTTCCAGCAGACGATCCTGCGCCTGCAAACGTATTGGGATCAGCATGGCTGCGCGCTGCTGCAACCCTATGACATGGAAGTCGGTGCTGGCACTTTTCATACAGCCACCTTCCTGCGCTCGATCGGCCCGGAGCCCTGGCGTGCCGCCTATGTCCAGCCATCGCGTCGGCCGCGCGACGGTCGTTATGGCAACAACCCTAATCGCCTGCAGCACTATTATCAGTTTCAGGTCGTGCTGAAACCATCTCCGGCCGATATCCTGCAGCGCTATCTAGGCTCGCTTGAAGTTTTGGGGATCGACCTGCAGGCCAATGACGTCCGGTTTGTCGAAGACGACTGGGAGTCGCCGACGCTAGGGGCCTGGGGCCTGGGCTGGGAGGTCTGGCTCAACGGCATGGAGGTCACCCAATTCACGTATTTTCAGGAAGTAGGATCGCTTCGATGTGAGCCAATCACGGGGGAAATCACCTACGGCCTCGAGCGCCTCGCCATGTATCTACAAGGCGTCCAGAGCGTCTACGACCTGGTCTGGACGCACGGTCCCGCAGGAACGGTGACCTATCGCGATGTCTTTCATCAGAACGAGGTCGAGCAATCTACCTACAATTTTGAACAATCCAATGTGGCGATGCTGTTTCGCCATTTCGATGAATATGAAGCGCAAGCCCGACATCTGATTGATGCTGCGCTCGCACTTCCTGCTTACGAAATGGTCATGAAATGTAGCCATACGTTCAACCTGCTCGATGCCCGTGGTGCCATTTCGGTCACCGAACGCGCCGGCTACATTGGTCGTGTTCGCGCGCTATCGCGTGCCATTGCTCAGGCCTATTACGACTCACGCGAGCGACTCGGCTTTCCGATGATGGGGCAAGCATGATGCAGGTGTCCACACTCATGATGGCGCCACTCCTGGTCGAGCTCTTCACCGAAGAACTTCCGCCACGCGCACTGAACGCCCTGGGCGAAGCCTTTGGCCAGGGAATTGCTGAGGGTTTGAAGTCCTGCGGGCTTGCCAGCACCGATACGGTACAACAGGTCTTCGCCACACCGAGGCGCCTCGCGGTTCGGATTCCAGAGGTCCTTACGCAGGCCACCGATCGGGTCGTGGAGGTCAAGGGTCCATCGGTCAAAGTGGGCCTTGATGCCGATGGCCAGCCGACCCAGGCACTGATTAAATGGGCTGAGCGCCAGGGCGCTCCCATGGCGGAACTGAGCCAGGGATCGGACGGAAAGCAGGCGGTCTTTCTCTGGCGCAGCACCGTTCGGGGTGAGTTGCTGTCGCACGCCATTCAGACAGTGCTCGAGCAGACCCTTGCCCGTCTGCCGATCCCCAAGCTCATGTCGTACCAGCTCGATGACGGCACCACCGTGTCCTTCGTGCGACCCGCACATGGATTGATCGTGTTGCACGGCGACGCGATTATTCCTGCCCATGTTCTCGGGCTGGCGGCCGGTCGTCTGACCCACGGACATCGTTTTCAGGGAGTGTCCGAACTACCGATCGGGCACGCGAACGACTACGAGAACCTCCTCGCCACCGAAGGCCGGGTGCTGGCATCGTTTGCCAGGCGTCGTGAACGGATCCGGATGCTGCTTCAGAATGAGGCCCAGGCACTGGGCGCACACTTATCGGCCCCACAACCAGAACGATCCGCCAACGCCCCCCAGGAAGCAGACACGACCAATGACGCCCTGCTCGATGAAGTCACTGCTCTGGTCGAGTGGCCCCGTGTCTACGTAGGCCAGTTTGAGCCTTCATTTCTGGAGGTACCGCAAGAGTGTCTGATCCTGACCATGCGCACCAATCAGAAGTACTTTCCGCTGTTCGATGCGCAAGGCCGGCTTCGCCCGCAGTTCCTGATCGTTTCCAATATGGATATCGAAGACCCGTCGGCCATCATTGACGGTAATCAGCGAGTGGTCCGCCCACGTCTTGATGATGCGCGATTTTTTTACGAGCAGGATCTCAAGCAGCCCCTCGAGTCCCGCCTGGAAGGTCTCGAGCGCGTGGTCTACCACGCCAAATTGGGCTCTCAGCGCCAGCGCATCGCCCGGGTCGAGCAGATCGCGACGTCGTTGATTGCGCATTGGCAGGCGGGGATGGCGCCATCCGTGGCCCGCGGTTCGCAGCAGGGTGCCGATCTTCATGCAACTCAGTATCAGGACCAACTGACGCCGCCAGATCTGGCGCTGGTGCAGCGCGCGGCGCGATTGGCCAAATGCGACCTGATCACCGGGATGGTGGGCGAGTTCCCGGAACTTCAAGGCACCATGGGTCGTTACTACGCATTGCATGACGGTGAGCCGTCGGCCGTAGCACAAGCGATTGAGGAACATTATCGGCCGCGCTTCGCTGGTGACGCATTGCCTGCCGACCCGGTAGGTTTGATGGTCGCTCTGGCGGACAAACTGGAGACCCTGGCCGGCATTTGGGGTATCGGACTGCAGCCCACCGGCGACCGGGACCCCTTCGCCTTGCGCCGACAAGCCCTCGGCGTCGTTCGGATGTTGGTCGAATCTGCCCTGCCGTTGGAATTGCCCCGACTACTTCAGTCAGCCTTCGATGCCTTTGTGGCCCCGGCTGACAACAAGCCGTTCGCGGTCAACCCCGACATCAACGGTTTGCAAGCGTTTTTGATCGAGCGGTTGCGGGGGTGGTTACGGTCCTGGAAGGGCGAGCGCTGGGACGCCGTCTCGATCGACGCCGCGCTGGCAGTCGATGCGTCACGCCTAGACCAGTTACCGGCACGTCTGGATGCCTTGGCGCAATTTCGGCAGCTCCCCGAAGCCGGGGCGCTGGCAGCGGCGAACAAACGAATCGGTAACATCCTGCGCAAATCCGCACCTGAACTGCTCGGCGGTCAGGTGCCCATCGTCGACCCTGCCCGCCTCATTGAACCCGCAGAATTGGCGCTGTCCGATGCGCTGGCGCTCCTGGCCGATGCGGTCGATGCCGACTATGCTGCTGGGCGTTACGCCCAGTCGCTCTCGCGGCTGGCCGCGATGCGGGGACCGGTCGACACGTTCTTTGAAGCCGTCATGGTCATGACGGAGGACCTCGGTTTGCGAGCGAACCGACTGGCCCTGCTGGCGAGTCTCTATGCCCGAATGAATCGGGTTGCGGACCTTTCCCGCCTGGCGGTCTGATCGGGATGCCGCTGCTGCTCTGTGATCGGGACGGGGTCATCAACCAGGACTCCGAGCACTACATCAAGTCTCCCGACGAATTCGTTCCGATTCCCGGAAGCATCGAGGCGTTGGCGCAATTGAGTCAGGCAGGCTGGCGCATTGCGGTGGTGACCAATCAATCCGGGCTTGCCCGGGGGCTATTCACGCTGAGCACGCTGCACGCGATTCACTTCAAATTGCATCGGCAGGTACAGAGTGCCGGTGGTCGCATCGACGCCATCTTCCTGTGCCCTCACGGACCCGATGCCCAATGTGATTGCCGAAAACCCGCCCCTGGGCTCTTCCAGCAAGCACTACGACGGTTCCAAACCGCGGCGGAAGACGCTCTAGCGGTGGGCGATTCCCTGCGGGATCTGCAAGGCGCTGCAGCCGCTGGTGTGGCCGCTTCCCTGGTCAGGACGGGCAATGGCCTGGACACTGAGACGCGCGCCCTGGGGAGTGGTGGAGGTTCAGATGGTCCAACCGTCTTTCGGTTGCCACCGAATACCAAGATTTATGAGAATCTAGCGGCGCTGGCGAACACCCTCCTCAGCAAGAACCCAAAGGTCTGAAACGTATGCAGGCCCTTCGATCTGCCGTTTTCTTTCTGTTTCAGATCCTGACAGTCGCACCGTTCTCCCTGCTGTGCCTGATTTGGGCACCGTTACCGCTGCACTGGCGTTATCGGCTTACCGTCCTTTGGCCGCGGTTCATGATCTGGGGCGCCAAGGTGATTTGCGGTGTGCGCTGGCAAGTCCAGGGCTGGGAAAACCTGTCCGACCAACCTGTCGTGCTGCTGTGCAAACACCAATCGACCTGGGAAACGATGTTCCTGATTGCGCACATGCCGCGCGAACTCGTGTTTGTTTTCAAGCGCGAGCTATTGCGCCTGCCCTTTTTCGGCTGGGGGATCGGGTTGCTGAACATGATTTCGATCGATCGGTCGCAAGGTCGCGACGCATTCGATCAGGTCGTCACCCAGGGAACCCGCAAGCTGTCGGAGGGCCGTTGGCCGATTCTGTTTCCAGAAGGGACCCGAACCGATCCAGGCCTTCAGGGCCGCTATAAAAGCGGTGGTGCCCGACTCGCCGTACGCGCGGGCGTGCCCGTCGTCCCGATTGCGGTCAACTCCGGCGATTGCTGGCCGCGCGGGCGCATGCTGTATCCCGGTCTGGTCACTGTTTCTATTGGGACACCCATTGCGACAGCCGGTAAAACACCGGATGCCGTGACCCGCGAAGTTGAAGCGTGGATCGAGACCGAAATGCGTCGCCTGTCACCCGCTCGCTACGCAGCACCATGGTCACCGGCGGAATCAGCCGCTGCGATTCGCCGTGAGCGTTCGACACGCGTGCGCGAAGCCTCCCAATAGAGCGACCGATTGCGCTGGCTCTCCTTGTGGTCAAACCTGCTGGGTAGCCGCCCGACGCCCAAGGCGGGTTCCCAGTGCCAGCAGATCATTCTGCAAGAAAAAACGGTCGACTACCGCCTACATCGATCAGACCGGCGGTCTATCGGCTTTCAGATCGATCAGCGCGGACTCACGGTCCGAGCCCCTCAGGGCACGGCGCTACGCGATGTTGAAGCGGCCCTGCGCAGTAAGTCCGACTGGATACTGCGCAAACTTCAGGAATGGCACACCCGCCTGATCCCAGGTGCGTTGGAGCCTAGCGCGGACGCGCCTGCGGACGGTCAAACGGCTGCCAACGCGCTGTCGCCCGTCCAGATTCGAGCCCTGAAGCGGCAGGCCCGCGCACTCTTCGTACAACGCCTGGCACAGTTCGAACAGCAGCACGCCTGCGTTCCAGTGCGCTGGAGCCTGACCTCCGCACGCACCCGATGGGGTAGCTGCAGTCCGGGTGGTCATGTACGGCTGAACTGGCGTCTGATCCATTTGCCTCTGCCAATCGTCGATTATGTGATTGCGCACGAACTCGCACACCTCGAAGAGCTCAACCACGGCCCTCGATTCTGGCTTCGGGTCGAGGTGCTCTATCCGGAGTGGCGCCGCGAACGCAAGGCGCTACGGGCCTACCGGCTGGACCAGGGCTAGTCAGACGCTGCATCGGGCGTGTGCTCTGCCTGCCGCTCGTCCAGGCGCTGCGCCATCCGGTCCGCCAACTGCTCTGCATAGCGGTCCGCCAACCGGTACCAGATCGCTTGTGGAATCTCTTCGGCCCGCTCGGTGCCACCGATCTCGGGAGCAGACACGCCGCGGGCAGCCAGCCACGGTAACAAGGTACCGCGCAGCATCTTGCGCCGCTGCCCGAATCCGGCCGCCAGCAGGGCCTCCAGCGCAGGCAGACTGCGAACCTGAGGCGCTGCCAGAGGCCGCATCCGAAAGACGGCGGAATCAACGCGTGGTGGCGGATCAAAGGCCTGCGGTCCGACTTCGAACAAAAATTCGATGTCGTACCAGGCCTGCAGCAATACCCCGAGACGGCCATAGGCCGATTCCCGAGGTCCAGCGGCGAGCCGCTCGACGACTTCTTTTTGTAGCATGAAGTGCTGATCTTGAACGACCGGAGCGAGGTCGATCAATCGAACCAGCAAGGGGCTCGAAATGTTGTAGGGCAAATTGCCGACGATACGCAGTTTGCGCCTGCCAGGCCCAGAGAGAGAGTCCCTGGCAGCCAATTGCGCCGCCTCGGACGCTGCCGTGGTCTCGGACAGTGAACCCAGCTGCGAAAAATCAAACGTCAGCGCATCGGCTTCATGCACCGTGAGTTGCTCTGGCGAGAAACGTCGACGCAGTCGGGCGACCAGATCACGGTCCAGTTCGACGGCGTGCATGTGCGACACCTGTGTCAGGAGTTGCTGCGTCAGCGCCGCCAATCCAGGACCAATCTCGACGACCAGATCGTCGGGTCGCAGCGCCATCGCGGAAACGATGGAACGCAAAACCCCCTGATCAATTAGAAAATGCTGACCAAAGCGCTTGCGGGCCTGGTGAGCGTCGCCGTGATCAGTCAAGCCGCAGTTCGACGAAGGTCTTGTCACGAAGCCGACGCAGCCATTCCTGCGCCTGTTCTTCGATCTTGCGCTCGCGAATCACGTTACGCGCAGCGATCCGTTCGCGGTCCGCCACCGAGCCATTGCGTCGCGCATTGACGACAATGAGGTGCCAACCGAATGGACTGCGAACGGGCCGACTGATCTCGTTCAATGGCAGCGCTTGCATCACCTGATCGAATTCGGGCACCGTATCACCAGGATCCAGCCAACCCAGATCGCCGCCCCGCGCGGAGCTGCCATCGGCTGAATACTGACGGGCCAGATCCCCAAATTCGGATCGGCGTGCCACGACGCGTTCGCGCAGATCGTTCAGCAGGCGCTGCGCCTCGAGATCGCCCGCCGGAGTGGTTCCGGGGCGCACAAGGATATGTCTCGCGCGGGTCTGTACGACGGCACGCGCCGCCTCCGTGGCAGCGCTGCGTTCTTCCTCGAGCCGGATGACATGGAAGCCGGCACCGCTGCGCAACGGGCCTGCGACCGAACCAGCCGGCTTACCGAGCAACGCATCCGTGAACAGAGACGGCCAGCGGTCAGCGGTTCGCCAGCCCAGGGAGCCTCCGGTCTCGAGCGCCCCGCTTGCATCGGAGAAGGTCGCCGCCAACCGGGAAAAATCACCGCCCGCGCGAGCCTGCCGGGCAATGTCTTCTGCCCGAAGGCGCAATCGTTCGATCTGTTCGGATCCGATATTTTCGGATACGCCGATCAAAATCTGGGCAATTTTGAGCTCTGGCACCCGAGCGTTTCGAGACGCCCGAACCTGCGCATCAATCTCGGTTTCAGCGATCTCAATGCGCGCGTCCACTTCACGCTCGCGCAATCGGGTCATCAGGATGCTGTCACGCATGTCGCTACGAAAGCGATCGAAGGTCATGCCATCGGACTCAAGCCGATCACGAAACGCCGACACGGTAAGGCCATTTTCCTCGGCCATCCGCGCGACCGCCCGATCCAGCTGGGCGTCTTCGACGCGCAAACCCAGTTCACGTGCGGACTGCACCTGCGCGCGATCCAGGATCAGACGCTCGAGCACCTGGCGTTCGAGTTCAGCCGCCTCGGGCAGGCTGACGGCCTGCTGCTGAAGCTGACGTTCAGCCAAGCGGGCGCGCAGGCTGAGTTCCCCCGCGGTGATGGGTTCGCTATTCACGATCGCAACAATACGGTCGACCGGCAGAGGCTGGGCACCAACGCTGCAGCTCATCGCAACCGCCAGCAACGCAGTGCCCAAAGGCAAAAGGAGTGACTTCATTCGTAACCGAAATAACGACCGGACGAGATTTCGCGCTCTGGGCGCACTCGCCAGCCAGGGATGCTTCGACTCAATATAGCAGAGGGGTCAGAACCAATTTTTGCGAGGCCGCTCAGCTCAAGCTGCAATGACACGGCCGTGGTGCGCGAAACGGCCGACGTCACGTACTGCTGAAGGACAAAACGGGTTGCCCAGCAGTCCTCCCGATACTCGGCCCCCGCCAGGGTTTCAACCAGCCCAGGCTGAATTCCGGCGATCTCGGCTAGAGTCCAGTTAAAGCGTCCGAGAAGATACCAGCGTTCCGAGAGTGGCCACTGGGCGGATACATCCACCTGATCCACAAGATCGCGGCGATAGCGGTAAGCAAGATTCACGATGTGCTCAGGCCGGGGATTCCAGCGCGTGGCCAGATTGAAGCGCGGAACCCGTGCTTCAGCAAGATTGGCCTGCATGCCCCCGTCCACAGTCCAATCGGGGTTAATGGTAGCGCCTCCAGCCGCAAGCAAATCAGAGCGGGTGTCGGCACGAGGGGCTTCACCGGCGATGGTGACCCGCTGCGGCTCAAAGTAAAGACGCTGACCGATCCCGAAGCGAAGAGCTTCCCGTCCGGTCTTGGGATCTAGCAATCGGGTCACCACGGCCGTCGTCAGCTGATTGACATCGGCCAGGCGATCGTTACCCACAAACGTATTACTGGAGAACAGTTGCGCAAAATTGAAGTCCGCCTGTGCGGTATCAAAGACCGGGAAAGCCGATTGGTCCCGATAGGGGGTACGCACGTAATACAGCCGGGGCTCGAGCGTTTGCGTCCAGACCCGCTGATCAGTCCAGGTGAAGGGACGCTCAAACACGAGTCCGGCATCCATCGACATGGTCGGCAGCAAGCGGTTCAACTCCCGGGTCCCTGGCACTCCCACCACAGCGGCCCCCGCTGTGCCCGACAGATCTCCCGCTGCGGCGGCCATCATCGAGTTGGAATCCAGGCGGTAGGTGGAGGCATGTACGCTCAGTCGAGGCACGAGGAATGCCCCAGGGCTGCGATAGCTCCAGGCGACCGACGGATGCGCCACAGCCCGCCATCCGGACGCAGAGCCGGCGATGGGCCGCTCAAATCGGGACAGATCAAAACCCGAAGCGAGATCAAAACCCTGAAGATCCCGTAGATCCCAATTCGCTGCCAACTGGGGCACACGCGAATAAGGCGGCGCCGCACGCGCTTCGAGAATGTTCTGATACGAAGCTGCGCGCGCGAGAACCGTCCAGTCGCCCAAGGTGCGGGTTAAAAACGCCTCCCGCGGCAGACTGCGCTCTGATGCGCCCAGGATCGAGGTCGAAAAGTCAGAAAAATACTTGTCGTCAGAGACCCCACGCACGGTCCATCCGCCGGACCACCCCCTCCAATCCGTAATCTTGTTCGTCGCTGATACGAACCAGCGGTCGCGTCCGGCAGAACGGTCGCCCGGCAAGGCCTCGAGTCGAATCTCCCCGGACTGTTCCGGCTCGAGGTAACGAAAAAGGCCACCCAGCTGCACACCACGGCGAGTCAATATCCGCGGATACACGGTCAGATCCCGGTTCGGCGCGAGGTCCCAGTAGTACGGTGCGCTCAGGGAAAGCCCGGTCCGCGATGACACACGCCCTGTGGGTAACAAGAAACCTGAACGGCGGCCTTCGCCAATCGGAAAGGACAACTCGGGTAGCGCCATGATCGTCGTGCCAAAAAAATCGATCTTGGCGTCGCGCGTGCGGGCGACTCCGGCCGGTTGATCAAAGTTGAACATCCGGGCGCGGACAAACCAGGCGGGACGGTCCGGTGTGCAGGTGGTGTAGCTGGAATCGTGCATGGTCAGCTTGCCGCGACCCAGAAAGTCGATCCGGCGCGCTGAACCACGACCAAAAACGGCCGGAATCGAGAATTCCGGTTGCTCCAAGTGACCCACCATCGAGTCGAGGCGTAACTCCAATGTCTCCCCGGTCAACACCACGCCGTCCCGGCTCATTCGTACCGCACCCACGGCGCGGGCCTGATCATCCTGTTCGCGATAGGTAATCTGATCCCCTCGCAACCGGGTCCCGCCGCGGCGCAACTCGGCGTTGCCCACGAAAACCGTTTCCTGTCCGATCTGCCCTCGGGCCGAATCGGCACGCGCAAAGGCCGGCGCCGCATCGGGAGCGGGGCCGGGGGACAACTCGGTGGCCAAGCGCAGCGCCACCGATTCGTCGGCGTATGTGAACCCTGGCAGGAGCGTGAGGGCACCTGCCATGAGCGCGTTGGTAGCGGCCGTGAGGGCCGCCTTGTTGGGGGAAGGCATGACGCCGTTATTATAGAGACGTGAACCAGACTCCAACTCCAATTCCTGGGCCGGATTCGACCGCCGCCCCAGCGTCGGCCCAAAGCCCAGCATTGTGGCAATCCATTGCCGCCCAGCCGCTTCCCCGAGCCAGCCTGGAGCCACCGCCCGACGACCGCGTCAGCGACCTGCGCCAATGGCTTGCGGGTCTCGATTCAGACCTCGGACTGCAGGTCCAGAGCCTGCGAATTGCTTCTGCCGATGCGAGCTTTCGGCGTTATTTCCGGCTGGACGCTCGAGCGTCCGGGTCCGACGCAGGCGCGACCCTGATCGCCATGGATGCCCCCCCACCCCAGGAAGACGTCCGGCCGTTCCTGCATGTGCAAGCGTTGTTGACGCAATCTGGCTTGAAAGCGCCCGCTGTCCTGACCAGCGATCCCAACGCTGGCTTCCTGTTACTCGAAGACTTTGGCGACCTCACCCTGCTTGAAGCCCTGCGCGCAGACCCTGCGGGCACAGCGCACCAGTCCCGCTACCGTGGCACCATCGCGGCCCTGGTGCGCCTGCAGTCAGCTCCGGCTACCGAACTGTCCCGAGGTTTACCACGGTACGACCGAGCATTACTCCTGCGCGAACTCGCGCTCTACCCGGATTGGTACATCGCGCAGCACAAGGGGGTGACCCTCAGCGCTGCGGAAACCGCTCAGCTCCAGAGCGGGTTTGAGCAGCTGGTCGACGCGGCATTGGCTCAGCCTCAGGTCACGGTTCACCGGGACTGGCATAGCCGGAATCTCATGGTGCTGGACGATGGTGTTGAGCCCGGGGTTCTGGATTTTCAGGACGCTGTCCATGGACCGCTCACCTACGATCTGGTCAGTCTGCTGCGCGACGCCTATATCGCCTGGGACGACGAGCAGGTTCTCGACTGGGCCATTCGATACTGGGAACAGGCGCGCGCAGCCGGGATCCCGGTTCAAAGCGATTTCGGTCTCTTCTGGCGTGATTTTGAGTGGATGGGACTGCAGCGCCACCTCAAGGTTCTCGGCATTTTTGCCCGTCTGTGCCTGCGCGACGGCAAGGACCGTTATCTGGCCGATCTGCCACGGGTGCTCCACTATGTGACGCAAACCGTCCATCGCTACGATGCGCTGGCGCCCTTGGCCCGCATCATTGACCAGGTGGAAAATCGGACTCGTCAGAGCGGATTCACATTTTGAGCCCAGGCGTTTCATGCGCGCGATGATCCTGGCGGCGGGCCGAGGCGAACGCATGCGCCCACTCACCGACGATTGCCCGAAGCCCTTGCTGCAAGCGGGTGGTAAGGCCCTGATTGTCTGGCATATTGAAGCGCTCGTCGCCGCGGGCATTTGCGAACTCGTGATCAATCACGCTTGGCTGGGCGCCCAACTGGAAGCGGCCATTGGCGACGGTTCGCGCTGGGGCGCACAGATTCGCTGGTCAGCCGAACCCGAAGCCCTCGAGACCGCTGGGGGAATCGTTCAAGCCTTGCCGCTGCTGACCGAAAACCAGTCGGCTGAAACACCCTTCGCAGTCCTCAACGGCGACGTCTGGACGGACTATGACCGTCACCGGTTGCCGCAGATTGCCCGCCAGGTCGTTGCCCGCGGACTCGATGCGTGGTGCATCCTCGTACCCAACCCGGCCCATCATCCAGGGGGCGACTTTCTGCTTGCTGCAGATCGACTGGTCCCGGAAGACCCCGATGGTCAGGCGCAGCGCCTGACCTTCTCAGGCCTTGGCGTCTACACGCCCAGGCTCTTTGCGGGTCTGGTCGCCGGAACCCGGGCCGCACTGGCACCCCGACTACGCACTGCGATTAGCGCTCGGCGCGCGGGTGGCGAATGTCATCAAGGTGCTTGGGTCGATGTCGGAACACCCGAGCGCCTGATCGAACTAGATACCCGACTCGCGGATCGACTGGAGTCCCCGTTTCATCCGTCTGAGGCCTCCTGAGCTCAGAACCGCAACACTCTGTACCCTCAGAACCTCCAACGCTCAGACCCTAGGGAGTTCGATTCATGCACCACCCATCCCATACCGAACGAAGCGTCCGCGCGGGTCGCAGGGCCCGCCTCGCGGCCACGATGGCTGCGCGCGGCGGCGGGGTTGCGATCCTGTTGACCGCGACCGAGAAGATTCGCAACCGCGATGCAGACTATCCGTTTCGCTTTGACAGCCACTTTCACTACCTCTGTGGATTCCCGGAACCGGAATCCGCGCTGGTTCTGGTCGTGATGCCCGATGGCGCAAACCGCACGATCCTGTTCTGCCGCGAACGCGACCCCGAGCGCGAGACCTGGGATGGCTTGCGCTTCGGCCCGGACGGCGCTCGCGAGGCATTTGGTATCGAGGATGCGAGACCCATCGCAACACTCGACGCGACGATAACGACCCTGCTGGCCAATTGCCCTGCGTTGTGGGTCGCGCTCGGCACCGACGCTGCGCTCGACGAACGCATCAACCGCTGGCTCGGCGCTGTGCGGGCACAATCGCGCGCCGGTGTCAGCGCACCATCGCAGGCGATTGACGTCCGATCGGCGATCGATGAGATGCGGCTGATCAAAGATTCCGTCGAGATCGATACCATGCGTCGGGCAGCCATCATCTCGGCCGATGCGCACAAACGCGCCATGCGCACCACACGCCCCGGTCATTTTGAATATCAGGTTGAAGCTGAAATCCTGCACGAGTTTCGCCGTCGCGGCTCTCAAGCCCCCGCCTATGGCTCGATTGTCGCGGGCGGCGTGAACGCCTGCATCCTGCACTATCGCGAAAATGATGCGCTGCTCCGTGCGGGATCGCTGCTGCTCATTGATGCCGGCTGTGAGCTCGATGGCTATGCCTCCGATATCACCCGGACATTCCCGGTCGATGGGCATTTCACCGGTCCCCAGCGCGCGCTCTATGACATCGTCCTGGCCGCCCAGCATGCCGCCATCGCGGCCACGGTACCCGGTGCCCGCTTCATCGAACCGCATGATGCGGCGGTCCGGGTCCTGACCCAGGGCCTGATCGACGAGAATTTGATTGCCGGTCCTGTGGACGATGCGATCGCCCAGGGAACCTACAAGCGCTTCTACATGCACCGCACCGGACACTGGTTGGGCATGGATGTCCACGACGTGGGCGATTACCGCGAGCATGAGGCGCCATGGTTTGACCCCGGCGCCCAGGCGGACCCGGGGAGCGCAGCCCTGAGCGCGGCCGAGCGGCCATGGCGACGGTTGCAGGCCGGGATGGTGCTGACCATTGAACCGGGCCTCTATGTGCGTGCAGCCGACGATATCCCAGCCGGATTCCATGATGTCGGGATCCGAATCGAGGATGACGCTCTGGTGACTGCAACGGGCTGCGAGATCCTCACCGCCGACGTTCCGACTGCAGCACAGGCTATCGAGGCCCTGATGGCAGAGGCGCGAGGTTGAACCGTCGTCCTCAGGCGAGTCCTGGACCGTGAAGCCTGAGATTCAGATCAGGGGGAACGGACCGGTCGCGCTCGCCTGTGGGCTCTTTCTGGCCCGGCACTGGCCTGATCCAGGCGCCATCACACTCGCGGCTGCGACGCCACCCGCGGCCTGGCTGGCTCAGCGGCCCCTGGCAATTTCGCTGGGCTCGCGCAGGCTGATCGAGCGGATCGCCCGGTTTCCCGTCGACTGTGGTCCGATCACCACCGTCGAAATCGCACTCAGCGGCCGCCTGGGCAGGGTCCGGATCCCCGCCCGCGATCTGCGCAGCCACCACCTGGGCGATGTTGTCAGGCATGGAGCCCTGGTCGCAGCCCTGGAGTCGGCGCTCGCCAACAGCGGCGTGCGGCGGGTGCCAAACCCACTGGCGACCGACGTCGAACTGAGTTCGCAGAGCGTCGTGATCCATGCCGACGGCGATCCAGGACCGCAAGCGGATGTCCGCGAATTTGGACAGTCCGCCCTGCTGGCAGAGATCAGTCTGACGGGCCTCGGTCGTGGCACAGCACTCGAGCGGTTTACCGAGGAAGGTCCCCTGGCCGTTCTGCCACTGCCCGAACCCAACCGATGGGCCCTGGTGTGGTGTGCGCCCACAGCCATCACCGAGCAGCGGGCCCAGGCCCAGCCGCAGGCGCAACAAATCGAACTCGCCCGCGCGCTGGGGCCAGGCCTGACCCTGCATTCGATCGAGAATTGCCAGGTCATGCCGCTGCGCCGGCGCTCGCGTGGCATCCTGGTCGATCCCGATCCATCGCGGCCACAAGTCTGGATTGGCAATGCCGCTCAAACGCTTCACCCAGTGGCTGGGCAGGGGCTCAATCTCGGCCTGCGCGACGCCCATGGGCTCGCACAGCGCCTGACCGAATGGCGCCTTCACGGCGACAGCAACGCCAGCTCGCACAGCGCGCTATTGCACTATGAGCGCGGGCGCAGACGGGATCGCTCGACGACGCTGCGCATCACGGATGCACTGGCGACGATTTTCACCTGGCCCCTCCTCGGTCCAGCCCAGTCGGCTGTGCTGGCGACGATCGACGTCAATCCGGCCTTACGTCAGACCCTGGCCCGACAATTTGCCAGTTGAGTCTGGCAAGACGGGCACCAGCGGCAGCCCCCGGGCCAATGCCGATGTCGGACCAGGGACGCCATCCGATACAATTGGGTCCCCCCCAAGCAACCGTGCGCGATCCGCAGGCCTGCGCAACAGGTTGCAACGGCATATCCCATGCAAATCGGCCGATACCATCTTCCCAACCGTGTTTTCGTAGCGCCCATGGCGGGCGTGACTGATCGGCCCTTTCGCCAACTCTGCCGGGCGCTGGGCGCGGGTTACGCTGTCTCGGAAATGGCCGCTTCCAACCCCCGCCTTTGGGATAGCGTCAAAACGGCGCGCCGCATTGACCATCAGGGCGAAGCAGAGCCGCGAGCAGTTCAGCTGGCTGGTGGCGACGCTGAAATGCTGGCCTTGGCCGCGCGTTTCAATGTTGAACGCGGGGCCCAGATCATCGATATCAACATGGGCTGCCCGGCACGCAAGGTTTGCAATGTTGCGGCTGGCAGCGCGCTGCTCGCGGACGAGCCGCGGGCGATCCGGATTGTTGAGGCGGTGGTTCAAGCGGTCGGTCAGGGGCCGGATGCTGTGCCCGTGACCGTGAAAATGCGCACCGGGCCGGGGCCTGAATCCCGCAATGCGGTGCGACTTGCTCAGGCCTTCGTCGATGCCGGGGCCGCCATGATCACGCTGCATGGGCGTACCCGAGCCTGCGGATTTCGTGGTGAGGCCGAATACGAGACGATTTCCGAGGTCAAGGCCGCGCTGCATGGGGCCCGACGGGTGCCGGTTGTGGCCAACGGCGACATCCGCAATCCCCGACAGGCACAGGAGGTGCTTTCAAGAACCGGCGCGGATGCCGTGATGATCGGTCGGGCGGCTCAGGGGCGACCCTGGATTTTCCGTGAGATGGTTGCTTTCATTGATCGTGGCGAGATCATCGCCCCCCCATCCATGGAAGAAATCCGCCGACTCATGACTGAACATCTGCTGGATCACTACCATTTTCACGGCGAGTACACCGGTGTTCGAACCGCCCGCAAACATCTCGGCTGGTACAGCCAGTCCTGGCAAGGTGGACAGGCGCTGCGTGATGCCTTCAATGTGCTGGATTCAGCCCCGGCCCAACTCTCCCTGATCGAGTCCTGGTTTGCCCAGGCTACCGATCTAACTGCGCCGTGTGACGTCACGCCGCCTTCATTTCTCAATTGAACCTCTGGTTTTCTTACCCCATGTTGCATCCCGATCGAGCCGCGCAAGACGGCGAAGTACAAGAAGCAGGCCTCACCGGAACCCTCCGGACGAGCCAACCGACCATCGATGAATCCGTTGCATTCAATCTCCAGAAATACTTTCGGGATCTCGACGGCTCCCACCCCAGCGCCATCTATGACATGGTGCTGCGCGCCGTTGAACGCCCCATGCTTGAAGTGGTGATGAAAGAGGCCGCAGGCAATCAGTCGCGCGCCAGCGACCTGCTCGGTATCAACCGCAACACCTTGCGCAAAAAACTCCAGCAGCACGGCCTGCTCTGACATGGCCAATCCAAATCGCGATGCCGATCCTTCGGATTCACCCAGGCTGGTGATCGAGACCCACACCGTGACGCCGGTGCGGCGAGCCCTCATCAGCGTGTCGGACAAGACCGGCATCCTCGAACTGGCCCGGGGACTGGAAGCCCGCGGCGTTCAGCTGGTCTCGACCGGGGGCACGGCGAAGCTGCTCACGCAGGCGGGCGTGAAGGTCACCGAAGTGGCAGCGCTCACGGGTTTCCCGGAAATGCTCGATGGCCGGGTCAAAACCCTGCATCCCAAGGTCCACGGGGGCTTGCTGGCCCGCCGTGAGGTCCCCGAGCACCTGCAGGCGCTGGACGCGCACCACATTGAGCCGATTGATCTTCTCGTGGTCCAGCTCTATCCGTTTGAAGCCACGGTCGCACGCCCGGGCTGTACGCTCGAAGACGCGATCGAAAATATCGACATCGGCGGCCCGGCCATGATCCGCTCGGCCGCCAAGAACTGGCGCGGCGTCGGCGTGCTCACCGACCCCCATCAGTACGAAGAGGCGCTGGCCGAGATCGACGCCCGTGGCGGGTTGACCGATCTCACTCGCTTCGCACTCGCCGTTGCGGCCTTCAACCGGATCGCCGATTACGACGCCGCGATCAGCGACTGGCTCTCCTCGGTGCAGTCCGATGGCAGCCGCACGCTATTCTCGACCCGGGGCACGGGTTCGTTCGTCAAAGTTCAGGATCTGCGCTACGGCGAAAACCCGCACCAGCAAGCCGCTTACTTCCGGGACCTCTACCCGGCGCCCGGCTCGCTCGTGACCGGCCATCAGATCCAGGGCAAAGAACTGTCGTACAACAATATCGCGGACGCCGACGCAGCCTGGGAATGCGTGAAGGGATTCACCGAACCGGCCTGCGTGATCGTCAAGCACGCCAATCCCTGCGGTGTGGCGATCGCCCCGACCTGCGTGCAAGCCTACGCCCGCGCCCTCGCAACCGACCCGACCAGTGCCTTTGGCGGCATCATTGCGTTCAATCGTGCGCTGGACGGCGAAGCCGCAAGCGCTGTCGCGCGCCAGTTCGTCGAGGTCCTGATCGCGCCGTCCTTCAGTGCCGAAGCCCGTGCCGTGTTCGCGGCCAAGCCGAACACCCGACTGCTCGAAATTTCGCTCGACGGCGTCGACCCCCAGGGGGCCACGGACTGGATTCGCGGCCACAACAAGATCGACGTCAAGCGCGTCGGTTCGGGCCTGCTCATGCAGACCGCCGACAACCACGAATTAACCGCCGCTGAACTGCGGGTGGTCAGCAAGATCGCCCCCACCCCCGCCCAACTGCAGGATCTGCTCTTTGCCTGGCGGGTCGCCAAGTACGTCAAATCGAACGCGATTGTGTTCTGCGCCGACCAGGCCACCGTGGGCATCGGCGCCGGACAGATGAGCCGCATCGACTCGGCCCGAATCGCCGGGATCAAAGCCGCCCATGCCAATCTCGAGCTGGCCGGTTCGGTCGTCGCGAGCGACGCCTTCTTTCCGTTTCGCGACGGACTCGATGTCGTCGTCGATGCCGGCGCCATTGCCGTGATTCAGCCCGGCGGGTCGGTCCGGGACGACGAAGTCATCGCCGCCGCGAACGAGCGCGGGGTCGCCATGGTGTTTACCGGAGTGCGACACTTCCGGCATTGATCGACGGTCAGGCCCTGGGACCGGTATGCTCTGGCCGCATGCGCATTCTTGGAATTGACCCCGGCTTATTGCGTACCGGCTTCGGCATCATCGAACGCTCGGGCAATCAGGCCAGACACGTCGCCCACGGCGTGATCCGGATCTCATCGAATGCCGATCTGCCGGCCCGTCTGAAGGAAGTCTTCGACGGAATCCAGGCGACCATTCGCGAGTACCGTCCTGACCATTCCGCGGTCGAAGAGGTCTTTGTCAATGTGAACCCACGGTCAACGCTGATGCTCGGTCAGGCGCGGGGGGCCGCGATCGCCGCATTGACCGCAGCCGATCTGCCGGTCGCCGAATACACCGCCCTGCAAATCAAAAAAGCAGTCACGGGACATGGCCGTGCCAGTAAAGAGCAGATTCAGCGACTGGTCTGCGCACTCCTGCGGCTCGATCAGGCACCCTCGCAGGATGCCGCGGACGCACTGGCTTGTGCCTTGTGTCATGCCAATAGCGCGCGAACGGCGGATGCACTGTCTCTGGCCGCAGGCAATGGTCAGCGTGCCATGACCCTGCGCCGCGGACGCGTGTCGGCCGATACACCAACCGGACTCCCGCCAGCACTGGCCGCGCTCGGCCTGCGGGTGCGTCGAGGTAGACTGGTGTCGTCATGATTGGACGAATCAACGGCCTACTGGTCGAAAAAAACCCACCCCAGGTGGTCATCATGGCCCATGGACTGGGCTATGAGGTCGACGTGCCAATGAGCACCTTTTGCGTCCTGCCCGCGCTCGGTCAGGAAACAACGCTGCTCACGCACCTCATCGTTCGCGAAGACGCGCATCTGCTCTACGGGTTTCTGACCGGGGCCGAACGCCAGGCATTTCGGGCGCTCATCCGGATCAGCGGCGTCGGGCCGCGCATCGCCCTGGCCGTACTATCCGGGATGACGGTTGACGACCTGACCCAGGCCGTCGCCAGCCAGCAAACCGCCCGACTGCAAAAGGTGCCAGGCATCGGCAAGAAAACCGCCGAACGCCTGTTGCTCGAGCTCAAGGGCCGTTTGGGAGACGCGCTTCCGGGTGCCGGGGGGCTGGGTGCCACAGGCACGGACACGCAGTCAGACACCCTGCACGCCCTCGCTGCACTGGGTTATTCCGACCGCGAAGCCAGCGCCGCCGTGCGTGCGCTCGCGCCCGGCCTGTCGGTTGACGAGGGAATCCGGCAGGCGCTGAAATCACTGGCCCGTGGTTAAGCGATGAGCGACAGCGAAACCGACCGGATCATTTCCGCTGTGCGGACCAGCCCCAGCGAAGACGTCGTCGAACGCGCGCTGCGGCCCCGCCGGCTCGATGACTACGTGGGTCAGCCACGGATACGGGAACAGCTCGATATCTTCATGACCGCAGCCCGAGGGCGCTCAGAAGCGCTCGACCACGTGCTGCTCTTTGGTCCACCCGGCCTGGGTAAGACCACCTTGGCCCATATCGTGGCAGCCGAGATGGGGGTCAATCTTCGTCAGACCTCGGGTCCCGTCTTGGAGCGCCCGGGTGACCTGGCCGCGCAACTGACCAATCTGGAAAAGAACGACGTCCTGTTCATTGATGAGATCCACCGTCTGAGTCCGGTCGTGGAAGAGATTCTGTATCCAGCGCTTGAAGATTTTCAACTCGACATCATGATTGGCGAAGGGCCAGCTGCCCGGTCGATCAAGCTTGAACTGCAACCCTTCACCCTGATCGGCGCGACCACCCGTGCTGGCATGCTGACCAACCCGCTGCGGGACCGTTTCGGGATCGTCGCCCGACTCGAGTTCTATTCGGTGGAAGATCTGACCCGCATCGTGCTGCGCTCGGCCGGACTGTTAGGCGCACCCATCGAAGCCTCTGGGGCGCAGGAAATCGCCAAGCGGGCGCGCGGTACACCGAGGATTGCAAACCGTCTGCTGCGCCGGGTTCGGGACTTCGCCCAGGTCAAAGGACGCGGACATATTGATGCAGAAATCGCTGACCGTGCACTCGCCATGCTGGATGTCGATGCCGCTGGATTCGACGTCATGGATCGGGCGCTGCTACGCGCCATCATCGAACGGTTTGATGGCGGACCGGTCGGTGTTGATAATCTGGCGGCCGCGATCGGGGAAGAGCGGGACACGATCGAAGATGTCATCGAACCGTTCCTGATCCAGCAAGGCTATGTGCAGCGTACGCCCCGCGGGCGCATCGCCACGGCGACCGCCTGGCGGCACTTCGGGCTCACAGAGCCCAACCCATGACCGTCACCCATGTCCTGATCGCGCTCAACGTCGCGGCCTGGGTTCTCAATGTGGTCACGGGGGTCGACCCACTCTCGCCGTCCCCTCAGGACCTGTTTGCGTGGGGCGCCAGTCACGTCCTAGCCAATGCCGAGCAGCCCTGGCGACTGCTGAGCTCGACCTTCCTCCATGTGGGCCTGCTGCATCTAGCGGTCAACATGCAGGCCCTCTGGGTGGCGGGGCCGATTGCGGATGCAATGCTCGGACGCTGGCAGTTCCTGATGATCTATCTGTGCGCGGGCATCTTCGGCGGGCTCGCAGCCATGATCGGTGCGCAGCCAACCACGGTACTGGTGGGCGCGTCCGGCGCCGTGTTCGGCACCATGGGGGCGATCGCCGCTGGGGTCTTTCGCCATGGCGACCGTTTGCGCGAGGAAGTGGTCGCTTCGCTCAAGCGCCTACTATGGTCGTTTGTCGCCATTAACCTGCTCATCGGATTCCTGCTGCCTGGGGTTAGCAACGCGGCGCATCTGGGCGGACTGTTGAGTGGATTTGCACTGAGCTGCGGCCTGGCCGCACCGGGTTCGCAGCCGCGTCACACGGGCATACGCGCAGCGCTGATGCTCGCCCTGGCGCTGACACTCATGTTGGGGCTGTTTCGCTGGCTGACCGATGCCAACCCAATCCACGCCATTGGAAACCTGGGTGGTGCAAACGGGCCTGGCGAATCTGGACGCTAAAATTGCGACGGTTCCACCTTTAGCCCTCCCGACTCCTGCCTTTATAGAATTCAGCATGAATCAAGAAATGTCCATCCTCTCGCTGATCTCTGGCGCCAGCCTCCCCGTCCAGTTCGTGATGGCGGGCCTCCTGACGATCTCGGTGGCCTCCTGGACCACGATCTTCAGCAAAATCTTTGCGATCCGGGCAGCCCAGCGGGCGACCACCGCATTCGAAGCCGATTTCTGGTCGGGCGGCGATCTGGCAGAACTCGCCAAGCTCATGCGTGGGCGACCGGATGCCGGTCCTCTGGCCCGAATTTTTGATGCTGGGCTGCAGGAATTTTCCAAAGTCCGCCAGCAAAAATCCGGCGATGTGGGGTCGATGATCGACGGCGCCCGCCGCGCTATGCGGGCAAGCTATCAGCGTGAATTCGACAGCCTGGAATCCAACCTGGCAATGCTGGCTTCGGCCGGTTCCGTCAGCCCCTACATCGGACTGTTCGGCACGGTCTGGGGCATCATGAATTCATTCCGGGGCCTCGCCAATGTGCAACAGGCCACTCTGCAATCGGTGGCTCCCGGCATTGCTGAAGCGCTCGTCGCTACCGCGATCGGGCTGTTCGCAGCGATCCCTGCAGTCGTTGCCTACAATCGTTTCGCTAACGATATCGATCGACTGGCAAACCGCTGCGACACCTTCATGGAAGAGTTTCTCAACATCCTGCAGCGCCAGGCAAGGTAAGGTAAGCGACATGCCCTCGGTCGGCTCGCGCGGCAAGCGCCGCATGGTCAATGAAATCAATGTCGTTCCGTATATCGACGTCATGCTGGTTCTGCTCGTGATCTTTATGGTCACAGCACCGCTGATCCCCTCGGGCGTGGTCGATCTGCCCTCAGCGGGCAAAAGTAATGTCGCGCCCGATGCCTATGCCGAGATCCTGGTGCGGGTGGGCGGTCGCTATGCGCTGAAAACCCATGGGGCCGTTCAATCGGTTGACCGCGAGATGGACCGTAAGGGGCTGGACGCGGTCGTCGACGCCGTGCATGAGGCCGAGCCCAAATTGCCATTCGTCATCAGCGGCGAGCGCAAAGTCCCCTATGAAGACGTGATCAGCGTGATGAACGCTCTGCGGGAACGCGGGATCAATCGGGTCGCTCTGATGGTCAAGAGCACCCCTGGATGACCGAACGCAGGTCGGATTTCGGTATGACCTCTCCAAACGGGCAGTCTGGCCCAGCCAAGCACGTCGCCGGCAGGCGTAGCGCCACAACCCCGCCAGGCCGCCATACCCAGTGGCGTGCGCTTGGGCTGGCCGTAGTCGCGCACAGTGTGTTGTTCACGGTGCTGTTCTTCGGCGTCGCCTGGAAAACGACGGACGATTGCAAGAACGGAATTCCGACTAATCCCGGCTATTTCGAGGCGATGTGGGACTCGGTTCGGGTGGTATTTGGATACCCACCGAAACCGCGCAAGGAATGTATGGTCAGCGTGGAAATGTGGTCGCCCACGGCCAACACGGGGGCTGGACGGGCGGTCCCTGTCCGCCCAGCGGCACCCGTCGCCGAAGCCGAACCGGAACCCGCAAAACCGGTTGTGCCGCCGATCCTGCCGCCACCGGCACCGCCCACCCCGATTCCGGTCCGGCCGCAACCTGTCCCCGCCCCGCCGCCACCCAAACCGGTTACGCCGCCCACCCCTCGAATACCCGAGGAGATCAAACCACTACCCAAGCCCGATCTGTCACTGGAACGCGAGAAGGCAGCACGGGAAAAATTGCAGCGGGAAAAGACCGAGCGGGAAAAAGCAGAGCGGGAAAAAGCAGAGCGCGACAAGATCGATCGTGCCAAAGCAGAGAAAGAAAAAGCAGAGCGTCTGAAGGCGGAAAAAGACAAGGCCGAACGCGCTGAAAAAGAGCGTCAGGATCGGGATCGCGCCCAGAAGGAAAAGCTTGACCGCGAAAGAACCGAGCGGGAAAAGGCCGAGCGCGAGAAGTCTGAGCGTGAGAAGGCCGAACGGGAGAGGGCTGAGCGTGAGCGGCTTGATCGCGAACGAATCGAGCGTGAAAAACTCGAACGCGAAAAGTTAGAGCGCGAGCGGGTCGAACGTCAGCGCGCGGAACGCGAGGCCACAGAACAGCGCCGCCAGCGCGATATCGCGCGCGATATCGCGCGCGCCCAGGCCGAAGCAGGCGAGTTCTCAAGGCCGGCTGCTGGCGGCAGTCCCTCTGGAAGCACGGCAGGCACCTCCAGCAGCGGCAGCACAGGCTCTCGAAATGCTGAATGGGCGGCCCGGGTGAAGTCTGCGATTCGGGAGAACACCACCTTTAGCCCACCACCGGACATGTCAGGCAATCCCCAAGTGATCTTCCGCATCACCCTATCACCCGATTGCGCCCTGGGTCGTATCGAACGGATCAGTCCCAGTGGGGTCCCCAGTTGGGATCAGGCTGCGGAGCGGGCGATTCGCAAAACCAACCCGTTCCCCCGCTTCCCGGGTGGACAGTGCCCACCGAGTTTCGAACTGAGTTCGCGACCCAATGATTGAACGCGGGATAACAGTCTCCCCGGCTATAATGACCGCTTCTTAACGGTAGTCCCTTTGTGCCGGCTGTTCTGCCTCCCCCCTCTGCGTTGATACCCCAGGCGTGGCCTGGCCGCTTCATGGCCATCTTGCGCGTGCTTGGGCTTTCGCTTGGATTCGGATACTTAGCGACCGCGTTCGACGCCAGCGCCCAGATGCGCATCGACGTCACTGGCGTGGGCGGCTCGCAGATTCCGATCTCCATCGCGCCGTTTATCGTCGATCCGAAAGTGCCGGTCGATATTGCTGCGGTCATTCGCTCGGATCTCGAACGCAGCGGTGCCTTCCGGCTTGTGGACCCGAGCGGCCCAATGTCCGACACCACAACGCCTGACTGGGCCGCGCTGCGTGCCAGAGGTGCCGACGCAGTGGTCGGTGGGTCAGCCGTCAGACTCGCCAACCAAAGTTTCGATGTGCGGTTTCGACTCTACGATACCGCCGAGAATAAAGCCGTGCTCGGCTCAGCCTTTGAAGCGGGAGGGGCGTTCCTGAGGACGGTCGGCCATCGTATTTCGGACCAGATTTACGAACGACTCACCGGCGAAAAAGGCAACTTCTCAACCCGGATCGCGTTTGTCAGCAAGGAAGCGGGACGGTATCGACTCAATATTGCGGATTGGGATGGCGAGAACGTGCAAACCGCATTGACGTCAACCGAACCTATCATTTCGCCGCGCTGGTCACCCGACGGCAGCCGGCTGGCCTACGTATCATTCGAGAGCCGCAAGCCGGTCGTTTATGTCCAGGAACTCGACACGCAGAAACGCCTGAAGGTTGCTGATTTCAAGGGCAGCAACAGTGCTCCGGCCTGGGCGCCGGACGGCCGCTCGCTGGCAGTGGTACTGACCACGGATGGCTTGTCACAGATTTATCTGATCGGACTGGACGGCAGCAACCTGCGCCGACTCACGCGCTCATCGTCGATCGATACGGAACCCGCATTTTCTGCCGATGGCCAGTCCATCTGGTTCACCTCCGACCGGGGTGGCGCGCCGCAAATCTACCGGGTGGTGCTTTCCTCGGGTGAAACCCAGCGGGTCACCTTCGGGGGGACGTACAATGTGAGCCCAAGGCCCAGTCCAGACGGCCGGCTGCTGTCGTATGTGTCGCGTCGGGAGGGACGGTTCCTGGTCGTCGTCCGTGATCTCTCATCGGGAAGCGAAACGGTTGTTTCGGACGGGGGACGTGATGAGTCACCCAGTTTTTCGCCCAACAGCCGCTGGATTCTCTACTCGACCACCACCGGTGGCCGCGAATCTTTGATCGCGGTGACCGCAGACGGGCGGATTCGACAGCGTCTCTCCAGCCCAGCGTCCGATGTGCGCGAACCCGCCTGGGGCCCTGCCCCCAACTGAGGGCCGAAAGCCGATTCACCCGACACAAACCCGATCCCGAATTTGACTGATCTTTCATTTGCCTGATTGTTCCCGAACCTGATCCGTTTCGATGCATTTCGTTCCAAATACCAAGGAGACCCACCCCATGTCCGATACTCGAATCGCTGAACCCGAAGCCGCGCAACGCCCAGTCTCCTCGCTCGCACGCAACCTGGCCCGTCTGGGACTGGCAGCCCTTATCGTCACGGGCTTGGTCGGCTGCAAGTCCGCGGTCAAACTGGACGAAGGTGCCCCCGTAGAATCCCGAGACACCGCCAGCGCTGCCGCCACTGCCGCAGCCAACGCGGCCAATGCAGCATCACGCGCTGGCACCACCGCTCAAAGCGGCCTCGATGGGCGCAGTGGCCCGGGCGCAGGCAGTGCCGGATCAGCAGGTGCCAATGCGACCGCAGGCAACCGCGATCCGCTCAAGGATGCGAATAGTCCACTGGCCAAACGCAGTATCTATTTCGATTACGACAGCTACGTTGTTCGCGACGAATATCGCTCGACCATCGACGCCCATGCGCGCTATCTGACTGGGGAGCGTAGCCGCCGTGTCATCGTCCAGGGCAATACCGATGAGCGTGGCAGCCGGGAATACAACCTCGCCTTAGGTCAGAAACGGGCTGAGGCTGTCCGTCGATCATTGACAGCGCTCGGCGTCCCCGACGCCCAGGTCGAAGCCGTCAGCCTCGGCGAGGAAAAACCCCGCGCCACTGGCCAGGACGAAGCTTCCTTTGCTGAGAACCGTCGAGCCGATCTGGTTTATCCCTGATCAACCGCAGCACCTCTCCTGAATCCATAGCGCAGCCACGATGCCCCTCCAGATTTTCAGGCCGTGGCTCGCGCACTCGGCCCCGCACTTGTTCCAATCAACACCCGCACGCCGCAGCCTCCCCCAGATCCCGGTGGCTCTGGGGACCTGGGCGTTCGGCGCAGCGCTGTCCGTTGTCGCTTCCTCCGGGGTGATCACCCCCCTGGTCGTGGGGCTCGGGCTGGGAGCCGCTTGCGAAAGTACTCGCGCGGCGCTGTTCGAAGACGATGATGCCCGCCGTTCAATTCTCGACCTGCGCACGCGAATCGATGGCCTGAACCGAGACACGCTGCGCCGTCTGGAAGATCTGGCTGCAAGGCTCGAGCGCCTTGAGGCTGCCAGCGGGGGCCAACTGACATTGGCCAACCGGATCGAGGCCCTGCGTCAGGAGATCGAGCGTCTGCGTGGGGAACTCGAAGTTCAAACGAACGAACTTGCCGCCACGCAGCGTCGACTTCGCGACCAATACGCCGAAGTCGATTCTCGCGTCAAGCGCTTCGAGCCAATCCAGGTGACGGTCGACGGACAATCGTTTTCAGTCGATCCGATGGAGCGTCGTACCTTCGACGGTGCCTTGTCGCTGTTTCGGGCGGGCGAATTCCGCAATGCCCTGATCAGCTTCGATGGCCTGATTGCGAACTACCCGCAAACCCCTTACGCGATTCAGGCGGCCTACTGGTCGGGGAGCGCTCAATATGCCCTCAAGGACTGGAAATCTGCTGCCGAGACGCTGCAGGCACTGATCCGGCGCCATCCCAATCACCCTCGCGTGCCCGATGCATCGCTTCGCCTGGGTGCGGCCTTGCTCGAACTGGGGGACTATCGACTTGCGCGACGTACCTGGGAGTCGCTCATCGAACGATTCCCAAGCAGCCCGCAAGCGGCTGAGGCACGCGAGCGCCTGCCGTCGGCGGTGGAACCCCCGATTACGCCACCAGCGGTACTGGCGCCACCTGGAGGACCCACCAGCGAACAACCGGGCAATGCCACCGCCGGTGCCAGTGGGCCTGCAACTGGTTCAGGCCCACTCGTGGCACCGTTGCCACCTTCGGTGGGCTCGCCACCGAGTGCCGCTGCACAGCCTCCCTCCAGTGCACCTGCCAACAGGGTACAACCGCCGCCTGCCGCGCAACCTCCTGCACAGCAAGCACTGCCAATCAACAAGAAACGCTAAGTCAGGCGGGGGCCTGAATCAGCGGCCGAACCCGACCAGATTTAACGACACCCGCCTTATTTGACTCCGGTCCGGCATTCAAACGCGTGATCACTGACCTCGACGTCGAAGCCTTGCGAATGACCGTCCTGTGGTCATCCTTCGGCCTTTCCTGCGTCCTCGGTGCCGTCATGCAGCGCTCGCACTTTTGTACCCTGGGCGCGGTGGCTGACTGGGTGAACATGGGTGATCTGACCCGCCTGCGGATGTGGCTGTTTGCAATCGCCGTCGCCATCATCGGAACGGGTTTGCTATCGGCAACCGGACTGATCGACCCGACCCGCTCGCTGTATACCGGACCCAAACTGCTCTGGCTATCCAACATCGTCGGCGGCCTGTGCTTCGGCGTCGGGATGGTCTTGGCTTCGGGGTGTGGCAGTAAAACCCTGGTCCGGATCGGTGCCGGCTCGCTGAAGTCCCTGGTGGTCTTTCTCGTCATCGGATTGAGCGCTTACATGACCCTGCGGGGTGTATTTGGCGTTGCCCGCGTGCGATGGCTTGACCCGATGATCATCGACCTGGGGATTGGGCAGGACCTACCGCGATGGGTGATGCACTGGATCGATCACGCCGCAGCCCCGGACTCTCCCACCGGTCCTTCCCTCGCCATATGGCAGGGGGTGCTGAGCGTCTGCATTGGAACGGCGATGGTGGTGTTCTGCCTCTCCGACCGGCAGTTCAGGCGGGCGGAACCGTTATTGGGTAGCCTCGGTGTCGGCCTCTGCATCGTGGCTGCTTGGTGGATCTCCGGCCATTTGGGCTACCTGGCCGAGAATCCCCTGACCCTGGAGGAGAGTTTCATCGGTACCAACAGTGGCCGAATGGAATCATTCTCGTTTATTGCACCAGCCGCCTACACGCTTGAGCTACTTATGCTCTGGAGTGACAACAGTCGGATGATGACGGTCGGAATCACTTCCGTGCTCGGTATGATCGCAGGCTCGGCGGTCGTTGCCCTGACCAGTGGACGCTTCCGATGGGAAGCGTTCCGAGGCGTCGATGATATGACTTGCCATCTCGTTGGAGCGATTCTGATGGGGTTTGGCGGCGTGACTGCTGTTGGATGTACGATCGGGCAGGGGCTGTCTGGCCTCTCGACACTCGCCCTGGGCTCCGTACTGGTTTTCGTTGCCGTCATCGCCGGTGGCTGGCTTGGAATTCAATGGCAAGTGTGGCGTTTGGAGCGCCTAGCAACTTGACAGTGGATGGTGATTTTAAGAGAATCGAGGGTTTCGCGGGTCGGTAGCTCAGTTGGTTAGAGCAGCGGACTTTTAATCCGTTGGTCGAGGGTTCGAGTCCCTCCCGACCCACCAATAACAGGTTCAAGATGACGGCTGTATGGCCTGCATCCTTGATCTCTTCAAAGCCAGTTTGATCAGTCTCGTGGCTCACCCCGGACGGCAACCCGGATCATTCGAATCGCCCCCAGTCGCACCATGGTGTTGCCCCCATCGAAGTGGGCGCGGGGCGGCATGACGAGGAATGCGTTGTCCTAGGGTGCGGTCACTGTGACACCATCGTCATACGCGATCGGTTCTCCAGCGTTCGCGATCACCCCAAGCCCACCAAACTGCGCAGCAAAGCGAAAGGATGGGCTCTTCGCGATCACGGTATGGGTGAGCCGCACCGTGACCCGGTTCAGATCCTCGTCGACAAACCGGCTGACGTCGGGATCCTGCAGGTTCCACCGTTCGAACGCAGCAACGTTTTCAAATGCGAGCGTCAAGGTTCCGGCGAGCGGTCGCAAACCCTATGACAGCAGAAAGTCGAGTGCGATTGCGCCGCACCACTCGTTACCGTGCGTGAGGGCCTGAACCATCACGTTTCCTTGCGCTGAGTTCCGATGTGATCGACAACGAGGGGTCGTCATTGTGGCCATCACGATGCGCACTGGCATCACAGAAAGCCGCCGAAAGCCCGCATTCCCGCAAGATTCCTCTTGGGAGCGGGTTTTCCCGAGTATCCGTTAGACTGCAGAGATGCAATCCCAAAAACCCGAGCAACTGGCAAATCCTGTGATTGTGCCGCGTCGCCGACCGCCTTGGCGTCTCCTCATCATCGCCGCAATCATTCTTGCCGGTGCCAGCGCCTTCGGAATCAGGCTCTGGCTGCATGCCTCCCGGTTCGCCGACACCGATAACGCGGTTGTCAGCGGTCATGTTCAACCCGTGTCGACACGCGTTGCCGGGGTCGTGGTTGAAATCGCCATGCAGGACAATCAACCGGTCAAGGCGGGCGACATTCTCCTGCGCCTGGATCCGGCAGATGCTCAGGTCCAGATCGAACGCCTGAAAGCCCAACTCGGACAAGCAGACGCTGCGATCGCTGGCAGCGCTGCGCAAATCGAACAAGCCAAGGCTCAAGCCGCCGCGGCCAGCGCCCAGGTGGCCCAGGCACAGGCTTTCCTGACGCGTGCTGAACAGGACGCTGCGCGAAACCAGTTGTTATTCTCGGGTGAATTACGCGCAGTCAGCCGTCAAGAAGTCGATGCCTCCACGGCAGCACGTGCGGTGGCGGCTGCAGATCTGGCGGCACGTCGCGCGTCAGCGAACGCCGCCGAGCAGGGCATTCGCAGTATGGTGGCCGCCCAGGCTTCCACGCTTGCTCAAAAAACCGTTCTGAGTGCTCAGTTGAAAGAGGCCGAACTGCAAGCGAGCTACACCACCGTGGTCGCGCCCGGCGATGGCCGGATCGGCAAACGTACGGTCGAACTGGGTCAGCGGGTGCAAGCCGGTCAGCAACTTGCGGCCGTCGTCGACGGAGCCGTCTGGATCGTGGCCAACTTCAAGGAGACGCAACTGGCGTCCATGAAGATCGGCCAGCGCGCCATGGTCGAACTGGATGCCTTCCCGGGCCATGAAGTGCAGGCCCGCATCGACAGCTTCGCCCCCGCCTCGGGTGCCACGTTTGCGCTGCTGCCGCCCGACAATGCGACCGGCAATTTCACCAAGATCGTCCAACGCGTTCCCGTCAAGCTGGTGCTGGATATGGCCGGCATGGTTGGCATTGCCGATCGCGTGGTACCGGGGATGTCGGCCTCCGTTTCTGTTGATCTGCGGCCCTAGCCCAGCTGACTCTCCTGACGTCCACCGTCTCCCCTGATTGCCGACCCCGTTGCCAGATCCCGCAGGCCCCACCACTGCCCCCGCGCAGGTTCCGCTGCGAACCTGGATCGCCGTTCTGGCCGGGCTCCTGGGCGCGTTCATGGCGGTTCTGGATATCCAGATCACCAACGCTTCGCTCAAAGAAATCCTTGGCTCGCTCTCGGCCACGCAGGAAGAAGGGTCGTGGATTTCCAGCGCTTATCTGGTCGCTGAAATCATCGCGATTCCGTTGACCGGATTCATGGCGACGGTCTTTTCAATCCGCCGCTACCTGATGGTCAATGTCGTCCTGTTCTTGATCTTCAGCACCCTCTGCGGAATGGCCTGGAACCTCGAAAGCATGATCGTATTTCGAGCCTTGCAGGGATTCACGGGCGGCGTGATGATTCCGATGGCCATGGTGCTCGTCACCCGTTTCCTGCCGCCCGCCAAGCGCCCCGTTGGGCTCGCGCTCTTTGGCATTACCGCGACCCTGGCACCCACTCTGGGACCCACCGTGGGCGGCTGGCTGACGACCCTTTACAGTTGGCCGGTCATCTTCTACATCAACTGGGCGCCTGGCCTCGTCCTGCTGGCGGGAGTCGCCTGGGGCCTTGATTCTGAGCCGATGCAGTTGCGTGCCTTGCGCGGCGCAGACTGGTTCGGAATCGCGGTGATGGCGGTAGGCCTGGGCTCACTCACCGCGATGCTCGAGGAGGGCAATTCCAAGAACTGGTTCGAAAGTAATTTCATCCGTATTACGGCTTTCCTGGCTGCGGCGGGGATCTCGCTCTGGATCTGGCGCGGATTGAATGCAAAACAAACATTCATCGACCTGCGGATCTTCAGCCGACCGAGTTTTCTGATCGCATCGGTCATTGCGTTCACCACCGGACTTGGGCTGTATGGCTCTGCCTTCATCTTGCCGTTGTTTCTGGGGCAGATCGCGGGATACACACCACTCGCAATCGGTCAGGTGATCATGTGGATGGGTCTGCCACAGATCTTCATGATGCCAATCGCGGCTCGCCTGTCGACCAAGATCGACAATCGAATTCTGCTCACGGCTGGATTGATACTGTTTTCTGGTTCCTGCTTCATGAATACGGGAATGACGGTGGACACCGCTGGGCCGGAGCTGATCGCAGCCCAGGTGGTGCGAGCGCTTGGGCAGCCGTTCGTGATGATAACCATTACGAATTTCGCAACTCTTGGCGTACCCCCTGCACAGTTGCCCAGCGCGGCTGGCATGTTCAATATGATGCGCAACCTCGGCGGATCGGTCGGCATTGCATCGCTCGCAACCTTGCTGACGCTGCGCGAGCAATTTCATTCAGCGCGCGTCGGCGAGTCGATCAGTCTCTATGACGCGGTCACCCGTACCCGTCTGGAGACCCTCACACAGAGTTTCACGGCGCGTGGCATCGAGATTACCGCAGCGCAGGATATGGCCCTGCGCAGCCTCGACAACATAGTGCGCAAACAAAGTTTCGTCATGGCCTATAACGATGCCTTCCTGTTGCTCGGAGCATCCTTACTGGCCTGCCTGGTATTCGTCTGGATGGGCCAACGGGTGATCGCCGGTGGCCCGGGCGCTGGGGCTCCTCGAGACGCTGAGGGACATTGAACATGAAATACGCACCATGGATGTTGGCCCTCCTTGTGATGGCGGGATGCACAGCGCCACTCCCCAACGTCAGGCCTGCAGACCCGGTCGCTCCGTCCGCCTACAAGACACCGACCGCAGAGAATGCAGTGCCGGTGACCGAGGCGTGGTGGACGCTCTTTGATGACCCACAGCTGAATGCACTCGAGCGACAGGCCCTGGCCTCGAACCCAACGCTGGCCATTGCGGCGGCACGGGTCGAACGAGCGCGGGCGCAATGGGCGGCTGGATTTTCCGAACTGGCGCCAAGGCTCAGTGCGGATGGGGCGGCGCAGCGCTTCCGGACCTCGCGAGACGTTGCCACCGCGCCCTTCATCGGTGGCCAGCGTCGAGCGATCGAAGACAATCAGTTCAGCACACAGGCGACACTGGGTTGGGAGTTTGATGTCTGGGGGCGCATTCAACGCAGTACTGAAGTTGCGCAGGCCCAATTGCAGTCAGCCAGTCTCGAAGCGGATGCCATGCGCCTGACGCTGACCACGGATGTTGCGACAGCCTATCTGCAACTGCGTGGTCTCGATGATGAGGCTCGAATCCTGGAAGCGGCCACCCAGAGCCGCCGGGATGCACTGCGCGTGGTGCAACTGCGCTACGACGTCGGAGTGATCACCGAACTCGATCTGGAACGCGCGCGAACCGAGCTGGCCAATGCGCAGGCCGATGCGACAGACCTCGCGCGTCGGCGCAATGCGGTCGAGAATGCGCTGGCACTGTTGACAGGACAAGCGCCCAGCGCACTCCGATTACCCAGGGCCCAGCCCAACAAACTCCTGGTACCCGTGATTGCGACGGGGATTCCGAGCGAGATGCTGCAGCGCCGGCCCGATATTGCGCAGGCCCAGGCCCAACGACGGGCCGCATTCGCGCAGATCGGCGTCGCTCAGGCCGCGTTCTATCCGCAGATTCGCCTGACTGGAGCCGCTGGCCTCGCCAGCAGCGACCTGGTGTCGCTCCTGTCCGCTCCGGCGCGACTCTTTGCGCTGGGGCCAAGCATCTCGATCCCCATGCTCGATGGTGGCCGTAATCAGGCAAATTTCCGCGCGGCCCAAGCCGGATTGGATGAGGCTCAAGCCAGTTTTCAACAGCGGGTTCTCATTGCCCTGCGCGAAGTTGACGACGCGCTCTCAGAACTCGCACATCGCGGCACGACGGCGCAAGCTCAACAACAAGCGATCAAGGCGGCGAGTCGTGCCGCCCAGGTGGCCAGTCTGCGCTACGAACGAGGGGCGGCGAGCTATCTGGAGGTCACCGATACCCAGCGAACCCAGTTGGCCGCTGAGCGCGCTCTGGCGCAAACCCGGGCCGCGCAATGGATCGCAACCGTGCAACTGGTGAAGTCGATTGGCGGCGCCTGGAGCGCAACCGACTAGCCCACGGACGAAGTGCAGCGAATAAAAAACCCTGAACGATCTGGATCACAAACCAGGGGCTTGGCCACGAATCGGTACTGGTGACGGGGCGCTCGGCGCGCGATCATCGCCCGATCCAGACTGACACGACTACTGACCAAGCCATTACGGATAGAGCTGGACCATCGGGCCGACCCAGACTGGCTGCGTGTTATTTATCCTCCATGACGAACACACCATCCCAAGCGCCACCGGGCTGGGTCTTTTCAAGCTTAAAGCAGCGCTCAACGTACATTTTTGCAGCCTTGTCATTGGGATTCATCGTCAAGACTTCTTCGAACGCGGTGATCGCCTTTTGCCAGCGCCCCTTGCGATACTCGGCAAGCCCAGTTCGAAATTGGCGAAGGGCATCGGTGAGGCGTGGATAGGTCTCATCCGTATGAAAATCCATGACCTCGTAAACGCCCACTGGTTTGGTTTTACCTTTCACCACGACCAGATCAACTTCACGGGTGTAGTAGGTCGATTTGAGTTGGGCGTAGGTGAACTCGCTGATCAAGATCTTGGCGCCATAGGCTTTGCAAGCTGATTCGAGGCGGGCGGCGAGATTAACCCCGTCCCCGATGACCGTGTAGTCCATGCGTTTCTTGGAACCGATATTTCCCGACACAACGGTGTCAGTATTCAGCCCGATCCCAATGTCCACCGGTAGCTTGCCCTCGGCCGCTCGGGTGACATTCCAGATTGTCAGTTCCCGGATCATCGCGATGGCAGTGCGCAGCGCCCGATCCGCATCATCATCGTGACCGACCGGGATCCCGAACGCTGCCATGATGGCGTCACCGATGAACTTGTCGAGCATTCCTTCTTCACGCTGGATGCAATCCACCATCAACGTGAAGTACTCGTTGAGCAACGAAACTGTGCCATGGGCACCCAGTTTTTCTGTAATCGTCGTAAAACCGCGAATATCAGAAAATAGAATGGTTGCAGTCACACTCTGTCCGCCGAGTGCTTCAGCACCTCCAGCAACCAGACGATCCGCGATACCCGGGTCCATGTAGCGCGACATCGTCGATTTCAAGCGCTTTTCGCTGCTGATGTCCTCGATCAGCAGCATGGACCCAATGGTCTGCTGATCGGTCGACAACAGCGGCAGCCCCGTCACATTGACCGACAAGGTTTCACCCGCCGCCTCGAGTTCTGCCTCGAATGTCACCTCGGGACCATGGGATTCAACCGCGGCCTTCAATGTGTCGAGTACCCAGGCATTGACACCCACAAAAAATTCACTCGCCGGTTTCTTCAGCAGCGACGACGGCGGGACACGCAGTATCCGCAAGCCTGCCGCATTACAGGTCACGATGCGTTGCTGGTCATCAAGCGTGATCACACCATTTGACATCGACTCCAGCATTGCCTCGTTATAGTTTTTGATCTGTTGCACATCAGAAAATAGTTTCGCGTTTTCCAGTGCGATCGAGATCTGTGCGGTAAACGCGCGCAATCGTGATTCGTCATCGGCCGTAAATGGTCCACCGAGCTTGTTGAGGACCTGAGTCACACCGATTGTTTTGCCCTGCTTGTTCGTAATCGGAACACAAAGGATCGAGCGGGTAAAAAATCCGCTTCGCTTGTCAAAGCTCGGGTTAAAGCGCAGGTCGGCATAGGCGTACGGAATATTAATCGTCTTCCCGGAAATGAATGCCTCACCCGCAATACCGAGGTGGTTCGGCAGCCGAATTTCCTTGGACTCCAACCCTTGACTGACCTCAGACCAAAGCTCGTTGGTCTTTTCATCATTCAAAAAGAGCGTTGAGCGCTCGGCGTTTAGCAGCCGGGTGGCTTCACCCATGACCTTCTGGAGCAATGAGCCAAGCTTGATATCCGCAGTTACCTCGGAAACGACATCGATGAATTCCATTTCCTGCTTGCGCAAGGCCTGCATCCGTTCGAGATTCTGCATGCTCTGCAACGCCAACGACGCCTGCTTGATCATGGCCGAGAAAAGATACAAATCATGGCGAGTGAACTTGCCTGATCGCTTGTTCAAGGTCTCTGCGACGCCGATGATCTCTCCCCTGGCCGTCAGAATGGGCACACACAGGATGCTTCGGGTCTTGAAGCCAGTCCGCTCATCGACCGCACGATTGAATCGCGGATCGGCATACGCGTCCTGGATGATCAGGGGTTCTCCACTGACAAAAACCGCCCCTGCGATTCCGCTGTCATTGAGAATACGGATTTCACGCTGAATGTTTCCCTGTGCAACCCTGGAGTAAAGTTCCTTGGTCGAGGGATCATTCAGAAAAAGAGAGCTCCGCTCGGTCCCCAATTCCTCAGTCGTCATTTCGACCAAGGCGACGAGAACTTCGTCGAGGGAGTCAAAACTGGCCAGACGACTCGTCACGTTCAATAACAATTCCGCTTCCCGCAACCGTCGATGTTCATCGACCGTGAACGTTTTCTGGCTCTTTTTGGCGGATTTTGGGGCGCCCTCTGAACCTGCTTCGTGACCTCCACCAGCGGACGGTTGAATGGAAGTGTCTTTTGTAGACCGCATGGCGCTCTCTGGATTTTATCGGTTGATTAACGCTGCCGAGTGCCGCCAATTTGGGCGTCCACTTGATTCCTGAGCATCTGCACCGTTTCGCGTAACTGGGCATGTTCGTTCGTCAGATTCCGCGTCGCGGTCTGGATCGCGATTTCGCGTTCCCGAAACGCCGTTTCCAATTCTTCGCGCAGCGCAGTGACTGTGGCCTTCAGCATAGCCACTTCATGCTGACCAGCGACCAACGCCGATTGCACCTGAGCCTCCCGCAAGGCGCCGGCCGTTTCAAGTTCCTCCCGTAAGGCACTCGCCGCCGCCCGAAGTTGGACAATTTCCTGCATGGCGCCGACCTGTACCTGCTGAACCGCAGCTTCGCGCTGGTACGCGGCTTCTCCCAAGGAATCACGCAAGGCCCCGACCGTCGCCTTCAATTGCTCGATTTCACTCGCCCTGAGCGCATTGACTTTGGCCACGCGCGCATCTGCCAGGGTCTGAGCAGACTCGAGTTCAGTGCGCAGGGCGACAACCGTGCTCTCGAGGTCGAAAAGTTGGCTGCGTACGCCAACGACCGTGAGTGCCTCGATCGCCTCAGCTCTCGATTCCAAACCTGATTCGGAACCGACATCAGGTCCTCTAAAAGACCCCACGGCGTTCTCTGGGGGAGAACCTCCTCCAGTCGCCTTTCGAACTGTCATATCACCGATTCCTGTCCCATCGTCTGACCCGCAAGCCATCCGAACGCGCTCATGAGAAACAAATCAGAATTTACACCGATCACGGTGCGTTTTGACCCAGTCGGTGTTTGTCAGTTGAGCGTGTTATCGAGCGGTGCATGCGGTTGGGCTTCGTCCCTATTCGAACAGTCCCGCAAACTGTCGTGGCTCAACCCTCCGATTCGTTGGATCGGTGACCGCCCACACCCAGATAGGTATCGATGATCCTGCGGTCATACAGGAGTTCAGCAGCCTGCCCCGTCAGTACGACAGCCCCCATTTCCAGAACATAGGCGCGGTCAGCAACCTGCAGCGCGGCGCGGGCATTTTGTTCGACCAACAGCACCGCGACGCCCATGGATCGCAATCTGGAGACGATCTGAAAAACCTCGCGAACGATCAAAGGGGCGAGACCCAGCGATGGCTCATCGAGCATCAGCAAGCGGGGACGCGCCATCAGGGCCCGCCCGATGGCAAGCATCTGGCGTTCGCCACCCGATAAGGTGGCGGCGAGCTGGGCCCTGCGCTCGCGCAAACGCGGGAACATCTCGAACACCTCGTCCATCCGTTCGCGCTGATCGCGCTGACCACGACGCCAGCGGACAAAGCCGCCGAGCAGTAGATTGTCTTCAATCGACATCTCCGCGAACAGTTCCCGCTTTTCCGGAACCAGCCCGATACCACCCGCGACCATCGTTTCAACACTGGGGCGAGCCTGAACGATTCCATCCAACCGAATCATCCCGGTGGATGGCAGCAATCCCATCGCCGCACCCAGCAAGGTACTCTTCCCAGCACCGTTTGGCCCGATCACCGTGACGATCTCGCCTGCAGCAATCTGCAAATTGACAGCGCTGACTGCCTCGACATCCCCATAGCGAACGCTGCAGCCCAGCAATTCCAGAATGTTGCTCATGACCGCTCGATGACTTCAGGCTCGATCACACCCCCCAGATAGGCGTCCAGAACAGCAGGGCTGGTCTGAACCTCAGCAGGGGTCCCGGACGCGATAACCGATCCAAAATTCAGAACAGTAATGCGATCGGCAAGATTCATCACAAAATCCATGTCATGCTCAACCACCAGAATACCGAGGCCCTCTGCCCGCAACTGGCCTAACAACCTGGCCAGCGTCTGTTTCTCAAGATGGCGCAATCCAGCCGCGGGTTCGTCGAGCAGGAGCAACCGAGGTTTACCGGCCAGCGCTCGCGCAATCTCGACAATTCGCTGTTGGCCCAATGACAAGGCACCTGCCGGCGCGCCACCATAGGCGGTCAAGGCGCAACGCTCGAGTTGTCGCTGGGCCTCGGCCAGAAGCTCAGCCTCTTCCCGACGGTCGAGTCGCAGGATCGACTTCAACCAACCCGCTTGCCCAGTCCGGTAGGCTCCCATCGCGACATTCTCCAGCACGGTTCGCTGGTTCAGCAGTCGAACATGCTGAAACGTGCGACCCAGTCCGAGTCTTGCAAAGTCGCGGGCGGGTCGCCCCGTCATGGATTGCCCCATCAACTGCACTTCACCACTCGAAGGTTGATCAACCCCCGATATCAAATTAAAAAAGGTGCTTTTTCCCGCGCCATTGGGTCCGATCAAGGCATGCACTTCGCCCGCACAAACCGTGATCGACACCGAATCATTCGCCACCAGTCCGCCGAAGCGCCGGGTGACCTGTGAAGCCTTGAGCAACTGCGCCTGAGATCGCGTCTCGGCGATCGAGATGCCGACTGGAGGCATGAACTCCCGCTGCTGCGAAGGAGTGGCCGCATCAGACGGTTTGGACATCGCCTCGCGCGGGCTGAGCCCAGGAGCGCCCAGCCATCGATGCCATCGCGACGCCAGACTTGGCCACAGGCCCTCGGGGAAGCGCTGCAGTACAAACAACATCAGCAGACCAAAGGCGATCACCTCGAAATTACCGCTCGCCCCGAGGAGTTGGGGCAACCAATCCTGCAGGCGTTGCTTCAGCAGGGTAATCAGCGTGGCACCCAATACAGCACCCCACAAGTGGCCCGCTCCGCCAACAACTGCCATGAACAGGTATTCAATCCCGATGTTCAGATTGAACGGCGTTGGATTGACGAAGCGCTGGAGATGCGCATAGAGCCAGCCCGAAATCGCTGCCAGCAACGCTGCCAGGACAAACGCTTTGATCCTTGAACGCGCGGTATCGATGCCCATGGATTCGGCCATGACACGACTACTTTTTAACGCCCTGACCGCCCGGCCTTCCCGCGAATCCAGCAGATTGCTCAGCCCCCACAGGACGATCAATAGAACGACCCAGGCGAGAACCCCCAGGGCCCTTGGCGAGGCCATCGAGAAACCAAACAGCGTGACAGCTGGCAGGCCGGTGATCCCGGTATGCCCCCCCAGAAATGCCAGATTCCCGAACAGGAAATAGAGACTGAGTCCCCAGGCGATCGTACAAAGCGGCAGGTAATGCCCGGAGAGCCGCAGCGTCACGGCACCCAGTCCCCAGGAAACGGCGAAGGTCAAACCCGCTCCGAGCAGCAGGCCTATCCAGGGCAACAAACCCGGCGCTACCCAGGCACCCAGCGCAGCGGTAGCGACCGGCGAAGTACAGATCCATGCCGTGGCATAGGAGCCCAGTCCAACAAAGGCAGCTTGACCGAATGAGGTCATTCCGGCAACGCCCGTCATCAGGACGAGACCCGCTGTCACGATGGCGTACAGAGCGATGGTGGCAAAAAGACTGACCGTAAAGTCTGACAGGAAGGGCCAAGCCAAGGCCAGGCCCGTGACTCCGATCAATACGGTCGCACGCACACCCCGTCCTGAGGCGCCAGTGCCCGATCGAAGCAGGCTAGCCTTTGCCACCGCACCTGGATCAACTGAAACACCCTGCTCAAGCGGCTCGCGCGTCATTCCTCATCCTCGATCACAGGGCTGTTCAGCGAACGCCAGAGGAGAACGGGAACGATCAGGGTAAAGACAATCACTTCCTTGAATGCACTGGCCCAGAACGAGGAAAACGCTTCGAGCAAACCGACCACCAGCGCACCGAGCAGGGCAACGGGATAGCTCGCCAGACCACCGATGATGGCCGCTACAAAGCCCTTGAGTCCGATCAGAAACCCGGTGTCGTAGTAAACGGTCGTGATGGGGGCGATCAGCAAACCGGAGATGGCACCGATGAAGGCCGCCAGCGCGAAACTCAGATCCCCGGCCAGCCCAGTGGGAATGCCCATGAGGCGGGCACCGACGCGATTCATCGCCGTTGCACGCAAGGCCTTGCCGATGATCGACCGCTCAAAAAACAGAAACATGAGCAAGACCAGCATGACGACGGTTGCAACGACGACCAGAGACTGACCACTCACCGACACCCCGGCCCAATCGAATCGTGCCTCCGAAAATGGCGGCGTACGCCAGCCCTCGGCCCCGAAAAACCAGAGCCCAAGGCCAACCAAAATTCCGTGCAGTGCAACCGAAACGATCAGCAGCACCAGAATGGTGGCATCGGCAAGCGGTCGATACGCCAAGCGATAGAGCAGGGGTCCAAGCGGCGTCACCATGAGTACCGCGACGATTGACTGTACTCCGAGCGAGCCTGGCCACAGCTGGGGTTGAACGAGCATGAGCAGACCAGCCGCACTCGGAAACAGAAGCGTCCAAACCAGGGTAGAGCGCAGATCGACCAGTTGCCCTCGTTGCCAGCGCCAAATTTCAAGGGCCAGGGCAGGCGCGGCAAGTGCAACCAGAAGCCAGTAGGTCGCTGGCGTTTTACCGGACTGAAGCATTGCAAGGGAGAGCGCCCCCAAGGCTACCAACTCCCCCTGGGGAATAAAGATCACCCGGGTCACCGAGAACACCAGCACCAGAGCGAGCGCCAACAGGCCATAAACCGCGCCATTGACAAGCCCGTCCTGGCCCAGGAAAAGTGCGATCTGTAAGTCCAAGGCGGTCGCTCAAGTGAACAGGGTGGGGCAAGCCCACCCTGTCAGGTTCATCGCAGGAAAAAGTTCATCGAGAATGCAAACCGATCCTCACTGCTGATACTTCCAGGTCCCATTTTCGATCTTGACCATCACATACGAGCGACTGTCCAGGCCCAGATGATCGGTGGGTGACATGCTGAAAATCCCGCCAGCGCCAGCGACTTCCTTGAGTTGCTCGAGTGAGTCACGCAAGGCCACCCGGAATTCCTGCGTCCCGGGCTGGGCCTTCTTGAGCGCTGCCGGCACTGCAGCAGCCATCAACGCGCCGGCATCCCAGGCGTGCCCCCCAAACGTTGACACAGTCCCCTTCCCGTGAACCGTTTCATACGCGGCGACATAGGACAACGCTGATTTCTTGACTGGATGCGAATCCGGTAACTGATCGGCGATCAGGACTGGACCGACTGGCAGAAAAGTACCCTCAACCTCCTTGCCGCCAACCCGCAGAAAATCTGCATTCGCGACACCATGCGTCTGGTAGATCTTTCCGGTGTAACCCCGCTCTCTCAGAGCCTTTTGGGGCAGTGCTGCAGGTGTGCCGGAACCTGCAATGAAGATCGCATCCGGCTTGGCTGACATCAGTTTAAGCACCTGTCCGGTCACGGCCGTATCGGTCCGCACGAAACGCTCGTTCGCAATGATCGGAATCTTTTTTTGCTCCGCGACCTTTGTAAATTCCGTAAACCAGCCCTCGCCATAAGCGTCAGCGAAACCAATGAATCCAACCGACTTCACACCGTTGGCAACCATGTGTTCCGCAATCGCAAGCGACATCATGATGTCGTTCTGCGGCGTCTTATAGACCCAGCGACGCTTGGCATCTTGAGGCTCAACGATTCGGGCGTTCGCAGCCATCGAGATCATCGGCACCTGAGCCTCCGCAACCACATCGATCATGGCCAGCGAGTTCGGCGTCGTGGTCGATCCCAGAATGATATCCACCTTGTTCTCGGCGATCAGCTTGCGGGTATTAGCGACCGCTGCGGTGGTGTCACTGGCATCATCCAGAATGACGTAATTGATCTTCTGCCCCCCGACCGACTTGGGCATCAGGGCCACTGTGTTTTTTTCCGGAATCCCCAGTGACGCCGCCGGGCCAGTCGCCGACACGGTCACGCCGACGGTGATGTCAGCGACGGCGAAAGTAGCCGCACCACTCAGAACCAGACCGGTCAGACTGACTTTCAGCGCACTCTTGACGTTCGTCTTCAGTTTCATAGCGTCTCCTCATTGCTAGGGTTAGGGGATCTGCGGATTTGGACCGGGCAATCGCGGGCCGTGTGCCGCACCAGCGATCAAGCCTGTCCGGGCCCCGGACACTTCGCATTGTCACCTCGGTCCCACCCCACGCGTTGCTAGGGAAAGCCCGCGGTTTTATGGCTTGCATTGATGGACTATAGTGGTCAGCTCGAAACTAAATCGTTCCGAATCGCCTCTCTGAGTGACCCGAAGACTGAACTGCTCGAACTGTGACGGTCGTGTGGCATTGGCCAAGCTCCGTCTGATGGAGCACCCGCAAAAACGCTCCACGGGTGATGATGAAACACCAGCTATTGCCGGTCGCGCCCAGCGTCCGAGCCAACGGGCTCAGGCGCTGTTGTTCCGGCGCGGTGGGTTCGTCCGAGCGCCAGCGAACAATGCTTACCCGAGCAGGCATGAGCGCAGATGCTCCGGTCATACACTCATTGTCAGTTTGATAGCGCAAGCTACAATCAATCCGCATCCAGCGAAGCTCCAAGACCTGATCCGAAACTCCTAACCCGCCGGATAACACAGCAAGATGGCTGAGCGTTCGTTCAAAAAAGAAGTTGAATTATTAAAGCTCGGGGCAGGCGAGGTCTTCGAAGGCGAAGGCATTCTGGCTGTGACCAAGGCATTGCTGCAATCAGGCGTGTCATACGTTGGCGGCTATGAGGGCGCACCTGTTTCGCATCTGATCGATGTTCTGTCGGATGCCCAGGACTACCTGGGAAAACTCGGTGTTCACGTCGAAAACTGCGCCAATGAGGCGGGTGCTACAGCCATGCTGGGCGCCTCGATCAACTACCCTGTTCGGGGCGCGGTGACATTCAAATCCATCGTCGGTACCAACGTAGCCGCCGACGCCTTATCAAATCTTTCGTCACCGGGTGTCGTTGGCGGAGCGTTGATCATCATCGGCGAAGACTACGGCGAAGGCTCCAGCATCATTCAGGAGCGCACGCACGCGTTCGCCATGAAGTCCCAGGTCTGGCTCATGGACCCACGACCCGACATGCAAAACGTCGTCAACATGGTCGAGACCGCGTTCGAACTCTCCGAAGCGAGCAACACCCCTGTGATGCTGGAGTTGCGAATCCGCGCTTGTCATGTCACGGGTAAATTCGTCGCAAAGGACAACATCGCGCCTGCGGTTTCGATGCAGAGGCCGCTGCAACACCCCGTCTTCCACAAAGACCGGATCAGTCTGCCGCCCGCCACCGTTATTCAGGAAAAACTCAAGACCGAGGTGCGTTGGCCTGCGGCCGTGAAGTTCATCCAGAATCGGCGCCTGAACGAACTATTTGACGGCGAACTGGCCGATCTCGGCGTGATCCTGCAAGGCGGGATGTACAACGGTGCGATGCAGGCCCTGAGAACCGCTGGCCTGTGCGATGACGACGGGCATTCGATGGTTCCGCTCTACGTCCTGAACGTCACCTACCCGATGGTGCCCGATGAGGTGCTGGCATTCTGCCGCAACAAGCGCCACGTTCTGGTAATCGAAGAAGGGCAACCAGCCTATCTCGAGCAGGCCATCAAAGCCTATCTTCATGATGCGGCAATGGCCGTGCAGGTCCACGGCAAGAATGTCTTCCCGGTTGCTGGCGAATACGTTGGCTCAGTCCTGCTCAAAGGCATTACCGAGTTTGTCGCACTCGCCCAGCCCGACCATCCAGTCGCCCGCGATATCCGTCGGTTCTCGCAGTACATCGAGACCATCAAAGCGCAAGCACTCGATCTCATCGGCAAACCTGTGCCGCCGAGATTCCCGACCTTCTGCACTGGCTGCCCGGAGCGCCCGGTGTTCTCCGCGATCCGACTGCTTCAGGAAGACATCGGCGAAGTCCATGTCAGCGCCGACATTGGCTGCCACAGTTTTGCCACCCTGGAACCCTTCTTTGTCGGCAACACCATCCTGGGCTATGGACTCGGACTGGCCTCCTCGGCCGGAATTTCCCCGCTCATGAAAAAACGGGTGATCAGTATTGCTGGGGACGGCGGGTTCTGGCACAACGGGCTGACGTCAGGCGTGGCCAATCATATGTTCAACCAGGGCGACGGCGTTCTGGTTATTCTGAAAAATGGTTACGCGTCAGCGACTGGCCACCAACATATCCCGTCGACAGGCGTCAACTTCAAGGGCCAGCCCACTGGGATGGATATCGAATCCGCGCTTCGCGGAGTCGGTGTCAAATGGATCAAGACCGTCCCATCGTACAGCGTGGGCAAAATGATCGGTGCGCTCAAAGGCGCGATGAACGAAGCCCAGCATGGGCTCAAAGTGATCATCGCTGAGGGCGAATGCGCACTGGCTAAACAACGCCGCACCAAACCGATTGACGCGCAACGACTCAAGGCAGGCGAACGTGTTGTCCGCACCCGGTTCGGCGTCGACGAAGATACCTGCACGGGCGACCACTCCTGCATCCGGCTGTCCGGATGTCCGTCGCTGACGGTCAAGACCAATCCGGATCCCCTGCGCACAGACCCCGTCACCACCATCATCAGCAGCTGCATCGGATGTGGTAACTGCGGCGAGGTGGCCCATGCGGCAGTTCTCTGCCCTTCGTTTTACCAGGCGCAAGTGATTCAGAATCCGGGTTGGGTTGACCGGCTCCTGAACCATGTGCGTGGCTCGGTCATCCGGTTTTTGCAACGGCAAGTCGCGCCGATTTCGGTCCTTGATCCCGAGAGCGCCGATCGTGGCGGCGCTCCAGCTTCGATCCCAACGCCCCGCACATCGGCCGTGGGGGCCTGACATGCAGCCCCAAGCGCAGCAGGTTCAGCGCCCGATCACAATCGTCATTGCGGCGATCGGTGGCGAAGGCGGCGGTGTTCTGACGGACTGGCTGCTTGAGGTTGCCAGACACGAAGGTTATCGGATCCAAAGCACCTCGATTCCCGGGGTCGCCCAGCGCACGGGCGCGACCAACTATTACCTGGAAATTGCACCTAAAAACCGACCAGACATGGCGCTTGCGTTGACGCCAATGCCGACCAGGGTCGATCTCGTGATTGCCTCTGAACTGATTGAAGCGACGCGGGCTGTCCAGAATGGCTATGTCACGCCGGACCGAACAACACTGATCGCATCGACCCATCGGGTGTACGCCACCTCAGAGAAGGCGCACGGCGCGGATGGTCGCTTTGATACCCAGGGGGCTCTCAAGGCCATGACCACCCTGGCGCTCAGAACCGTCTTGTTCGACATGGACCGCGCCACGCAGCAGTCTTCGAGCGTCATCAGCGCAGTCTTGCTGGGTGCGGTTGCAGGCTCTGGCACGCTCCCTTTTTCGCGCTCGAGCTTTGAACAAGTCATCCGCGAATCGGGGATCGCAGTCGCCAGCAACCTTGCCGGTTTCGGACTCGCCTTTGGCTTGGCTTCGGGAGAAACACCGCTCGCCAGCCTTCGTCCAGCAAGCCCCATCCGCAGAAGCACCCGGCCATCGGCGGCACAACTGATGTCCCAGGCGCGGGGGAGCTTCCCACAGGAAAGTCAGTATTTCATTGATGAAGGCATCAAACGCCTGGTGGACTATCAGGACACGACGTACGCCCAGCAATTTCTGACGCGACTGCAACCGATCGCAGCGCTCGACCGACGACTCAACGGTCAGACGCTTGGATTTCGACTGCTCAACGAGACCGCTCGCCATCTGGCGCTGCGGATGTCGTTCGAAGATTTACTTCGGGTGGCGGACCTCAAAACCCGCGAGACGCGCTTTGAGCGCGTGCGTCGTGAAATCAACGCAAAGTCAGGCCAACCGGTCGTCATCACCGAATACTTCAAGCCCGGGATCGATGAACTGAGCGGTGTTCTGCCCCCGGTGCTAGCGCAGAAGCTCCTCGCCTGGGCCCACGGCAAAGGCCATGGACAGAATCTGAACGTCGGTCTTCATATCAAGACAAGCACGATCAGCGGTTTTTTGCTGCTCTGGCTCGCTGCCCGCTTACGACGGTTCAGACGCAGTGGCTACCGCTATCAGCAAGAGCAACTCAACATTGAACACTGGCTTGTACTCGTGAGCCGCAGCGCCGAGATTGCGTACGAATTTGGTCTCGAAGTTGCTGAATGCGCGAAGCTCATCCGGGGCTACAGCGAAACCTATCAGGAAGGGCTTGAAAACTATAAGCGCATCGTCGCTCAGGTGATTGAACCCGCGCTTGCTGCTGGCATCGATGCCCGGTATGCGACCCGCGCGGCCCGCCAGAAGGTGCAGGCATCCATCCCGGATGGACATGGGGCCTCAGCCGAACAGTCCGCACTGGATCCGGGCTTTAAACCGATCGTCCTCACGCGCCGCAAGTCGGTCGCGTCCTGAATTTTTCGAAATTTCAAGGGGAGCCTGCCATGTCCCAGCTCTCGTATGCACAAGGTGAAGGTGGCGTACCTCTGTCTTCGCTGACCATGGGGGGGTTGATCGATCAGGCCGCGCAACGCTTTCCCGACCGTCCAGCGGTCATCAGCGCGCATCAATCGCAAACGCTCAGCTTTTCGCAGTTACAGGCCGCAGTCCACGCCACCTCTCGCGCGCTGGTCGCCAACGGCATTGGCGCCGGCGATCGCGTCGGGATCTGGAGCACCAATCGGATCGAATGGATCCTCCTTCAGTTCGCTGTTGCGCGAATTGGCGCCATCCTGGTCCATATCAACCCGGCCTACCGGGAAGACGAGCTTGATTACACCCTGGGACATTCCGGCTGCAAAGCCCTGTTTCTCCAAACCAGATTTCGCAACTTCGATTGCATCGGCAGTGCTCGCGCGGTCAACGCCAGGCAGCAACAACTGCGATGGCTGGTTCATTTTGGCGATGTCGCTCAATCCGGTGCGCTGGCCTGGGAAGACTTCCTGAAACCCGAACGCATCGGTACCCAGCCTGATGACCGGTCGGACGCGGCTGCGGCTCTGGCGACTCAAACCGAGCGCCTGGCTCAATCGGTGAAATCCAGCGATGCAGCCAGCATTCAGTACACCTCCGGCACCACAGGCAGACCCAAGGGGGCAACGCTGACCCATGCCAACATGGTCAACAACGGCACTCAGGTTGGCGCTCGAGTCGGCCTGACGGATGACGATCGGATCTGCCTGCCCGTTCCGATGTTTCACTGCTACGGCTCCGTGATCGGCGTGATCGGTGCGTTCGCCCATGGCGCGTCCGTCGTGTTCCCCGGCGAAGGTTTTGATCCCGAGCAATGCCTGAATGCCATGGCGGCAAGCGCCTGTACGGCGTTCTACGGCGTGCCGATGATGTTCATTGCGATCCTGAATCATCCATCATTCGAAACCTACCGATTGCGAACCATGCGAACCGGCCTGATGGGAGGCGCGCCCTGCCCTTCGGAAGTTCTGAAAGCGGCCATGGAGAAGATGCACATGGGCCAATTGGGCGTTGTGTACGGGATGACCGAAACGTCGCCGATCTCATTGCAAAGCCTTCCCAGCGACACAGTCGAACAACGTGCGAATTCAGTGGGTCGACCCCATCCACATCTGGCGCTCAAGATCATTGATCCGGCGGATGGGCACACGGTTGAGCGGGGAACGCCAGGCGAGCTCTGTATCAAAGGCTATTCGGTGATGCAGGGCTACTGGCATCAACCCGAGGCAACGGCTGCCGCGATTGATCCTGAAGGATGGATGCATTCTGGCGATCTCGCGGTGATGCGCGACGATGGATGTGTTGCCGTCGTTGGTCGGATGAAGGACATGCTGATCCGCGCCGGAGAAAATGTGTACCCGCGCGAAATTGAAGAATTCCTGCATGGCCTGCCTGAGATTGCGGATGCCCAGGTGTTCGGCGTCCCTGACCCTCTCTACGGTGAACAGGTAGCGGCCTGGATCAAGCTCAGACCAGGCCAACAGATGGATGAAGCAGCTCTGCGTAGCGCCTGCCACGGCAAGATCGCTTCTTATAAAATTCCGCATTACGTGCGCTTTGTCGAGGAATACCCGGTCACGGCGAGCGGCAAAGTGCAAAAATTCAAAATGCGGGCAACCGAGATCGTAGACCGAGGCTTAAGCGCCTGAACGCATCGTCAGACCAGGAGATCATGTCCATGCAGACCACGTTCGAACAGGCCGGCTTTGACCGTACCCGGATCGATCAACTGACCGGTGGCGGTCCGCTGCTGTCCGATGACTGGGAACGCGACACCGCCGCCAGTAGTGCGTTCTGGCAAAACGCTCAGTCGATGCTTGAGCAACTGCCGCCGAAGCCTCGGCGCAGCCAGGCCGAAACAGAGGCGGCAGCAGCGATCCTCGCCCTCACCCGAGCGCATCGTGAACGCTTCTTGCAACGCCATGTACGTGCTCTCTACTCCAGACTGACGCAGGGATTCAAGACATTTCTCCGGGTGGATGCGCTCGCCTATGGGGCATCGAGTCTGGTCCCTGGACTCACGCCCACCCGGGCGATGGTCGAGACCGAAAATCAACACATCCAGAGTGCTAAAGAGGGCCATGAGATCGACCAGGGGATCTTCTTCGGTCACCTCATGGCGGATCCAGACTGCGGGTTTCATGTCTGCCATGCCATGTTGCTACCGCATCCTGAGACGGCTGCTTATCTGGACCAGTTTCTGAAGACCGGCCGACTCGACCTGGGAACTGCGAGTATCGAGCGCCATCCAGGTTCGAACACGATCTACTTCCAGAATCCCCGCTATATGCACGCCGAGGACGAGACCACCGTCAATCCGGTCGAAATCTGTGTTGATCTGTGCCTGCTTGATTCCGCCAGTTCGATTGGCGTTCTGCGCGGCGGTGTCATCGATCAGGGCAAACATCAGGGCAAACGCGCTTTTTGTACCGGAATCAACCTCACCCATCTCTATCACGGCAAAGTCCCGTATCTCTGGTACCTGCAGCGGGAACTCGGTTTCATCAACAAGATGTATCGGGGGATCGCCGATCCCGATCATTCACCCGACGAGGTGCTTGGGCAGACCACGGAGAAACTCTGGATCGGGGCCGTCGACCAATTCGCAATCGGCGGAGGCTGCCAGTACCTGCTCGTGATGGATATCAACATCGCCGGGCAAGATGCCTATCTGACCCTGCCAGCCCGCAAGGAAGGGATTGTCCCGGGTGCTGCCAACATGCGGATGCCGCGCTTCGTGGGTGACCGGATCACACGCCAGGCCATCATGATGGAGCGGCGCATCGAGTGCGCCAGTCCGGAAGGGCACATGATCTGCGATCTGGTCGTACCCCCGGACGGAATCGATCAGGCCATTCAGAAGACGATCGCGTCCATCACGGCTTCTGGCGTTGTCAGTGCTGCAAGCAATCGCAAGGCCTTTCGGGTGGCACAGGAGCCTTTCGATATGTTCCGCCGATATATGTCCGTCTACGCGCGCGAACAGGCCTACTGCCATTTCAGTCCTGCCCTGATCTCCAATCTGGAGCGCAACTGGGACGCCAGTAACCGCAAGATGTAAATCCGGTTCGACGAACACGTTTCCTGGGTCAGTCGAGTCATTCTGGAGAGGGATCCTGCCGATGCCTGATCGCCACCCAAGCCCCGGTCCTCTGGACCGGATCGAGACCGCCAGCCGGGATGAAATTTGCGCTCTCCAACTCGCCCGTCTGCGCGCCACGCTTGACCGTGCCTATACCAAGGTCGAGCACTACCGACGTGCGTTCGACGCCCATGGGGTCCATCCTGAGGACCTGAATTCACTCAGCGACCTTCAGAAATTTCCCTTTCTGGTCAAGAGCGATCTGCGCGATCACTATCCGTTTGGGCTCTTTGCGGTGCCGCGTGAACAGGTAGTTCGTCTGCACGCCTCCTCAGGCACGACGGGGAAGCCAACCGTTGTGGGTTATACCCACAACGATATCGACACCTGGTCCCAGTTGGTCGCCAGATCCATTTACGCCTCTGGCGGACGCCGTGGCGACCTGATCCAGATTGCTTACGGATACGGCCTGTTTACCGGCGGACTGGGCGCCCACTATGGTGCCGAGCGCCTGGGTTGCACGGTGATCCCGATCTCTGGCGGACAGACCGAAAAACAGGTTCAGCTGATTCGGGATTTTCGACCCGACATCATCATGGTGACGCCGAGCTACATGCAGGTCATCATCGAAGAGTTTGCCCGTCAGGGCCTGGATGCGCGCGAGACCTCATTGCGGATTGGAATCTTTGGCGCTGAGCCATGGACCGAAGCGATGCGCACCGAGTTGGAGAACAAGGCCGCCATTGATGCACTGGATATCTACGGGCTTTCGGAAGTCATGGGGCCTGGGGTCGCCAACGAATGTTTCGAAACCAAAGATGGTCCTGTCGTCTGGGAAGATCATTTCTACCCCGAAATCATCGATCCGATCACTGGCGCAGTGCTACCCGATGGAGAAGAGGGGGAACTGGTTTTCACTTCCCTGACCAAAGAGGCACTGCCAGTGATCCGGTATCGCACCCGGGATCTGACCCGGCTTCTGCCGCCCACCGCTCGATCCTTTCGCCGTATCGGCAAGATCGTCGGGCGCAGCGACGACATGCTGATCATTCGAGGGGTCAACGTCTATCCGACTCAGATTGAAGAAATCGTTCTGGAACAGGAGCATCTCTGCGGTCAATACCAGGTGATCGTCAGCCGCGAGGGCTTTCTCGACGAGGTCGAAGTCCGCTGCGAACTAGAGCCCAGCGCCGCAAGTCTTCCGCCTGAAGTCCTTGAACGCATCGGCCAACGGGTCCAGCAGCGCATCAAGGCGGTCGTCGGCATTTCGACCAGGGCGCTAGTACTGCAGCCAGGAACGATCGAGCGGACCCTGACAGGCAAAGCCCGGCGGGTGTTCGACCGCAGACCCGGCAACCAGCGCTGACTCAGCCCAGGAAGTTCTGCGCCTGAGACGCGTGACCGTTCAGGCTCCGGTCCTCGATACCCCCGGAACCATTGCCCGGAGTCCCATCAGTCCACGGTAGAGCAGGCGCATGCCCAAGAGCGTGACGAGGATCTCGAGACCCGTCAGCCCGATCGAAGCCGCCAGATTCCAGCGTGCCTGTCGTGCCAGAAACTTCTGGATCAAATGCTCGCGCTTGCGCTCAATGCTGTCGTAGAAACTCGGAATCACGAGCAGGGTCAGCAAGGTCGACGTGATGGTGCCGCCGATGATGGACACCGCCATTGGCCGATAGAATGCGCCGCCCTCGCCCATCCCGATGGCGACCGGAAGCATGCCGGCAATCAGGGCAAAGGTTGTCATCAGGATCGGACGCAAGCGCTTTCGACCTGCCGCGATCAGTGCAGTTTCACGGTCGACACCCTCCGCCTCCTGACTACGGGCAGCATCGAGCAACAGGATGGCATTCTTGGCGACCAGCCCCATCAACATGATCACGCCGATAAAGCTCATCAAATTGAGCGTCCCACCGGTCATGAGCAACGCCAGAACGACCCCGATCAGGGAGAGCGGCAGGGACAACATCACGGCCAGGGGCGCGGTGAATGAACCAAACTGCATCACCAGAATGAGGTACATCAGCCCAATACCAGAGACCAGGGCGATCCCCATTTCACGAAAAACCTCCTGCTGGTCCTTGGAGGCGCCTGCCAACTGCAAACCATAGCCTGGCGGGTAGTTCATGGCATTTGCGATACGCAGCGCGTCAGCGGTCACTTCACCAGTGGATCGACCCTGTACGTTAGCCGTCACGGCGATGGTGCGTTTGCCATCGGTATGTTCGATTTTCGAGGGGCTCTTGCCCATGGTGACCTTCGCGATCTGACCCAACGGAACGAGCGTATTCATGCCGGTCACGGCAATCGGCAAGCGCTCGATATTGCTGGCGCTCACCCGATCTTCGGGCGCGAGGCGCACAGCCACATCCCGGGATTCACCCGTTGGATCCACCCAATCACCGACCTCAACCCCCGCAAATGCCACCCGCAGCGCACTGGCTGCGTCGCCGACCGAGATCCCCATCGAATTGGCAAGCCCGCGATTCAATTCGATCTGCAACTCGTTCTGAGGATCCTGCTGCGAAAGCCCCACATCGACTGCGCCGGGTACCAGACGCAGCTGTTCGATAAATGTGCCCGTGATTTCCAGCAACTTGCGCGCATCGGTCCCCGAAAATTTGATCTGTACGGGTTTCGCGGCGCCGTTGCTCAGTTCCTCAAGAACCGTGTACTCCGCGCCGACCAGTTGCGCGACCCGGGCACGCAGATCGACCGCAACCGTCTGCGCCGTCCGCTGCCGATGGATGCTACTGCCGATATCCACGTAGATCCGACCACCACCGGGATTGACAAAGCTGTTGGTGGCTTTTGCTTCCGGCAGGCCACGTGCGAGTAAGGCGGCCGCCTCAACTTTCCGACTTGAATAGTTCAGGTTGCTGCTTGCCGGCGTTCGAACATCGATGGCGATCGTGTCACCGTCGGTACTGGGCAAAAAGCTGCTACCGCCATACTTGGCCTGCAGGCCAAGCGCTGCCCCCAGGCAGACCAGCGAGAGCACAAACATCGAACCGCGGTGATGCAGCGCCCACGCGACAACCCGCCCATACCGTTCAGCTTGATGGTCGAACCAGGTATTGAATCGTTCCAGGATCCGGCCGATTCCCCGACGATCGCCCTTTGCATGCACCGGGGGATCGCCCCAGTAAGCTGAAAGCATCGGATCGAGTGTGAACGAGATCAGAAGACTCACCAGAACCGATGCCACCACGGTCAATCCGAATGGCCGGAACCACTCACCCGAAATCCCCGGCATGAATGCAACAGGGACGAACACCGCGACGATCGAAAAGGTCGTAGCGGCCACAGCCAACCCGATCTCAGCCGTACCCTGCAACGCGGCATTGACCCGATCAACGCCTCGCTCCATGGTCCGCACAATATTTTCGCGCACGACGATAGCGTCATCGATCAGAACCCCGATCGCGAGGGACAAGCCCAGCAGACTCATGAAGTTCAGCGTGAATCCAAACGCCCAGACCGCTACAAAGGCGGCGATCACGGAGGTCGGCAGGGAGAGCGCCGTGATGAGCGTTGAGCGCCATGAGTTCAGAAACACGTAGACGACGAAAATGGTGAGGCAGGCACCAAAGAGCAGCGCCTCAATCACGTTGCGCAAGCTGTTCTGAGCGTTCTTACCGCCGTCCTGCGTGATTTCCAAACGGGTTCCCTCAGGCAATGTCTTATTGATACTCTCAACAAGAGCCCGCACCTCGTTGGCGACGCTGACAGTGGATGCCTCGCGCGAACGGGTGACCGCAAGCCCGACGTTCGGATTGCCGCTACGGGTGCTCAGGCTTGTCAGGTCGGCGAAGTCATCGCGGATGCTGGCAACCTGCCCAAGCCGGACCACCTCATTACCGGTTCGGCGAATGACGATCTGCGCGAAGTCGGCTGGCGACTCGATCCGTCCCAGGAGTCGAATGCTCTGGTCTTCAAAACTACCGCGAATCTTGCCGACCGGTGCCGCTACGTTCTGGCTGCGTAGCGCGTTGACGACCTCAGTCACCGAGACATTGGTTTCCCGAAGTTTCTGGGCATACAACAGGACGCTGAGTTCACGGCGCAGTGCCCCATTGACGTTGACCTGCGATACACCGTCGATCGCGCGAAACTTGTCGGCAAGCTGATCCTCCGCCAGGCGCGAAATCTCTGCATGCGTCTGCGCGGAAGACGACAACGCCATCTGCATGATGGGTTGCGCCGAAGGGTCGATGCGCACAATCACCGGCTCGCGCATCTCGGTGGGAAGCTTGTAGCGGACGGTCCCGATCGCGTTTCGGATCTCGTCAGTCGCCTCGGTCAGATTCTTCTTGAAATCAAAAATGAGCTGGAGGTTGGCATTGCCTTCATTGGCCGAGGAGCGCACCTCCTTGACACCCGTGACTCGCAGCAAGGATTTTTCGATCCGATTCAGCACTTCGCGCTCGACCGTCTCGGGCGACGCACCCGGAAACGCAATATCGACCACGAGCATGGGCAGATCGACGTCCGGGTTCTGATTGACCTTGAGTTTCTTGAGCGCCATCAGACCCGACGCCATCAAGGCAATCAGGATGACGACCGTCGCAACCGGACGCCGGACACTGAACTCGGATAGAAACATGGTTTAACGCCCGCTCGTTATCTGCGAGCTTGCAGCAGTTTGGCGCTCGGCATACGGTTGGGCGTCAGCCACCCGGGTGCCAGGACTGCGAAGAACGCGATCGCCGGATTTCAATCCGGACACAATCACGAACCGGCCTGAACGTGGGTCGCGCTCACCTAAGGCCAAGAACCGTTTATGGACCTGGCCGGCCTCCAGAACCCAGGCGGATGTCTTGTCGCCCTCGCGGGTCAGCGACTCTTCCCCAAGCATGATGGCTCGACGCGTCTGCGTATCGACTCGGCCCTCTGCATAGAGCCCCACGATCGGCGGTCGATCAGCACCCACAAAATCGACGATGACCGCGATCTGGCGCGAAATTGAATTCGCCGCTGCATCGATCCGCCGGATTCTGCCGGTCAGTTCGGTCTGGCCGAACCCGTTGACTTTGAAATACACCGCCTGGCCCGGCTTGAGTGCCTGCATCTGATCGGCGGCGACAAGGCCTTCGAAACGCATGCTGGCTGGATCGATGACCTGAATCAACTCCTTGCCTATCTGGGCAGTATCCCCTGCCGAGGCCTTTCGTGCGCTGACGACCCCGTCAAATGGAGCTCGGACCTGCGTGCGCTCGAGCTGCTGGCGGGCGGCGACGATCCGGGTCTTGGCTGCCACCCAGTCACTGTGCGCGTTGTTGCGACGAACCTCGGCATCATCGAGCGCCTGGGTCGACGTCATGCCCTGCGCCTGCAAGGATTTCAGGCGCTGCAATTGGCGCTCTGCACTCTCGAGTGACTGTCCGGACGCACGTGCCGACTCCTCCGACGAGGTCAGGCTGTCGCGAATGGCCGTATCGTCCAGAGTCACCAACACCTCGCCCCGTCGCACGGGATCGCCATTTTCCTTGGCCACGCGCAACACCACTGCCGACACTTCGGCGCGCAGATCAGCGCGGCGTTCCGGCTGGACCGAGCCAGTCACGACCGGCCCACTGCTGAACTCAGACTGCCCCAGAACCAGGATATCTTCGGTGCCAAGGCTCAAGGTCGCAAGGGGTTGAGGCGATTTTTCGGGCGCGCTCTCAAACCGGCTGCAGGCTCCAAGCGATAGGGTGAGAGCCAAAGAGAGCGTCAGTGTCCGTTTCAGGGCGCAAAGGTCATGTACCTTTCGAAGCATGTAAAGGTTCCGTGCAAGGGTTCGATCCGGGCGCAAGCATACTGTGCCGATTTGCCTCGACGGGGGATCGCGCGCCGATTGATCGGGTGGATCGACGTGTGCCGATCATGGATGGATGCAATAGTTGCTACCGATGAGTCATTCTACTGCTGCGACGCTCACGATCGATCTGGGGGCTATCGTACACAACTGGCACTTCCTCGGTGCACAGTCCGGACGCGATACGGCCTGTGCGGCCGTCGTCAAGGCGGATGCCTATGGGCTGGGGGTGGCCAAGGTAGCGCCGGCTCTGTATCAGGCGGGCTGCCGGCAGTTTTTTGTGGCGCTCGTCGATGAAGGCGTGCAGCTTCGAGGGCTGATACCGCGCGATGCCGACGTGTATGTTCTGCATGGTGCACTGCCAGGCGCGGAAGTGGACTGTTGGGAACACGGATTGATCCCGGTCCTCAACAGTCCCGACCAGATCGAACGCTGGTCGAACCTGGCGGGTCAGTGTGGCACTGCGCTTCGAGCCGCCTTGCAGTTCGATACCGGGATGGGACGACTCGGGCTCGAAGGACGGGATTTCGACTCTCTGGGCCCTGACACCCTGGCAGGGATCGAACCGATCCTACTGATGAGCCATCTCGTCAGCGCGGAAGACCCCGCAGACCCCATCAATATCCGGCAACTGGAACAATTCAGAATCGCTCGGGCGCGCTGGCCTGGCCTGCCCTGTAGCCTGGCCAATTCGTCCGGTATCTTTCTTGGCTCTGACTGGCATTTCGAGTTGCTGCGCCCTGGCGCCGCACTCTATGGTGTCGCGCCGGTCAGCGACCGACCCAACCCCATGCGTTCGGTTGTGAGCTTGAAGTGCCCTCTGATTCAGACTCGCACGGTCGCACCGGGCGAGGGTGTGGGCTACAACCACACTTGGTATGCCACTCGCACAACGCACGTTGGCACGATCGCCGTGGGCTATGCCGACGGCTATCTTCGTAGCCTCAGCAACCGCGGTCAGGTCGGATTCCAGGGCAGGTGTGCGCCACTGATCGGCCGCGTCTCGATGGATACGATCACGGTGGACGTCACAGACTTGCCCGAACAGGCACTTGTCCCCGGCGCGGCGTTCGACCTGCTGGATTCAACCCAAGATATCAATCGGGTGGCATCCCAGGCCGGTACGAATGCGTATGAGATCCTCACCAGTCTCGGGGCCCGTTATCGGCGACAGTATCTTCCGTTCTAAAAAACATAGAATCCCGCCAACGCTTTCGATGTGATCCCACCGATTCGTCCATACGCCTCTATTCGCGGAGTCTGCATGAGCACTCACAAACAATTCGCCTCCCAAGCTGATCTGGAAGAAAAACAGGTCACCTTTACCCAACTCTCCGAACACGCCTGGGCCTATACCGCCCAGGGCGATCCAAACACCGGGATCATCATCGGCGACGACTGTGTGCTGGTATCCGACACCCAAGCCACACCGGCCATGGCAGCTGACGTGATCCGGCGCATCCGGGAAGTCACCGACAAACCGATCCGCTACGTTGTCCTCACCCACTATCACGCAGTCCGGGTGCTTGGCGCGAGCGCCTACGCCCCCCAGCAGATCCTTGCCAGTCAGGACACCTATGACCTGATCGTCGAACGAGGCGAGCAGGATAAAGCCAGCGAGATCGGCCGCTTCCCGCGACTGTTTCGCGACCTAGAGTCGGTGCCTTCCGGCCTGACCTGGCCAACCATGACCTTTCAGGGGCGGATGACCCTCTGGATGGGCAAACTCGAAGTCCAGCTGCTGCAGTTGGGGCGCGGCCACACCAAAGGAGACACCGTCGTCTGGCTCCCCCAGGAGCGCACACTGCTCTCGGGCGATCTGGTGGAATTCGACGCCACGCCTTATGCGGGCGATGCGTACTTCAAGGATTGGCCGCAGACCCTGGCCAACATCGCCGCCCTCAAGCCTCTGGCGCTCGTACCGGGGCGTGGTCCGGCACTTCAGGGGGAAGTACAGGTTCAGCGCGGACTGGATGTCACCCGCGCCTTCGTCTCGGACCTCTACGCCAGCGTGCAAACGGGTACTGCTGCTGGCAAGGATTTGAAAACCGTCTACCAGGAAACCTATGCACTGCTCAAACCCCGATACGGTGATTGGGTGATCTTTGATCACTGCATGCCCTTCGATGTCACACGCGCCTATGACGAAGCGACGCAGTTCCCCGACCCCCGCATCTGGACTGCTGAGCGCGACCGCCAGATGTGGGAGAGCCTGGAGCGCTGAGTCTCGCAGCCCCAGTAAAACCCTCGATCCGTAAGCATCATGCTGGCCAACGCGCCCCACCCCCTGAGCGAGCGCTCGACTGGCCACGAGATCCAGTCGTTCGAATTTCCCTGGCAGCGCTCGCCCGATCAGGACGCCCATGCCCTGAGCGGCGCGGTGGCCCATCACCCGATCGTCATTGTCGGTGCGGGCCCTGCCGGTTTGAGCCTCGCCATCGATCTGGCCCAACGCGGTCAGCGCGTTCTGTTGCTCGACAACGATGCCAGGTTATCCAGTGGATCCCGAGCCATTTGCTTTGCCAAGCGAACGCTCGAAATCTGGGACCGCCTCGGCGTGGGGCAGGCGATGTGCGACAAAGGCGTGCAATGGCAGATGGGTAAGGTCTTCCTGGGTCGAGAACAGCTGTACGGGTTTAACCTCCTGCCCGAACCGGGCCACGAGCGACCCGCATTCATCAACCTGCAGCAGTACTACGCTGAGGCCTTTCTGGCGATTCGCGCGGCCCAATTGCCCACGCTCGAAATTCGCTGGCGCAACACCGTCGCTGCGCTCGAACAGTCGTTTCTTGACCCTGGATTACCGGGACCGGGTCTGCATGCACCGGCCGGCGAACAAGCCTCCCGACCCGTTCGCCTGACAATCGAGACCCCCGAGGGCCCCTATTCGATCACCGCTGACTACGTTGCCGCCTGCGATGGATCCCGTTCTTCCTTGCGGACTCTTCTGGGGCAGCAGAGTACGGGGCAGGTCTTTCGCGACCGTTTCCTCATCGCAGACGTACGCATGCAGGCGCCCTTCCCGACCGAACGCTGGTTCTGGTTCGATCCGCCTTTTCATCCAAATCAGAGCGTGCTGCTGCACCGCCAACCGGATGATGTGTGGCGCATCGATTTTCAGCTCGGCTGGGATGTGAACCCCGACGAAGAAAAACGTCCCGAACGCGTTCGGCCCCGGGTTGATGCCATGATGCGTCAGGCCATCGGCCATGAAGTGCCATTCGAGCTGGAGTGGGCGAGCGTCTACACCTTTTCATGCCAACGAATGGCGTCTTTTCGCCATGGCCATGTGTTGTTCGCTGGAGACTCGGCCCATGGCGTGTCGCCGTTCGGCGCCCGCGGGGCCAACTCGAGCGTCCAGGACTCCGACAATCTGGCCTGGAAGCTCGATCTGGTCTTGCGCGGGATCGCCCCTGAGGCGCTGCTAGCCACGTATGCGGCGGAGCGCGAGTATGCAGCGGACGAAAATATTCTGAACTCGACCCGATCGACCGACTTCATTACCCCGAAGAGCCCTATTTCAAGGCTCTTTCGAGACGCCACCCTGAATTTGGCGCGCGAATATGAGTTTGCGCGGCACCTGGTCAACAGCGGACGGCTATCGGTACCAGCGACGCTGAACACCTCGACCCTGAACACACCGGATTGCGACCATTTCGAGGGCCCTCTCGCGCCGGGCGCGCCTGCTCTGGATGCGCCAATGCTGGATGAACCGCACTGGCTGTTACGCTGTCTGGCGGGCAACGGGTTTCATGCCCTGATCTTTGATGGCCCGCAGACCAACACGATCATACAAATCATCGAATCGGCATTCCAGGATCGCCCTGGCCCGCAGACCAACACGATCATACAAATCATCGAATCGGCATTCCAGGATCGCCCTGGCCCGCAGATCGGCACGCATCAGACGGCGGCCCCACCGCTCAACCTCCCGGTCAACATTGTGATCGTCCCGTGCGAAGGACTGGCCGCAAAGCGCTACGACGCATCGCCCGGCACAACCTACCTCCTACGTCCCGACCAGCATGTTTGCGCGCGCTGGCGCGCGCCCAGCGCCGCCCTCGTGCGTGCAGCACTGCGCCGTGCGCTTGCCGTCGAAACATCCCAATGAACCTGATCACCAGCCCCAACCTCGAAGCGCCCGACGAGTTCTACGAGGCGCTCATCGAATGCCACCGCGGCCTCAGCGACGAGGCAAGTCATGCCCTCAATGCGCGACTGGTCCTGCTACTGGCCAATCAAGTTGGCTCACTGCAGATCCTGAAGCAAGCACTCCATGCGGCCAGAGCAGGCGCGTCTGAGCCCCTCAGCCCGGAGCACGCGCCAGCAGGTCCGCACTGACAGCTTCGTAGGCAGCCGCAACCCGCAACAACGCATGATCGCCCTGGGGCCTACCGAGCAGTTGAAGCCCCATCGGCCAGGTCCGGGTCGGGTGAAAGCCTGCCGGGACACTGATCGCAGGCAGACCCCCCAGGGTCGCGTAAATCGTGACCTCCATCCATCGGTGGTAAGTGTCCATCGCTCGCTCGCCAATGCGCTGTGGCCAGCGCTGCTCGATCGGAAATGGCCAGACCTGAGTCACCGGCAATGCAATCACATCAAACGCGTTCAACATGCCAAGCAGATGATGATAAAAACGCGTCCGCGTCTGACTCGCCTTCAGTAATTCGCTGGCGCGCATGTTCAAGGAGTGTTCATACTCCCAAAGGGCCTCGGGCTTGATATGGACGCGCGCTTCAGGCGCTCCATCCGAAAGCGCCAGGAGAGCGGCCACGCGAGGCCCCACCAGCGCACGGCGCCAGGCAAGCCAACAGTCCCACAGCAGTTCCGGCTCGAACCCCAGGGGCGTGGGCGTCACGATGGCACCATGGCGCTGCATTCTCGCCAGTGCACCCTGGCAGACCTCCAGAATGCCTGGTTCAACCGCGAGATACCCGTCGAGATCGCCTAGCCATCCAATCCGCAGGCCATTCAGTGATTCAGCATGACCGTCAACCCCGGTCGCGCTGAACGAAGCGCCGAGAGAGAGGGGGAGCCGCGGGTCATAGCCTGACTGAATCTCAAGTAATCGGGCCAGATCGGCGACCGTACGAGCCATCGGGCCCTCGGTACTCAGTTGCGCCAACCAGACATCGGCACCCGGCCCAGTGGGGACCCGACCCTGGCTTGGGCGCATGCCAAACACATGATTCCAGGCGGCCGGGTTGCGCAGCGAACCCATGAAATCCGAACCATCAGCGACCGGCAACAACCTCTGCGCCAAGGCGACCGCAGCGCCACCGCTGCTTCCGCCGGCACTGACCGTGTCATCCCAGGCGTTATGGGTCGATCCGAACACAGTATTAAACGTATGCGAGCCAAGTCCGAGTTCGGGCGTATTGGTTTTGCCGATCACAATCGACCCAGCCGCCTTCATCCGCGCGGCGACGACGCAGTCAGCGCCGGGCATCGCATCCTTGAGCAGTGGACTGCCCTGGGTGGCCGGGAATCCGGTCACCGCCGCCATGTCCTTGATGGCCTGGGGCATCCCGTGCATCCATCCCCGAGACTGCCCTCTGGCCAGTTCGTCATCGCGCGCGCTGGCCTGGGCCAGTAGCACATCGTCGTCGGCCAGACTGACGATAGCGTTGAAGCGGGGATTGAGCGCATGAATCCGCGCGAGATAAGCCTGCATCACCTCCAGGCAGGAGATGTCGCCGCGATGGATCCGCACCGACAATTCGTGGGCATTCCACTGGACCACTTCCGTCATCATCGCTCCTGAACATGCAGCTTAGGGCTCTCATGGGATAGGCGCATTTCGACAGCGATGCTAGGCTCGCCTAGTCCGATGATTGTCCTGAATTCCCGGTCGGCCTTCATCAGAATCGTAGCGTTTTCTCAGATGAGGCGTTTCGTGCTGCCTGATTCACCCCGACAATATCAATCCGGATTTGGTAACGAATTTGCGACCGAGGCCTTGCCCGGCGCGTTACCCGTGGGTCGCAATTCGCCCCAGCATGTGCCTTACGGACTCTACGCTGAACAACTGTCCGGTACCGCCTTCACAGCGCCACGGCACGCCAATCGGCGCTCCTGGCTTTACCGGATCCGACCGGCAGCCGTCCACCAGCCCTTCGTGCGCTGGGATGACGGGCGTCTGCGTAGCCTCCCCGGCGGTGGGTTCGACGAAATCCCCACACCGCCAAACCCGCTGCGCTGGGACCCCTTACCGATGCCGGCGATTGCGACCGATTTCATCGATGGTCTGTTCACGATGGGTGGCAATGAAGCCTGCGGCATTCATTTCTATGTTGCCAACCGTTCGATGCAGTCGCGCTATTTTCAGAATGCCGATGGCGAGCTGCTGATCGTGCCGCAGTCGGGGCGGCTTCGGCTAGCCACCGAACTCGGGATTCTGGAGATTGAACCGCAAGAGATTGCCGTGATCCCGCGCGGGATCCGCTTCCGGGTCGACCTGCTCGACCCGCAAGCGCGCGGCTACATTTGCGAAAATACGGGGTCGCCGTTTCGCTTACCGGATCTGGGGGTGATCGGTTCTAACGGACTGGCCAATCCGCGCGATTTTCAAACCCCGATCGCCGCCTACGAGGATCTCGAGGGCCCGTTCGAGCTCATTGCCAAGTTTCGGGGACATCTCTGGCGGGCCGCGATCGGTCACTCGCCACTCGATGTCGTAGCCTGGCATGGCAACCATGCGCCTTACAAGTACGACCTGCGCCGATTCAATGCCATCGGTTCCATTTCCTACGACCATCCTGACCCATCGATCTTTCTGGTCCTGCAATCCCCCAGCGACACCGCGGGCGTCGATACGATCGACTTTGTCATCTTTCCACCCCGCATCCTGGTCATGCAGGATACGTTTCGCCCGCCCTGGTTTCACCGCAATATCGCCAGCGAGTTCATGGGCCTGATCCATGGGCAGTACGACGCCAAATCGCAAGGATTCGTCCCCGGAGGCGCGTCGCTGCACAATTGCATGGTCGGGCATGGTCCGGACGCCGCGACATTCGCCAACGCGATGGCCGCCAATACGCGGCAAGCACAATCCATCACGGACACCATGGCGTTCATGTTCGAAACCTCAGCCATCATCCGCCCCACCCGACAGGCACTCGAAGCGCCCGGACTACAGCCAGATTATTTCAAATGCTGGCAAGGTCTGATCAAACACTTCGATCCAGCGCGGCCGGTCCGGGAGGGCTCTGCGCCATGATCAGGCTCAATGAAACGCATGATCCGGCGCTGCGCAGCTGGATCCCCAGCGCCAACACCTCAAACACCGACTTCCCGATCCAGAATCTGCCGTTCGGCATCTTGCGTCCGAACCATGACCAGGGTGGTGCAGAAAGTTTCCGAGGGACGGTCGCCATTGGGGATCAGGCCCTCGATCTGACGCGGGCGGCCGATGCGGGCATTTTCGAGCCACAACACCGCGCCCTCGCCCGGATCGCCGGTGAATCGACCTTGAACCACTGGATGGCTCAGGGCCCCGCGGCCTGGTCTAGCCTGCGCGGCGCGCTCTCGCGGGTATTGCGCTCGGACGCCAGCCCGGCGACGCAAGCAGCACTGAGCCGCTGCCTGATCCCGCAGGCACAGTCGCAAATGGCGATGCCAGCCCAGGTTGGCGATTACACGGATTTCTTTACCTCCATCCACCATGCCACCAATGTCGGACGCTTGTTCCGACCCGACAATCCACTGCTGCCCAACTACCGCTGGGTGCCGATCGGCTATCACGGACGCAGTTCAAGTATTGCGGTATCGGGTCAGACCTTCACCCGCCCGTTCGGGCAGACGATGGCACCTGGAGCGACCGAACCCGTGGTCGGCCCCTGCAAACGGCTAGATTTCGAACTGGAACTTGGCATTTTTCTGGGCCCAGGAAACGAAGCGGGCCAACCCATTCCGATGGCCGAGGCCGAAGACCACCTGTTCGGCTTGTGCCTGCTCAACGACTGGTCCGCGCGCGACATCCAGACCTGGGAGTACCAGCCCCTCGGGCCATTTCTGGCGAAAAACTTTGCCACGACCATCTCGCCCTGGATTGTCACACTCGAAGCACTCGCACCCTTTCGGCTGCCCTTCAGTCGGGAGCCGGGCGAACCCCAACCGCTTGACTATCTCGACTCGCCCACCAACCGATCCCAGGGAGCGATTGACCTCCAGGTCGAGGCCCTCCTGTTGACATCCCGCATGCGCGCCATGGATCAGGCCGCCCACTCGCTGGCCCGCACCAGCTACCGCCACGCCTACTGGACCGCCGCGCAACTGGTTGCGCACCATACCGTTAACGGCTGTCCGTTGCGCCCGGGCGATCTGTTTGGCAGCGGTACCCTCTCCGGGCCAAGCGCTGCTGAAGCCTGCGCGCTGCTGGAACTCTCGGTGGGTGGCAAGCAACCGATTGCCCTGCCGTTCGGCGAGAGCCGAACCTTCCTCGAGGATGGTGACACCGTGATTCTGCGTGGATGGTGTCATCGCCCGGGCGCTGCCCGGATTGGCTTTGGTGAATGCGTTGGTACGGTGTTGCCCGCGCTCGCCCGGTTAGCGTGATTCCAAACGCACCCATTATTGTTCCGATCAACCAGAACCGTTCACCCTTGCGTTGTAATGTAATTCACTTCACAGTTGGAGCTACGGTACCGCTGGCGCGCAATCGATGTGCCAGCGACCGGATACCATCCCACGGCGCCCCGACCGACTTTGTTTTTATAGGAATTCTGATGCGCACCCTCTTGAATCCAGCCCTGATGTCCGCCCTGACGCCCCGCCGTCTCCTCGCCATCGCAAGCGTTTCGGTGGCCGCGTTGGGAAGCACCTTCGCCTTCGCCCAGGAAACGATCCGCTTTGGCGCGCCACTGCCAATCACCGGCGCTCTGGCACCGGAAGCGTTGAAGCAGCAACAGGGCTATGACCTCTGGGCCGAGCAGGTCAACAAGGCGGGCGGGATCAAGGTGGGCGACAAGAAGATGAAGGTCGAGATCATCTACACCGACTATCGCTCGAACACGCCGCGCGCGGTTCAGGCTGCTGAGAGTCTGATCACGCAGGACAAGGTGAATTTCCTCTTCGCACCCTTCGGATCAGGCGCAGCCAAGGCTGCCAGCACCGTCTCCGAACAGTACGGCGTGCCGACCATCGCTGCCACCGCCTCGTCTGCCCAAGTCTATGATCAGGGCTACAAATACCTGTTCGGGACCTTTACGCCGAATGACACCCTCACGAACCCCCTGAGCGATCTGGTCGCCAAGAAGGCGGCTGGCGTCAAGCGGGTAGCCATTCTGGCGCGCAATGACCTCTTCCCCCTCGCGATCGCGCAGGAAATGGAAAAGTCCGCCAAGGACCGCGGTCTTTCCGTGGTGTTCTTCGAAAAGTACGCCATCAACACCCTTGACCACTCAGCCGCACTGGCGCAGATCAAGCAGATCAACCCGCACTGGATCTTCGCCACCGGATACATCAACGACCTGGTGCTGATCAAGAAACAGATGGCGGATCAGCGCATCGAAGCCCCCGTGGTAACGATGGTGGCCGGCCCTGCCTACAAGGAGTTTGCGGATGCCTTGGGTAAGAGCGCCGAAAACATCAGCAGCGCGGCCTGGTGGCATCCTGCGGCCCGTTATCGCGGGATCGATATTTTTGGCTCGACCGAGAACTACACCAAACTCTTTCAGGCCAAGTACAACGCCGAACCCGACTATGCGCAGGCCTCGGCCTCAGTATCCGGCGCGCTGTTTCAGATCGCCATCGAGCGCGCTGGCTCGATCGATCGCAACAAGGTACGCGACCAGCTGGCCAGCATGAACGTTCAGACATTCTGGGGTCCGGTCAAGTTTGGACCCACCGGACAAATCACTTCGCTCGAGCCACCGGTCTTCCAGATCCAGGGCGGGAAAACGGTGGTTGTCTCTCCACCGGCCATTCGCCAAGGCGAATTCAAACTGACCGTTCAGTGAGTCGAGTCGACCGCCCTCCCGCAGCCAGTTGCGGGAGGGCGAGCGGCGGTTGACGGATCATGTTTACCCTCCAAATTCTTCTCAACGGGCTCGTCTTGGGCTGTCTGTACGCCTGTATCGCCTCGGGTTTTTCACTCGTATGGGGCGTACTCAATGTCATCAACCTGATGCACGGGTCCTTCATCGTGCTGGGCTCCTACCTTGCCTGGAGCGCCTACCAGAGCATCGGGCTGAGCCCCTGGATCACGCTCGTCATTGCAGCGCCCCTCTTCTATGGACTTGGCTGGATTCTCCAACGCGGCGTTCTGAACCGCGTCATCACAGCGCCCGTCCTGGTGACGCTTACGATGACCTTCGGGCTTGACCTGATGCTCAACAACGCGATGCTGCTCGCGTTCCAGGCGGACTACCGCAAACTCAATCTGGATCCACCACTGGGAACCCTAGCGATGGGTTCGGTGGTCGTGCCGGTGGATCGGTTGATTGCGATGGCGCTCGCGCTCGCACTGACCTTGGTCCTGTATCTGATCTTGCGTCAGTCACGCGTAGGCAGAGCGATTATCGCAGTGCGTCTGGACCGTGACGCGGCGACCCTCATGGGGGTTCGAGTGCCCGCTATTTATGCCGCCGCATTCGGATTTGGCACAGCCATGGCAGGCTGCGCTGGCGTTCTGCTGGCAATGATCTTCCCGACCTCACCCGTCTCATCGACCGCCTACCTGGGCAAGGCCTTCGTCGTCTGCGTGCTCGGCGGCCTAGGCAGTGTCCCGGGCGCGGTGTTAGGCGGGCTGTTGCTGGGTCTGGTGGAAAGTTTCGGCGCCTGGGCAATCGGTCCTGAGCATGCGGTGACCTTGTCATTTGCGCTCTTGATCGCCTTCCTGATTGCTCGTCCCCAGGGCTTGCTCGGTCGTCAGGGCTTCGAATGAGTTTTCGCCGAACCGACTGGATGTTGTTCGGGCTGGTGCTGGCACTCGGGCTGACCCCCTGGATTGGCTCCCCCTACGTCTTGCGTCTGGGAACCTTCGCTTGCCTGTACGCGATTCTGGCAATGTCTTGGAATGTGATTGGCGGCATGACGGGTTATCCGTCTTTCGCAACTGCAGCCTTCTTCGGCTTGGGCGCCTACGTCGGGGGCATTCTGCTGACCAAGGGCTACCCGCTCATCGCCGCCTTGGGCTCAGCCGCTCTGGTTGCCTTTGTCGGGGCGATGGTGCTGGGTGTGGTGTTGCTGCGACTGCGTGGGCATTACTTCGCCGTTGCCAGCCTCGCGGTTGCCGAAGTGTTGCGGGAACTCACCAATAGCGCAACCGATCTGACCGGTGGCGGCATGGGATTGAATATTCCATTGTCGGCCGTCGCCGGAGCAGGCATCGCGCAAGCCGCCGCTTTTTTCTTTCTGACCATGTGGGGGCTACTGCTGCTGACCCTCGCGGCCGTTCTCTGGGTCGAGCGATCCAAACTGGGCTTCGGCCTCGCCTGTATTCGCCAGAATGAAGCAGCTGCCGACATGATTGGCGTGAATGCGACGTTCTACAAAAGCCTGGCCTTCGCCATATCCGGGCTCTTTGTTGCCATGGCGGGTACGCTCTACGCAGGCTGGGTCCATTACATCGAACCACCAGACGTCTTCGACATCCTGTTCTCCGTCAAACCCATCGTGATGGCGCTGCTCGGCGGGCTCGGTTCAACCGCAGGTGCGCTCTTCGGTGCAGCGGCTTTTCTGGCGCTCGAAGAAATCGTCTGGCGCAATTCCCTGCAGGGCAGTAGTGGCATCCTGGGCCTTCTGATCGTGCTGTTGCTGCTGTTCCTTCCCCGCGGCCTCGTCTCACTCGGACGCCAGCTGGTACGTCGCCCTCATGTCGAGGCTGCGCCAGGAAACGGGAGATGATGCGGTGACCAAGGCTCTCTTGCGACTCGAGTCGGTCTCGCGGCGTTTTGGTGGTCTTCAGGCCCTGCAAACGGTCGATCTGGAGATTGGAACGGGCGAGGTTCTGGGTCTCATCGGACCTAACGGCGCCGGCAAAACGACCCTGGTCAATGTCATTACCGGCGTCCACCCGGCATCTGCGGGCCGGGTTTTCTTCGAGGGGCGGGATATCACGAGGGATCGGCCCTACCAGACCGCACGCCAGGGCATTGCACGCACATTCCAGATCGTTCAGCCCTTCCCGGAGCTGAGTGTTCGTGACAACGTGGCGGCCGCCGCCCTCTTCTCGCGAAAGTCGTTCGGCATTCGGGATGCGCAGGATGAAGCCCGTATCCAGTTGGAACGAGTCGGTTTGACTGCGCTGGCGCAAGCCCCAGCCGCAACCCTGACGCTGGCCATGCGAAAACGTCTGGAACTCGCCAAGGCGCTGGCCATGGCGCCCCGTCTGCTGTTTCTGGACGAAGTCAATGCAGGGCTCAATACGGCGGAAGTCGAGCAGGCCATGGGGCTGATTCACCGAATCGCGGATTCAGGCGTCACCATCGTGTTGATCGAGCACTTGATGCAAGTTGTCATGACAGTTTGTTCCCGGATCGTGGTCCTGCACAATGGTGAGCGCATTGCCGATGGCGACCCTCAGTCCGTGATCCGCAACGATCGAGTGATCGAAGCGTATCTGGGGAAGAAATATGCCCAGCGGGCCAACCAGTCGCCGGGGCTGCCCGCTCCGCCCGAAGTTTCCGCGCCACCGGGACCGCCTGGCCGCGCGGTGCTGTGACATGAACGGTTCCAGCAAACCACTGCTCGAAATCAAGGAACTGACCGCCGGCTACGGTCCGGTCACGGTACTCTGGGGTGTCAGTCTGGCATTGCGCGAAGGCGAGATCACCGCACTGATCGGATCCAACGGCGTTGGAAAATCAACGCTGATGCGCACGCTCTCAGGCCTCATCGCGGCGCGCAGCGGTCAGATTCAGTGGCGCGGTCAGTCGATCGAGAACGCTGATCCTGCAGACATTCTTGCGCTCGGTATCGCCCATGTACCGGAGGGCAGACGGTTATTCGGCGCCATGTCGGTCGAGGACAATCTGCGCATGGGGGCTTACCTGCGACGTGTCTCCCGGGCAGAAATTCAACGGGGTATTGACCGCGTGTACGCGATGTTTCCCAAACTGGCTCAGCGCCGCTATCAGGCTGCCGGGACCATGTCGGGTGGTGAACAGCAGATGTGCGCCATTGGCCGTGGACTCATGAGTGCACCCCGACTTCTGATGATCGACGAGCTCTCGCTCGGGCTCTCGCCGCTACTCGTTGAACAATTGGTCGATGCGCTCATTGCACTCAACCGTGAAGGTCTCTCGATTCTTGTGGTTGAACAGGATGTTGTCACTGCGCTCGAACTCTCCAGCACCGCCTGCGTCATGGATCGTGGTCGAATCACCCGTCAGGGCGCCAGTTCTACATTGATCAATGACCCTGGCGTCCGGCAGGCGTATCTCGGAGCCCTCACCCATTGAGCTTCATTCCCTCATGATCAAAGGAACCCTCGCATGAGCACCCAGATTCAGGAATCCGGCGGTTACCGTTTCATCCCTGCCGTTTCACAGTACTCCGGTGGCGTCGCCGCTCAACCCGGGTTCCGCATCGAACGCGCCCGTTTCTCCAGTGTGGTGGGATTGGGTGAGGGGTTTGATCGAATCGAATCCCACCTGCGGGCGATCGGTCGCCCCGTGAGCGCTTTTTGTGCCTGCGAACTGCGATCGCCAGCGCCCTTCACCGAACAGGGTTTTCGGGATTTCAACGCGATCTATATCCAGACCCTGATCCGCTGGGGGCTGGTGAAAGGCGACGAAAACGCCGTCGCTCGCAGCAATGTCTGCCCCGAGATTGACCCGCCAGCGGAACCCGGCTTTTATGCCTTCAGCTATACCGTACCCAGTGAGCAATCGCCGAGCGGCTTTATCGTGGCAGGCAGTGCCGAGTGTCCCGAGGGACTCGGCGACTATCGGGACCACCTGATCGCACGCGGCGACCTGTCATCCGCCGGCCTGTTGCGAAAAGCTCAGTGGGTGTTGGGCGAGATGGAGAGACGCATGGCGCAACTGGGATTTCAGTGGTCAGACACCACGGCAACTCAGGTCTATAGCGTTCATGACTTTCACCCATTCCTGGCCGACGAACTGGTGCGCCGGGGCGCCATGCGCGCTGGGTTGACCTGGCATTTCAACCGTCCCCCTGTGCAGGAACTCGAGTTCGAAATGGACTGTCGAGGTATCGTGCTGGAACGTGTCATCTGATTTTTTCCGGAGTCCTTCCATGATTCATGTTGTTGCTGTGATTACTGCCAAGCCGGGCGAGCGGGCGGCCATTCTCGACGCCTTTCGTGCCAACGTCCCTGCGGTCCTCGCTGAGGACGGTTGTATCGAATACAGTGCAGTCATCGACACCGCCAATGGCCCAGCGTTTCAGACACCAGCCGGGCCGGATACCTTCATGGTGATCGAGAAATGGGCCAGCCTGGAGGCGTTGCAAGCGCACGCGACAGCGCCACATATGGCCGCCTACGCGGCGAAAGCCCGACCCCATATCGCCAACCGCGTGGTGCATGTCCTGTCGTCTGCCCTCTGAAGACGACGCGCCGAGTTGAGCTCCCCTGACTTGAGCTCGCCCGACGCCTGATTCACCCCTGCATGGCGCGCAGGCCAACACCATTAAAATCAGGCGGGGTGCGACGCATCAGCGTTTTTGATGGGTTTCGAGCGTCGTGACCCAGGCGAGAATTTCTGCCACGACCCGATACAAGTCTGGCGGGATTGCATCGTCGAGCTCACATCGCAAGAGCGCTGAGACCAGCCCGGGGGAAGTCGCAAGCGGCACACCGGCCCGAACGGCTTCATCGATGATCTTTTCAGCCAGCCAGTCTTCACCACGCGCCACCACTCGCGGAGCCGGGTCGTTGGGCCCGTAACGCAAGGCAGCCGCCTTGCGGGGCTCCTTGCTGGTCGGATCAGCCATTCCAGTGCAGTTCCGTGAAGCCGGGAAGACCCTGCAAAGCCGCTTCGAGGGCTGGCAGCCCTGGTTCGGCCGCTGAACCCAGATCGGCCGTAGCGCCCAGCACTACGGAGAACCGGCCATTGAGACTGCGAATCTCAAAATTCAACAGTCCCCTCGTGCCCAGATCGATCTGGCCGCGCAACATTCGTCCAGCTCGAGAAACGCTCGAAACGCTCATTTCCCCGTCATCTTGCCTGCGTCCCTGTCGTCGTGACCTTGGTTCGGTTTCGGGATCGGCCGGGGGAGCCCCCCTCGATTGCTGCGCTTGCGCGGCCATCTGCTCACCCAGATAGACGGGTAGCGGCAAGACCGTCAGGCTGAGTGTCAGACTGGGACCTGGCGGAGACTGGGTGGGTGTCGAGCCCTGAACGGATTGCTGGATGGGAAGCGCCTGGAACTCCGGACTTTCTGATCCGACCAGAGCGGTCAGTTGGGACGCGAGACCACCAGGATGCGGTGTGGCTTGGGGATTGTCCGGCGAAACCATTCTGGGGACTTGGAGCGAGCCCGTGGGCTCGGGGGTCATCGTCGTGTTGGGTTGTATGGCCCGCGAGTCGTTCGACGGCAGTGGTGCTCTGGGTGCTTCGTTGTGGTCGACTCGCAGCAGATCGAGTGCGCCGACGCCTGGCTCGAGGCGCCAAGCCTCAGGCGCTGCAAGACTCACGCGATGTTGACGCATCCCGACAGCGATGATGGCCTTCGACAAGGGGGCGGTAATCGCCTGCGCCAATGCCTGAGCGAGCCGTTCAGGGCGCGCTGGACTCGCGGGAACGCTCAGACGAACCGTTCGGCCGTCGGACCAGTCCGCCAACAGACTCTGAATGATGGGCTGGGTCATCGCCATCGCGAGCAAGCGGGGATTGATACCCGCCGGACTCGGTACCAGACGGCTCCTGCGCGCATTGACCTCAGGGCTGGCTTCCGACATCTGCGTCGTTCCACGAACAGTCAGCGCACCGGCCAATCGTGCGCTGGCGGCAGACTGCCCACGGCGCAGCCAGTCGGACAATTCAGCCGACTCCTCGGCCCGCGGCGTGAATGTTGCGCGCCCGCGATCATCGACCGCATCGCGGGTTGACATCTCGTCGGGCAATTCCACCGGCGGTAGCGGCGGCTGCCGGTCGCTCGGCTGAGCAGCAGCCGGTAGCGTCGGCAACAAAGGCGTCAAAGCGGGCAGGCTCATCGGAGTCGGGAACTCCTTCAGTTCATCCCTTTAGAACGGCGCTCGTGGCCCGGAGATTTAGTCGCCAGCCAACGGAATCGATATGGATCCTGTCATTCGGTCCCTAGCGCAAAATACCGAGCAAGTTGGAGTAACTATCGGTCCATGGCTTGAATCCAGGCTTGACCTCCAGCAATGTCCACTCCGGTAGAAGTCCTGACTGGGTCCCAGCCCCAGCTGCCACCGTTTGCGGTTTTTGCAGAACCGTCCATTCCGAGCGCCGGCAGAGGGGGGACTGAGCGTCCGGTTTCAGGGTGAAAATGGCCGCGCGACGATCAAACGCCTGGGCTGCGGCTGCCATCACTGGGCTCAGATCCAGATAGGTATTGGTCGTGTGGAATGCCAGGATGCCATCGGGCTTCAGATGCCGCAGATAAATCGCGACGGCCTCGAGCGTGACCAAGTGGGTCGGGATTGAGTCGCCTGAAAATGCGTCGAGCACGAGCAGGTCAAACTGCTGCGCAGGCTCGCGCTCGAGCATCAGACGTCCATCGCCCAGCACCGGTACGATCTCGGCTTGGCTGCGCTTGAGGTAATTGAATTCCGTGCGGGCCAGATCGAGCACCTGTTCGTTGATCTCGTAAATCCGCATGAGATCCCCCGGACGACCGTAGGCTGCCAGAGTTCCTGCGCCCAGACCCACGACGCCGATCCGGCGTAGTTCGTTCGTCGGCAACGAACGAATCACCCGCTCAACGCCAGATCCTACGCAGTAGTAAGAGGTTGGCTGGTTCTGCAGCTCCGGCGCCAGGTATTCCTCGCCATGGATAATCCGGCCGTGAAACATCGCCCGCACCGGGCCAAGCTTCTGGTCCCGATGTTCATCAATGCGCAGTTGGCCGTAAAAATTACGGACAACGACCCGATACCCATCGACATAGCTGGTTGAGATCATGGCCAGGCGCCCACCATAGACCGCCAGCGCGAGGATCAGCAACGCTCGAGCAGCCGGTCTGGATTCCCGCCAGAGCAAAACCACCACGAGAGCAGCGATGAGAAAGAGGCCGATCGGGAGCTCAAAGTACGCTGTGAAGACGGCCGGTGCGACCAATCCGACCAGCAAACCACCAATCGCGCCGCCCAGCGAGATCATCAGATAAAAGAGCGTTAGGTGCTGAACCGGCGGTTTTCGCCGTACCAACTCACCGTGGCAGACCATACAGAAAATAAACAGACTGATACTGAGCAGTGCAACGAGGATCGGTGCGCTCATCCCGACCATATCGACCACGCGATCTAGCCAGATCAAGCAGAACGGCAATGAGATCAGGTACATGGGGCGCAGGTAAAACTGCGGCGCATCGAAGCACAGGATGAAGCTGAGCAGATAAATGCCCAGCGGCAAGACCCACAGGAACGGCACCGGGGCGACGTCCTGCGTCATGTGTCGAGTCAGCGCCAGCAGCAGGATCGAAGCGGTCGCGGCCAGTCCCATCCACAACAGGCAATCCCGCCAGGTGGGGAACTGCGGCTGCGTCGGGGCTGATCCGAGTGCAGAGATCGGCGCCGATCCCGCTTCGGGCGCGGGCGTCGCCGGGCCACTACCGATGGACGAGCCACGTACGTCGCGTGTCCCCAACTTCCAGGTCAACCCCGTCACGCCGAGGCAGGCAAGGACGAAACCACCGTATCCCACCGACCAAAGGAACGCTTGTACCTCCACAGCCAAGCGGGGCTCGACGATGACGGGATACGTCAGCAATGCCAACATGGAGGCGAGATTGGACAGGGCGTACAGACGATACGGTTGCGCAGCCAAGCCCCCAGCGGCAGCTGACCTCGCCAACCAGGCCTGCATCAGAGGGCCGGTGGTCGAAAGGATCAGATAGGGTGCCCCCACCGCAGTCGCCAGCACCGCCAGGACATTGAGCGAGGGATGGGCGAGCGCGGTCCCTTTCCAGTCAGGATTCGCAGCAACCGGCAGCGCGATCAGACTGAGCAACAAGAAACCCGCGTGCATCAGTAGCTGGCGACGCAGACTGAGTCGTTCATGCAAAAAATGGACATAGGCATAACCCAGGAGCAACTCGACCTGGAAAAACACCATGCACACGCTCCAGACCGACGATGAACCCCCAAACCACGGCAGGATCATCTTCGCGACGATCGGCTGAACCTGAAAGAGCAAGAACGCCGATAGGAAAACGGTAATTGCAAATAATGGCATGGTGAGCTGATTCGGTCGGACAAAGCGAGATCGGGGCATGGCGCACGCCCCCAACCACCTGAAACCAAACGCCCGGCATGATCGAGGTGTTCGGTAGGCCAAGTGCGGGTACGGGCGCTACAGTACCGGGAATTACAACTCTGAGCCTTCCACCGTGCGCCCGTTCTCACCGAGCTCTGGTCGCAGCCCATGATCTGCAGGGCTGGTGAGCCAGATCAATGTTGAGTTCAACAAGGCCTTGCAACATCCCAAAGTCCGAAAGGACATGATGGATCGGGGTAGTGACCCCGGACCGATTGGGTTCGACGAAGACTTCGCACGGTTTCTCCAGTTGGACCTGGCCAAGTGGGGAAAACTCATTCGCGAAAAAGGCATTAGTGTCAGCGGCTGAGCCGTGAACGCCACTCTGCGAACCAGGTGCGTGGAACTCGCCGCCTTGAAGGTGCCAGCGAATGGAATTTGTTGCCAGGTAGTGACGTCGTTCATGCGCTGGCCTTCAGAAACCGTTCAAAATAGCCTTACAATCCGGCATCCTGTTCAATTACAACCAAGGCGAGCAAATTGGCCTCAAACACTGAACTGCGCGACTTCCTCTTTCGCGTTAAAAACGTCATAGCAGCCGTCGAAGAATCAACTGGTTTCGATACCCTCGACCCAACGTCCAAAAACATCCTGGAATATGTCGCCCGGGCCGAACTTGATGACCGCGAGATTTACGTTGCGGACGTCATTCGCCATCGCGATCTGGGCAGTGTGGCGAACCTGCATGGCCGACTGTCGACGCTGGTACATCTGGGCTGGCTGACGCTGTTGCCAGAACCCACGGATGGCCGGCGAAAGCGGGTGATCCTGGCCCAGCCGGCCCGCTCGGCCTATAACAAGATGTCGAACAAACTCGAAAACGCCCTGAAGGCCAAGGACTGAGTCTGGTGCGATCGTCCCGCTCCCAACCGGGGAGCGGATGCCTGACGCTGGAGCGGGTGATGGGAATCGAACCCACGCTTGAGGCTTGGGAAGCCGCCGTTCTACCATTGAACTACACCCGCCAACGATTTGGATGCTAGCACGAGGCCCGGATCCCCACGGAAGCTCGTTGTCTTTTTCGCGACCCTTGGCTCCATGACCCCGCACGATGACCCGAGCCGCTGACCCGAATCGCGGATTTCAACATCCGGCAGTGAGCCCCGTCGGGGGTCCGGCTTCTCATATCCGTAGTTTTGTTCACCGCCGCGGGCACCTCACGCCCAGCCAACGGGAAGCGTGGGAAACCGGCATGCCCCGATGGGGTTTGTCCTGGCAGGCCGCTACTCTGGATCTCGCAGGCGTCTTCGGCCGACAGGCCCCACGGGTACTTGAAATTGGTTTCGGCATGGGTGAAACCACCGCACAAATTGCCGCGGCCTCGCCCGACACCGATTTTCTTGGCGTAGAGGTTTACACGGCGGGTTGTGGGGCTTTGTTGCGTCGTATCGCCGATCAGCAATTAACCAACCTTCGAATCATTCAACATGATGCGATGGAAGTCGTTCGCGATATGATCGCGCCGTCCATGCTGGACCGTATCCAGATCTTTTTCCCCGACCCCTGGCCCAAAGCTCGTCACCACAAGCGACGACTGATCCGACCCGATTTCGTTGCCCAACTCGCGGATCGCTTAAAACCCGGCGGGATCCTTCATTGTGCAACCGATTGGGCACCCTATGCCGAGGTCATGCGCGAGGTCCTGTCGGCAAACCCAAGCCTGCACACGCTGAGCACAACTCCGGACGGTTACGCCGCCCGTCCAGCCTATCGGCCCCTGACCCGATTTGAGGCGCGCGGACTGCGCCTGGGGCATGGCGTCTTCGACCTGGTCTACGCCCGCAACCCGGAATCCATGAGCCGTTAGGCGCCTGTGCGTCGCCGACGGGTCCGGCCGCTGCTCGTGGTCAACCCAGAGCGCTGGGATCCGCTCGCGCGACTCGACGGTGATTGCGGCAGGGGCCGCATGAGCAGGCGACGTTCAGCACGCAGGACGGCGAGACTCGCCTCCGTAAAGATCAGAACCCCGTAGCGTTCATGATCGATCCCGACAATTCCGCTCGCAACCAGATGGCGCAACACGGCACGCCAGCCCCGCTCGTCAATATCCGAACCAATCCCGAATGTGGACAAGCGCTCGTGCCCCCGAGCCTTGACCTTGTCGGTCAGACGGCCGCGCAGGATATCGATGACGTGACCTGCACCGAACGCGGCGCCAGCCCCACCGGCTTGCTGAATACGGGCGATCGTCGAGAGGAGTTTGCGGGCAGCTTCGGTGCCGTCCCAGGTGGCTGGCGGACCCAAACAGTTGTCGCAGTTCCCACAGTCTGGCTGGCCAAGGGAATTTCGGCCCGCCCAAGCCTGTCCGAAATAGCTCAATAACTGCGCCCGTCGACAGCCCGTCGCCTCGGCCAGACCCAACATGGACTCCAGTTTTGCGCCGACCAATCGCTTGTGCGCCTCATCGGCCTCGGACGTATCGATGAAGCGCCGCTGTTGAACGACATCAGACAGCCCGTAACTCAGCCACGCCATGGCCGGCAAGCCGTCGCGTCCAGCCCGACCTGTTTCCTGATAGTAGCCCTCCACGCTGCGCGGCAAATCCAGGTGCGCAACCAGACGGATACCCGGCTTGTCGATCCCCATTCCAAAGGCGATCGTAGCCACGATCACCAAACCAGATTCCGCCACGAAGCGCGTTTGGTGAGCCCGACGAGTTTCGTTATCTAATCCAGCATGATATGGCAAGGCATCGATCCCGGCAGATTTCAGCCACGCAGCGGTATCGTCTACTTTCGCCCTCGAACCGCAGTAGACAATGGCGGATTCGCCACCCATCTGCTGTCTCAGCAGCGCCAGCAGACGTCTGCGTACTCCGCTCGCGCCCTCTTCACGTTCTTCAATGTGGTACGTGATATTGGGACGATCAAAACTCGAGACGAACTCCGGTGCCCGACCGAGACCCAGTCGCTCCTGAATTTCACGCCGTGTCAATGCATCCGCGGTGGCCGTCAGGGCGATCCGGGGCACTCCAGGATAACGTTCACCCAGGACTGACAGCTGCAGATACTCGGGCCGAAAATCATGGCCCCAGGCCGACACACAATGCGCCTCATCGATCGCAAACAGTGCCAACGGCGCAGCTTCAAGCAGTGCCATGAACCGATCGGTTAGCAGACGCTCGGGCGCGACATAAAGCAGATCGAGCTCGCCCTCCCGAAACGCCCGTTCCGTCGCCAACGTCTGGCGCAGATCCAGACTGGAATTCAGCGAGGCGGCCCGAACGCCTCGCTCGCGTAGCCCTCGAACCTGATCCTGCATGAGTGCAATCAGTGGGCTGACCACCACCCCAGTTCCCGATCGAACCAGGGCTGGCACCTGATAGCAGAGCGACTTGCCTCCCCCGGTGGGCATCAGGACAACCGCATCCCCCCCCTCGCAGACATGGGTAATGACGTCGGCCTGCGGGCCCCGAAAATCGGCATGCCCGAAGACCTGACGCAGCACACGTTGGGCGGAGTCGAAGGCGGAACTCAAACAGTCCAGGCGATCGCTCCGCCCCAGGCTGTGGCGAGAACCAGGAGACCAAATCCGATGCGATACCAGGCGAACACGGTAAAGGTGTGCGAGGCTACGAAGCGAATTAGCCAGTGCACGCAGGCGAGTGCCGAGAGGAACGAGAACCCGAGCCCAACTGCAAACAGCGGAATATCCGGGGCGGAGAGCAATGCCCGCGCCTTCCAGAGATCATAGGCACCAGCCGCCATCAGGGTCGGCATGGCCAGGAAAAATGAAAACTCGGTCGCCACCTGCCGCGACAGACCGAACAACATCCCACCAATGATCGTTGCGCCTGAACGACTGGTACCGGGGATCAAGGCGAACGCCTGGGCAAATCCGACTTTCAAGGCATCGCGCCAATCCATGGCATCAATCGCAAGGACCCGCGGGCCTGGTTTCCCGGCCGCCGCGTGCGCAACCTGTCGGCGTTCCACCCAGAGGATCACGAAACCACCCACGATGAATGCGAGCGCGACCGGCACTGGCGCGAACAGGGACCGTTTGATAACCGATCCGAATGCCAGTCCAAGCACTGCAGCCGGCAAAAAGGCGATGGCAAGGTGCGCAGCAAACCGACGCGACGATGCACCGGCAGGACCTGGGCGCCCCAGGCCGCTCAGCACACTCCCAATACGCTGTCGGTAGTACCAGAGGACTGAGAGCATGGCCCCCGACTGAATGGCAATCTCGAATACCTTAGCTCGCTCATCGGTGAACCCCAACAAGTGCCCGGCCAGAATGAGATGCCCTGTGCTGGAGACCGGCAAAAACTCCGTCAGGCCTTCGACAATGCCCAAGAGGGCCGCCTTAACGAGCGGTGGCAGGGCGATAAGAAGTTCCATCAGTGATCTCGTGAACCAAGCAGGAGGAACGCATCATCGCTCACTGGCAATCAGCATGCAGCCGATAAGGTACGGCGTTGAAAGCGACCGTCATCACGCTGTTCAACCAATCCCTTCATCACCAACTCGTCCAGATGCTGCAGAATCGTCCGACGTTCCGCCCCATCCAGCCAGATCGCTGCGGCATGCGGGGGATACAGCACGCGTGCGCGCACCAGATCCTCGATGGTGCAGGGTCCATTCTGCAGTAAGGTCAAAATACGCTCCGATCGCTGCTCAATCTTGCCGGCAAACGCCGTCAACGCGGACTCAAAGGTGGCACGATCCTGAATGACCCCGCGATGGTGTGAGGTGACCCAGGTGGCAGCAGGGAGATCCCGAACCCGCGCGAGCGTGTCCCGAAAGTCACTCAGACTAGAGGTGGCATCGCCGTAGTAAGGACCAAAGCCCGTGAGGTCAATATCGCCCAGAAAGGCGATGCCCATCGGCTCGATCATCAGAACGCAATGCCCGCTGGTATGCCCCGGCAGATGCACCGCATGGACTGTGATCCCGCCCAGATCCCAACGCGCTCCGTCGTCATAGCCCTGAGCCTGCGCACAGGGCTGCCAGTCAAAATCACGCTCGATCTGTTGCCGCAACTGGGCCAGTACATCCGGCTCATACCCATAATGGCGAGCGAGCCCCGCCCAACTGCGGGCTGCCGCAAGGTCTCCCTGATGCACATGAATCGTAGCGTTCTTCAGCCGCGGCAACCCAACGACGTGATCCTCATGGACATGGCCGAGAATGGCGAGATCGACGGTTTCGAACCACTCGCCAAGACCCGCGGTGAATTGTCGGGAGACCCGAGGCGTATCGAAGACCGCGCGGGCATCCCTGCCCTGCAGTAGGATTTGGTTGCCGTCGGGATACTTGCCGGAACGATCGCCGAGGATGACGGTCACAGGGCCAAAATGCATGCTCCCGACCTGAGGCGCAATCGCCGCAACAAGCGTCTGGAGCTGATCCAGTGCCATCCCAATACTCCTTTGCAGCCAATGACCGGCGGGGTCCAGGGATGACCCGGCCATCATGACCCTGGGTTTCTGAGCACAATCGGGGCGAGTATAGTAAGTGACTGCCCAGTCAGCAACCCCGATGTCAAGCAACTCCCAAGCACTGTCCCACCAGACGCCAGCCCGCCAGGCGGCAGACGCCGTTCAGACCTTGCGCTGGTCACGCCGCAAGAATGCGCGCCCAGGTGAAATTCTGGCAGCCGCACTCGATCTCTTCATTGAGCGTGGTTACGCCAACACGCGTGCGGAAGATGTGGCCGAGCGGGCCGGAATCAGCAAGGGCACGCTTTATCTTTATTTCGAGCATAAAGAAGCGCTGTTCAAGGCAGTCGTACGCACCAACATCGTGCCCCTGATCGCCTCATCGCGTGCCAGCCTGGAGTCGAGCGCAGCATCGAGTGCAGAGCAGCTGCGCGGTTTTTTCAACGACTGGTGGCAGCAGTTCGGCATGACACCTCTGGCTGGAATCCTGAAGCTTGTGATCGCGGAAACCGCCAACTTCCCCGAAGTGACGCGGTTTTTCCACGACGAAGTCATCGAGCCTTCAAACCAGGTCTTCGCCTCGATTCTTCGGCGAGGCGTCGAACGTGGGGAATTCCGCCCGATCGATGTCGAAGCCACGGTATCCGTGTTTACGGCCCCCCTGGTACTAAAAGCCATCTGGATTCACTCCGTACAACGGTGCGTCCCCCTTGATCCATTCTTCCCAGTTGAACGCTTCTTGGCTGCGCATTGTGATGCTGCACTGTGTTATCTGGAGTCAGATTCTGCAGGGACGCGATCGGACGGGATCCGTCTGGCCGACTCAAGAAAACCAGATCAACCATCCTGCTCGAGCTGGGTTCGGTAGAATCCGCGTTAGCCTTTGGGAGCCCACATGGATATCGAACGCGCTCGCTTCAATATGGTCGAACAGCAGATTCGCCCCTGGGACGTTCTCGACTCCGACGTTCTGGAACTGTTGTACTCGCTCAAGCGCGAAACCTTCGTTACGCCGGCCTACCGCGCCATGGCATTTACGGACATGGAGATTCCCCTGAACCTGGGTGACCAGCGCACCGGGCAATCCATGTTCTCACCGAAAATGGAGGCGCGAATCCTCCAGGAGCTGAGCCTTCAGCGCAACGAATCCGTTCTCGAGGTCGGCGCGGGATCGGGCTATATGGCCGCGCTGATGGCGCATCGCGCAAGCCAGATCGTTTCGCTCGAAATCATTCCGGAATTGGCCAGGTTCGCGCAGGAAAACGTCGCTCGAGCCGGGATCACCAACGTGCGCATCGAGTGCGCAGATGGATCCCAGATCGGGACTCCGGGCGCTATCCCCGGGGATGTGACGAGCCTGCAGGGCTGGGATGCCATCGTCTTGTCCGGGTCGGTGCCCTTCATGCCCCAAAGCATTCTGGCGCGACTGCGCAATGGCGGTCGGGCGATCGCCATTGTTGGCGAAGCCCCCGTCATGTCAGCCCGACTGTTCACGCGTATCGATGGCGGTGGATCCGCAGTCCGTTACGAGACAGTGGACTTGTTTGAAACCATGGCAACCCCCTTGCAGCATTTTCCCCAGCTTGAAGCATTTCGTTTCTGAACGAGTCTTGTCGCCGCGGCCAGACCGAGATCTCCGTCATCCTGAACTTCGTCACCGAATAAGATCGATCCCGCAATGCATCACATCAGCCCAACCGAACTGGCCCGGAGCATGGCCAGTGCCCGAGAGGCCGCCACCGCTGCCGAACAGGCGGGCGTAACACTGCCAACCAACGCGGCCATGCCCTTTGTTCTCGATATCCGGGAAACCTGGGAAGTCGAGCGCGCCTCGATACCGGGGACCCATCATCTGCCCATGAGTCAGATCGTCGCTCGAATCAGCGAACTCGATCCCAAGCAACCCGTGATCTGCATGTGCCATCACGGGGGGCGTTCGATGCAGGTGGGTGCTTGGCTCGAAACTCAGGGATTTGTCGACGTCACCAACCTGACTGGCGGGATCGAAGCCTGGTCATTGCAGGTTGATGCCACCATTGCGCGATATTGATTGATTCTCAAGCTGACAACAATTGGCCCTGAGCAGCCCTGCTGGCTTACCCGAAAGAGGTTAGGAACGATGAAATTGAAGCCGCTTGCGACGCTATCGCTAGCAGCGCTGCTGGTCAGTGCTCAACCAACCGTACACGCACTGGACTTGCGCCAGGCACTCGAAGCAGCCGGCAAACAGGACACCCAACTGGCCTCAGCGCTTGCACAGTTGCGAATCGTGCGTGAACGCGTCCCACAGGCCGCTGCCGGGCTTCTCCCAGCAGTCAATGGAATCACCAATATCAACCGCCAGACGGTCGATACCTCACTGGGTCCTCGCCGGGAAAGCACGCCGCGCCAATTTTCCCTTAGCCTGAATCAACCCCTGCTGCGGATGGACCGATTTGAAACGCTGGAACAAAGCAAGCTCGCGGTCGTGCAGGCAGAGGCGGCGCTCGAAGCGAGCCGACAGGATCTGATCGTCCGGGTCGCGACGGCTTACTTCGATATCGTGGCAGCTCAGGATACTCTGGCCGCAGTGCGTGCCCAGAAACGCGCAATTGCCCTGCAACTCGAAAGCGCCAAGCGAAATTTTCAGGTCGGCACGGCGACTATCACCGATCAGCAAGAAGCCCAGGCGCGCGCGGATCTGACGGACTCCCAGGAGATTGCTGCCGAAAACGATCTCGGTAACAAGCGCAATGCACTCGCGATCCTCACGGGTCGCCCGATCGCTGAGATGTCGACTCTCGACGGGTTGCGCCCAGGGCTGACGATCCTCCCGCCAGAGCCTGCTCAGGATGACGCCTGGACGGAGCGTGCGCGGGCGGAAAACCTGAACGTTCGCCAGTCCGTCATTGCGCTTGAGGTCGCGCGCCGCGAAATCAACAAAGCCCGTTTCGGGCATTGGCCGACCATTGACCTGGTGAGCTCGGCCACTCGAAGCGAAAGCTCCACCGTTGGCCTGACCGCAGCCAACATCAACTCCATGTCGGTCGGGCTACAACTTGCGGTCCCAATCTACGCCGGCGGCGCCATCACGGGCAGGGTCCGCGAAGTCGTTGCTGCGAGTGAAAAAGCGATCGCCGATCTAGAGACTGCGCGGCGGACCGCTGACCTGACGGCGCGTCAGCTTCTGCGCAAAGTCACTTCGGGCCTGGCGCAGGTGCGGGCACTGGAAGCCGCCGAGCGTTCCAGCCAGCTGGCGCTCGACTCCAACCTGCTCGGATATCAGGTCGGTGTTCGAATCAATATCGATGTGCTGAACGCTCAGCAGCAACTCTTCTCCACGCGCCGCGACCTGGCACTCGCGCGCTACACGGTTCTGGTCGATGGCCTGCGTCTGCGTCAAGCCGTTGGTGGCCTGAGCGATACCGACTTGGTGGCGGTCAATACGCTGCTCGTGCCGTTCTCGCCCACTGCGGATGGCGCAGCCAGTGGCACTCCCGGTGACGGTCTTTCAATCCTCTCCGGCTCGAGCGCCACCTCTGCGACGACCGGCCCGATTTCAACGCCCTCGGTCACGGCTGGCAGCGTCCAAGCCAACGAGCCAGTCAAGCCCTCGACGGGTCTCCCGGTCAAACCTGCCCGTCGGGCAAAAGGTAAGCCAACGCCCTGAGCGTTCGCTGGGCGGCGCCCCGGTGCGCCGCTACCCAATCCAGCGCGAGGAGCGACATCGACTCCCGCCGCTTCGGATCGTCACAGATGTCGTGCGCCAATGCGAGAGCCCCCGCGGCATCTGCGGCACGCAGTGCGGCTCCCCGTTCCACCGCATCGTCGGCCGCTTGCGCAAAGTTGAACGTATGTTCTCCGAGAACGACTGGACACCCGAGCGCCGCCGCCTCGATCAGGTTCTGACCGCCAAAAGCGCGAAGCGACCCCCCCAGGATCGCGACATCCGCGAGGGCATACCAGGCGGCCATCTCACCCATCGAGTCACCCAGTAACACGTCCGTCTGAGTCCAGTGTGCAGCCTCCCCGGACCGCATGGCTCCCGCCACCCTACCGGGCATGGTGCCCAACGCTGAACAATGGGAACGGCGTACGAGTCGGAACCCGCGCGCAAGGATCTGATCGGCGACCTCATCAAATCGTTGCGGATGGCGAGGCACAATGACGAATAAGGGCCGGGGACCTGCGCCATCCTTGCGGGCACGATCATCTGCGAGCGCTGCCAACAGATCGGCCTCCTCCCCCTCCCGTGTGCTGGCCGCCAGAATCACCTGGCGCCCCTGAAGGGCTTCTCGCCAATGCTGTCCGCGCAAGGACTGGGCGCTATCCAGTAGCCGGTCGAACTTCAGATTTCCCGCAACGAGCGCGTTCTCGACGCCAAGCGACCGAAGGCGTTGCGCGTCCCCAGGGGTTTGCGCAACGATGGCCGCCAGCGAAGCGAGCGCCGGCTCGATCAACCATCGAATGCGCTGCGCGCGCCGCAGCGACCGCGGCGACAAGCGGGCGTTCGCCAATGCCAGAGGCACTGCGAAGGTCGAACACTCGGCAATCAGGTTGGGCCAGACCTCGGTTTCCATCAATACGCCGAGGCTTGGACGGTGTTTACGTAAAAAACGCCGCACCGCACCGGGCGTGTCGTAGGGCAACCAGGCCTGCGTGACCCGACCAACAAATTCGGCGCGGGCAAGTATCTCGAAGCCCGCTGCACGCCCAGTAGCCGTCATGTGGGTGAGTAGAAAGCGGACGTCCGGGTCTTGTGCGATCCAGGCCTGCATGAGCGGGACGCAAGCATGGGTTTCGCCCAGGGAGACCGCGTGTAACCAGACGGTTCGCGCTGTTGCGGTCGGTCGCGGCTCGTTGCTCAAACCCCAGCGCTCCCACCAAACCATCCCATAACCAGGTTCGCGTCGAGCCCGTAGCCAAAGCCTCAGCAACAGAACTGGCGTCGAAACCCGAACCAGGGCAGTCCACAGGTTCAGGCTGATCGATTGGCGCCAGTCGCGCCCGGTTGATCTCGGCCTCAGTGCCACCGACCAACCCGGTCGATCAATGAACGCACCTGATCGGGCGTCGGAATCTGCCCGGGTCCGCCCACCGACTCCGCACGGACCAGCCAGTCCGGGAAGTAGCGGCGTGGGTCGGTCGCCGTAAAAATCCCAACGAGTGGCGCCCCATAGGCGGCCGCGAGGTGGAGCAGTCCCGTATCAACGCCAGCCACCAGCGTGGCTCGCGTCATCAACCAGGTCACTTCGGCAAGTGTCATCGCAGGCGCGACCTGCGCAAATCGCAAGCCCTCGGTCAGAGCGCGGGCGCGCGCGTGCTCAGCTGCATTACCCCAAGGTAAAATCGAAATCCGTCGTGCCGCCTCAAACATCTCCAGCAAGGCACGCCAGGACCGATCGGGCCATCGTTTTTCGTCCCGGGCAGTGGCATGCAGCAGCAGCGCAAACGCGTGGTCCCCGAGTCGGCTGGCCAACGCACCCACTTCGCCCTCCGGGTCAGGCGGCAATCGGAGACCGAAGACTGGGTTGCCGGTCGGCTGGTAACCCACGGCAGCGCCAGCCAGTTTGCGCATCCGTTCAACTGGCGGCAGGGCCGGATCGATCGCATAGGTTCGCCCGTAGGCCCAGGTCGCCAACGGCTCACGGACGCTGGCCCGGTCAAACCCCGCCCGCGGTCCGATCGCCTGCGTAGCCAGGATCGCGCTCTTGATCAATCCCTGCAGATCAAGCACCAGTCCATAGCGGCGGCCCCGCACACTGTCGCGCCAGGCTTTCCACTGGGACCGGGTTGATGCCGAGAATGGTGCGGTACGCCAGCGCCGCACCGCCACCGGCAGGGTTCGCCCGATCGCAGGATGCCAGTGAATCAAGTCTGCGAAGGCGTCTTCAACCACCCAGTCCAACACCAGCTCGGCACCCTGGTTGCGAAAATGCCGCGCCAGATCCGTCGCAACGGGGAGCGCGTGCACGACATCACCCATGGAGGTGGTCTTCAAGATCAGGATTCGCATGATGTGTTGACTTCCTGGCAACCGGCAAAGAACCCACATTTTGCCGCTATCCTTGGCGACTGCGTCTCGCAAGATCCTTTTTCAAGCCTCCTGGGCTGTCCCCCCATGCTTCTCGTCACTGGCGGCGCCGGATTTATCGGCGCAAATTTCGTCCTCGATGCCATTGCCACCACCGGCGAACCGATTGTTGTTTTGGATCAGCTGACGTATGCAGCCAATCCGGCCAACCTCGACACGCTGGCGGCCGATCCCCGCCTCGAATTGATCGTTGGCGATATTGGTGATCGACCTCTGGTGCGCTCGCTGCTCACGCAACACCAGCCCCGGGCCGTGATTCATTTTGCTGCTGAAAGCCATGTCGATCGCTCGATCGCCGAATCCGACGCATTCATCCGCACCAATGTGATGGGCACACATGCCCTGCTTGAAGAGTCCCGCCACTTCTGGAATGGACTCCCCCTGGACCAGCGCGGTCGATTCCGATTCTTGCACGTCTCCACCGACGAAGTATTCGGCTCGCTGGGCCCCCAGGACCCAGCGTTTAACGAGCATACGCCGTATGCACCGAACAGCCCTTACAGCGCTTCCAAGGCAGCGAGCGACCATCTGGTGCGTGCCTGGCACCATACCTACGGGCTGCCGACCCTGATCACCAACTGTTCGAACAATTACGGCCCGTTCCAGTTTCCTGAAAAACTCATTCCACTCACGATTCACCGCGCGCTGGCGGGTGAACCGATCCCGGTCTATGGGGATGGGAGCAACGTGCGCGACTGGCTGCATGTCAGCGATCACTGCGCCGCCATTCGGACCATACTGGAACGAAGCGCCCCCGGCGAAACCTGGGTGATCGGCGGCAATGCCGAGCGGCGCAACCTTGACCTCGTCCATACGCTTTGCGCAGTGCTTGATCGCCTGCGCCCACGGGGCAACGGGCAACCCTATGCGAGCTTGATTACCTTCGTCACCGACCGCCCGGGCCATGACCAGCGCTACGCGATCGATGCCAGCCACCTGCGGGACGCTCTGGGATGGACGCCCGCGAAAAGCTTTGAGAACGGCATCGAACAAACCGTCCGCTGGTATCTGGACCACGGCGACTGGCTGGCAAACGTCACCAGCGGGCGCTATCGCGACTGGATTTCCGAGCACTACGCCGGACGCCATGGCACCCCCGACACCGCCTTGGCGACGCAGAACGCTGAGGCATCTCTATCCAACATCGATAACGCCAATCGAGGTCGCCCATGAAAGGGATTTTGCTGGCGGGTGGGTCCGGTACGCGCTTACATCCAGTGACGCAGGTCGTCTCCAAGCAACTGCTGCCGGTGTTCGACAAGCCGATGATCTACTACCCGCTCACCACGCTGATGTTGGCCGGTATTCGGGAGATTCTCGTCATCTCCACACCGCAGGATCTCCCCCGCTTCAGGCAACTGCTGGGCGATTGCGGGAAATGGGGCGTCCAGTTTTCCTATGCTGAACAACCCTCACCCGATGGTCTCGCCCAGGCGTTTGTCATCGGTCGGGACTTTGTCGGTGAGGATCGCGTCGCACTGGCGCTCGGGGATAACCTCTTCCATGGCCATGACCTCTCCACACTGGTGCGCACGGCTGCACAACGCGAGCATGGCGCGACGGTTTTCGCGTATGCAGTCGAAGACCCGGAACGCTATGGTGTCGTTAGCTTTGACGCCAGCGGTCATGCGATCGACATCGAAGAGAAACCGGCTCACCCCAAATCCCGCTATGCGGTGACAGGCTTGTATTTCTACGATAACCGAGTCCTGGATATCGCTGCCCAGGTCAAACCATCACCGCGTGGCGAACTCGAAATCACCGATGTCAATCGTGCTTACCTTGCGATGGGCGCACTCGAAGTGGCGGTGATGGGACGGGGTTATGCATGGCTCGATACAGGAACCCATGAATCCCTGCTCGAGGCAAGCTCATTTATCGAGACCATCGAACGCCGTCAGGGACTCAAAGTCGCGTGTCCCGAAGAAGTTGCGTTCAGACTCGGCTGGATCGATGCAGACCAGCTGCGTGCGCTTGCGACCCCTCTGGCCAAGACCGGCTACGGCCGCTACCTGCTTCGGGTCGTCGAAGAACAGATTTTTGGATAAGTCGTATGCAGGTCACACTCACGAATCTACCGGGCGTACTGATCCTCGAACCCAAGCTGTTTACCGATGATCGAGGGTTCTTCACCGAACAGTTCAACGCGAAGGTATTCGCCGAGGCCACCGGGTTCAGCGGGCAGTTCGTTCAGGACAACCTTTCGCGCTCGATGCGCGGAGTTGTTCGGGGGCTGCACTATCAGCTCGGGCAGCCGCAATCCAAACTCGTCGCCTGCCTGCGTGGCGAAATCTTTGATGTGGCGGTGGATCTGCGTCGCGGATCGCCGCACTTCGGTTGCTGGACTGGTTTCGTCCTTTCTGAGCGCAATCGACAGCAAGCCTGGATACCGCCTGGTTTCGGGCACGGGTTTGTGGCGATCAGCGACGTCGCTGAAGTCTTTTATAAAGTCGACGCCTTTCGCCATGCCGCCGGCGAGAGATCTATTTTATGGAATGATCCTGAGATCGGAATTGATTGGCCGATCGGATTGGCCGACGCTCGGCTCTCACCCAAGGATGAACAGGCTCCAGGCCTGACCCAGGCCGAGATTTTTGAGTCGGGTAGGGCCGGAGCCTGGATCGACCCGGGTCTCGCAGCCATCCCTCGCTGATCGTATTTCCTTCCGACCCCGCAACGATGGCCCTGAAATTTCTCATCACCGGTGCCAGTGGCCAAGTGGGCCAGGCCCTCGCCGAGCGACTTGCGCCACACGGTGAAGTCATTGCGCTAAAGCGCCAGCAGCTCAATCTGGCCGATCCAGTGGCCATCGCAGAGACTGTGCGCTCGGTTGCACCAGACATCCTCTTCAACCCAGCGGCGTGGACGGCAGTCGATGCGGCAGAAACCGATCCGGTCGCTGCTGCTGCGGTCAATGCACAGGCACCCGCCGTGCTCGCAGACGCGGCCCGCGCCTGTGGTGCGCTGCTGGTGCACTGGTCAACCGATTTTGTCTTCAATGGAATCCCGCCTTTGGACGCGACCGGCCATCCCCGCGGATGGATCGAAACCGACTCGCCGCAGCCGCTGTCGGTCTACGGAGCGACCAAGCTCGCCGGCGAACAGGCCGTTCTGGCGAGCGGCGCACGCGCGCTGATCCTGCGGACTGCGTGGGTCTGGTCACGCGGGGGCAAATGCTTTCCGGAAGCGATCCTCGCCCGTGCCCGCAGCGGGGGCTTGCTGCGAGTCGTTGCTGATCAGGAGGGGACGCCAACCAACGCCATCAGTCTAGCCCAGGCTGCGATCGACGCTGCCCTGGCACTCTGGCACGAACCAGGGCGCGAAGGCCTTTATCACCTCACCGGTTCTGGGCAAACCAATTGGTACGAATTTGCCGTGGAAGCGTGCGAGGCGGCCGGTCTGGACGTCGACATCACGCGAATTGCCACTGCAGACTGGCCCACCCCAGCGAAACGTCCAGCCTGGTCCGTTCTGGACTGCAGTGCCTTCGAAAAGGCCTTTGGAACGCGTCTGCCCAATTGGCGTGACGAGGTCCGCCGAACCTACAGCACTGAACTTCCTTCAGGCGGCTGACTCTCTCCAGCCCTCTAGCCCTCTAGCCATCCAGGCCAGCGAGGGCGACGAACAGCCAGATGA
>JBBAOE010000001.1:93804-244984 GCA_040401595.1 Burkholderiaceae bacterium
AGCCCTCTAGCCCTCTAGCCATCCAGGCCAGCGAGGGCGACGAACAGCCAGATGATTCCACCAACTAGAAAGGCAGCACAACCCCCGCATCGATCGCGCGCATCGCCAGGGCAAATTGCGCCTGGATTCTCGCCAGTGCGTCGGCGCTATCGCCCTCGAAGCGACAGACCAGAACCGGCGTCGTGTTCGAGGCCCGCACGAGACCGAATCCATCGTCAAATTCAACCCGCAAACCGTCGATCGTGATGCGTTCGCGCTCGCCGGCCAAGGGGGCGGTCTGCAAGAGGCGGGCAACAAACCGATGATTTTCGCCTTCCGGCAACTTGACATGAAGCTCCGGGGTCGACTGATCCTGCGGGATCGCATCCAGGACTGCCGAAGCGTCTTCAAACCGGGACAGGATTTCGAGAAGGCGAGCCCCGGCATAAAGACCGTCATCAAAGCCGTACCATCGCTCGGCAAAGAACAGGTGTCCGCTCAGCTCGCCAGCAAAAGGGGCCCCGCTCGCGCGCAAGCGGGCTTTGATTAAGGAGTGCCCAGTCGCATTCATGACGGGGACACCGCCAGCAGCACGAACCTCGTGGGCAACATGGCGCGAGCATTTCACATCAAAAATAATCTCAGCGCCTGGATGCCGTGACAGCACGTCGCGCGCCATCAGCATGAGTTGACGGTCAGGCCAGATGATCTGCCCCGTCCGCGTCACCACCCCCAGTCGATCGCCGTCGCCGTCAAATGCCAACCCGACCTCTGCGTTCCCCGACTGCACAACCCGAATCAAGTCCTGAAGGTTCTCGGGGTGCGCCGGATCGGGGTGATGATTGGGAAACGTCCCGTCGACCTCGCAAAAGAGTTCGATCACCTCGCATCCCAGTGCACGAAACAGCGCGGGTGCAAAGGCGCCGGCAATCCCGTTGCCGGCATCAATGGCAATCCGCATCGGCCGGGCAAGGCGAATGGCCTCGGGATGATCGCCCGCCACTCGGTCCTGATAGCGCCCGGCAATATCCTCGAAGCGCAGGATGCCGCGCAACTGCTCGTAGATAGCGCTGCGATCGTCACCACGAGCACCCGAAACTTCAGGGAGAGCACGAGACACCACCGATTCACGGATCGCCGTATCGGAAGTCGCACCGGAGCGGATTGTCTCGAAAAGCCCCTGAATCGCCTCTCCATGCAGCGTTTCGCCGTTGATCACCATCTTGAGCCCGTTATAGTCGGGCGGGTTATGACTGCCGGTGACCATCACGGCAGAGCCTGTTTCGAGCGCATAGCCGGCAAAATAGGTCATCGGTGTCGTCACGCATCCGACGTCGACGACATCGACCCCGGCATCGCGCAAGCCTTCACCCAACGCATGCGCTAGGCGAGGTCCCGACAGACGGCCATCGCGGCCCAAGGAAATAGCGGGTCGCCTGCGCCCATCGCCGGCACGGCGCGTGATCGCCAGACCGAGGGCTCGACCAATCTGCAACACTGCACTTTCGGTCAGCGTTCGGTCGACCACGCCTCGAATATCGTAGGCTTTGAAAATCGACGCATCGATTGTGCAATGGTCGGGGCTCATGGGGCTTCTCCTGATGGGGGGGCGACGCGTCCGTAGGTATCTTCAAAGCGGACAATATCGTCCTCTCCTAAATAACTTCCAGACTGCACTTCAATCATCTCCAGCGGCACTCGGCCGGGATTTTCTAATCGGTGGACCGTGCCGAGTGGAATATAGGTACTCTCGTTTTCGGAGAGGAGGAATGATTCATCGCCCCGAGTCACCCGGGCGGTCCCGCGCACAACAATCCAGTGCTCGGCGCGGTGGTGATGCATCTGCAGCGATAGTCGTTCACCAGGTTTAACCGTGATCCGTTTGACCTGAAACCGCTCGCCCGAATCGATCGCGTCGTACTCACCCCAGGGTCGCGCAACCCTGCGGTGTTGGGTGGCGACCGACAAGCCCCGGTCACGCAGGCGCGCGACGACATCCTTCACGCGTTCTGCCTCGGAGGCGCTGGCAACCAGTACCGCATCGGGCGTGTCGATCACAAGGATATCCTCCAGCCCGAGCGCGACCACGACTCGATGGGGCGAATGCAGATAGGTGCGTTGGCAATCAATGGCCAGCGTCTGGCCAACTGCCCGGTTACCCTCGGCATCAGCAGGGGCCAAAGTAGCAACTGCATTCCAGCTACCCACATCACTCCAGGCGCCCGTGAACGGAGCTACGGCGATCCGATCGTGGTGTTCAAGCACCGCATAGTCGATACTTTCCGAACGAATCTTCAAAAAATTGTCTTGATCTGGACGCAGGAAACGACCGTCCGCCTGCGCGCCATGCATGGCACGCTGCGCGTCTGCGAAGATGTCGGGGGCATGACGTTCAAGGGCTGCCAGCAGAGTTCTAGCACTGACCAGAAAAATTCCGGCGTTCCACCAATGATCGCCCCGGGCGAGTAACTCGGCCGCCTTCAACGCGGAAGGCTTTTCTAGAAAGCGAACGACCCGGTAGACCGGAACCGCAGACGGGTGGGCTGCCTCATGCAAAGCTGAAGGATCAGAATCGATCGATAGGGGATCAACGGGCTCACCACGCTGGATATAGCCATAAGCCGTAGACGGTTGCAGAGGTACGACGCCGAACGTCACAAACCATCCGGCGCGGGCAGCTGCCACGCCAGACTCGATCGTCCTGCGAAACGAATCGATATCAGGCACATAATGATCGGACGGCAAAAAGAGCAGCAAGGGATCCGACTCGGCACCAGTCGCCGTGCGGGTTTGTATGGCCCCCACCAATCCAGCCATCGCATGGTGTGCCGCGCAGGCCATGGCAGCCGCTGTATTGCGTCCCGCAGGCTCAAGCAGAACATGTCCATCAACACCCGCCTGATCACATTCGTCCGCGACCAGAAATCGATGGGCCTCATTGGCGACACAAAGCACCGCAGGGCTGCTTGCAGCGGCGCCCGAACGCGAGACGGCAGCGGCGCGCTCGAGCGTCGCCGCGAGCAGGCTGCGCCCACCGACAAGCGGAACAAACTGCTTGGGCAGTGACTCCCGGCTGAGCGGCCAAAGGCGGGTGCCGCTACCACCGCAAAGAATGACGGGCAGGATGGAATCAGTCATTAGATCGTCGAATCAGAGACAGAAAGGGATGTCGAGCCCCGCAAGGGCGTCGGGACGCGCTAGTGTAGCGGCCTGATGATGCATGCCATGACTGAACCCGACATTCATGTGATTGGTGACCTCCAGGGCTGTTGTAACGCGCTCGAGCGCCTGCTCGTCCGGATCGCCGCCGAAGCGCACAACGATATACCCACTGACTCGGGCACCCGGCCTGGGGTGGCGGGGGAGTCGCTCACCGCTCAAGCCCCGCTCTGGTTCGCAGGCGACCTGGTCAACCGCGGTCCTGATTCCCTTGGCGCGTTGCGTCGGGTCCGTGCACTGGGTGAGCGCGCTGTCGTCGTGCTGGGCAACCATGATCTGAACCTGCTCGCCGTGGCAGCCGGGCTGCGTCGCGTTCGTCGTGGGGACACTCTCAATCCCATCCTCTCGGCACCAGACCGTGAAGAGTTGCTTGACTGGCTGCGACACCGTCCGCTCGCTCATTATTCCCAGGGTCACCTGCTGGTTCATGCGGGCGTATTACCAGGATGGAGTGCACACGAAACGGTTGCCTTGGCCGGCGAAGTCGAAGCGGAACTTCGAGGCCCGAGTTGGCGTGAATTTCTGGCGCGGATGTATGGAGACCTGCCGAATGCCTGGAGCCCAAGCTTGCGCGGAGCCGACCGCCTGCGAGTGATCGTAAACGCCCTGACGCGCCTGAGATTTGCGACGCCTGCGGGCGAAATGGAATTTGCCAGCAAAGAAGGGATCGGCTCTGGCCCCCAAGGTTTTCTGCCATGGTTTGAACTGCCACAGCGCAAAACAGCCGATATCACGGTGATCTGCGGTCACTGGTCAACGCTGGGCCTCATCAATCGCCCTGAGCTCATTGCGCTCGACACGGGCTGTGTCTGGGGCGGCAAACTCACCGCTATGCGACTGCGCGATCGTCGGATCATTCAGATCGATTGTTCGAGCGACCGCTGAATCATTCGTAACGAACGCTGGGAAAAGCGCTTGTCGAACTGCGATCTCTGCTGCCTTGGCGAGGGCATGGCGGTTCCGCTCGACCGTCAACCCTAAGGGCTCCAAGGGTACCAAGACTGCGGCTGTCCGGGGCTCTCCCAGCACTCGCCATAAGGACTGGGTGAATGTCGTCGCCCCGATGAACTCAATCGCCCTTGAACGCTGACCCAAGGCGTCCTCATAGCGCAACGCCAACGGTTGCACAGGACAACCGGAGCGCACGGCGGCCTCGACCAGATTGGCATGAAAGGGCAGAACGATTGTCCCGTCGCTCGTTGTACCTTCCGCAAACACCGCGACACGATCGCCAGCTTGCAGTTGCTGCCTGGCGGTTTCGATCACCGCATGAACCGCGTGACGCCGACCACGCTCAATAAAAATCGTCCCCGCTCGGGCGCAGAGAAAACCCACCAGCGGCCATCGCCGAATTTCCGCCTTGGCAATGAAATGACAAGGTGCGACGGAATCAATCACCAGAATATCCAGCCAGCTGACATGGTTTGCCAGAATCAGACCCGCGTGCTCGAGCGTTTTGCCGGAAAGCCTGACCCGAACACCAGCAGCCAGAAGGGTCCAACGCGCCCAGCGCCGAACCAGGGCCCGATGATGCTCGGTCGACAGTGAGCGCATCACGGTCAATGCCGCCACCAAACCAAAGAGCAGGCAGATCAGCATCAGCATAAGCCGCCATGTCGAGCGGACGACGCGCCAGTTCACCCTGCCCGATCCTTCATGAGCGCTGAAAGATCGGAACTCCAGCGACCAGCGTCATGATGACCCGACCAGCCATCTCGTATCCAAGAAATGGCGTGTGACGGCCCTGACTGACCAAACTGTTCCGGTCGACCGTCCAAAGCGCTTGCGGATCAAAGATCATCAGATCCGCAATGGATCCCGGCGCCAAGGTCCCTGCCCCAGCCCCTTCCATCCGATCAGCACCAACGATTGCGGCCGGGCCGCTGGTCACTGTTGCGAGCGCTTGCGCCAGAGGGGTACGGCTTTCCTGGGCCCACTTCAGGACCAAGGGCAGCAACAACTCCAGACCAGTCGTTCCGGGTTCGGCTTCACCATAAGGCAAGGCCTTGGCATCATCATCCACCGGAGTATGGTCTGAACAAATGGCATCCACGGTCCCATCGGCCAGACCCGCCCGGATCGCATCGCGATCCCGCTGCGACCGAAAAGGCGGATCGACCCGGTGATTGGCGTCGAACCATCCGATATCCTGATCCGTGACGTGCAGGTGATGAACCGATACATCACAGGTGACGGGCAATCCTTCCAGCTTGGCCGCACGCATCAGCGCAATACCAGCGGCGGATGACAAGCGACAGAAATGGACCCGTGCACTGGTGACCCGCACGAGCTCCAACATGGTCTGCAGGGCCACTGTTTCCGCGATCACGGGAATACCCGGCAAGCCCATTCGACTCGCCAGCGGCCCCGCATGTACGATGCCGCCACGGGCAAGGAACGAGTCCTGGGGCTGAAGCCAGACTGGAAACCCAAAGGTCTTCGCGTACTGCAGCGCACGCAGCAACACTTGGGTATCCACCATCGGGACATTCGCTTGCGAAAATCCCACACATCCCGCTTCAGCCAGTTCCGCCATTTCGGTAATGACCGTCCCCTGAAGCCCGACAGTCAGCGCGCCCAACGGATAGAGGTGAGCACCCGCAAGGCCGCGGGCCCGATACTTGAGCATCTCGACCAGACCCGGCTCATCGAGTGGCGGGTCCGTGTCAGGCGGGCAGACCAGAGCTGTGATACCGCCGACCACGGCTGCTTGCATTTCACTCTCGAGCGTCGCCCGGTATTCGAATCCCGGCTCGCGCAGGCGTGCAGCCAGATCGACCAGACCGGGGGCAATGACCATGCCACGAGCATCGATCACCCGGTCCGCAACCCATCCCTCGGGCAGGTTTGCGCAATCATTGCCAATCGCGATCACACGCCCATCGGCCAGATGCAAATCCGCCAGGAAACCATTCTGCAGATCATCACCGGCTGACTGCGCGCGCTCCCCCATGGGCCCGATCGACCCCTCGCCCTGTTTGGGATCGAACCGGTTCGATGGCGCAAGAACGCGGCCATGAAGAATCGAAGTCCTCATGCCGCAACCATCCCCAGAACCGCCATCCTGACCGCGATCCCGAACGTCACCTGGGACAGGATCACCGCCTGCGGACCATCGGCCACGGCACTATCAATTTCCACGCCACGGTTCATCGGGCCCGGATGCATGACGATGGCATCGGGCGCGGCATACGCCAGCTTTTCTGGGGTTAGACCGTAGTGCTTGAAATATTCCTGCGCACTTGGCAACAGGGCCCCGCGCATCCGTTCATTCTGAAGGCGCAGCATGATCACCACATCGACACCTCGCAGCCCTTCCCGCATGTCGTGAAAGACCTGAACCCCCATTGCCTCCAAACCGCCCGGCAGCAAGGTGGCAGGCCCGACCGCCCGAACATCCGGGACGCCGAGCGTGGTCAGCGCGTGAATATTGCTTCTCGCAACCCGTGAATGAAGGATGTCGCCCACCAGGGCTACCCGCAGTCGGGTGAAATCCTTCTTGAAATGGCGGATCGTGTAAGCATCCAGCAGCGCCTGCGTCGGATGCTCATGGCGACCGTCCCCCGCATTGATGACATGCACGTCCTTGCCCAGCGAATCCAGATGTTGCGCGATCAGAAAGGGAGCACCACTTTGCGAATGCCGCACCACAAAGAGGTCTGCATTCATGGCAGCCAGATTATCGATCGTATCGAGAAGACTTTCGCCCTTCGAGGCTGAACTGGCGGAGATATTGAGGTTGAACACGTCCGCCGACAGCCGCTGCGCGGCGATCTCGAATGTCGTTCTGGTGCGTGTGGAGTTTTCAAAAAAAAGATTGAATACGCTGCGCCCACGCAACAACGGCAGTTTCTTGACTGTGCGATCACTGACGTCGAGAAATGCGGATGCGGTATCGAGTAGCCGCTCAATCATCGCTTTGGGTAAGCCATCAATCGAGAGGAGATGACGCAGGCGGCCTTGGCCATCGATTTGAGGGTGGCGACGGATCATCCGCGCCCCACGCTTGCGATCATGATTCGGCTACCCTTCCAGACGAAACGCAAAATGGCCGTGCGTATCCTGCGACAACACCAGCTGATCGATGCCCTGCAGCGCAACGTCCGCGCCAACGAATCGGGCAGAGATCGGCAATTCACGCCCTCCCCGATCGGCCAGCACAGCCAGCTCAACCCGGGCTGGTCGCCCATGATCAAACAGCTCATTGAGCGCCGCCCGGACCGTGCGCCCGGTAAAAAGAACATCATCGATCACGATCAAGTCGGCGGCGTCGACGTCGAACGGCAGGATGGTCGGCTTGATGTTGATGGGCAGACCACGCGACCCATAATCATCCCGATGAAATGCACTCGACAGATAACCCAACTGTGAGCGCAACCCAAGATCGGCATGCAGTCTCTCGGCGACCCAGGCCCCGCCAGAATGAATACCAACGAGGATTGGCGTTCGTGTCTCGTCCTGGAGGACGGTGCGCAGCTGCTCGAACAAACGGGCATAGGCGAACTCGGCATCCACCGGCGATTGCGCGCTCTCCGATCGTTCGACGCTCACGACATCTCCGGCGTCGGATGATCCAGCCATTGCTGCAGCACGATCGCCGCCGCCGCTGCATCCTCATCGTCGCGCGAAGCACGACCGCGATAGCCGCTCCGAGCCTCGTCGTCGAGCGCGCGCGCTGCGCTCGACGAATAATTCTCGTCAACCAGATGGACGGGCCTGCCGAAGCGTCCATGGAGTTGGCGGGCAAACCGCTCGCAACGGGCGGTCACCGGCAGCGGTTTGCCATCCGGATGGGCTGGTCGCCCGACAATCAGGCGGTCCGGAGACCACTGTGCAATCAGATGGCCGAGCTGCGCGAAGCGCACACTGGTCTGCGTTGCTTCGACAATCGTCACCGGAGATGCCCCACCCGTCAGCGTGTTACCCACGGCAACGCCGATCCGATGCTCGCCAAAATCAAAGCCCAACACGGTCTCTGCGCGACCGATGCGTCCCGGCGCGCTGGGCCGACCATCTTCTTCAGGCATGACCCGCCGAGGCCGAAAGAAAGGCCGGATCGAACCCCAGCAGCTTGATCGCCTGATCGAAGCGTTGCGCCACTGGCGTCGAGAAAATCAATTCAGGGGAGGCCGGAACCGTCAGCCAGGCATTCTGTGCCAGCTCCTGCTCCAGCTGCCCGGGGCCCCAACCCGCATAGCCCAGGGTTACCAGAAGATCCGGCGGGCCTTGTCCGGCGGCAACCGCCTCCAGGACATCTTTCGATGAAGTCAAGCCAAGCTCGTCGCCAATGGCCACGGTCGAACTCCAATGACCTGCTGGTCGATGGAGCACAAAACCCCGATCCGCCTGAACCGGCCCCCCGACAAACACAGGCGTGCTGGCCAATGGCGCGATTTCAAGCCGCAAATCAATCCGGTCAAACAACCCAGCAAGATCAAGGTCCGCCATCGGCCGGTTGATGACCAACCCCAAGGCGCCCCGCTCGCTGTGTTCAGCCAGAAGAATGACCGTTCGTCCAAAATTCGGATCGTCCATGGCGGGCATGGCGATGAGGAAGTGGTTGGCAAGCGCAACACAATCGGGGACTGGATTCATCACCGCATTGTAAGGGGCGCCTTGGACAGGACACAATCGGGGTTATGAATGGTTTGGTCTGGTTCCGACGCGACCTGCGCGTCAGTGATCATGTTGCACTCTCCCGTGCCCTCCGGGCCTGTGAGCAAGTCTGGTGCGTCTTCGTTTTCGACACCGAGATCTTGGCAGCACTTCCGAGCGACTCGGACCGTCGGGTCGAGTTCATTCACGGAGCGCTTGAGGAACTGCACGCTAACCTGCGCAAACTCTCGCCGCTGGCCAGTTTGATCGTGATGCACGGGCGTGCGCGGAGCGCCATTCCATGGCTCGCCAAACGCCTGAAGATCCAGACGGTCTATACCAACCGTGATTACGAGCCCACCGCGGTGGATCGGGACAGCGCAGTCGAGCACGCGTTAAATGCCGACGGACGAGACCTCGAACAGTCTCTGGATCACGTGATCTTCGACCCGAAAGCCTTACGGACGGCAGCGGGGGGCGGCTACACGGTTTTCACACCCTATCGAAATACCTGGCTCAAGCACCTGGAACCCAGCATGTTGGCTGCGCAGCCCGTTGCTTCGGCTGCGGGTGCCCTCGCCCCATGGCCAATCGGGCTCATCCCGACATCAATGCCAGCCGCCGATCCCGTACCCGCCCAGCATGCTGCACATGCGTGGCACAGTCTGGATCAGGCAAAGGCTTCTAATGGCGAATCTCACCTTGGACTCTGGGCAGGCCCTCCCGGACTGGAAGCGATCGGATTCAGGCGCACCAACCTCAAGGAACTGGGTGTCGTCCCCGGCGAGGCCGGTGCCGAAGCGCTCTTTGAGTCATTCACGCACCGGATTGGGGACTATCGGCGCCATCGGGATTTCCCCGCCATCCGCGGACCTTCCTATTTATCGGTTCATCTGCGATTTGGAACTATTTCGGTCCGTCAACTGGTTCAAACGGCGCTTCATCTCCAGCAAACGGACGCGGCCGCTTCCGATGGGGCGGCGAGTTGGTTGTCTGAACTGATCTGGCGAGACTTTTATGTCCAGGTGCTGGCCAACTGGCCACATGTGGTGGGAGCTGCGTTCAAAGCAGACTACGATCGGATCCGGTTCGACGAAGATGAAGCGGCCAATGCAAGGTTCCTCGCCTGGACCGAAGGCCGCACCGGCTATCCATTGATTGATGCCGCGATCGCTCAGATTCGCCATAGCGGCTGGATGCACAATCGGCTGCGCATGGTGACTGCTTCCTTCCTGGTCAAGGATTTGGGCATTCACTGGCGGCGCGGCGAACACTGGTTCGCCGACATGCTGCTCGATTACGACCTCTCGGCCAACAACGGTGGGTGGCAGTGGGCATCGTCTAGCGGCTGTGATGCCCAGCCCTATTTCCGCATTTTCAACCCAATCACCCAATCGGAAAAATTCGATCCCGACGGACGATTCATTCGCCGCTATCTGCCGCAGCTTTCTGGCATCCCGACCCGCGCCCTGCATGCGCCTTGGCTGGCACCTGCTGCGGATCTACGGGCGGGCGGCATCCAGCTGGGTGAGACCTATCCTCGCCCGATCGTCGACCATGCGCAGGCGAGGCTCAGGACCCTCGAGCGCTATGCCGCCATTCGCACGCAACCCGCACCGGAGTGATCATCCGCCGCCCTGGCGGGAATCATCTGAGCCCATCACAACCCGACTCCGCGTGACCGCGGGCAAAGCTCAAATTTCAATCAACTCGAAGTCGGCTTTCTGGGCGCCGCATTCCGGACAAGTCCAGGCGATCGGGACGTCATCCCAACGGGTACCTGGGGCAATACCATCATCGGGCAAACCGGCTGCCTCGTCATAAATCCAGCCGCAGATCAGGCACATCCAGGTTCGGAACGGGGTTTCGGAGCTCATCAAATTTCTTCTCAGGGTGAAGACACAGGGAATAGTCCTGTGATCTTACCGAAACGCTCGCAACTGGCCCGAGTGGCTCGTAAACCAGCGCCTTCGCCTGACGCCCCCGGATCTTGAATTCGCCGAGGCATCGGCAGCGAATCGAACTCGCGCCCTGGACCGTGCGGGACCCGGCCAAGATCTGGACGTTCAGTTCCTGGGCCATGGACTGGAAGCGGGACGCCAAATTGACCGCATCGCCAATCACCGTCGGCGCTTCATACGCTTTTGGACCCAGGGAACCGACCTGAACAACGCCAGTATTGACGCCGATACTGACCTCGAGTCGAGGGCGACCCGCCTGCGCAAACTCCCGATCCAGCCGCTGCGCGGCAATCACCATGGCAAATGCGGCATTCAGCGCCCGGTCTTCGTGCTCCGGATCGAAGAGCGGAGCCCCCCAGTAGGCCATCACCGAGTCACCGATATATTTGTCGATGGTGCCCTGAAATCGCAGAACGACCTCGGTCATCGCGGTCAGGAATCGATTGACGTAGGCGTGCAGCGCTTGCGAATCCAACCGCTCTGCGATGCGCGAGAACCCTCGAATGTCCGCGAAGAGGACAGTCAGCTCGCGGGCTTCGTTGGCAAGCCGAATCTCGGGAACAAACGGGGTCGGGGTAAAAAGCCTTGGGTCCATCGATAAGGATAGTCGGGCTGATGCTGAGGGAAGGTCAAGGCCACAGTTGGCACAGCAAGTTTCAGGCCCCCACCGACGTCAGGGCCCGGGCACACGCCATGGCCGATGACCAGGCCCACTGAAAGTTGTATCCACCAAGCCAGCCCGTGATGTCGACCACCTCACCAATGAAATACAGGCCGGGTACCCGGCGAGCCTCCATCGAGCGCGGGTCCAACTCCCGGGTTGAGACTCCACCTCGCATCACCTCCGCCTTCCGCCACCCTTCAGATCCGCTTGGGGTGAGTTGCCAGGCTTGGATCCGGTTAGCGATATCTTGCAATATCCGATTAGGCAGGTCAGCTATTCGGCTGGCACCAATCTGCATGTGATGACCGGTAATGGGCGAAAACCCTTCCTGCGCCAGACGACGCGGCAAGCGTTCCGCCAGAATTGTCGCCAATGCCCGCCGTCCCCCCACCTTCAGCCCCAAAAGTTCGGTCGCCAACCCGAGACCTGGCGCCAGATTGATCCGCAGCGCATCTGTGGGATGCCAGTAACTGGATGCCTGCAACACGGCGGGTCCGCTCAGGCCGCGGTGGGTGAAGAGCAAATCCTCGACAAATTCGACCGGTTTGGGCCCCCGCCCCTTGCCCCGGGGGGGATCGATCCGGCCCGATCCGTCAGGGCCGCGCGGTACAACGGGCGATGGATCGACCCGAATACCGACTTCCAGGGATAGCCCGGCCAGTGGAACAAACGCGGCCCAATCTTCTGGCCTGAACGTCAGCGGCACCAGCGCGGGTTGCGGATCGACGACCGCCAATCCGAATCGCCTTGCCAACGACAGACCCCAATCAGTCGCACCGATCTTGGGTACTGGCAGGCCACCCGTCGCCACCACAAGCCGCCTGGCCTGGATGGTTCCAGTCTCGGTCATGATCTCGAATCCTTGCGCGGCCTGTGACACGGAGCGTACGACGACTGGCCGCCGCCATTCGACCCCAGCACGTTCGCATTCAGCGACCAACATCCCGATCATCTGTTCAGCGGACTCATCGCAGAATAGTTGTCCGCGATGCTTCTCGTGAAAGCTGATCCGATAGGCCCGAACCTGATCGATGAAATCCGTGGGCCCGTGCTCGCGCAGCGCGAACCGCGCAAACAACGGATCCTCGCCGAGATATCGGGAGACCTGGGCACCCTCGAGATTCGTAAAATTGCAGCGCCCACCACCGGAGATTCGGATCTTTTCTCCCAGGCGAGGTGCATGGTCAATCAGCACGACCCGTGCGCCGCGCAGACCCGCCTGAGCAGCGCAGTACATGCCGGCAGCGCCAGCCCCGACGATCGCGACGTCAAAGGTCGACGGGTGATGAGGTGACCGCGTCACAGCCCAGACCGGACGCGTATGGCATCTCGGGCAGCCTGGGTGACTGCCCTCACTTGCGCCGAGATCACTTCGGGCACCGGCTGCTCGCCTCGCAGGACAGCGGCGATCCATTGTGCCGTCGACTGGGCGTCACGCTCCGGCCAAGCCACTTCGGTCATGATCGCCACCGGCCGGCCTTCGACCACCGTTTGCCAGTGGCCTTCATAGAGCCAGTCGATATTCGAAGGCCGCCGCACGTTCGCGACCACCTCACCTTCGGTCGCGCGCATCACCATGGCGTTCGCCTCGACAAGTTCCAGAGTCGCACGCTGCAGGCGATCAAATTCAGGATGTGTGTATGCCGACAGACGCAGGCAGGTGGAAACCGACGTCGGATTGAGCAACTTGGCAATCGTATGACCCGTATTGCGTAAGCCCAACAGACGACGAAAACCGAGCATTCGGGCCAGCGAGGGAACCAGAACATCGATCGCTAGAAACGCGGGCTCATCCCGTTTCAGGCTCAGTTCAACCTGCCCGATCGACTCACACAAGTGCCACCCCATCGCAGTCCAGATCTCAGCGGTGGTTGTGCGACCAGGATCGTCACGTACGCCATGCACGATTACCTGAACCCCTTGATGAGCAAGCAGACCGGCCAACAGGGGTACCAGATTCGGCGCATTGCGAGCGCCGTTATAGGTGGGGATTGCGACTATCGGCCGCGCAGGATCCGGATGAATTAAGTTCTGTCGGCCAAGCAGCGCATCCAGCGCGCCAGCGAGTTCATCGATCGATTCACCCTTCATCCGAAGCGCGATCAATACCGCACCGACCTGCGCTGGATGCAAGACCCCATCAAGCAACCAGGCAAAGAGTTGCGCAGCCTCATGGCGCTCGAGACTACGAGCACCCGATGCACCCCGCCCGATCCGTTTCAACAGTGCTTGCAGTTCCATGTCCAGGTCCGGTCAGTTATAGGCGATGGTAGCGTCGTGGTGCACTCGGGCGACGGTCTGAGGATCATTGGGTTCAGAAACTCAAGACAAAAGGGGCGGCACGGTATCCTGTCGACACCATGCTTGTTCTCGGTATCGAATCCTCTTGCGACGAAACCGGTGTTGCACTCTACGACACTGCCACTGGCCTACGCGCACAAGCACTGCATTCCCAGGTCGCGATGCACGAACACTACGGAGGGGTCGTACCGGAACTCGCCTCTCGGGACCACATTCGCCGCGTGCTGCCGCTCACCGATCAGGTCCTGCGCGAGGCTGGCGCGAGCCGCTCGGATATCGAGGCCATTGCCTACACCGCTGGTCCAGGTTTAATCGGCGCCCTCCTGGTTGGCGCCTCTGTGGCAACCGCTGCGGCCTGGGCTCTAGGGGTTCCGGCGATCGGTATCCATCATCTCGAAGGCCACCTGCTCAGCCCCCTCCTGTCCAGCGATCCACCCGATTTTCCGTTTGTTGCCCTCCTGGTTTCTGGTGGCCATACCCAACTGCTCGAAGTCACGGGCATCGGACGCTATCGCTTGCTGGGCGATACGGTCGACGATGCCGCTGGGGAAGCGTTTGACAAATCCGCCAAGTTACTCGGCCTTGGCTACCCCGGAGGCCCAGCAGTCGCCCAACTAGCCGACTCGGGTGACCCCCGGCGCATTACCTTGCCCCGACCGATGTTGCGATCGGGCAATCTTGATTTTTCGTTCAGCGGACTCAAAACTGCCGTCGCCACGCATGTCCAGCGCGGCCTGAACCATCCGCAGGATCGGGCCGACCTTGCTGCTGCGGTACAGGCAGCCATCATCGAAGTGCTCGTCACCAAATCTTTGAGTGCACTCGCCAGCACCGGCCACCGAACACTGGTCGTTGCCGGTGGCGTCAGCGCAAACCGTCTCCTGCGAGAGCAATTCGCAGACGCACAATCCAATCGTGGGGTGCGGGTGTATTTCCCGGAACCCCAACTTTGTACTGACAATGGCGCCATGATTGCCTTCGCCGGCGCGATGCGACTGTCTGCAGGCCTGCCTGCCACCCATCAACGAGTCCGGCCACGCTGGCCACTTGAAGAACTTACACCTGACGGTTGATAACTGAAATCTCTGTGTAACTGAACACGGGATGGCGATCGGACCCATGTGAACGTTCGGACGCGCCAGAAAAATCCGCCTGGCGCGGCCTTCGGGGGAGCTCCATGCGTCTGACGTCCAGCAATTATCGGCCGATCGTTGAACTTGCACCAAACCAGGTTGATGCCGAACGTACAAAGATCATTCCCGACCCCAATGCATCCGGTGAATCGGCCGAGAGCATTTTGCCGGCGCTATCTCGTATTCGACTTCAGACCCTGAGGATCGGAGTCGTCGGATTAGGCTATGTCGGGCTCCCTCTGGCTGTCGCCTTCGGACGCCGGTTTGAAACCATCGGCCACGATGCATCCGCCAGCCACATCAGCCGTTTGCAAAGCGGTCAGGACCCCGCCGGCGAAATCGAAGCTAGCCAATTATCAAGCGCCCAGCGCCTCCAGTTCAGCGAAGATGCGGATGCCCTGAGCGCTTGCGAGCTGATCTTCATCTGCGTACCGACGCCGGTCAATGAAGCACACCAGCCTGACTTCGGCCCATTGACTGCCGCGACCTCTTCAGTGGCTCGGCGGATCCGCAGAGGTACGGTGATCGTTTATGAGTCGACTGTCTACCCGGGCGCCACGGAAGAAATCTGTATTCCGATTCTCGAATCCGAGTCAGGTATGCGCTGGAAGCAGGATTTTCATGTTGGCTATTCACCCGAGCGCATCAACCCGGGTGACCGGAAACACACCCTCAATACCGTCTGCAAGGTCGTATCGGGCGACACGCCCGAAGCACTGGAACTCATTGCGCAGACCTACGAACAGATTGTCGAAGCGGGCGTCTTTCGCGCCAGCAGCATCGCAGTGGCTGAAGCCTCAAAGGTGATCGAAAATACCCAGCGCGATCTCAACATCGCCCTGATGAACGAGCTCTCTCTGATTTTCCATCGAATGGGCCTCGACACGCATGAAGTGCTCGAAGCAGCTGGGACCAAATGGAATTTCCTTCCGTTCCGCCCAGGTCTGGTTGGCGGACACTGCATCGGTGTCGATCCGTATTACCTGACCCATAAAGCCGAAAAGCTTGGATATCACCCACAGGTCATTCTCGCTGGCAGGCGAATCAATGACGGGATGGGTAAATTCGTGGCTGAACAGACAGTCAAAGAGATCACAAAAGCAGGACTTCCGGTCGCTGGGGCGCCCGTGACCATCCTAGGACTGACATTCAAGGAAGACGTCGCTGATCTTCGCAACTCCAGGGTCTTCGACGTAGTGACCGAATTGCGCAGCTATGGCGCGCAGGTGCATGTCCACGACCCGGTCGCCGACCCCGCGGAAGCCGCCCGGGAGTATGGAATCCAGCTTGAAACCTGGGACCAGTTGCCACGCTCCAATGCCATTATCGCCGCGGTTGCCCATCGCCGCCTCGCCTGCCTACCCTCCGAGCAGATCGCCCAAAAACTTTATCCCGGCGGCGTTTTTATGGATATCAAGTCTGCGTTTGCGGCAGCAGATTTGACGCGCCTTGGCGCTCGCGTCTGGCGCCTGTGACTTGTTGCGCACCGCTTCCCCGCTACGGTCGTTCACGCCATCACGGCTCACGCAGGCCACAGTGCCCGATGGAGCAACAGGCGCATCTGGATCGATTGCGCAGAGGCCTGTGCTGAAGATCGCATGCATGCTTCGAGATCCCTATCCCCCCTTTCGTCCCGACATGGCTGTTCTCTTTGGTCGCTGCTTGCCCATGCGGGGCATTCAAACCGATCTGCTGGCAGCGCAGGATCCGGAGCGCCCACAAACGCCCTGGCCAGGTGGTCAATCCAGAGTGTTGCGGTTGCCCGGCCCGCAATGGTTCGCCTATCTCTGCCTCCCATTGGTCGACCTGCCGATTCTGCGATGGGCAAAAAACGCTGACTTTGTTCAGGCTCGTGACCGTATCCGATCGGGGTTGCTCGGACTGCTTGCGGCGCGTCGATCAGGCAGACCCTTCATCTACTGGATGTCATTTCCAATTGCAGAAGGCCATGCCGTACGTGCACTTGAACTGCAGGTTCAGGACGGCAGGCTGCGAAAGTTGGCGGCCCACGCTCGCGCCAAGCTGGCTCGATGGGCTGAATCCTGGGTACTTCGAAAGGCCGATCACGTCTTCGTTCAAAGTAACGCGATGCGCGATGCCCTGGTCTCGACTGGTTTGTCATCCGACAGGATGACCGTCGTTCCGATGGGGATTGACCTCGAGCGTTTTCCGCCGGAATCACCAGAACCGATCGCGCACCCGGTCTTAGCCAATCGACGCGTCATCGCACACCTGGGAACGATCGGTCGGTCGAGATCCACAAATTTCCTGCTTGATCTGATCAAGACCCTGCGTGTCGAGTTCCCCGACGTTCTGTTACTCATCATCGGTGATGGCCTCAATGAGGACGACCGGCGATGGATTCGTTCTGAACTGAAACAACAAAAACTCGAGAATCACGTTCATCTCACAGGCTGGATCGATCAGACCGAAGCACTGCGTTGGACTGGCAGCGCATTGCTTGGGTTATCCCCCATTCCACGTGGGCCCCTGTTCGATGTCTCGTCGCCGACCAAGGTAGGCGAGTATCTTGCCCTCGGGCTAGCCTGCGTTGCCAATGACATTCCTGACCAAAAACTCGTCATTGATGAAAGCCAGGGCGGATTCTGCGTTCCGATGCAGATCGATGCCTTTGTTGAAGCAATCCGAGACCTTCTTCTGAATCCTGAAAAAGCCCGCCTCATGGGGGAGCTCGGCAGAGCCTGGATCCGCAAGAATCGGAGCTACGATCAACTGGCCGATCAGGTCGCGGACAGCTACCGGATGATTGCGACGCGGTTTGAGCGCCAATCCCGCGAAACCCGATGAACGGCAGATCAGCCATTGTCTGAGCTCATCGCACTCAACCAACGTTTACTGGCCTCCATTAAAGCGGATGACTACGCTGGTCATGACCCGTTTGACTACTTGAACAGTCGCCTTTTTCAGGCAACCCCATTCCAAAAAAACGCCTGGATTCGCCTCGCCTGGCTCCAACTCGGCAAACGGCTACCCCTCAATTTACGCCCGCTGCTGCAGGTTCCGAAGATGCGAAATCCCAAGGGGGTCGCGATCTGTATGGCGGGCCTGTTGCAAGACTTCCGCCGCACTGCAGATTCAAAATTCCTCGAAGAGGCAACCCGGCTCGGCACGTGGCTCATCAGCCAGCAAAGCAATCGGGAACAATGGCAAAACCCCTGCTGGGGCTACCATTTTGACTGGCAGGCGAGGGCTTTCCACGTACCGGCAGGAAAGCCAAACATCATCACCACCTGCTATGCCGCGCGGTCTCTTTATGCATTGGGTGATCTGACCTCCGATCACGGACTGATGGAACTGGCACTGCGCTCGGCCCGGTTCATCTCAAAGCACCTGTACACCGAGCAGGGTGGACGATGCTTTTATGCCTATATTCCGGGCGAAACCGCCTTTGTCCATAACGCCAGTCTCTGGGGCGCAGCCTGGTGCGCGTTCGCCGGCCAGCAAACTGGCCGTCCGGCGCTGGTCGACCAAGCATTACGGGTAACGCAGGAGTCGGTCCGAGCCCAGGGCGCTGATGGTTCCTGGGTCTATGGCACACGCAAGCACCACCAATTTATTGACGGCTTTCATACGGGCTACAACCTGGAGGCTCTCTGTCTCATCCGCGACGTCACCGCCAGTACGCAATTCGATGACTGTATTCGCCGGGGCTTCGCCTACTACGTCAATACCTTCATCACTAAGAACGGAGATGTCAGCTATTACAAGCATTCAACCTATCCCCTCGACATGCACAGCGTTGCGCAGGCTGTCATCACACTGCTCACAACCGGTAATGATCAGGCGGCCCGGATGCATGCGACCCGGATTATCGGACGCGCGGTCGAGGTTCTCTACCAACCTACCCGAGACCGGTTCGTCTACCAGAAGCACCGTTGGTTGACCAACCGGGTCAACTACACACGCTGGACACAGGCCTGGGCGTACTACGCACTGGCTTTTTATCACCGCTACTGTGCCGAATCTGCCTATGAACCGAATTGAGGTAATGGGTTGCCCGATGGATAGCGCATCGATGGCAGAAACCGTCGATGTGATTCAAAACGCTATTACGTCTGGCTCATTTACCCAGCATGTCGTGGTCAATGTAGCCAAGCTGGTCAGCATGCAAACCGATGCGCAACTGCGGGAGTCTGTACAGGCCTGCGATCTGATCAACATCGATGGTATGGGCGTTGTTCTGGCTGCCCGCCTTCTTGGTCACCAAATTCCTGAGCGGGTCGCTGGTATCGACCTGTTTTACGAGCTTATCCAGATGAGCGCCCGATGCCAGTTTCCGGTGTTTCTGCTGGGTGCAGAAAAATCGATCGTCCAGGCCACTGCCGAGGTGCTCAAACGCCTGCATCCCCCGCTCCAGATTGCAGGTTATCACCATGGTTTTTTCTGGAATGATGAAGCGGCTGTCGTTGCGGCGATTAAAGCCTCTGGGGCGAGACTTCTCTTTGTTGCAATCACTTCACCCAGAAAAGAAAATTTCATCAATCGATGGCGAGATCAACTCGGCGTCCACTTCGTGATGGGCGTTGGCGGAACATTTGATGTGGTTGCCGGCAAAGTTAGGCGGGCACCTTTGTGGATGCAGCGTTATGGCCTGGAGTGGCTCTTTCGTGCGCTCCAAGAACCTGAACGGCTTTGGAGGCGTTATCTCACGACCAACAGCAGGTTTGTGGGCATGGTGACCAGAGCCAAGCTTCGTCAGATCTTGACTGGGACACCGCTCGTTCGTCCCGGCCGCGTTGCCGCTTTCCACCAGCAGGCGGTGCCGGTTCGACCAGTGAACGCTGACCCGAAATAAGACTGGCAACGATTTCATCATCATCACAGTGGTTATCCGTGACTTGTCACACTAACTCGAGGACTCAGCAAGCCCAACATGAGCACTCGACCTGACGCAGCAATCGGGCCCGCCGTCAGGCTCGATGTGAAGGGTCATCGACGAGCGAACCCCTTGCCGCGGAGCCACTGCTGCCCATGACGCCCCAGTTGTTGCTAAGCATCCTCCGCGCTCGCTCGGGCATTGTCATGTTTGCCTTCATCACGACGGTACTGACCACACTGATCGTCAGCATGCTCCTGCCCAAGCAATACACGGCCAAGACCGGGGTCGTGATTGATGTGAAGTCGCCAGACCCCGTAGCGGGCCTAATGCTTCCCGGCCTGATTGCGCCAGGTTATATGGCAACCCAGCTCGACATCATCACCAGCGACCGGGTCGCGCAACAGGTTGTCAAGAACCTACGTCTGGAAGACAACCTGACGCTCCGGGACAAATGGATGAACTCCGGCCAGACCGTTCTGGAGAAAGCACGGCGCTGGCTTGAGGGGGGCGATGAACAAAGGGATTTCGCGATTTGGCTGAGTGCGGGCCTCCAGGACAAGCTCGACGTCAAACCGTCCAAGGAAAGCAACGTCGTCGGCATCAGTTTTTCGGCCAGCAACCCCATCTTTGCCGCAACGGTCGCTAATGCGTTCGCGCAGGCCTACATCGACGTGAACGTCCAACTGCGGGCCGAGCCCGCCCACCAGTACGCCAACTGGTTCGAGGGTCAAAGCAAAACCCTGCGCGAGCAGCTCGAAATTGCCCAGCAGGCCCTGACCGCCTATCAACGCAAACACAATGTGCTCGCGGTCGACGAGCAACGTCTCGATTATGAAAAAAACAAACTCAGTGAGCTGTCCCAACAGCTCACACTCATGCAAGCGCAAACGACGGATAGCTCTAGCAAACGCAGCTTAGAGCACGATCCGACGACATTGGCCGAAGTGATGCAGAGCCAGGTCATCATTAACCTCAAATCGGATATCAATCGACTTGAGGCCAAGCTGGAGGACAGCAACGCGATCCTGGGTAAGAACCATCCCCAAACCAGAGGGGCAGAGTCAGAGTTAGCCACTCTCAAAGCAAAGCTTGCGGCCGAGGTACGCCAGATCACCAACAGCATCAACACGAGCTTTGCGGTGAACCGCGAGAAAGAACGGGAACTCACGCGTGCCATCGAAAACCAGAAATCGCGCTTACTCAATCTTAACCAGCAGCGTGACGATATTGCCGTCCTGAAACGCGATGTCGAATCAGCGCAACGATCACTGGAGACAGTTGGTTCCCGCTCGATGCAGGTGCGCCTGGAAAGTCAGTCGCAACAAACCAACGTCACCATCCTGACGCCGGCTTCAACCCCCGTGACACCATCAAAACCTCGAGTCATCTTGAACCTTTTGGTAGCTGTGATCTCTGGCGCCTTCCTGGGTCTGGGCCTTGCTTACTTCCTCGAACTCAATAATCGGCGTGTTCGTAGCCCCGGCGATCTTGCCGCAATCACCCACCTTCAGGTACTCAGCAAAATCCCCTCAGCCAAACCGCCAACCGCTACCCAACGGCTGCTGCGAAATTTTAGAACTGCAGCCAATATCACGAGCAATTTGATGCTGGGACAACGCCCATGAGCCTGCTTGCCAAAGGCCTCTTCCGCGAGTCAGACGTTTGCGGTTCCGCGTCAGGCGCCAAAGCCCACCTCCACAGCCGTCCCATTGGAGTCTACTTTGTTGAAAATGGACGGCTCACCCCAGCCGAAACCGACCAGATTCTCCGTCTCCAACAATCCGAAAATATCCGCTTTGGGGATGCCGCTATTGAGCTGGGTTTGCTGAGTCCCGACGATGTCCGTTTGGCACTTTCAGACCAGTTCGACTATCACTATCTTCCAGACTCGGACGCTAGCCTGAGCCAGGATCTCGTCGCAGCCTACGCGCCATTCACCCCATTCGTCGAGGAGCTTCGGGGCTTACGCAGCCAGCTCCAGCTTCGATGGTTCTCCGGCGAAGCCCAACGCAGGGCCTTGACAATTGTCAGCCCTGGTCGAAACGAAGGTCGGAGTTTCATTGCCGCAAACCTCGCAATCGTCTTTTCTCAACTCAGCACCCTCACCCTGTTAGTCGACGCAGATCTCCGAAACCCTTGTCAGCACCAGCTATTCAAAATGGGGAGCAGGCTGGGACTTTCGGACATTCTGGCGGGTCGCTGCGGTCTTGAAGCGATCCGGCCGATTGCATCCCTGCAGGGGCTCTCCGTACTCACGGCCGGAACAAGTCCGCCCAATCCCCAAGAATTACTCGGGCGAAGTGCGTTCAAGCGCCTTCTGGAAACCCTTCGCAAAGAATTTGACCACGTGATTTTCGACTCGCCCCCTGGCGCATTTTACGCCGATGCCCAAATCATCTCGGCAAATGCTGGAGCGGCCTTGTTGCTCGCGCGCGAGCATCAGACTGTTGCGCCTGAGCTGACGGACCTGATGGGACGCCTTCAGGAAAACGGCACTACGCTCGTCGGGTCGATTATCAACCAATGTCCAGGTTAGAGCACGAGCTCAACCTTGAGCATTCAGGAACTCGGTAGGCTAAAGCGTCAGGCCGTGATTGGTCTGCTTTGGTCCTTGGGGCAGTCGTGGGGAGTGCGCATCATCACCTTGCTGCACTACATCGTCATCGCAAGGTTTCTGGAGCCAGCCGATCTGGGTATAGTTACATTCGCCATCACGATCGTCGCCTGTCTGGGCAGCTTGACGGATCTAGGGATGACCACTTGGATTGAATCCACCTCTGCCCGCGATGCATCCACCTTGAACTCGGCGTGGTGGTCCACAGTCTTCGCCGCCCTTTTGGTGGCTGGCACATTGATCGTCGGTGCGTCCTTAGTGGCTGACTGGACAGCAAGACCGAATCTGGGTCCTGTGCTGAAGGCGCTTTCGCTGACAGTCATCTTTTCGGGAGTCTCAGCGATCCAGTTTTCGCTCCTGAAAACGCATTTCATGCATCGCTCCATCGCGATTGCCTCCCTCGTCGCATGCAGCGCAGGTTCCCTGACGGGGATTGCCTGTGTTCTCAGCGGATGGTCCTATTGGGCACTTGTGGTCAAGGCGCTCCTTGAGGGGGCCCTGATGGCCATGATGCTGATTTGGTTTTCGCCGTGGCGGCCCTCATGGCATTTCGAGTTTCGATCGTGGACCCAAGCTGTTCGGCAGAGCATACCCATCCTGGGTATGCGGGGACTTGAAATTGCTAACCAACGCCTGGATTCGCTCCTCATCGGTACGCATCTTGGACCCAACGCACTCGGTTTCTATGCAACTGGGCAGAGGCTCTACCAGATTGCGATGGAAGGTCTTTTTTCTGCCGTCAATCAAGTCTCCCTACCCCTGTTCAGCCGCTTTCGTTCGGAGCCACATCGAGCAGCCGACGTTCTGCTGCGTCTAGTCGCTTGCACTTCCCTACTGAGCTTTCCGATCTTTGCTCTGATGTCGGTCACCGCACCGGACCTGATCACAGTCATTTTCGGACCAAAGTGGCGGCCTGCCGGATCTGTACTCGCCGTGTTCTGCCTCGGCGGCGTATTGAGTTCCGTGAGTTACTTTAATGCTCCACTTCTGCTTGCGAGCGGACGAGCCAAGCTAGTGTTCTGGCTCAGCCTCATGAACGCTCTCTTGAATACGCTGGGGTTTCTGCTGGCGGTCCCATTTGGCGTCACTGCAGTCGCAGCCGCCTTCGTCATTAGGGGCTTTCTCGTCTATCCAATCAACCTTTGGCTCGTTCACGATGCTTGTGGCCTCTCGATAAGTCGCTACGCCCGCACCCTTTTGCCTGCAACTGCGGCGAGTGCCCTAGCCTCCCTGGTGGTGTGGGGCTGGCTTTCGTTAACGACGACGGTCCACTGGATCACAACGGCGCGCCTCCTCACCGCTTGGGTGATGGGCGCCAGCCTCTACAGCCTAATTATTTTCACGATCTTTCGAAAAGAGGCTGCCTCGGCGATCGCTGAACTCCAGTCGATGGCGCGATCGACCCAGACCGCAATCCCAACACTTAGGCTTGGAGCTTCCGACTGATGAGGCTGAGCGATCAACCAGTTGCCCATTTCAGCCCGCTGGAAACCATAAAACAATGCTATGTACAGGCGCTGATCCCCGGTCTGCCAACTGCGCTCCTTGACTTCCCAGACCATAGCAACGTTGGCGACAGCGCCATCTGGGTAGGCGAAATGATGGGTTTACGAGAGGCTGGGCACGACCTCCGCTATACCTGTGATGTGACTTCTTTTAACGAGATCGCCTTGCGGCGACGGATGCCCTTTGGACAAATTCTGCTCCACGGGGGCGGAAATTTCGGGACCGTATGGCCGATCTATCAGGCCTTCCGGGAGGCAGTGATCCAACAATTCCCTGGCTATCGCATCGTCCAACTTCCGCAGACGGTTCACTTCGAAAATGATTTGGCACCTTCGCCTACCCGCCGCCGACTCAGCGCACATCCCGATTTTTGGTTGATGGTTCGAGACCGCCGAAGTGAACAAATCGCCCGTGAACAATTAAAAGTGCATACCCTGCTTTGCCCCGATTCTGCGCTGATGCTGGACGGAAAACTCCAGCGAGCTAAAGCCACAGTGGATGTCTTGGTGCTTGCGCGTACCGATAAGGAAGCTGGGGACGCCCAATTGAGGAACTTTGAACTCCCGAACTATCGGGTGTCCTGTATCGATTGGCTGGACGAGAACCCCTCGATCAACAGGTATCTCACTACATTGACCAAGCAAGCTGGCAAATCCAATTGGGGCGGTCTGCGCAAAGTCCAGCAAGTTAGTCATCGCGTATTTCATGCGCTCGCTTGGCAACGCGTGCAACGGGGGGTTGCTCTGCTATCGCGGGGTCGTGTTGTCGTTACTGATCGACTTCACGCTCACATTCTCTGCATGATCCTCAGGATTCCCCATGTCGTTCTGGATAACAACTACGGGAAACTTTCAGAATTCATTCGATGCTGGCATCGCGAAGACCCCTTGGTGCAACTGGTTTCGAACCGACAACAGGCGCAAGACGCCACCTCCAAACTACTTGAGCAACACGTCACCTAGAGCCCCCCTTCGCCTAGATCAAAAGTTCAATGGTTGATGCAGTGCGCCCAGGCCTAGACCGACAGAACACGGATGCCAATGGCGAGCAATATGATGCCGTCATCCGCACCGATCACCATAGTGTTCTTCTGGAACGCGTGATCTCGGCATTGCGGGAGCAGACCAGCCCGCCAAACAAAATCATCATGGTCGACGCCTCCAGACAGCCCAGCTGCCGGGAAAAGCTCCTGAGATTGGGCGATATCGTCATTCAATACCCGGACACCCAATTCAATTTTGCTCACGCGCTCAATCTTGGTATCGAAGCTGCGGACGGACACGAGGTCCTGCTTATCAGTTCGCACGTTGTCCTAAACGACATCACCCTGATCGAACGTGGCCGACTACTCGGGAGAAAACACGGCGCTGGAGTCGTGTACTGGAAGGCTGCGGATCGCGGATCGCTGCGAGTCCAACTGAACCAGGCGGGCTCATTCAATGGGCACAACGGACTATCCGCCGCGTGCGCGCTCATCCCGCGAAAAGATGCCCTTGAAAGGCCCTTCCGTACAGATGTGTTCTCAGCTGAAGACCAGGAATGGGCGGGCTGGTACCTGCACACCAAAAACGGAAAGACTCTGCAGATAGAGCATCCACAGTTCGAATATCTGAATCCTAATTCAAACATCCAGAAAACAATCAATGAAGAGATTGCAATCGCCTATTTCACGAACCGAAAGCTCTTACGACCCCAGCACATTGCCGCCCGCATCTTGCGCGCCGCGCTGGCAGGCCTGCGGCATCGCCCAGGCAGAGCTCGGCTTCACTGGGAGATCGCCAAAGGATTACTCCTCGCCAATTTCCGACAACCCAACCGTCGATCTCGATATTACTGAGGCGGATTGAACGCACCCCCGATGGCGGACTTTGACGTCTTACTCCCAATCAAAAATGGCATCGCTTACTTACCAGAAGCGATGGAAAGCATCGTCAACCAGAGCCATCCCGACTGGCGACTGCTGGTTCTTGACCACGGCAGCAAGGATGGCAGCCTTGAGTTGGCCAACCGATATGCCGAACGCGACCGTCGCGTCGTTGTCCATTCATTCCCGGATGCAATTGGCCTGTCGGGACTCCTGAATCTGGGCTTAAGTCTCTGTGACTGCAACTATGTCTTGAGACAGGACTCGGACGATATCTCACTTCCAAACCGTATGGCTGTCATCTCGGAAGCTTTCCGAGCAGATCCCGACTTGGCCTTGGCCGGATCGAAGGGCCAGATTGTGAATGGGGAAGGCAAGCTGCTAGGAGAAATCGACGTACCGCTCGAGCCCCACGATCTCTCAGCCATGGCGCTTTTCAAGACCCCCGTTGCACACCCGACAGCAGCCATGCGTTTTTCAATCATTAAAAAACTCGGTGCATCGTACGGCGAGGATTTCATCGGATCCATCAACTCAGTCGACCGAATTAAAATACCAGGACTTGCGGAAGACTATTTTCTTTTTGGTCAATTGGCATTGATAGCAAAATGCATCAATCTTAACAAAAACCTTATCAAATACCGCTGGCACGATACGAACGTATCGGTCACGCACCAGCCAGAACAACTCCGATTGGCGCTCCAGATATCCCGGTATTTAACGAAATCGCTTTCACTTCGACACGGCGTCCGAAACTTCGACCCTGCACCATTATGCAACCATGCGGACCGACTATTTGAGACAAATGATCGGCTCGACTTTTCGACTGAATACGAATTAGCCAAAGCCCTAATTTCAAAAATAATTCCCGTTCGAACACCCCCCAATCGGGAATTAGAATTTCGAAGGGCTATCTCCGTCAGATCGATCGCCACGATGGGACTGCGATCACTTTTATTCGCCAAGCGCTACGGCATTAGAAAATCGGAATTCAAAACTGTCAGATCCTGGATGCTGCGCGGCCTCCAGAATCAATCAATTGCAATTACAGTGACTTAGCGGTATCGAAAACAGCGTCATTCCTGAAGTCTACCATCGCCGGAGTTGCCAACCATGATAAATCAACTCAGAGATCGACTGAAGAAAATCGGGGATCGCAGATTGATACGCCAAATCCAGAATCAAAAACTCACCTACCTGTCTCGACGCAAGATGGAGCTGATCTCGCAGACTTGCCGCGCGATCGAAGAACAACATCTGGCCGGCGCCTTCATTGAAGCGGGGTGCGCTTTAGGGGGCTCGGCAATCCTGATTTCTTCAATCAAACGCCCTGATAGGCCTTTCCTCGCATATGACACGTTTTCAATGATCCCACCGCCAACCGATGAGGATACGCCGGATGTGCATCTCCGTTACCGGATCATCTCCGAGGGCAAATCCGAAGGAATCGATGGCGATGAATACTACGGATACCAAGAAAACCTTTATGAGCGGGTACAGCAGAATTTTGCAGATTTCGGCCTCGACTGCGCAGAAAGAAACATCTCTTTGATTCAGGGGCTTCTTCAGGAGAGCATGACCATCAAGCAACCGGTAGCGTTTGCACATATTGACGTTGACTGGTACGACCCCGTGAAGACTTGCCTTGAACGAATATTCCCCAACCTGATTGTCGGCGGCAGCCTGATTCTCGATGACTATCACGATTGGGGCGGCTGTCGCAAAGCAGTCGATACTTACTTACAGACCGTCAATGGGGAGTTCAGGTTGAATGACTCCGCAGGCTCACTCCAAATCATCAAACTGTGAATCTGGTCAGACCATTAACCTCATTAAGCCAGATCACAGTCAGCGTCGTCTTTGCTACCTATGTCGCGCGGAGTCTGCTCTCAGTCGGCCTCGATCATTAGATCTGAACTTAGATAATGGCCCTGTTGGCCAAATAAAGGATGACGATCATGAAGATGTCTTGCCTATTTAAGTGGATTAGGTGCACCACTGTCGGATTTGCGACCCTGAGCGCCGGAGCATTGAATGCAGAGACAGCAGCCGAATTCCAGGTGACCAATGCGCTAGCCCAAGCTCTTACCACTACCGGCACGGCGAGCCCAGCAGTTCTTACCGATTCAGTGTTCGGCCCCACTAGTTTTTGGTACACCCCAATCCCAGCAGATGCACCACTACACCCGCAGTCTCGAGACTTCGTCGCAGACTTTATCCGCCAGAAAAAGACCTTTTACGGAACCGTTTCGATTAACCTCACCGCCTATGCCAGTCCTGTCTACGTCGTTCCTCGGGACCAACCGACAGTAAAGGTCGCGCAATGGGCCTGCTTCCCACAATTCGGTCTCGATCGATCGATTGCTCAACAATGGTCAGCGGTCCCCATCCCAACTTACGCAATTCCCGCTGCTGGAAGCGATAGCGAGATGACGGTCTATCAGCCGTCTACGGACACGATCTGGGAATTCTGGCGGATGAGACGAAATGGCACTCAGTGGGAAGCGTGTTGGGGCGGCCAGTTCAAAAAGGCCTCCCAAAGCGATGGGCGTTGGCCCGGAATCTATGGAACCACGGCAACAGGGTTACCATTCCTGGGCGGCCAAATCACAGCGGAAGAGTTGCGCCGAGGAGAGATCCGTCATGTCATGGGTATTGCCCTGGTTGAAACCGAGGCCGCCGCGCATTTTTCCTGGCCGGCTAAACGATCGGATGGCTACAACCCAAAAAAGGTTCCAAACCGAATCCCCGAAGGCCTGCGCTTCAGACTCGATCCTAAGGTCAATGTCGACAAACTACAGATGCATCCAGTGGGTAAAACCATTGCAAGGGCGGCGCAAAAATACGGATTCGTTGTTTGGGACAAGGGGGGAGCGATCACACTCCGCGCCCAGAATCCAAGGTCTTACACGGCAGCCGGCCTGCCTGACCCATACCCCGCTCTCTTCGGAAAAGCACAGTCTTATGACATCTTGACTGGATTCCCCTGGGACAAACTCCAGTTCCTCCCCCAGGACTACGGCCTCAATACCCTTCGATAGACCTCGAGTGTCCTTTGCGCAATCAAATTCCAGTCGAACCGGTTAGCGGTTCGGCGGATCTGCTCAGCTTGATCTTCAGGAGTCTGAGGGTGATCTATAAAGTACCGTATTTTCTCCGCCGCGGATTTGGGATCACCTCCTCTGAAAAGACGCTCCCCCGGTAAGTTGAGGGCCCGATGGGCCGGAATATCACTCGCAACGACGGAGAGACCGTAGCTCAACGCTTCCAAGAGAACAATCGGCAGCCCTTCATGATGGGAGGGCAGAACAAATATTCCCGCATGACTATAGAGTTCGGCGAGTGGCTCGCCATGAAGAGCTCCTGTCATCACAACACCAGAACTGGATGCTCCACGAGTAACCAAAGCACGGCTATACGCGCTGGAATGATCGGCTGCGCCCACAATGACCAGTTTCCAATCTGACGGAAGGCCAGCCATCTCATAGGCCTCAATGAGAATATCCAGGCCCTTTTCTGGAACAAGGCGGGCGACCGCAAGAATATATTTTCCCTTTTGAAGCCCGGACTTCAACAAAATATCGTGACGATCGCTTCGCGGACGAACGACGACACCGTTCGGGATCACATCGACGACGCAGCGATACGAAGTTCGCAGTTGCTCCGCAATAGAAGGGGAAATAGCAATGACAGCATTCGAAAATCGGCTCCCAAGATTTTCACCAAAACGCAACATCAACCTAGCCACTCTGCCCCATTTTCCACGCTCATAATCCGCCCCATGATTTGTGCAAACAACTCGCATCCCCAGTGCACGGGCAAGTGGAACGAAGAGCGATGGACCAATCGCGTGAATGTGGAGGATATCCGGATGGAGGCGCCACGCTTTAAAAACACCAATAAAAGTATGGACAACCGCTTCGAGGTATTTTTGCCGTGGGCAGAAAAATGGAATCAGCTTGACACCTCGCACATGCAGAGGCGGTTTCACATATGATTGGCGACAAAAAACAATGACTTCATGACCACGAGCTGCAATGTTCGTAAACAAATGTTCACAATGGGTCTCGACCCCGCCCTGAACATTCGGGATGCCACGCAATCCCAATACAGCAATCCGCATACAAGTAGTCCAGAAGCCAAACCGCCAGTCAGCCCATAGCTATGGGGCCAAGGAAATCAGAATAACGACCTATCATGTCAAAGATCGGTTTACTGACGAATGGAAAAGGCTCGGGTTTGCGCCTTCGAATCTCCCCCTCCAACCTGAGCCCCATCGGCCCCACCCTCTAAGAGCCGCGGAGAAAACTTGGAGGCTATGCCCTCGGCCACGCCATCCCAGGTTTGTTTTTCAGCAAATTCAATTCGTCTTTGTCGATCTATCGGAGAATCCCCCGAGATTGCCTGACGCAACATCGATCCAAACTCAGAATAGGATTTTGCAATCGAAACGTGGTCACTAAAATACTCAAGCTCCAAAATAGCTACCGAAACAACCGGCTTACCTGTAGCAAGGTATTCGAGTAGCTTCTTGGGGTTTCTATAGTTATTGAATGCAGATTGCGTCTTATAGAACAAACAACACACTGCGAAAAACTGCAGATAAGCGGGCAGTTCACGGTAGGATTTCTGACCCAGGAAGTGAACATTTGGCAATGATCTCAGCACCTCAACGCTCTCACAAATTTCGCCAATAAAAACAAAAGAAATATTCGGATTTTCATTCGCCAGAAACTCAATCAAACCAATATCGATACTATTCACCTCTCCCATGTAGCCAGCAATCTGACCACTGGAGGCCTTAATGATCGCCTCAAGATCGGAAGGGACTGGCAACTCAACAGCCTGCGCCGCAGCGAAATGGGCATAATCAACGCCGTGCCCGGTGTAAAAAGTACGTGGATTTCGCAGCGAATTTTGCTTCAATAACGCATGATTTACATAGAAGGCAATATCCGCCTTTCGATGCAACTCATCTTCCAATTCAAGCAGGTAGGACCCATCGACCCCTGGAAACGCAGGGATATTGTCGACACAATAATAAACGAGATAACTACCGAGATCCTGTTTAAGACGTAGCGCTGCATCTTTCGCAACAACAACCGTCACCCACAGGATCGAGCATCGAAATTTAAGCGTAGCCATCACCAACTTCAACTGCCAAATGAGGAGCCTCTCATTTATCCATGAGATAGACCCCCCATAGCCGGAAATCATTGGAATGGCGACGGGCGTAAAAACCCAAATATTTTCCTCAGCCAACCTGACAAACTTAGCCAGGCTTTTGAGCTTGCCAAAAATACGCCTCCATGCAAACCGATCATCAAGCAATCGCGGCATTCGGATCCCAGGTGAGTTCACAAAGAGGACTCGATTCTGCTTTGCGAATTCACGCATCAGGTGGAGGTTGGAGTGGGGATTGTGAAACCACCAGTCTTCGCCGGCGAAACAAATGATATCGTGTCCTCGTAGTCTCACGTTTTCGGTCCACCCTTAGCTAGACACAGTTCCATGTAGATCTCTTCAAAAGCTGCAGCTGTTGAACGAATATCGAATTCGCGGTAACAGGTCTTGCGCCCATTCTCTCCAACCCATTTTCGCTGTTCTGCGTCATTTGCAAGTCGCACTAACGTCTCAACCCATGGGCGTTGGCTGAATGGATCACATAAATAACCATTCCAACCGGTTTTTATATACTCGTCGTTACAGCCTACATTCGTGGATATCACCACTGGAAGGCCGATCCGGAGTGCTTCCAGCACAGCGACAGAGTGCAATTCGAGGAAGGACGGCAGCAAAAAGAGGTCCGAACCTGCCATCAGGCTTGAGATATCGGATCGATAACCGACAAATCGAACTAGCGAGGTCAATCCCGCGCGCTCACTTTCGAGGCGGTAAGTCTCGAGATGGCTGCCACTACCCGCCACCAAAAAAATAGCGTCAGGCGCTTCCCTGTGGACTTCACTCGCGATACTCAAAATCAATTGAATATTTTTAGCGGGCTCAATTCGCGCGCATGTCAAGATGACAACCGCCTCATCTGGAATATCCAGCTCTTGGCGGATCGCCTGCCGATCTAGCACTGGCCCGTCAATTAGCGGAATCCCATTACGCAACTCAACGACACGCTCTGGAGTAGCAATGCGCTGCCCCACAACTGCCTCAGCCGTCTTTCGCGTCAGAACAACGACTCGGTCGGGAAGATGGCGGAAATACTTCGCAAATTTAAACTGTTCCAACGCACCATGGCACCGGAGAAGTTCCTCGCGTGGCGTATAGCGCTGGTCATGAACGTGCTCGATCAAGGCCACGCCAGTCAGACAAGTCGCTAATAACCCCCACACATGCGCGTTGAAATTATGCGTGTGAACGATATCAATTCTATTTCGCTGAATGTAGCGTACCAGACGATAGACAATTGCTAGGGTCGCAAGGCTTTTGACGCGATGTTCGCCTCCGGCGTACTTGTAAAGGAGCACACCTACGGCCTGAAATTGCTCCTCAATTTCGCCGCCCCCTGAGTAAGCAACATGCGTCTCGACCTTCGCCGTATCAAATGCGCATGCGAGGTTGAGTAGATTTGACTCAGCACCGCCGAGGCCGAGTGTCTTGATCACATGCAACACTTTGACCTGCATACTGAGATCCCGGCCACTCACGTTTGCCCCCTATCAAAAACACTTGATATTTAGCAAACGCAAGTACTGTTCCCCGAGGGGGAACTGCATGGATAATCAAGTAATGCGAGCCCTCGGGTGAGGTCGCCGGTTCAGATAGCCACGAGCCAATCGCTATGCCGGGATCGGGGGAACCCTCTGCTTGGGCAGAGATAGGGTTTCTCGAGCACTGAAAGAATGACGCCGGGTTCAGTCAAACAGCTTAACGAAAACGCAACTGCTCCAGCAGCTGACGGCCAAGATATCGAGCGCCCGCGGGTGTAAGGTGTGCGCCGTCGTAAGACAACAGCTCGCCCTCTGGATCAAAGAGCCGGCATTGCATGTCATTCGCGCACATCATCGCGGTGACATCCATGAAAGCGGGAGCAGGAAACATGGCTCGCATCAATCCATTCACCGACACCACATCTTGTCGGATAGGGTTTTTAGCATCAAGTCGACTCGTCGCTGGAATTTTGAGCAATCCCTTTGCAGTCACTTCGCCAAAATTTTTTGATCCAAATACGAGCACTGCTTTGCCGTAGTCTCGTTTAAGATTACCAATACTTTCTGGCAAAAAGGCCGCGACCCAAAAATTCCAGGCGGAGGAGAGCCAGATCTCGTCCGCCCCGTTGAGCAATCGTCTTAGTTTTTCACTCTCGTACCACCCCGCCCGCTTACAAAGAGCAAGCTTTGGGGGTTGAATAAAGGTCGAAAATTCCCTTTGCAAATAAAGATTGCCACAATCGCTGGAAACAAAGTGGGTCGATATTTGAATTTTTTCGCTCAAGCCAGATTCATAAAGTGCGTTGACAAGATCTTTTGCATAGCTATCACCGATAATCAAGACCCGTTTCTTTCCAGAGTCATCGAAAGGCCGATCCAGAGCTGCTGCAAATCGTTTATCGGTATACCTCCCCATTTGAATGGTATCTAAGGCTGCCAGTTGCCGATCGTCACCGGGGAACCTGTCAGGGAACCCAGCCCACCAGTACCCTATCGCACCAGTTACAAACAAAACCATACTTCCAGCGAGCCCCCATCGAAAAATCTGCCCACGCGAGAACCTTCGTTCGCTGCGAAAGGGGCGTTCAATATACTTCCAGCTGAAATAGGAGATTACAATTGCGAAGACAGAGATCAAAGCCAAAATCGTTTGGTCTGGCCTTTCAGTGCTGCGCTGCTTCGCAAAGGCGAATAACGGTTGATGCCAAAGATACGCGCTGTAGCTGATAAGGCCAACGCCCACGAGGGGTCGACTTGCGAGCAACCGGCCAACAAGTACTTTCTGCGTCGCAAAAGCAATCAGGATTGCGGTGCCGACTGTTGGTATCAACGCATAAATGCTGGGAAAGGGCGTTTGCTTGTCAAATGCGAAAATAGGCGCGACGACCAGGGTTAACCCGATCGCCGGGACAAGTTCAGCGAAGGCAGTGCGGTGTTTGAAATCGGGGATCCGTTTGAGCATCTGATCAAGCACTCGAAATGACCGGTAGGATTTACTCGCGTCAGGAGTTAATGCCAGATCCGAAGTTGGGCTTAGGTTCGGGTTGGGATATTTCGTTTCCAGCAAAAAGGCAACACCGGCCCCGATGAGCAGCTCGAAGCCACGCGTTGGCAGTAGAAAGAAGGTAAAAAAAGGGCGATCAACGGAGGCCCACTGTGCCGCCAAAAGACTTGCGATGGCGAGACTTATTAAGGTAATCAGAATCCAACGACGTCCAAACCGCCATGTCAAAATGAGGAAAATGGGAAACAGTAGGTAATATTGTCCCTCGACGCCCAGGCTCCAGGTGTGTAGCAGTGGTTTTAGTTCGGAGGCGGTATCGAAATATCCGCTCCACCACCAGAAGAGAAAGTTTGATGCGAAGGCGGTGACTGCAATCAGACTGAGTGAAAAATTCTTGAAATCAGCCGGAAGTAGGCACACCCAGGCCAGTGGAATGCTGACGTAGAGGACTAGGAACAGAGCCGGGAGTAAGCGACGCGCCCTTCGTTCATAAAACCTCCAGAGTGAAAATGTTCCTGCACTTTTTTCAGTCAGAATAATCGAGGTAATTAAATACCCACTGATCACAAAGAAGACATCAACCCCAATAAAGCCGCCGCTGAACACGGGGAAGCCGGCGTGAAAAAGGATGACCGGGAGGATCGCCAAGGCTCTGATTCCATCAAGTTCCTCCCGATGCTTCGAGAGGCGATGGGACACGACCGGTCCTTCAGTCATGATTAGGGCACATCAGATCACGGCAGGCGACGTACCCCAATTGTGTGCCGCTCGACACAAGGAAATAAAGTCTGGTTCAAGCCTAGACCAAAGTGCTTTGCCACCCTCCTGGTAGGCAAGCTTGGATGCGAGTTCAAGTTCGGAAGGATTTTCCAGACGCTCTCGAATGACTCGTGCGAAATCTCTTGCATCAAATTGACAGAACCAACCTGGCCCCCCTTCAGCAAGCAGATCGCGGTGGCAAGCGATATCGGAAACAATGACTGGAAGGCCATTGGCCAGGTATTCGTAGACTTTGGTCGGCGGATTGAAGTAATTCCACGGGCGATCTGCCACTAGGCTAAGCCCGATATGTGCCTTGGCAAGCTGGGCGGGAATTTCCTGCCCGGGGAGTCGCCCAAGGATTGTGACCTGTTCTTGAATCCCAAGTCGCTGGACCCGAGATCGACACTCTTCAAGTTGGGGTCCGGTTGCACCCACCAGCGTGAGATGTACCGGCAGCGATTGCTTCGTGAGAAGAGCGATGGCTTCGAACATCACATCCCGGCCCCGCTCTGCATTGATCGAACCCGCGATAATCAAACGCAGTGGCTCGCCCGGCAGGTGGCGTCGCGGGGTGAGCGCTCTCATGGCGGCGTGACTCTCCGATACGCCCAAAGGGACGGTGACCGCCCGAAGCGGATGCACGCCATGGGCCACCAGATCCTCACGAAGCCTTGCGCCGATTGGAAGCACGATGGACGCTCTGGCAGCAGCAAAGTACGAGAGCCGAGTCGACACAATATTGAGCCAGCGTGCAAGCCTGTTTGGTGCATTGCCATCGAAGAGTTGCGAGGGATGCACGTTCCAGTACAGGACTGTTGGAAATGACGCTGGCAGGCCCAATCGCACGGGGGCCACTTGACTACCCAGAAGAAAAACGAGATCCGGGTTGCGTTTCGCAATCCAGGGAATCAGTCGAAGGCACCACCACAACATCTGCAGCCGAGAGCCACCCGGCGACGGCAGTATCTCCACTGAGACGGAGAGATCATCAAGTTCATTCAGGAACCGAGCATCCCGAACAACGACAATGACCCTCCAGCGGGATGCCAATGAACCAATTCGCTGTCGAAAGTCCTGATACCCGGTCTGATCGTCATAGAACCAGACCGGAACAATTGCCAGTGGCCTTTCATTCATTCGGGGCTCCAGTCTCATGGACAGAACGACTAACCGAACCGTCAGCCTAAAACCGCTGGTTCCGACGGGCATTGACCAGCAGAACGATCGCCTGAAGCTCACGCAGTTGGGCGAAGTCAAACCAGAACGTTGAAACACCAAAAACAATCCATCCCAACAGCAGGCTTGGCAAACCGTTGAGACCGGTTTGTTGAAAGGCGAGGACACTCCAGAACGTCATACCGAGGGATATCAATACGATCGAGATGGAATGCGCCCCACGGGGACAGGTCAGCAAACTTCGTGCGGGCTCGCCATCTTCCTGATGAAACAGAACGATCGCGAGAATTACGACCCGGATACCCGCCAATGCTGCGACACCTGTGGCCCCCGCAAGCGCCGCAGCGGCAACAACGATGGGGAAAGCGAGGAACGAAGCAAACATGCTCGCTCGATTCAGAAGAATCGCGTCACCGGCGGCGTTATAGGCAGTCCATAGCGCAGATTCAATGCTCGAAGGTATCAATTGCATCACCAGGAGTGCTGCAATCGGAAGATATTGTTTAAAGCGGTCCGCGGTCAGGAGATGTTCGATCTCCGGCCCGGCTGCAACCAGGGCTACAAGTGCGGCGCTGACCACCAGAAGATTGATTCGGGTCATGACCGTCAATGCCTGCAACCCGGACGCATCCCCCCGCGCATGCGTCAACCGGCGGGCCGACAAGGTGGTCTCGATATTGGGCAACACCAATTGGAGCGGTAAAAAGACCTTCGCCCGATCGGCCAACTGTTGAAAGAATGCAAATGCGGCCACGGTGGGTGTATCGGCAAACACGCCAACCAGAAGTCGTAACGCTGGACCTTGCGTTGGCAATGAAGAGAGGTAAGCCCCCCAAGCGGAGGTACAGCACTTCAATAGAGTCCCCCGATCAATGCCAGATCGGGACGGCGGGTCGGTCAACTCCAGGCGCTTTGCGCTTCGATGCGTTCGCAAAACGCTCAGGGTTGCGAGGCTCATCATGAACCCCTGAAATGACTCAGTCCAAAGGGTCACGGAAATAACACGGTCCAGCGTCAACGCCTCATCGATCAATACAAGTCCAGCAAAGGCACAGGTTCGTCCGATCAGGATCAACAACCCGACGGATGCGACGATGCGATGCAACGCGAACGCCGAAGCCGTCACGGTGAGCCCCTCAGTTGTTGCGATGACGGCGATGATGCCGACGAAGAATTCCGGCGACACGGTTGAGATCGCGGCGCCCAAGATCGGAGCCTTCCCACCAAACGAGACGATACCAATCGCAAGACAGACCGATGCGACGACACGAAGCACCACGAGTTCCGCTGCGAGTCGAAGCGCAGGCAAAATTTGACCGGAGGCCTGGAGCACGGGAATGAACCGAAAGGCACCACGGTCATATCCCAGTGATCCGACAATCACCAATAACATCACTGCCGACAGTAGCAACGCATAGTCAGCATAGGCCTGCAGCGCCATATTTCGCGCCAGCACGATTGGCACGAACAGCCCCAACATGCCCGTTAATATTCGGGTCGCGGCGAAGCCAAGCATCGTTGCCTAGAGTCGAAGTGGCGATTTCATGGCGCCGCTGTAAGCACCGGCGGGCGATGCGTTCGCAGCCATCCGACATAACCAATCAACAGCGCCAGGAGCAACTGGGTGCAGGGTTCATCGACCAATGCTCGGTCGTAGAACATCATCGTGATAAAAATTGCCAGCAAACTCGCGGCCATTCGGGCCGTCGCGCGGTGCCTCGGAGATAACTGTGGATCTCGAACCAGACCCATCGTGTAGAGCAGGGTCACTCCAATCAGAGCCACAAACAAACAAACACTGAGTACGCCGGTATCCCAGAGCAACATGGACAAGGTGGTAGCCGCAATCGCCAGGGGCGCAAATCGCTGAGCAACGACGCCAACAGCAACCACACTCTTTGCTCGAGAGGCTGCCGGACCGAAACCAATCAACCGATTAGGCCAGTCAGTCTTCTGGTCTTGCAACCAGATAGTGATCGAAGCGCCGCGACTAATTTCTCCGTTTTTGTAACTGATCTCGGAAGGGTTGAAAAAATATCTTGATGCTCGCTCAATCCGGGTCTCGACGGAGATGTGCTCAGCACTCCGACTGCTCCAGTGAACAGCTTCGTAGACCATGGCTGTCACCATGACAAAGGCCGCCAAACCTGCGAGAACACCGATCAGAAAAGTCGGTCGGCGCATCAAATGGTCGTAAAAACCAACGGCAATTGCGATCGGAACCCAGATAAATGCCGCTTTGACTTCCCCTGCCAGCGTCAAAAGCAAGGAAAAAACAATGGTCACGGCGGCCATTGCCCAACCGCTCAGGTTTAACTGCGCTCGGGAGATCGCAAGGACCGACGCTGCGATCCCATAGAGAACGAGAAAACTACTGTTACCACCGTCTCCGCCAAAGGTTCCGACGACCGCATCAAACGCGGTCTCGTCACCCAACATCTGACGCCTGGGGACCACCACGAACACCTGATAAAGAACGATTGGTATTTGAAGAGCAAGGCCCCACGGCACCCAACGCCAGAGGCGATCGAGTTGATGAACGCTCCAGCGGTTGAACAACAGCGAAAAGGTGACGGCCCAGAGCGGCAGATAGGTTTTGAGCCCCACAGCAAGTTGAGCTGGTGGCGAGCCGTTGATCACCGCTGAAATCGGCATCAGCAGGATATAGATGATTAATAAAACCGGGATGGCACCAGCGGACCCCATTGGCTGGGCAAGGGAAATCGGAGCCAGATTGGGCAAGCCCGGGGTTTGCCCCCTTGCAGATGGAGCGTTCGCGAGGCCCAGACGCTCCAGAAGTGAACGAACAAACACGAGAACCGCAACCCCATACGGAATCCAGGCGGCGATCGGCAAAAGTAGGAAATTGGCGACTGGACCCTGGACGAAGAAGGTCAGGATCAGCAGCATCCAGATCAACCACTCGAGCGGAAGAAAAAGCGCAGCAAGACCAACGACGGTACCCCATGAAAGCGCCAATATCGGGAACGCCCCGATCGCAATCAGCAAACCGGAGACGGCTGCCAGACCCAGCAGTGCCAAGAGCGCCAGAACCGGCGCCGCAGCGGACGGTGTTGACCTCAGATCAAGCACCCGACAACACCGAACCAACCAGGTGGCCACCGACTCCTGAAATGGCCTTGACCAGCGCTTGCACCGATTTGACGCGACTGCTGCCGCGGCGGGCGACCAGAACATTACCGCTGACCCGAGCAGAAATCGCCATCACCTCGGGCGCTTCGGAAGCAGCTGGGGTATCCAGAATGATGACTTCATGCAACTCAGCACAATGTCGAAGAAACTCCGAGAAGCGATTGCCGACGAGCAGGTCTGCTGCGTTCGGTGGCTCACCACCGCATGGAATTAAACTGAGTGAATGCAAAGGTTCAATCTGGATCTTGGCGCCAACAGACTGCCGCCCAGAAAGAATGGTCGACAGACCCAGGCTGCCATCCAATCCAAACATCCGGTGAAGTCGACCTCGGCGCATGTCGGCATCGATCAGAAGAACGTCCATACCCAATTGCGCGAACGTCACGGCGAGGTTAGCCGATAAAAAACTGCGCCCCTCTGCGCGGGCCACACCCACCAGGGCGACCGAGCGATGCCCGGTGGGGTCTTGGCTGCGCCAGCGCAGCAATAACTGATCGCGAAGCTCGCGTAAGTCGTCCAGTACCGGATGGAAAGATTCGTGGGCTGCGATGACCTCTCGATCAATTCGATGCTCTCCCGGAATCACCAACGGCAGATTGAATTGATAAGCCAGGATCGCCTTCAGGTCTTCTGGCCTGACCAACCCCAGAGCAACCGCAGCATCGCCAAAGCGCATTCCGGAAGCCTTGGCATGACAGAGGATGCGATCAATTTCTTCCTCATTGAGCAGACCCACCTCTCGTAAGATCCTTCCCAAGGGTTGATTGCGCGCATACCCGGTCTGTGTCAGACGGCTGAGCCAGGTCGAAGAGCGCTGAACGCTCAGATCCACCGATCCATTCATCACTGAACTCCGAGAGTGATCAAGTCGAAGACGACGGCGAATATCCGAGGTGCAGGGGCCGCTTACCCACCACCCGAATCCGCCCAATCACTGGGCTGGGCAAGACGGTCGCGAGATCGTCCAACGTCCGAATACGCTGATCTCCAAACTCGAGAAGCAGGACACCCAAAAACCCGAGAATCAGTCCGAGGAAAGCCCCGACCAACCCATTCAACAGCAGGTTCGGACTCGCCGCCTTGAGGGGTTCAACTGCGGGGTTCAGTGTGACGATATTGCCCTGGGTCGATCGACTCTCCAGACCCGCCTGATTCAGCCGCTGCAGGCTCTGATCGTAGGCGCGCTGAGCATTGTCGAGATCTCGCTCCAGCACTCTGAGTTCGTCACGACTTTGTTTCATCGCCATGACTCGGCTACGCTGGGATTCCAGTGCGGTCCGGGCTTCGACTTCTCGGCGTTCAGCCAAGGAAAAGCTCTTGGAGATGCTGCTGGCGACCGTATCAATTTCCTGCAGCACGCGCGACCGAGTCGCATCGAGTTCCTGCTGAAGTTTGAGAATTTCAGGGTGATTGCGCCCGTAAACCGCCGAAAGCTCTTTCTGGCGTGCCTCAAGCCTTGCCTGATTGGCCTTGAGTTGCTGGACCAGCGGATTCTGGAGAATTTCAGGAAGATCGGATGCAACGCCGCGAGTCAAGGACTCCGCCGCCAGTTGGCGGCGTTTAGCGGCTTCCCCCGTTTGCGCGGAAAGTCCGACCAGTTGGGTGGAGAGTTCGAGCAATCGAGCGTTCTCCACATCGAAGCGCTCGTCGGATGAGAAGATGCCCTTTGACCGCTGATAATCGGTCACACGTCGCTGTGCCTGATCGAGCCGTTCACGCAACAGCAGGACCTGATCCGCAAACCAGGCTCGAGATTGTTTGGCGGGCTCGATGCGGATTTCAACCTGCGTTTCCACATAAGCCTGAGCAAACGCGTTGGCAATCGACGCGGCACCGGCAGCGCTGCCATCCGTTGCAGTGATCGAAATGACCGAAGAGTCCCGGGTTGGACGGACATCAATCCGGCGCAAAAGACCGTCTGCAAACCAGTGGCGGATGGATCCACGACCCTGCGTTTCCTTCTGCCAGGCAGCAAGGCCCTCGGGCGTTTCAGACAGATGCAGCGCGTCGACAACCCGCAGGGCAACCTTCTGACTTGTGAGAATCTCGACTTGGGTTGACAGGTAGGCCTGCGTCATGGCGGCCGGCAATGCAGGACCCGAAACAGGATTGGGCATCCCCAAGTCGACCAGCACCTGCGTACTGGCCATGTAGGTCGGTTTGCGCAAGAAACCGAATCCAACCGCACAACCCACCAGGATGATGGTCGTCAGTAAAATGATCCACCAACGGGCGAGGAGAATAGTCAACAACTGGCGTGGATTCATGAGTTTCTCCGAATCATCGGGATCACGGCGAACACTGATCAGAACAAACTCTCACGCAGAAAGATCAGATCGGACGGGCGTACGGTCTCATCCAGACGAGGCTCGCTTACCCGAACCTCACCCCGCTCGTCACGGCGAAATACGCGCAGTCCGCGGTCGGTACCGCGCAAGGTCAGCCCCCCCCCCTTGGCAACGGCTTGCGCCAGCGTCATTCCGCGCTCGATGGAATACATCCCTGGACGCTGAACCTGCCCGTACACATAGTAGACAGGCGCCCGATGGACATAGACGGAGTCCCCTGATCGCATCGAGATGTCCTGATCAAACTTTCCTGCGACGAAGATCTCATTCAAGTCGATCTCAACCCGCCGGGGCGAACCCGCCTGCACCGTGGTGATCACCACCCGGTCGCCCCCACCTTCTGAGACTCCACCTGCAAGGGCCAGTACCTCAGACAGGCGCATCGTCTGCGCATCAATGGGGTATCGCCCCGGTCGATTGACATTGCCAAGAACCGAGACCTGTTGACTGCGAAACTGGCTGACGATGACCGAAACCTGAGGATCCCGCAGGAATCCACCCTCCTGCAGACCCCGAGCGATCAGTCGTTCGGCTTGGTCAGCACTCAATCCACCGACCTGCAGGGTGCCCAGCAGGGGATAGGTGATTCGGCCAGAGTCGGCGATCCGTGACTCCACCGACAGATCGGGATGCTGGAAGACCATGATCTTCAGCACATCGCCCGGCCCCAAGGGATAATCGATGACCAACCGTTGTTCGTTGACTGGTGGGAGCGTCTCAATCGACAACGCCCGGGCCTGCGAAGCGGCCCGGGCTGCCTGTGCTGGGGAACTCTGCGCCAGGGCAAGTGCTGGCGGCAAACCAAACGAAATGGAGAAAGCGAGTGATAGGACCAAAGACCAGCGCACAGGGACCTCCAGACAGGCGTTAGACCAAGGGGTTCGGGTTATGAGCCTAAGCCGATTGGCCAGACCAAGCTCAAACCAAGTTGTTCCCATCAGTCTCGGTGGGCCCTCCTCGAGGTGCTGTGCGAAAGTAGACCGCCCGAAGCGCACTGGAACAACTCCAGGGCGGCTCTCATCATTCAATTGGGCGCGTAGCTAGCGGACCGTCGGAATACCGGAGAGCGAACGAGGGGACGGAGCGGCCGTCAAGTGGGCCATAAACGGGCCGCGCCACGAACGCCGGATGAGTCCCCATGGTGAGCGGTAACGATCCTGGTCGCGACGAAATCCGAGAATATCCAGGGCCGCCAGCGCGCCAGAAGACGATCTGGGAGATCGCGAATCTTGCTCAACCCGCCTCCCAGAACAATGACATCCGGATCCAACACATTCACCAACGACGCCAGGGCGCGTGCGCAGCGGTCCAGCCATCGGTCGAGTGCCTCCCGAGCGCCGGACTCACCCGCGTCTGCAGCAGCCACGAGGGCCAGCGCATCGGCGGCTTCAGGATGAGAGGCCGCCAGTGCAGGACCGCTTAACCAGGTCTCGAGGCAGCCCTGACGACCACACCAGCAGCGCGGACCGCCCCATTCCGCGGCACTGGGCCAAGGCAATGGGTTATGTCCCCATTCGCCAGCGATCCGGTTTCGCCCAGAGACCAACTGCCCGTTGATGACCAGACCGCCACCGACGCCAGTGCCCAGGATCACGGCAAATGCAAGCGCTGCACCTTGGGCGGCGCCATCCATGGCTTCGGACAAGGCGAGACAATTCGCATCGTTTTCGATCCGAACCGATCGCAGCAGCAAACCCTCCAGATCGGTCTGCAGGGCCTTGCCATTGAGGCAGGTCGAATTGGCGTTGCGCACGGTACCCGTATCGGGGGAGATCGAACCGGGGATACCCATGCCGACCGTGGCACGGCATCCGAGTTCACGTTCCGCCCCTTCGACCAAATCAACAATCGCCCTCAACGTGGCGCCGTAATCTCCCTGGGGAGTCGGTACCCGCCGGCGCAACCGTTCCAGATCCATCGGATCGAGCGCGACAATTTCAATCTTGGTACCCCCAAGGTCAAGGCCGATTCGCATCAGGAATCGCCGGGAGAAGTCGGGACCGATTTGGACACGCGTTTCTCCCCGATCCGCCCCTCAGTGCCCGCGATCAGCTTGGCCAGATTGCTTCGATGCCGCGCAATCAGTAGCACGCCGATCACGGCCACCACGAGAACCATCGGCTGACGCCCAAACAGGAGCCAGGCCCAAAGCGGCGCAAACACGGCAGAAACGATCGCCGCCAGGGACGACAGCCGGAAGAACGCAGCGATCAGCAACCAGGTCGCCAGAGTTCCGAGTCCAAGCCAGAGGTTGAGCCCCAGCAGAACGCCAGCGGCCGTTGCGACGCCCTTGCCCCCCCGAAACTGGAGAAAAATCGGGAACAGATGACCAAGGAACGCCGCCAGGCCCACCAGTGCAATGGCAAACCCATCCAGGCCCCAGTCTGGACCCAGGCGCAGGGCCAACGCAACGGCGACCCAACCCTTGGCAGCGTCCCCCACGAGCGTCGCCAGCGCGGCCGCCTTGTTTCCGGTGCGCAACACATTCGTCGCCCCCGGATTGCCCGAGCCATAGGAGCGTGGGTCTGCCAGGCCCATGGTTCGGCTGACCAGCACAGCGAAGGAAACTGAGCCCAGAAGGTAGGCTAGAAACAGGGATAGGAGAACTGGGATGGCGGGAAATTCGAGGGCTGGTAGTGCGTTGTCCATGATCCGTCAGTCTTGAATCGCCTCGGTGTCCAATCCACCAATTCTAGCCCCTGACGCAAAAAAGCCCCGACCAGGGGAGCTGGCGGGGCTCGGAGGAAGCGTTCTTAGCTCAGGTCGATGAGATAAGCCGACCGCGACTGTCAACCACCCACGAGAAGCCCTCCCACCGGATGGTGAGTTGGGCGTTCGCCTGTGTCACCACGGGCGGCGAACTGTTACAACCAAAGTCAAAATGCATCGGCAACACAGCAGTGGTCACGGCAGTGGGCGCGACCCACTTCATCACGTAGGTCCCCATGAGTGAGGCATAGCCGCTGACCGCCATGTCCGGAATCTTGGCCTGACTGAAACCCCACCAGGTTGGGCTCTGGCTGGCAGCAACCGGTTGGATACACAGTGCGCCACGATCGGTGCTGACTTGCGCCCGTCCGCTGCCCAGCGTGGTAGCGGCTGTTGGCACCTGGAGGTTGTACTCCCACCGACGACCAGACGTGGCCGCCAACTGATCAACCGTCACAAAGGATCCATCCGGCCCAGCGATGATGGTCCGCGTGGCCTGACTCATCCCGCTCGGATAGGCCTTCTGAGCATCCCCACTGGTCAAGGTGTAGCCAGCCGCATTGCGCTTGAATGCGGTGATCTGGCCCTTAGCTGCCAGGGTGCCGGCGATCTGTCCCACGCCGCCGTCATACGTGATGGCGTTATGAGCCTTGGTCTGGACATACCAGGCACGGTATTGGGGCGACCAGTAAGAATCATCCACTCCGCTGTTGATGAAGGTTCGCTTCGAGCCCACATTCAGGATAAAAGAGTTCTGATCAGCATGTCCGTGATTGACCGAACCATAGGGACTGGAACGGAAGTACAAGGAAGCACGCTTCGGATCGGCCAGATCCGTCTGAATCGAGACCACTCCAACGTCCGAGAACACCTCAGCCTTTGGCGGGACAAAACCAGTCGGAACGGCAGAACCAATAAACGGCGCTGCGACCAGCCAATAGTTGGACCGATCCACCCCGGTCAACCGGTCGGCTTTCCACTTCACCAGCGGTACATCCACCCGGCGTGCCAGCGCTACAAAGTTGGTCGTATCTTCACGAAACGACTCCGATTCGTCGCCAAATGCACCGGTGGGGGCACCTGGAGGGAACATATGGGTCAGGAATACCCCGAAGTTACGGCCCCAAGGCTTCTTCCAGATATCGATCCCAGTGGCATCACGCAAGGCATCCGACGCAGACATTTGCGCGAGAACGTAACTCGCATAGGCTGAGCCGTTCGCAAATCCGCCCTCTTCACCGCCCCAAGGGTTGGTCAACTTGGCGAACAACGGGATCGCCTCTTGGGCCCAGGTTTCGAACTGCGCACCCTCACCGGCCATCACAGCCGTCGCGGCAGCAATATGGCCCAAGATGGTGTATCCGTGGGAATCATAGGGCAGGTTTTCCAGGGCCCGACTGGCGACCAGTTCGTCGAAGGGACCTTTCAAACGTGTCAGAAGGACTGAACGAATGAGCGCCCGATTGGCGTCGGTCAGCACGTCGTAGCAGCGATCGAACATCAGCGCCAACGACGATGCGACATACCGGTTAACCTGATCCTGTTCCTTGTGGCTCGTTGCGCCATTGGGATTCCAACCTGCCAAAAGAACGGCGCGGCGAGCCGAGTCCTGGAGAAGGGCCGTATCTCCTTTAATGCGGGCGACCAGAGCTTCCTCGACCATATAGTCAATCGATGGGTTCACCTTGCCGGGCATCGAGGTGTAGACGGATTCACCGCCGCTGCTCGGGTAGACGGAGGGTTCCGACACAAAACCGGAACCGACCTTGCCCTTGACTCGTGTGTACCAGGTGGCGAGATCCGCGGTACGTTCTGTGCGGATTCGGGACGCCCATAAGGCATCAAAGTTGCCGTTACCAGGCAGGCTGCGAGGCCGGGCGCGTGCCTTGATGTTGGCCATCAAAACGTCACCGGCTGGAATCCGGAACTCCGTGGTGTCGGTTGCAATCGTGAAGGTCCGCCAGCTACTCGCGGCGCCCAAGGCAGCCCCCGTGGAGTTCAGCGGCTGGACCCGCCACTGATAGACACCGGCTGGGAAGGTCGCTGTCCACCACTGCGCCCAATTGCCGCGAACGACTTTAGGCCAGATGCCCATGGCACCGCTAACGTCGAGGCGATACGAAGCAGCGCCTGAAACTGCGGGCCAGGAAAATTCAGGGGGAGACTGGCGCGTGATCCCACCATGGACTGGAGAGATAGGTGCTGACTGCACTGGCGCCGCCGACATCCAATCCGCTGCAATGGTCGTCAGTGGCGCATCCGGCAACGCCAGCGATTTGCTGACCACGCCAGTTCGACCTGTACTCTGGCTGGTCGCAACAGTCTCAGGCCCGGGGTCAAACGAAGGCGCTGGATCCAGAAGGCTTGGATCAGCGGTTGTACCCGCGGCCGTATCGGCCACTGTCGATTTCAAATCAGCAGCCGGTGTCGCCGGACCCATCGTTAATTCGAGTCGATTATCGGTGAGGTCGCCAATACGATGATCAACCGGATTACCGGCAGCATCCGTCGCAGGGACGTCGGCTTTAATCTGAGGGGTAGCAGCCTGCGCGCCAGTATCAGCGGTGGGCGTGTCGCCACCCCCGCCACAAGCGGTAAGTGCAGCACAAAGTGTGGCAGTTGCGGTCAGCACGGCAAATGAAGGCGCTGTAAATTCGGATTTCTTGGATGGAAAATAAGACACGAGACTCATCCTGCAAGTAAGGAAGAAGTCTCGAATTTGCGCCAACTATCGGTGGGCAGATAGACCACCAACTAGGAGGATTTCTACCTTACGTCGGAGTTCGCCAAAGCAACTACCGACTATCCTGAAACATCAACCTCCTGGAATCCGATGTTAGTGAACACTAACCTCAAGCTCAAAAAAACACAGTCGTAGCAGAGATCATTCAGCGTCTGAACAAATCGATCCAAGCGCTGGCGGTTCAGCGGAGAAAGCGCGCCAACTCCAGAACAATGCGTTGGGCCGCCTGTCCGTCCCAGAGCCGGGGCCGCTGAAGTTGTGCATTCATTGGCTTCGCGAGCACTGCGCGAACGGCCCCCAGAATGGCCTTGGAATCGGTACCGACCAACACGTTGGTTCCCTGCGAGACCGTTACCGGTCGTTCCGTGTTGTTTCGAAGCGTAATGCAGGGCACCCCAAGCGCTGTGGTTTCTTCCTGCAGCCCGCCACTATCCGTCAGAACCATGGCCGCGCTTTTCCAGAGTTCCAGAAATGCCATGAAGGGTAATGGCGGGAACAAATGGATATTGGGTCCGAGCGAGAGACCCAGGCGTTCAATGGAAGCCCGGGTGCGCGGGTGTACGGTGAAAGCGATCGGTAAATGATCCGAAACAATCGTCAGCGTCTGCATTAGCCGGCTTAAGGTTTCGACGTCATCCACATTCGATGGTCGGTGCAGCGTGAGTACCGCGTAGCGTCGATCCGATTTTTCCCCTGACCTGGCGACGGACTGCTTGAAATCGGCCACCAGATTCATTTCGAAGGGATTCAGTCCGAGTGGATCTCCTGAATCCAGGATCCGCTTCTGGTAGTAGAGGTTATCCACCATGACATTACCGACCTCGTGGATCGCAGATGCAGGCTTGCCTTCCCGTAACAGGTGATCGACAGCACTGGGCTCTGTCACAAAGAAGAGATCACTCACTGCATCCACAGCCAGGCGATTGATCTCTTCTGGCATGGAGCGATCGCCGCTGCGCAGTCCCGCTTCAACATGGACCAGCGGAATCTTCAACTTGGCAGCCACCAGGGCACTCGCCAGGGTTGAGTTCACATCCCCCACGACGAGGGTGCAATCGGGCCGCGCCCGCTCGCAGAGCGACTCATAGGCCGTCATCACGCGGGCAGTCTGTTCAGCATGGGAGCCCCCACCGATCCCAAGGCGTTCATCGGGCGCAGGGATACCGAGCTCTTCAAAAAAAACATCATTCATCGAGCGGTCCCAATGCTGGCCGGTATGGACCAGCCGCCAACCGAGTTCCGGACCGGTGTCGAGCGACTCGCGTCGACGTTTCAGGGCACGCAAGATCGGCGCAATTTTCATGAAATTGGGTCTGGCCCCTGCGACGAGATCAATCGTTCTCACGTTGGCACCTTTTTGACGATCGGGTTTTGCGAAGCCTCTGCAGTGAGCGTTTGCCACAGCAACCGGAGTCGGGACATCACCAGGTCAGTCGCACACTCCGCTCGAATCCGTGTACGAGCCGCTCTGGCGAGGGTTTCCTGTAAATCGGAGTTGGCGATCAGAATAGAGATCGCGTCTGCCAGGGCCTTGATATCTCCCGGCGGTACGATCAGGCCATGAACCCCATGTGTCACCAAATCTGGGATACCGCCCACCGATGACACAATGATCGGCACCCGGGCCGCCATCGCTTCAAGCATCGACATGGGCAAGCCCTCATGATGGGAGGGAAGAACAAAGGAGGCCGCGCGCGTGAGTTGACGCGCCCGCTCGTCCGGGCCGATCCAGCCCAGAAGTTCCAGCTGCGCGCCAACCCCTGCGCGGGAGGCATAATCTGCCAGAGCACCGCTGTCGCCATCACCGCCAACGACCAAGCGCAAGGTCGGCAGGGGCTCGAGCCGACCCTCTGCTTGGGCGGCGCCGATGGCTGCGATCGCATCCACAAGGTCATAGACCCCCTTGCGCGGATCGATTCGCCCTAAAAACAGAATGCGCCCCGGCTCTGGCTCCCGGAGGGGTGACACCTCCAGCGCGACTGGATTGGGCAGAATCTCAACCCGGGTATTGGGTGCGATGGTCCGGATGTAATCCCGCCAGCGTTCAGACAGGGTCAGGATCAGCGAAACATGCGACAAGGTATGGTTGACCCAGCGTCGGCCCAGCGGGCCGGTCTGCTGTTCTACAAACGCCTGGAAACCGCCCCCGTGGAGGTGAAAGACGGTATAGCTCCCCAGTCTGCGCGCCATCCAGAGCAAAATTGACTTACGCAGAAAACTCCCCCTCGATGCAGAATGCGCATGAACAATCGACGCCTGTCCTCGGGTGCGCGCGATCACGAGCGTGAGCATCGCTTTCAGCCATAACAGCACGACCCTCCACGGCGGACCCTCCCGATGGGTTGTGACGCAAGTCACAGTTGACTGAGGGGGATCGAACAAGCCAGCCAATGCATAGGCTTTCAGTACGGAAGCGATTCCGCCAGCACCCTGGGGATCAGTCCCCATCATCATGACCACCGGCTGTTGATGGGGTTCAGTGCAGATCACAAATCACCTGGCGCCTCTTGCCACTGGCCGTGAGCGGAATATCCGGGACCTGCTCGACCGTGAGATCGAAGTGTTTGCCCCATTGACGCTGCAGCCAGGACTGCAAGGATTCAAGCTGCGCTGAATCCAGAATGGCATGGCGAGGAACGACCAGAATCCGGCATTCTCCTGCTCTGGACTGTCGGACCTGATAGGTCCGCAGGAAACTCCAGCTACGGTCGTCAACCCGAATCATCTGCCCGGCGACTCGCAGGCCGAAACGGTCAATCAGATAGTCCTGGCCTCGACCATCGAGCTGGGTAATGGTGCCGTCCCCTGCAATCCGCCCGTAGTCGGCCGTGCGGTAACGGATCAAGGGCATGACATCGTTCCAGAGCGAGGTACCAATGATCTCGAACAGCCCGTTCTGCAACCGGTTTTCGGAATAACCGTACAGAGGCTCGAATCGATACGGCGCCAGAACCCCATCGCGTAGTTCCCGAAAGGCGATGTTCGTCCGCTCGGTCATGCCGTAGTTCACGGAGACTGGTGCCCGAAACGCGTCGCTAATACGGTGCAACTGATCGTCGTGGGCATGCTCGGATGTCAGCAGGACTGCCCGTGCATGCACGCCCGGCATGCGATCGCCGAACAGGCGGACCAGATCGTCGACCGCGCCCGGATAGCCGTAGATGTAGTCGGGGGCAAACGCCTCGATATCACGACGGATCGCATCAAGCCAACGTGGTCCTGTGTGTCGTGGCGAGAGCATGAGGCGATTGCCCTGAATCCAGGTCGGTGGCTCATCGATCGGGCGGATGGCATCTCGGGCAACCCGCAGGGTCCGCGAGCGTTCAAACCGAAAGCCATACGCTGACCAGGCTGCGACGAAGAACGCCATTTCAATATCGATCAATCGTTTGTTTCGCCAGACCACAACGCCCTCGCCGGTCGACCCCGCGCTGGTGGCGCGATGCAGCGGGTGCAGGCGGTAACGATCGGACAAAAACCGTTCTGGCGCGTCCATGAATGTCTGCCGATCGAGGTACGGAAACTCACGAATCACTTCCGTGGCTGACTCTGCGTGCAGGATCGCCTGCGGGTCGAGCCGAACCTGATCCCGATAGTGCGGAACATGCATCACTGCATCTGCCAGACGTTCAAGCAACAGCTGTTCGGCGACCAGCGTACGCTCCTGCGCAGACATACCCAGCAGCCGCAAGACCCGGAAATGTTCGCGGTGGTAGAGGAGTCGGGATGGGACGAAACGGCGGTAGCGGAAGTAGGCCTTTTGAAGCTGTTTCGCAAACAAGGTAACCCCCGGTAGCAAACCCTCGGAACACCGCTGTAAGGGGAACGAATGCTGCCCGAGTGCGACCACGGTTGCGGTGATTTTGGTTGCGTAATTCTCGACGCCCCGGAACTTTTTTACTGGGAGCAACGAGTCCTCGGCCTCCTAATGTGTGCTTCCAGGCTGACGCCGAACGCTGGCATCCACAGCGACGCTGTCTTCTTCTTGAGGAGTTCGCGCGGTATGCAACTCAGTCGTAAAGATCTCGTAAGCATCCACACAACCCCGGGAGACCCGATTGGCTTCGTGAAGCAACTCCTTGATCCTCTGATCGCAATCGGATCTTTATTCTTTGTTTGTTTACTATTTCAACTTCCAATAAGATCTGATGAAGGCATCCTGGCCGCACTGACCTTTTTCCTGGTCTGGCCTGGCCAAATCCCCTTCCGACGTGTGCAACCCGGTCTCTTCCGGGAGTTGACGCTGCGCTGGGTCACGAGCGTTGCCCTGCTGACGTTGATTGGCCTTTTGACCGGCACGACATCAAACTTTAACCCGCAGCTTCTGCATGCCTGGTTCATCGCTACCCCGCTGCTTCAATACGGTCTGCACCGCCTCTCTCCATCACTCGTCGCGCGCTTACCGATGGGTGGCCGACAGGCGTCCTGCGTGATCGTCGGGGCGGGTTCTTTGGGGCGGGAACTTGCCCGCGCGATCTCGGCAGACCCATTCGAAATTGTTCGGATCTCCGCTTTTTTTGATGACCGAAGTCACGACCGGCTCGGATTTTCTGCCGGCGAAGACGGAGTTTCCCCGCCAATCGGTCGTCTTGGCGACGTCGCCGACTATGTCAAGTCTCACCAAATCCAGCGGATCTACATCGCCCTTCCGATGGCCTCACAACCCCGCATCCTCGCGCTGCTGGACGCGCTTCGAGACACCACCGCCTCGATCTATTTCGCGCCGGATATCTTCGTTCATGACCTGATTCAAGCCCGGGTGGAGACGATCGGAGGCATGCCTGTTGTTGCGGTGTGCGAGACGCCGTTTTTTGGTGCCGAAGCCTTCATCAAGCGCCTCTCGGATCTCGTTCTGGCGGTCATCGCGATTATTCTGACCGCGCCGATCATGCTCGGCATCGCCATGGCAATCGCGATCACTTCGCCGGGTCCGATTCTGTTCCGTCAACGACGATACGGACTCGACGGAAATGAAATCGAGGTCTGGAAATTCCGTTCGATGCGCACCCAAGACAATGGCGCCGTGATCCGCCAGGCAACCCGCGACGATGACCGCATCACACCGATCGGGCGCTGGATCCGAAAAACGTCGCTCGACGAGTTACCCCAGTTCTTCAATGTCCTGCAAGGACGCATGAGCGTTGTTGGTCCGCGGCCCCATGCAGTTGCGCACAACGAATTGTTCCGATCGCTGATCAAGGGCTATATGGTCCGGCATAAGGTCAAACCGGGTATTACCGGATGGGCTCAGGTCAATGGCGCTCGGGGAGAAACCGCAACCGTGGATGCGATGAGCCGGCGGATCGATCTGGATCTGGCCTACCTGCGAAACTGGTCGCTCAACCTGGATCTCAAGATCCTGCTGGGAACGGTGCGATTGATGTTGCGTGATCCGAACGCTTACTGACGGGCAATCCGCCTGCAGAGCAGGACTCCCAGTCCGGCCCCGAGGGTGTCGGCGAGCAGATCGGACCAGTCTGCGTTGCGTCCGGAATTGAACGATTGCATGATTTCGTCCAGCAAACCCAGCATGACGGCCAGTACGATGACCACCAGGATATGTCGGGCACCAGCGGCGATCCAGAGCAAGGTGCCCACTGAGGCAAAGAGGACGAGATGCAGCACCTTGTCAAATGGCGGCCGAACCAGCCCCACGGCGTAAGGCTGCTGGCCATGGTAGAGCAGGTTGACGACGAGAATCGCGAGCAGGAATGCAGCGAGGAGGCGCATCGCCGAGGATGGATTCGCCAGATTCATAGGACAAAGCGTATCGAAACGAAAAGGACTCTCGCATCAAACCGAAAAACGGCGAGGTTCGCGTTCCGGTGCTCCGATCGAAAATCAACGTCAGCGAACCAATTTCTGGTGAATTCGTGGTTCAACCTGAGACCGATCACATTGACAGCATCGTTACGGATTTCGTTAGGATTAAGACCGCCTGCGGAGATGCCCAAGGCTGCGCCAACGTTCCCTCTGAACGTTCTCAGCTGACGTTCAAGCTGCAGAATTAATCGGCTCTTGACGCTCATTTCCCAGGTCGGCGCCAGCGTGATCCGCTCGGTATCGGAAAATGTGGATGTCAACTGCTCAACCGAATAGAACTCTCGTGAAATCGCAATAGGCATCGAGAGCTTTACGGTCGGCCGCCATGTATATCTGAGCCTGATCACGGGCGCACTAAAGTCACGGCCAGTCAGGTTCGGAAAGGCTCGTCGAACCCATCCCACGGACCCCTCGCTGCGGCTCTGCGCGCCGTCATCGTGCACCGCGCGCACGCTGAATTCGTCCTGCGTGTATGCGTTGTCGGCGACCAAGCCTGGGATGAGGTCACCGAACAGATCAAAGACCACCCGATTGGAGTACTCGCCATCGATCCGCCGCCAGCGCAGTTCGCTTTCGAGATCGGGAATGGGGGTCCAGCGCAGACCCGCGTCGAAACCGCGTTCAACCAAATTGGTTGAGGTACGCGATGGATCGGAATTGTTGCGGTCAACCCGGTCCATCCCCACCACACCTGCCCAATCTGGGGTGACGCGAACGCCTGCAGAAAAACGAACGTTGCTTCGATCAATCATATTCAGAATCACCTGCGATCCACTGAAGGGCCGTACCTCGGTGAACGGGGACAAGAATCGCTGCGCGCCGATCTCGAGTGTGCCAAACCAGGGGCGACCGATCGACCAGTCCCATCGCCCGTCGATCTGGGCCGCCTGATGATCGAAAACGGAAAGCTTGTCATACCGAAGAGCCTCGGCACCCGCGCTGGCGCGAAACCGCTGCAAGCTCCAGGTATCGTCATAGGAAATAAAACCACGAGTTCTGGAATAGCTGCTCGAACGGTCGCTCAAAGATGGAGGCAAGACTGCCTGCGGCGAGAGACGCATCAGGTTGCTGTCATGACCAAGGGTCTGCAATGCTTCGAACGTCAGAGGCCGTCGCTCCAGGATGGGTTCCTGCCCCAACGCAGCCAGAGGCATGACCAATAGCGGTATGACCAATAGCGACCAGATAGCCGCAATGATGCGAAATTTTTTCATCGGTAACGCTCGATGGGGAAGGCGAACCGATTCTAGAGTCAGCAGCTCCTGGCGAACGAATCGCCCCCCCACTGACTCGTGCATGGTCATCCAAGACGTGCTCGCAATCCGTTCCCCAATCTGGAATCGATGGGAAAGCTGAACCGTTGGGCGCTCAGACCTTCGGATTCAAAAACTCAGGCACGAGGGTGATGGGCAGCGTGCATCTGGCGTAATCGTTCACGCGCCACATGGGTATAGATCTGCGTCGTCGAGATATCGGCGTGACCCAGGAGAAGCTGCACCACGCGCAGGTCGGCGCCATGGTTCATCAAGTGCGTGGCAAATGCGTGCCGAATCACATGCGGCGAAGGCAGTCGGATGATTCCGGCCTGTCGGGCATATCGCCGAATCAGCCCCCAGAAATGCTGCCGGGTCATCGGCTCGTTGCGCACGGTGAGAAAGACGGCATCAACCGCCCGGGGTCCAGACAGCGATGGCCTCGATTCCAGCAAATAGCGACGAATCCGGTCGGCAGCCTCCTCGCCCAGCGGGACCATGCGCTCTCGGTTGCCTTTGCCGATCACCCGGACCACACCTTCTGCCATCCCCAAATCCACGGTGCGTAAACCGATGAGTTCCGAGACCCGCAATCCGGTCGCGTAGAGCGTCTCCAGCATCGCGCCATCGCGAAGCCCCAGAACCGTACCCAAGTCTGGTGCGGCCAACAGTGCCTCCACCTGCCCTTCGGTCAAGGTCTGCGGAAACCGTTCGGGCTGTTTGGCCGACCGAATCGCGATGGTCGGATCCGCCTGCAGCCGCCCGATCCTGACCAGATGGCGAAAAAAGCGCCGAAACACGGTCAGACGCCGGTTGGCCGAAGTGGCTTTACCCCCGCCAGCCCGGGCCGCTAGATAGGCAAGTAACGCCGATTCATCAAGTTGCAGGAGGTCACAGTGTCGATGCTCGCCCAGCCACTGGGATAATAAATACAGATCGCGGGCGTAGGCCGAGATCGATGCTGCGGCGAGCCCGTCTTCAAGCACCAAGGCGTCGACAAACGCCTCGATCAGCGGCTGATCCACCGTCTGGGCTCGCGCAGCTGGGGTTCGGGCTGAAGGGCGCATCGGATCAGACGACATGGGTGACGTATCCAGTGGCTGGGCCCGCCAGTTTAACGATGCCCCCCCGTCGGCGTTAAACTGGTGATTGCATGTCGACCGCGCTGCTGCTGTTCCCCGATCTCGCACTGATCCTCTTAGGCTGCCTGCTGCGTCGCCTCTCAGGGCCCGGCAGGCCCTTGGGCGCAAACTTTGGCGTCGAGGTCTGGCCTGGAATCGAACGACTCGTTTACTTCGTCTTATTCCCGGCCCTCCTGTTTTCGGCAATTCTTCGAAGCAAGCTCGACTCGAGGGCAACCCTGCCCATGGTATTGGTGGCAATCGCTATTGTGCTCATCGCGCTCGCCGCCGTTTGGCTCGCGCGGTCGATCCTGAAACCGGATTCGCGGGACTTTGCGTCCCTGCAACAATGCGCCTTCCGGTTCAATACTTACATCGGGCTCGCGCTGGCACAACGACTCAGTGGCGATGCAGGCGTCGCCCAGCTGGCCATCATCGTCGCGTTTGCCGTGCCGCTCTGCAATGCCCTAGCAGTCTTGCCGCTAGCATCCCACGCGGGTGGTGGCCTGCTGGTTCAGCTGCTACGCAACCCCCTCCTAGTGGCCACCGGTGCCGGGCTGGCCGGCAGTGCAATCGGCCTGGAGTTGCCTGAGCCTGTTCTTGCCCTGTTGAACCGGATGGGCCAGGCTGCCGTTGCTCTGGGGTTACTGGCCGTGGGCGCCAGTCTGAACCTGACCGCAGCAATCGGTACCCGCGCATTGATCGCAGTGGTCACGCTGATCAAGGTTGTGCTCGTACCGGCCTGCGCGCTCTGGCTGGGGACGCGTTTTAGCCTGCACCCGGACGCGCTCGCAACGGTCATGCTGTTTGCCGCTCTCCCAACTGCCTCCAGTGCTTATATTCTCGCTGTTCAGATGGGAGGCAATGGGCCGCTGGTCGCGCAGGCCATCACCGTCTCGACCGTCACCACGATCGTGACCCTCCCGTTCTGGCTATCATTCGTACGCTGATGGCCGAGGCCCGGGCGGTGGCGTATGAGCCGCATGCTGGGCCAGTGCCCAAGCCACATGTTCACGCACCAACGCCGAAGGATGATCTGCGCGACTGTGTAACGCGGCAAGAACCGCTTCCGACGTCGGAGCATTGCCAAGCGCAACCGCGACATTGCGTAACCAGCGCTCAGCACCGATCCGCCGGATCGCGCTTCCGGCGGTTCTGTCATCAAATTCAGAGCCATCCCATTGGAAAAGTTCGACGAGCGTCGCGGTATCCAGACCGCTGGACCCCGGCGCCTGAGCTCTGCGTGGCAGAAGCTCGGCGAGCTCGGCTCGATGAGCATATTTGTTCCATGGGCATACCAGTTGACAGTCATCACAGCCAAAGATGCGATTCCCGATCGGCGAACGAAATTCCTCCGGAATTGAACCCTTCAGTTCAATGGTCAGATAGGAGATGCAGCGCCTGGCATCGAGCCGGTAGGGCGCAACGATAGCCCGCGTGGGACAGACCTCGAGGCAACGCTCGCAGGTGCCACAATGTTCCCCCGAGGCCGAATCCGCGGGCAGTGCCAGATCGACGTACAGGGTGCCGAGGAAAAAAGTGGAACCCCGCCGGGGATGAATCAGCAGGGTATGTTTGCCGCGCCAACCAAGACCCGCGCGTTGTGCCAGTTCGACCTCCATGACAGGGGCCGAATCGCAAAAAACCCGGTAACCGAAGGGTCCAATCTCTTGGGTGATCCGATCGGCGAGTCGCTGCAAACGTGCCCGGACCACTTTGTGATAATCGCGACCGAGCGCATAGCGCGCGACGTAGGCCCGCTCGCCAGCATTCAGTGTCCGCCAGGCGGCCTCGACCCATTGCGGATCATCCGGGGCGTAATCGGCACTCACCATCACGGCCCGAACGGTCCCCGGAACCAGTTCGGCTGGACGGGCACGTCGCAAGCCGTGTCGCTCCATATAATCCATTGAGCCGTGCATTCCAGCACCCAGCCAAGCCAGTAGCCCCGGTTCAGCGTCGCTGAGATCAATGTCAGCGATTCCGCAGCTGGCAAACCCGCAAGCGAGCGCCCAGTCTTTTACCGACATGCCCAAACTCGAAACATTCATACCGCAGGGTTCCAGGACAGTCTTACTCAACGACGATCTGGCTACGCGGCGCCTCGGGGCTCAAATCGCGCGCGCGGCCAAACCAGGCTGGATTGTCACCCTGTCGGGCGATTTGGGGGCTGGAAAGACCACGCTCGTACAAGGCCTGCTCGAGGCGATGGGGGAGCGCGGACGCGTCCGAAGCCCCACCTATACGCTGGTGGAAAGCTATACACCCGGCCCTGTTTGCGTCCATCACCTGGACCTTTACCGCTTGAACTCGCCGCAGGAATGGCTGGATGCCGGCCTCGACGAGTTGGTCGACGGGCGCTCCATCATCCTGATCGAGTGGCCAGAGCAGGGAGGTCAGTGGGTCCCTGTACCCGACCTCACCATCGGGCTCGACATCTGGAACACCGGTCGGCGCGCAATTCTGACGGCCTGCAGTCCGCAGGGTGCCGCCGGCCTTGAGACGCTCGACCCAGCACCCGAACCGGGACCCCACCCATGAGCCCCAGCTTGCGCCGTCTCTGGCTTGAGCACCTGCTGAAGACGGCTTCGGTCGGCCTGGGGGGCTCGATCGTCTGGCGCACAGGATCGGCACAGACCGACGCAGACGCAAGCCTGTCTCGGAGCGCGCCCGCCGATCCCCCAGGAGGGACGAAAGTTGGGACCAACATTCTGGCGATCCGGATCTGGCCGGCGGCTGATCACACCCGATTGACGATCGAGACGACCGAACAACCGCACTGGAAGGCGCACACACTGAAGAATCCAGAGCGTCTGGTGGTCGATCTCAGAGCAGCAAATCCGGATCGCAAGCTGGAGGAACTCATCAGAAAACCCCGGCTCGAAGATCCCTGGGTCAAGCAACTTCGAATCGCTCAGCCGAGGGCTGACACCATCCGCCTCGTGATCGAGCTCCACGAGGAAACGCGGCCCCAAGTGTTCGCGCTGGCGCCAACGACCCCCTACCAGCATCGCCTGGTCATCGATCTGATCCCCCGCGACCCCCCGGATCCACTGGCGCAGTTGCTGGCCCGAACCCAGGACAAGGACCAAGAACTCGATGCCTTAGTGAGGAGACTCGATCCAAGCCCGGAGCGACCCGCCAGACCCCGGCCAGAACGCCCCGTTACGATTGCCATCGATCCTGGCCATGGCGGGGAAGATCCGGGCGCGATCGGCCCCGGCGGGACAATGGAAAAGGATGTGACCCTCATGATTGCGCGCCGCCTCTTTGAACTGGCGGAAGCGGATCCAGGCATGCGCGCCATGATGACCCGCGACGGGGACTGGTTTGTCCCCTTGGGGGCTCGGGTCGCGAAAGCGAGGCAGGTAAAGGCTGACCTCCTGGTCTCCATTCATGCAGACGCGTTCAGTAACTCGACCGCCCAAGGGTCGTCGGTGTTTGTTCTGAGCGAAACCGGCGCATCAAGTACGGCGGCACGATGGTTGGCCAGCAAGGAAAACTCGGCAGACCGGATCGGTGGCATCAACCTGGCCAGCGCGCCCGAGCGCGAAGTCCGCCAGCTCCTGCTCGATTTATCAACCACAGCCCAGATCAACGACAGCCTGCGCATGGGCAGCTCTGTCCTTGAAGAGCTTCGAAGCATCGGACGCCTGCATAAGCCGAGCGTTGAGCGTGCGGGATTCGCAGTCCTCAAAGCGCCTGACATCCCTTCGATCCTGGTCGAAACGGCCTTCATCAGCAACCCGGGGGAAGAGTTCAGACTGACCGATGACGGTTACCAGCAATCGCTGGCAAACGCCATGTACCGTGGAATCCGAACCTGGCTACAACGTCATTCCGCCCGGGCTCGAGCAGGCGGAATGATCTGAATCAGTTGGCAAACACCTGGGTGAACTGCCGTCCGCGGAATTCGAAGGTGACGATCTCGCCTTGCTGAATGGTGACGGGCACCAGGTTGCAGACGTTGCGGTACTGAGCTGCACCGGCATCCCGACCACCGAGCGCATTGCCCGAGAAAGCACCAACGACAGCGCCCAGCGCCGTTGCCGCGGTCCTGCCCTCACCCCGGCCGACCTGGTTACCGAGAATGCCACCCGCGACACCGCCAATGATGGTTCCCGCGGTGCTGTTGTCTTGGCCCTGCACCAAGACCTGCTGGCATTGCTGCTGCTGGATTGTGACCATCCTGGGCGCAATCTGCAGCACGTGGGCGACTTCCTGCTGCTGTGCGTGAGCGCCGGGCGACAACACCGCGAAAGACATTAGCGCAGCGGTGGCGAACAGGGCGGGTTTCATCAATAGCACTCCCAGTGAACAACAATCAAAACAATGCCTCAGCACAATAGCGGCGGCACCTCGGAAACAGCATCAGCGACTCTTGGTCATTGGCGTGGACGCGATCTTACGGGCCGCCATCCAGTGTCGGGCAATTTCCCAAACCGCCGGAAGTCCGGGAATGATGATCATCGCCAGGGCAATGGCCGAGAAGTGTTGTTTGACCCAAGCTTGATCGCCAAACCACCAGCCAAGAGTGGTCAGTCCGCCGACCCAAAGGCCGGCACCGATCAGATTGTACGAAACAAATTGGGCATAGCGCATGCCTGCAAGGCCCGCGACGAAGGGGGCGAAGGTCCTCGCGAACGGGATGAATCGGGCGACGACAATCGTGATCGGGCCATGACGCTCGTAGAACTGCTGGGTCCGCTCGAACGCTTGACGATTGAACCATCGAGATTGCTCCCAGGTGTTCACCCTGAGGCCAAGGCGCCGACCAACGGCGTAATTCAGCGCGTCGCCCGCGACTGCGGCACAAAACAGCAGACCGATCAGCAGCGGGAGATTCATCCCCCCAGCGCCCGCCAGGGCACCCGCTACAAACAGCAGGGAATCCCCCGGCAGAAAGGGCATCACCACCAGACCGGTCTCGACGAAAATGATCAGAAATAGCAACGCATAGACCCAGGGACCATGGGTCTGGAGCACCTCGGACAGGTGTCGGTCGAGGTGCAGAAACAATTCAAGAATCTGGCCGATGGGTTCAGTCACTGCGTTTTTCTCATCAATGCGGGTCACGCCACTATAATCAAGACATGACGACCGGCCCGATCGATTTTTCGCCGGCTGCGCCCCCCTACCCGGTCGAACGCCGCCCCATCCTCACACTCCCTGACCTGCTGATCAGCCAGATCGCAGCCGGTGAGGTGGTTGAGCGACCCGCCTCGGTCGTCAAAGAACTTCTTGAGAATGCCGTTGACGCGGCAAGCCGCAAGATCGAGCTGCGGGTCGACGACGGTGGGATCAGCCGGATCCTGGTGACCGACGACGGCGTCGGAATTCCAAGCCCTCAATTGTCACTCGCACTGACCCGGCATGCCACCAGCAAAATCTCCAGCCTGAGCGAACTCGAGCGGGTCAATACGCTGGGTTTCCGGGGCGAGGCACTGGCCGCCATTGCATCTGTGGCGCAAGTGACCGTCACCTCCCGACCCCGCAGCGAGGCGCACGCCAGTGCGATCGATGCACAGAGCGGCGAAATCATGCCAGCCGCTGGCGGATTTGGGACCGTGATCGATGTGCGCGATCTTTTTGTCAACACCCCCGCGCGCAGAAAATTTCTCAAAGGCAGCACGACCGAGGGCGCCCATTGCCTGGACGCTTGGCGACGGGTCGCGCTGGCGCACCCGGAGATCACGTTTACTTATGAAGCGTGGAGCGACAATCAGCGACGGCGCGAAGAGCGATGGCTGGCCGGCGACCCGGTTGAGCGCGCGCTGGACTGTCTGGGCACAGAAGTTCGACGGGCCCATTGCATCGTCGATCGAGCCCTCGGGGGACTGCCTGAAGGAGCGCCAGGTCTGGCCTTGCGGGGCGTGCTCGGACTGCCAGAAGCCGCCCGTCCACGCGCGGACCACCAGTTTCTCTTTGTCAATGGACGGTGCGTACGTGACCGGGCGCTCAGCTTTGCGGTCCGTCAGGCGTTTGGGGAATCCTTGCACGGTGATCGTCAACCCTGCTTCGTTCTAATGCTCAATCTCGATCCGACGCTGGTCGACGTCAACGTGCACCCAGCCAAAACCGAAGTCCGATTCCGCGACCCCTCCGCAGTCCGCTCTTTCCTCTTCCATTCGGTCGCTGACGCGCTGCGCGGGGCACCAGGTCCGATCGCCGCCCACCGCTTCCTCGCGCGCGAACCGGAGCGCGGGATCGAGCCAAACCCCGTGACTGGGAGTCCCTCAGTGCCCCAGCCGCTATTCGGCTCGCGGTCCATGTTCGCGCTCGCCCGTCCGTCTGCTGCTGCGATCGAGGCGGCGATCGCGGTACAAGCGCCCCTGCACTCGCCCACATCGGGGTTCGCGCTCAAGACCAGCGCGCAAGAGCACGAAGCATTACCAGCGGGACATGCTTCGGCAGGGGCAGCGCAAATGCCCCCACTGGGCCATGCCATTGGTCAGCTCCATGGGCTCTATGTCCTTGCCCAGAATACAGAGGGACTGATCCTGGTCGACATGCATGCGGCCCACGAGCGCGTCGTCTTCGAGCGCTTGCGTGCCCAGGCCGATCAACAGCCCATTGCGTCGCAACCCTTGCTGGTTCCAGCGGTCTTCGCTGCAGACGATCTCGACGTTGCACTGGTCGAGGAGTCGGCAGAGGCGCTCTACGCGCTAGGCTTGGAGCTTGCCCCGATGGGACCAACGACCATTGCGGTCCGCGCGGTCCCCGCCCTGCTGTCCCAAGCCGATCCGACCGCATTGGCTCGGGACGTCCTGGCGGGGCTGCGCGACGGCGGCACCGCGCACGCACTGACCCAACGGCGCGATGCCCTGTTGGCCACCATTGCCTGTCATGGCGCCGTGCGGGCGAATCGGCAACTCTCGCTGAGCGAGATGGACGCACTGCTGCGGGCGATGGAAGCGACCCCGGGGGCAGACCGATGCAATCACGGACGCCCGACCTGGATGATGCTGAGCCTGGGCGATCTCGATCAGCGCTTCATGCGTGGACGATAACCTGTGACATCCCATGCGAAGCACCTGCTTGAATCGGCGATCCTACCCTCCAGCCTTTTACTGGTTCTGACCGCTTTAGTCGCGTTCCAGCCTGCCGGTACCGATGTCTACCTGCCTTCGCTACCAGCCATCGCCACCGAATTTGGCGTCGGACCGGTCGGCGTGCAATGGACCCTGACCGTCTTTCTGGTTGCCTTCTCCTCAGCACAACTCGCGGCCGGACCAGTTGCAGATCGCTTTGGACGACGTCCCGTGATTTTGGCGGGACAGCTGACCTTCATCCTGGCCTCGCTGGTCGGCGCCTCGGCGCCTTCGCTGGCCTGGCTGATCGCAGCGCGCGGCGCCCAGGCGGTTGGAGCCTGCTGCGCGGTCGTCTGCGCCCGCGCCATGATCCGCGACCTCTTTACCCCGGCCGCCGGCGCCCAGGTCATGTCGCGCATGCTGGGCTGGATGGTCATCGTCCCTGTGCTGGGCGTTGCACTGGGGGGACTTCTGCAGCAGTCCCAGGGCTGGCGAGCGAATTTCCTCGCGGTCGCGGCCTACGGCGTGATCGCCTTGATCTGCACACTGCGTTGGAGCGAGGAAACTCTGCCCTTAGAACGCAGGACCTCTCTCAAGCCGGGGGAACTCTGGTTCAACGGGCGCGCCATCTTCAGGTCCCGGACGTTTCAGGCCTGGCTGACCATGGCCAGTTGGAGCTATGTGGGGCTTTTCGCCTACCTTTCGAATTCGTCGTTTGCCCTGATCCAGGTGCTGGGCCTTAGCCCGACCTTGTACGGCCTGAGTTTTGGCGTGACTGCATCGGGCTATCTGCTCGGCGTGCTCTGGGTGCGCCGACGCATCGGAATCCATGGACTGCGGGATGCTCCGTCAATCGGTGCGGCATTGGCAGCCGGCAGCGGCCTCTTGATGGCCATCCTGTCCGCACTCGAGGTCGAACATCCAGCCGCCATCATGATCCCAATGTTCGGTTACATGCTGGCCCATGGCATCAATCAGCCCTGTGCCACCAGTGGCGCAGTCGGGCCGTTCCCCCACTGCGCCGGCACGGCCGCGGCATTGCTCGGCGCGCTGATGGCAGCCGGCGCAGCGCCAATGGGGTGGCTGATCGCAACGAATCACGATGGAACCACGCGTCCGCTGGCCTTTGCCATGGGCCTCTGCGGGATCGGTGTTGCCGCGAGCTGGCTTTTGCTGGTTCGCAAGCTGCCGACCGAATCGGCTTAAACTCGAACTCAGACCCCCGACTTGATGCCCGCTGCCGATTCTCAGACCCTGTTCTTCCTGATGGGACCGACAGGTGCGGGTAAAACCGCTGCCGCATTGGCGCTTGCAAGCCAATTGCCGATCGAAATCATCAGCGTCGATTCAGCACAGGTTTACCGCGGACTGGATATCGGGACGGCCAAGCCAACGTCAGCAGAACGCGCGGCGGTTCCCCACTGGCTGATCGATTTACTCGACCCCGCGCAAGCGTACTCAGCGGCACGTTTCGTGGTCGATGCGCAAGCAGCCATCGAGGCGATCCTAGCCCGCGGGCGCATCCCGCTCCTCGTGGGTGGAACCATGCTCTATGCCCGGGCTCTGGTGTCAGGGCTGGACGACTTGCCCTCGGCCGACCCCAGCCTGCGGGCGGAACTCGAAGCGCAGGCCCTGGCGCATGGCTGGCCAGCGATGCACGCGAGGCTGGCCGGCCTTGATCCTGCGAGCGCTGCCCGCTTGTCTCCAGCCGATTCGCAGCGCATCCAACGCGCCCTCGAAGTGGTGTTGCTCACCGGAACCCCGCTCTCGGCCATGCAGCATCAGCAGCGGACACCGGCGCGGCCCGCATGCTTCATTTCGCTGGAACCCCAGGACCGCAGCTGGCTGCACCAGCGCCTGGAGCAGCGTTTCAGCGCCATGGTGGCGGCTGGGTTACTGGACGAAGTCCGCGCCTTGCGCCAACGCGCCGATCTCCACCTCAACCTGCCATCGATTCGAAGCGTCGGCTATCGCCAAGCCTGGGCCCACCTGGATGGAGACGGCGACCTGGGTCTGATGCACGACCGGGCGGTGGCTGCGACCCGACAGCTGGCGAAGCGCCAGCTCACCTGGTTGCGCTCGATACCGCAACGCATCATCGTGCCCTGCGACATGGACCAGGCAACGCCTCTTGCTGTCGCGACCATCCGCAAGGCCATCGGCGCCTGAAAAAGAGCCGAAGGATCTAAGGATCTAAGGATCTAAGAATCGACCTCACTGGCAAATTCATGCCAGTGGCCTCAGCAGATGACGGTCGTGGCCGCGCCAGAAGGACGAGGCTGGATCGATCCGATCACGGACACGATCTGGCCCGCGGCTCGCAACAATTGGGTCACCCCCTCGACATCCCCCGGTGCCACGACGACGCACAATCCGATACCGCAATTGAACACCCGGTGCATTTCGTCATCGGTGACCGCCCCGGCTTGCTGCAACCAGTCAAAAATCGCCGGGCGCGCCCAATCCCGGCGCTGCAGGACCGCCTGCAACCCATCCGGAAGCACGCGTGGAAGGTTCTCCACCAGCCCACCCCCAGTGATGTGCGCCATCGCCTTGACCGCACCAGGTTGGGCTTCCAGCACCTTGAGCATCGGGCGGACGTAGAGCTGTGTCGGTGCCATCAGCGTATCTGCCAAGCTGCGCTGCCCGGGGTCCCCGGGGAGTCGGGTGGCGTTGAGTGCCTGCTTCCATTGACTTTCATGGCCCACAGCGCGCTCGAGGATACGGCGGACCAGCGAAAAACCGTTCGAATGCACGCCACTCGAAGCCAGCCCCAGGATGGCATCGCCCGGTGCAATCGTGCGCCCATCCAGAATCGCCGATTTTTCAACGATACCCACGGCAAACCCCGCCAGGTCGTACTCACCGTCGGGGTACATCCCTGGCATTTCAGCGGTTTCGCCACCAATCAATGCACAGCCCGATTGCTCACAGCCCGCTGCGATCCCGGCAACGACCGCAGCAGCGGTCTCGACCCGAAGCCGTCCGCAGGCAAAATAGTCAAGAAAAAACAACGGTTTCGCACCCTGCACCAGGATGTCATTGACGCTCATGGCGACCAGATCCACCCCCACCGTGTCATGGCGATCGAGTGCGAACGCGAGTTTCAGCTTGGTCCCGACGCCATCCGTTCCCGAAACCAGAACTGGTTCGCGGTAACCAGTCGGGAGCTCAAATAAGGCCCCAAAGCCACCGATCCCAGCCAGAACTCCCGCGGTCAGGGTGCGGCGCGCCAGAGGTTTGATCCGCTCAACGAGCGCATCACCCGCATCAATATCAACCCCCGCGTCACGATACGAAATCGGATTGTTCATCAAAAAATGCTCATCATGCGGTTCGGATGGATCCATCGATCAAGTGGTTCGACATTCTAGGGCCCCTACAATAGAGGACAGTTTCAAGGTTCGACATGACACCCGTTTCGCCTCCAAACCCTCCCTGGCGCGCATTCGCACCCTGGGCTGCCGTTGCATTAGCCCTGGGTTGGGCCTTGTGGGCACTTGGGCCAACGCTTTCTCCGCTATTTTCCGCCCTGGTGCTAGCCTACCTGATGGCTGGGCCCGTGGATCGGCTTTCGGCACTCGGCGTACCGCGCTCGGTGTCCAGCCTTCTGGTCATGCTCGCCACGGTCACGCTGGTCTCAGTCGCCGCACTGGTCTTTTTGCCCATCATTCAAATCGAGGTCGAACTTCTGCGCCAGCAGCTGCCAGACATGCTGGCCCGCCTCACGGATTCCTTCCTGCCCTGGCTCGAACGGATGACCGGCGTCAGGTTGCGACTCGACCCCCAGGCCATCCGACAGTGGCTCACGCGCCAGTGGTCCGAAGGCGGGGGCGACCTCGCGGTCGGAATCTTTGACTACGCCCGCAGCGGTGGCTCGGCAGCCCTGGAGATCGTGAGTGTTGTGCTGCTCGTCCCGATCGTCCTGTTCTACCTGCTCATGGACTGGCACCTGCTGCGCGACCGTACCCTCGATCTTGTTCCTCCGCGATGGCTCGCAGCGGTCGTTGACGCACTCGATGAGCTCCACGCCATGATCAGCGGTTGGCTCCACGGGGTTTTTTTGCTGACGATTGCTCTGGCCCTCTTTTATTCCGTGAGCCTTTGGATCGCAGGTTTCCAACTATGGTGGGCACTGGGCTTACTGACCGGTCTTCTCATGTTCGTCCCCTACCTGGGATTCGCGTTGGCTCTGCTGCTGGCGCTGCTTGCAGCGATGCTGCAATTTGGACCTGGCGATGGCCTTTGGCGAATCGCGGTGGTCTATTCGCTCGGTCAGGCGATCGAAAGCTGGTGGTTGACCCCTAAACTCGTGGGCGAACGCGTCGGTCTGCATCCGGTCGTTGTCATCCTTGCGCTTCTGGTCTTCGGAAACCTCTTTGGCTTCGTCGGTGTTTTACTCGCACTGCCCCTGGCGGCCGTGGTCATCGTCCTGCTTCGACGACTTCATCGGGCCTGGCTAAGCAGCGGGATGTTCCAGGGTCATCATGGAAACGGTGCGTGACCCAGCAGTTGGCCCTCGATTTTGGCCCTCCACCTGCGCCGACCCTGGACAACTTCATCGTCGGCGATAACGGTGCCCTACTCGCCTGCCTGCAAGGCCTGAGCGCATGGCGCGGTCCGGTGAACGCACACCGGTTTGTCTATGTATGGGGCGCTTCGGGGGTCGGCAAAACGCACTTGCTGCGGGCGTTCAAGGCAGCGGTGACGCAGGCACCGCCCTCGATCCAGACACTCGATGATGTCGAAAGGCTCGATGCCGCAGCCCAACAGTCGGCATTTACGCAATGGATCGAGGCACAAGGCGACCCGGAGCACATCATCCTGGCTGCTGGTCGCTGGCCCCCGCGGGATTTATCCTTGCGCGAAGATCTGAGGACCCGGATTGGAGCCGCCTTAGTCTTTGAGGTCCGCGCACCCAGCGACGCTGCGAAAATTGCTGCGCTGAAATCCGCATCGTGGCAACGGGGCTTCATACTGCGGGATGCAATTGCGCAGAAATTGCTGGACCTTCTGCCGCGAGACCTCGGCTCACTCGCAGCCGCCATTGCTGCGTTGGATCGTTTTTCACTCGAACGAAAGCGCCCCATCACCCTACCGCTGCTGCGCGAATGGCTGCAGCACGAGGTCCGCTAGAATCCGGCAACCATGAATATTCCAACTCAGTACGACCGAGCTGCTGTCAGGGCGAAAATCGCCGCCGTCGCGAACCTGCCGAACGATCCATCTGCGGGTGGGCTGGCGCTCTTTGACCTGGACCATACGCTGCTCCCGATCGACAGTGATTTCGAATGGGGACGATTTCTGGTCCGGATCGGAGTTCTCGACCCGGCCATTCACGAACAGGAAAACAAGCGCTTCTACCGTCAGTATCAGGACGGCACTCTCAACATTCAAGAGTATCTCGACTACGCGTTGCAGCCATTAGCCCGTCGGCCTCGCGCCGAGGTCGACGCCTGGCATGAGCAGTTCATGATCGAAGTGGTGCGCCCGGCGATCCGTCCGGAAGCGCTTGATCTCATCGGACAGCATCAGGCAGCCGGACACCTGTGTGCGGTCGTCACGGCGACGAATGCCTTCGTGACGCGCCCGATCGCGAGCGCGTTCGGCATTGAGCACCTGATCGCGAGCGAAATCGAAGAACGGCAGGGTTCCTATACGGGTCGTCCATCCGGAACGCCATCATTTCGCGAAGGCAAGATCACGCGGACACTCGAATGGCTGGCCAGCCTGGACAAAAGCTTTGCCCAATTCGAACGCAGTTGGTTTTACAGTGACTCCATGAATGATCTGCCGCTGTTACGGCAGGTCACCGACCCCGTCGCCACCAACCCTGACCCCCGTCTGCTGGTCGCAGCCCGCGAGTCCGGTTGGCCCGTTCTGCAGCTCTTCGAATGATCACCCGATTTCTCGACCGGCTCCTGGGCCGCGGACCCCGGCTCGCCAAACCACGCCAAGCCAAGATCCTGCGCGGCGCAGACCTGGGCCTGCAGCGCAACCTCATCTCCCCCAACGCGATCAAGGTCTGCGAAACCCTGCAGCGGGCCGGTTTCAAAGCCTATCTGGTCGGCGGTGCTGTGCGGGATCTCCTGCTCGGGATCACCCCCAAAGACTTTGATATCGCGACCGATGCGACGCCCGAGGATGTGAAAGCGCAATTTCGCCGGGCGATGATCATTGGCCGGCGGTTCCGGCTGGTCCATGTGATGTTCGGTCGCGAAGTGATTGAAACCTCAACCTTTCGCGCACTCAACCCGGAAGCAAAGACCGACGAGCACGGCCGCGTGCTCGCCGACAACCTGTTCGGAAGCCAGGCGGAGGACGCCGCACGCCGTGACTTCACCGTCAATGCCCTGTACTACGACCCGAGCTCCGACGAAGTGCTCGATTATCACGGTGGCGTGAGTGACCTGAAAAAACGCCTCCTGCGCATGATTGGTGATCCAGCCACCCGATACCGCGAAGATCCGGTTCGAATGCTACGTTCGGTCCGGTTTGCGGCCAAACTTGAATTCACGATTGAAGAACAGACCCGGGCGCCCATTCGGGAGATGGGGGAACTGATCCACAACGTCCCCGCAGCCCGCCTCTTCGACGAGATGCTCAAGCTGCTGCAATCGGGACAGGCGATGGCCTGCCTGCGCCAGTTGCGCGATGCCGGGCTTCACCACGGGCTGTTGCCGCTGCTCGATGTCATCCTTGAGCAGCCCCAGGGCGCACGGTTTGTCGAAAATGCGCTGGCGCGTACCGACGAGCGTGTCCGCGAGGGCAAAAGTATCAGCCCGGGCTTCCTCTTTGCCACCCTGCTCTGGCAACAGGTTCGCACGCGCTGGGAGGCCGGTATCGCGCGAGGGGATTACCCGATTCCGGCACTCATGGCTGCGATTGACCTTGCCCTGGAGGAGCAGAGTGAACAACTCGCGATCCAGAAACGTTTCATTGCCGACATGCGTGAAATCTGGTCACTCCAGCCGCGCTTCGAACGCCGTACGGGCAGCCAGCCCTACCGGTTGCTGGAACACATCCGGTATCGGGCGGGATTTGACTTCCTGATGCTGCGCACCGACGCTGGCGAAATCGAACCGGAACTGGTGGCCTGGTGGGACCGGTTCGCCGACGCATCGCCCAGCGAGCGCGACACCATGATCGCCGACCTCGCCCGCGGCGCTGGCACCTCGGGTAGTGGATCAACCCGCCCGCGTCGGCGTCGCCGCCGTAGTGGCGGGAGTTCCAGTGGCGATGGTTTATCGGAATCCCCAGTTGGCGATCCAGGCGTCGCCTGAGGTCAACGCCTGGGTGGGCCTCGGCGCCAACCTGGGTGACCCGAGCGCTGCCGTGCTTGCCGCCATGGAAGCGCTCGACGCCTTGCCGCAGACCCGGATTGATGCGCGATCCAGACTCTGGCGCACTCGACCGGTCAATGCGCCAGGGCCGACTTACATCAACGCGGTCGTCCGATTGAAGACCCAGCTGACACCCCACGCCCTGTTGTGCGCGTTGCTGGACCTCGAGCTGCAATTTGGCCGTGAACGCTCGACCCTGAATGCGCCCCGCACCCTGGACCTGGATTTGTTGATGGTTGACGATTTAACCCAGGAATTGCCGGGACCGCCTGCACTCCAACTCCCACACCCTCGAATGTGTGAACGCGCGTTTGTGCTGGCTCCATTGGCTGATCTCGATCCCGAGTTCCGATTACCGAACCGTGAGTCGGTCCGGGATGTTCTGAATCGCCTGCTCAACAGTCCGGACCAGGCGGTCGAACCGCAGGCCTGAATGCCCGAAGTCAGCAAGTTCCCGGCATACTTCAGTCCATGAGCACAACCGAAAATTTACTGCGCTGGCGGCATATCGTCATCGAAGGACCGATTGGCGTTGGCAAGACTTCGCTCGCGCGCCGATTAGCCAACCATACCAACGGGCGCGTCCTCCTCGAGCAGCCGCAAGCCAACCCGTTCCTCGAGCGTTTCTACCGGGACGCCGAACGCTGGGCACTGCCGACCCAGCTGTCGTTTCTATTTCAGCGTCTGGAACAACTCCGGGAAATGTCACAGTCCCACCAGTTTGAACAGATGGTGGTGGCTGATTTTCTGCTCGACAAGGACCCCTTGTTCGCACAGCTGACTCTGGATGACGAAGAACTGGCGCTTTACCGAAGAATCTTTGAAGGCTTGCAAGCGCAGGCTCCGGTCCCTGACCTCGTGATTTATCTGCAAGCGCCGGCGGAGACCCTGATTGAGCGTGTCCAGCGGCGCGGGCTTGATTTCGAAGTCACGATCACCGAGGACTACCTTCGGCGGCTGTCGGATGCGTACAGTCGTTTCTTTCATCACTACGACACCAGCCCCCTGCTGATCATCAACACCGAGCGCCTGAACCCTAGCGAACGGGATGACGATTTTGCGTTGTTGATCCGCCAGATCCAGACCATGCGCGGCCGACGTGAATTTTTCAACACTGCGATTTGACGGGCTGGCACCATGAGTACAACGCCTCTCGACTCTCGGCCTCGCGGTCTGACCAGCGCAGACTCTGGCACCTCCCCCGGTTCCGATGCGAATACGCAGCGGCGCCGAGTGACCCTCCACCGGCTGGCACAAATGCGTGAAGTGGGCGAGCGCATCGCCATGCTGACCTGCTATGACGCCAGCTTTGCGCAACTGCTCGACGCGGCCCAGGTCGATATCCTGCTCATCGGTGATTCACTCGGGATGGTTCTGCAGGGCAAGAACGACACCCTGTCGGTCAGCCTCGACGAGATCGCTTATCACGTTCGATGTGTCGCGGCTGGTGCCCGGTATGCCATGGTGGTTGCTGATCTTCCGTTTGGCTGTTACGAGTCCAGCCCTGCGCAGGCGTTCGAAGCGGCGTCGCGGTTACTCGCTGCCGGCGCCCAGATGGTCAAACTCGAGGGCGGATCGTGGATCGTACCCACGGTCGAGTTTCTGGTCACCCGTGGGATCCCGGTCTGTGCGCACATCGGGTTCACCCCACAATCGGTCCATGCGCTCGGTGGTTACCGGGTTCAGGGACGCAGCCCTCAGGAAGCTGAACGCCTGAAGACCGCAGCTCTGGCGCTAGGCGACGCCGGCGCAAGTCTGGTGCTGATGGAAATGATTCCGGCTGCACTCGCGGCCGAGATCACCTCAGCGCTGGCAGCCCCGAATGCAAAGCGTGCCGCTGTGGCAACGATCGGGATCGGTGCGGGCGTCGAATGTTCGGGCCAGGTACTGGTCCTGCATGACCTACTTGGCATCAGTACCGGCGTTCGCCCCCGTTTCTCAAAAAACTTCCTCACCGGCCAACCCGGCATTACGGACGCGATTGCGGCTTATGTACAAGCCGTGCGTTCCGGTGTCTTCCCTGGGCCAGAACACAGTTTCTGAAAATGGTACCGACCGCGATCCCGCCCATGCGAAAGCGTCCCACCTCTCGATGAAGATCGTCAAAACGATTGCTGACCTGCGCGCTCAATTGCGCGGGCAGCTGAGGACAGCGTTCGTACCGACCATGGGCAATCTGCATGAGGGTCACCTGTCGCTGATGCGGGTCGCTGGTCGTCTGGGCGACCCGGTCGTGGCATCGATTTTTGTCAATCGTCTGCAGTTCACTCCAAACGAAGATTTCGATCAGTACCCCCGCACATTCGAAGCCGATTGCGAGAAACTCGAACGTGAAGGGGTCTACGTCCTGTTCGCCCCAGACGAACGCGAGCTATACCCGGTTCCCCAGGAGTACCGCGTGTTGCCCCCAGAGGGCTTGGGTAACATTCTGGAAGGTGAGTTTCGACCAGGATTTTTCATCGGCGTAACGACCGTCGTGCTGAAACTCTTCAACTGCGTGCAACCAATGGTTGCTGTGTTCGGCAAAAAGGACTACCAGCAGCTGATGGTCCTGCGCCGGATGGCCGAGCAATTGGCTTTACCGACCGAAATCGTCCCAGCGGAAACCGTCCGGGCAGCGGACGGCTTGGCGCTTTCGTCGCGCAATGGGTATCTGTCTTTTCAGGACCGCGCCCGGGCGCCGGCGCTCTACCAGATCCTGCGTGAAACGGCGGAAGGCTTGCGCGCGAGCGGTACTGCGTTGCGCGCGTCCGGGAACGAAACGAACCCGAAGTCGAAGTCGAAGGAGCCATCAGACGCCAGCCCCTCCAGAGACAGGGAGCCAATCTGGCTGCAAGCCCAGGCAGCTGAACAGAAGGCCATCGAACGGTTATCCGAACTGGGCTGGGTACCGGACTATGTCGCGGTGCGTCGCCGCTCGGACCTGCTCCCGCCCAGTCTCGCAGATGCCGCGAGAGCAGAGCCCCTGGTTGTCCTGGCAGCGGCTAGGCTCGGCGCGACGCGCCTGATCGACAATCTGGAAGTTTGATCTCAGGGCGTTGTGTGCGTGAAGCCGGCAGGGTTGTTGGACTGCCAGCGCCAGTGGTCGACGCACATCGCATCCAGCGGTCTTTCTGCGCGCCAACCCAGCAACGCCAGAGCGCGTGCGGGATCGGCGTAGCAACTGGCGATATCCCCTGGGCGCCGATCGACGATCTGGAACGGGACCTCGCGCCCGCTGGCTTGCTCAAAAGCGCGAATCACTTCGAGAACGGTATATCCGTTACCAGTGCCAAGATTCACGGTCCAATGCCCATCGACTTCCAGCACACGTCGAACCGAGGCCACATGGCCCAGTGCCAGATCGACCACATGAATGTAGTCACGCAGGCCCGTGCCATCTCGGGTGTCCCAATCGCCCCCGAACACCGAAAGACGATCGCGGCGACCGACCGCCACTTGGGCAATAAAGGGCATCAGGTTATTGGGGATCCCCCGGGGATCTTCACCGATCTGTCCGCTCGCATGGGCTCCGACCGGATTGAAGTAGCGTAAGGCGCCAATAGCCCAGTTCGGATCGCTCGCAGCCAGATCACTGAGGATGGTTTCGATACAGGCTTTGGTGCGCCCGTAGGGATTGGTAGGCCCGAGTGCGGCTTCTTCAGCGATGGGAACCCGTTGCGGATCGCCATATACCGTGGCTGAGGAGGAAAAAACCATGCGCCGCACGTGAGCCTGTGTCATGGCCTCCAGAAGCACCAGCGTGCCGCCGACATTGTTGTCCCAGTACGCAACAGGCTGGGCTACCGATTCACCGACTGCCTTGAGGCCAGCAAAATGGATGACCGCATCAAAATGATGTGATCGAAAGAGTGCCGCCATTGCGCTACGGTCGCGCAGGTCGGCCTGGATGAACGGTATCTCCTGGCCAGTCAGCGCCCTGACCCGCTGCAGGCTCTGCTCGCTGGAATTGGACAGGTTATCGACCACAACCACACGAAACCCAGCTGTAATCAATTCGAGAACAGTATGAGAGCCGATATAACCGGTCCCACCCGTCACCAGGATCTCGGCTGAAGAGGTATGTTTTATCATGGGTGCAACGATAGACCATCCGTCATGCCGCGACGCAGCAAAAATTCCGAGCGTCACGCGAGCGTCATACAAGGCCGATAATGTGACAAGCTGATTGCAACTACCGGATCCGAGCCGTGAGCGCCAAAGTCCTGATCATCGAAGATGAACCTGCAATTCGAGAGTTGATTTCCGTCAATATTCGGCACGCCGGCTATACCCCCATCATGGCCGTTGATGCGGCCTCTGCGCGTCGGGAAATCGATGCGGCACTGCCTGACCTGATTTTGCTCGACTGGATGCTGCCGGATCTATCCGGCGTTGACCTCGCCAAACGTCTGCGGTCAGAAGCGCGGACTCGCGACCTGCCCATCATCCTATTGACCGCTCGTGCCGAGGAATCGGACAAGCTGCAAGGGTTCGACTCGGGCGCAGACGACTACATGACAAAGCCGTTTTCACCCCGCGAACTGCTCGCTCGAGTGCGGGCGCTGCTGCGCCGCAGCGCTCCGGAAGCGAGCCAGGACCCGGTCGAAATCGGCGGCCTGCGTCTTGAACCCGATACCATCCGGGTCACAGCCGCTGGCCAGACGCTCAAGCTGGGCCCCACCGAATTCCGCTTGCTCCACTACCTCATGCGGTATCCGGATCGAGTCTTGTCACGAGGAAAACTCCTCGACGGGGTCTGGGGTGACCACGTCTTTATCGAAGAGCGTACCGTCGACGTTCATATCCGCCGCTTACGGCTCGCCCTCCAACCCTCGGGCCATGACCGACTGATTGAAACAGTACGCGGCGGCGGTTACCGGTTTCTGCCGGCCTAGGAGGCCCACTGGCCAAGACATTCTTCCATATCGCCGTTCTGCTTCTGACAGGTCTGATCGCTGGACAATTGTTCGGGCCGGTGGCCGCCGCCTGGACGCTCGGCCTTAGTTTCGCTGGCTATCTTTGCTGGCACGGATGGTACCTGGGGCGATTGCTTTACTGGCTGGCCCTTCCCAAGCAACGAACGCTACCCCTCGGTCTGGGGCGATGGGGGCAGGCGTTCGACCGTCTGAGCCGGTTCACCCGCGACGAGTACGAAACCCGTTCCAACATGTCAGCCGAATTGGAGCGGGTTCGGGCTGCAGTCCATCGGATGCCAGATTCGCTGATCGTGCTCGACCGGTCGAACCAGGTCCAGTGGTACAACCGCGCTGCTGAAGGATTGCTTGGAATCGTCGGGTTTCGTCGCCCGATCTATCACTTTGTCCGCGACCCGGAATTCAGCACGTGGCTTGAGCAGTCAGCACGCGAACCGCTGGAACTCTCGCTGCCACAACATCCTGAGCTGCGGCATGTGATGCAGATGCTTCGGTCCGATGAAACGCACCACCTGTTGATCATCCATGACGTCACCGAACAACGCCGCCTGGACAATATGCGCCGGGATTTTGTTGCCAATATTTCGCACGAAATTCGCACTCCCTTGACGGTGATCTCAGGATTTGTCGAGACCATGCTCGATATCGATCTGGATGATGCCTCTCGGCGTCAGTATCTTGATACGATCTTGAAGCAAAGTGACACCATGCGCCGTCTGATCGAAGACCTTCTTATTCTTGCCAAACTGGAACACGATTTGATTCGGGCGGGGGAAGAGACGACGATCGACCTGCACGCGCTGCTCACGATTCTGATTGGGGATGCCCAGGCCTTGTCGGCCGGCCGGCACGAGATCCGCCTGAGCTTGAACGGACCACGTTGGATCAAGGCTGACCCAAGCGATCTCCAAACGGTTGTGCGCAACCTGCTGACCAATGCGGTCCGTTACACCCCAGATGGCGGTGAGATCAGGATTGATTGGGGAAAGCAGGGTGCCGACGGCATGCTCTGCGTAACCGATACTGGAATCGGGATTGCTGCCGAACATCTCCCCCGACTGACCGAGCGATTTTATCGGGTAGACCGCGGACGATCCCGTGATTCAGGCGGAACCGGGCTCGGTCTTGCCATCGTCAAACATGCGCTACAGCGCTATCGGGCGACTCTCGACGTCACCAGCAAACTAGGGCAGGGAAGCCGCTTTGCAATCCGTTGGCCTGCTGAGCGCCTGATCGAACATCGCGAGCTCTCCGACTGAAACCCCACGTTGGCCCCCGCTCTGCAAGCGCATGGCCCGAATTCGGTTAAGTGGTTACAGTAGTCAATCCTCGTCATCATCCCGCCCAGTCCCCGTCGTTACAAGCGACGCAGGGCTTGGGTCCTGAGCCCGGAGAGCTAGGAAGCGCCGTTGCCGACGCTACGGGTATGCCGGGTATCAATCCCCTCGACGATATGGATCACGTATTCCGCCAGGTTTTTCGCATGATCGCCAATTCGCTCGATGGACTGCACAACGAACATGACGTCCAGAGCGGCCGCAATCGCTCCTGAATCGGTACCCATCCGAGCCAACAGGTTTTCCTGCAGCGCATCGCGCTCGCTATCGACTTCGACATCCAGGTCCGGCACGGTCGCAGCCAGCGAGGCATCGTGGCGCACCATGGCATCGAGAGCACGCCCGAGCATGGCGCGGGCGTGCTCCGCCATGGTCGCGACCCGCTCGAGCGGCAGCGATGCGCGATCCGTGTAGGTTTCGATGCCCTTGCTACGCAACGCAATTTTTTTGGCTTCGTCACCGATCCGTTCAAGGTCATGGATCGTGTGGATAGCGCCAATCAACTCACGCAGATCGATCGCGATGGGTTGACGACGCGCGATCACCTGATTGCAGAGCAGATCAGCCTGGACCTGCATCTGGTTGACCATGGTTTCATCGGCCAGTACGAGCGAGGCCAACCGCAGATCACCGTAACGCACTGCGTCGAGCGCTCGCGTGAACTGCTTTTCAACCAGCCCACCCATTGCAACAACGATTGAACGCACCCGTTCCATATCTTCATCAAACGCTTTGACCGTGTGATCGTGTGGCATGGAATCTCGATGTTGCTGAAGATGGATTCGTCGGGACTGGATCAGACACTCAGGGCTCGACCGAGTCAGCCGAATCGTCCGGTGATGTAGTCTTCCGTGCGCTTCTCGCGCGGCTTGATGAACACTTGATTGGTTTCGCCAAATTCGACCATTTCACCCAGGTACATATAGGCGGTGTAGTCACTGATGCGGGCCGCCTGCTGCATGTTGTGCGTCACGATCGCGATTGTGTAATCGTTCTTGAGCTCGACCACGAGTTCCTCGATACGGGCAGTCGAAATCGGGTCCAGCGCCGATGTTGGTTCATCCAGAAGCAACACTTCCGGCTTGACCGCGACACCGCGAGCGATACAGAGACGCTGCTGCTGCCCCCCGGAAAGACTCAATCCGCTCTTGCCAAGTTTGTCTTTGACTTCGTCCCAAAGCGCTGCGCGGCGCAAGGCCCATTCGATCCGGTTATCCATCTCGGGACGCGAGAGCGTCTCGTAGAGACGCACCCCGAACGCGATGTTTTCGTAGATCGACATCGGAAATGGAGTGGGTTTCTGAAACACCATCCCCACCTTAGCGCGCAACATGTTCAGATCCTGATCAGGACTTAGAACGTCCACGCCATTCAGGAGTAATTGCCCCTCGGCGCGCTGCCCCGGGTAGAGGTCGTACATCCGGTTCAATACCCGCAGCAAGGTGCTCTTGCCACAGCCGGATGGCCCGATAAAGGCGGTGCACTTGTGCTTGGCGATATCGAGATTGATGTTTTTTAAACCCTGGAACTTTCCGTAGAAAAAGTTCAGGTTACGCACCTGGAGCGCCACATCGGTCAGCGAAGGCGCGGTCGGGGCAGGAGCAGCAGCGGTTTCAACCATCGTGAGTTCCGGTCAATAGGTCAGGCCTGAACCTTGTCGCTAAAGACAAGGCGGGCGGCGATGTTAATACCAAGCACAACCAGAGCAATCAGGGCTGCCCCGCCCCAAGCCAATGACTGCCAGTTTTCATAGGGGCTCATGGCGAAGTTGTAAATCACCACGGGCAGATTGGCCATCGGCCCAGACATATTGAGCGAGAAAAACTGATTGTTCAGGGCGGTAAATAGTAAGGGGGCCGTTTCGCCGGTGATTCGCGCCAGCGCCAACAGCACACCGGTGACCACCCCACCCCGGACAGCACGCAAGGTCACGACAATGGCAACCTTCCATCTTGGAGCACCCAATGCAAACGCCGCTTCGCGCAAACTTCCGGGCACCAGACGCAACATATTCTCAGTTGTCCGCACGATGACCGGGACGGCGATCAGGCCTAGCGCTAGGGTTCCGGCCCAGCCGGAGAAGTGCCGCAAGGTAGCGACGGCGAGGGCGTAGACGAAGAGGCCCACAACGATCGAGGGTGCCGAAAGCATGACGTCCAGCACAAATCGGGTGGTCGATGCGAACTTGGACCGATCGCCGTATTCGGCGAGGTAAACACCCGCCAAAATACCGATCGGCGTCGACACCAGAGTTGCAATGCCAACCATCATCAGACTGCCGACGATGGCATTGGCCATGCCACCACCCTCCGTGCCTGGGGCGGGCGTCGACTGTGTGAAAAAATTGAGTGTTAACGCTGCCAGACCGTTGGAAAACAGGGTCCACAAAATCCACAACAGCGCACTCAGCCCAATAACGACTGCCAACATCGACAGCACGAGAGCGAGTTTGTCCGCAGATTTTCGGCGCAGGTATAGCGAACTCATCTTCAAATTCCTTGATTCGCTTTTGGGTTCGCTCTCGGGTTCACTTGGAACCAGCTGCCTGTTCACCGCTCTGAATCAACCACTTCGCTGCGGCGAGGACGATGAACGTAATCAAAAACAAAACCAGGCCCAAGGCGTACAGGCTCGATACATGCAGGCCTGGAGCGGCTTCGGCGAATTCATTCGCCAGAGTCGACGCGATCGAATTACCGGGCGCAAAGAGACTGGGCGCCAGCCGGTTGGCATTACCAATCACGAATGTCACCGCCATCGTTTCGCCTAGAGCACGGCCCAAGCCCAGCATGATCCCGCCCACGACGCCGACACGCGTGTAGGGCAATACGATGTTGCGCAGAACCTCCCAGGTCGTGCAACCCAGTCCATACGCAGATTCCTTGAGAACGGGCGGTACGGTCTCAAACACATCGCGCATCACCGATGCAATAAACGGGATCACCATCAGGGCCAGAATGACACCAGCCGTGAGGATCCCGATTCCCAGCGGTGGACCCGAAAACAGCGGCAGATGCGTCGCTGCCAGAACCGGCTGAACGTACTCTTGAAAGACAGGGGCAAAAACGAATAAGCCCCAGAATCCGAAAATGATCGATGGCACGCCCGCCAGTAACTCAATCGATGTCCCCAGCGGGCGACGCAACCAGGTCGGACAGGTCTCGGTCAGGAAAATGGCAATCCCGAAACTGACTGGCACCGCGATCACCAGAGCGATACCGGACGTGACCAAGGTGCCATAAATGGCGATCACGGCACCATAAACCTCTTCGTTGGGAGCCCAGCGGGTGCCGTAGAGAAAACTCAGTCCGTTGGCCTCAAGCGTGGGCCAGGCTTTGATCAGCAGGGACACGATGATCCCGGCCAATGCAAACATCACCAGAGCAGCGAACGAAAAGGTGACCGCCTTGAACACTCGGTCCTGAAAACCGAAGGCAGCAACCCGCTTGGCCTGCTCCTGCACTGCCCGGGAATCCTTCGAACTCGCAGTGGTGTTCAACGTCAAGGTCATTTCGTCCATGGATCCGATCTCAGCCAGCCGCCCCGATTTCGCCTGATTCCGCATCAACCGGGAAGAGAAACCAAAGAGCGGCCCCCCCGTCACCGGAAGACACCGCTCTCAAACCGCCCTCCATTGTCACGCCCTCGCCACCCCCGCCTCAATCCCAGGCACTCAGGCAACGTCCGGCATGAACCGACTCACATTACTTGGCCAATACAGCCTTGCCAGAAGCATCCTTGATCTCCGCCCAGGTGGCTTCGACCATCGTCACAACGGGCGCTGGCATCGGGACATAGTCCATATCCACCGCCATTTTCTGACCGTTACGATAGGCCCACTGGAAAAATTTCAGCGCTTCAGCCGAACGTTCCGGTTTCTCGGCTGTTTTGTACATCAGGATAAACGTGGCCGACGTGATTGGCCAGGCATTGGCTTCACCTGAGTTGTTCAGATTGATGCCGAATCCCGGGGCGGACTTCCAGTCGGCTTTCGCAGCTGCAGCCGCAAAAGTCAAGTCATCGGGCTGCACGAGCTTGCCAGCCTTGTTGATCAATCCGAGGTGCGTCATTTTGTTCTGCTTGGCAAATGCATATTCCACATAGCCAATTGAACCCGCCACCTTGGTGACGCTCGCCGCGACGCCTGCGTTCCCACGACCACCAACACCGGCCGGCCAGGTCACCGTCTTTCCGGCGCCCACTTCTTTCTTGAACTCTGGAGAGTTGGCCGAGAGGTAGTCCGTGAAGCCTGCCGTCGTTCCTGACGAATCAGACCGGTAGACTAGAGTGATTGCCGTGTCGGAAAGGGCGGCACCAGCGTTCATTGCAACAATCGCTGGGTCATTCCACTTGGTGATCTTGCCACGAAAGATATCGCCCAGGACCCTGCCGTCCAGCTTGAGTTGACCCGGCTGGATACCCGGCAGGTTGACCACGGTCACGATGCCACCGATCACCGCCGGAAACTGGACCAAACCGTTCTTGGCGAGATCGTCCCCGCTCATCGGATCGTCGGTCGCACCGAAATCCACCGTCTTGGCCTTGATCTGATTGACCCCGCCACCGGAACCCACAGCCTGATAATTCAGCTGAACCGAGGTCGCAGCCTTATAGGCCTCGGCCCATTTGGCATAAATCGGCGCTGGGAAGGTTGCTCCGGCACCGGTGATTTCATTGGCAACGCTCAGCAGTGGCGCGGCAAGCGCGGCGGCCGACGCGGCAGCAACGACCCAGTTGCGAATTCCAATACGCATCGTTCATCCTCTGGTTAGTCAACTCGACCTCGTAGCACAGGGCAACGGGGTTTCGAAAGAAGAATCGCCACAGTGCCGATGGATTGTGTCAGGACGATGAAATGTTCTGCCGCGTCGCACAAATGCGAAGATCTGCCGCAACTGCAAGCAGGATGGTGCCGGGAGAGGGAATCGAACCCTCATGGGCTTTCGCCCGCCGCATTTTGAGTGCGGTGCGTATACCGTTTCGCCACCCCGGCAACGAATACCACCGAGATTATCGGCTGGAATCGCCGGTAAGCCAAACTAGCGGCCCGAACGTTGTGCAATCTTTGCCCTCAACATCGTCAAAGCCGGCAATCCGGCCCCCTCCCGTCCACCCCTGCTGAGCCCCCAAACCTTGATTCAACAACGTACTTCAGACTTCGATTTTGACCTGCCTGAGCATCTGATTGCCCAGATACCCCTGCCCGACCGCGCGTCCTCTCGCCTGCTGCAAGTGGGTGCCAACGCAATGCAGGACCGTCAATTCCGGGATCTTCCGGACTGCCTGGACGCGGGTGATCTCCTGATTCTGAACGACGCGCTGGTGATTCGGGCCCGGTTACATGGGCAGCGCGAAACCGGCGGCCGGGTTGAAGTCCTGGTGGAGCGTATCCTCGATGCACACACGGTCTGGGCACAGTTGCGTGCGAGCAAAAAACCCGGGCCCGGAAGTCGGATCTGGGTCGAGGCGAACCCGGACGGCAACATGCCTTGGCCCGACCGGATCGGGGCTGACCCGATGCGACCTGGCGGACGCTTTGGGGCGACGATGATGGGGCGCGCCGGCGAGTTCTTTATTCTCAGGTTTGATGCGGAGATTCAGGTCGTCCTCGACCAGGCGGGCGAACTTCCACTGCCGCCCTACATCACCCGCCGGCCCGAGGCGAGTGACGAGGCGCGCTATCAGACCGTGTTCGCGGCTCGGCCAGGCGCGGTGGCAGCGCCAACGGCGGGCCTTCATTTCGATCTTGCACTTCTGCGAACCCTGAGCGAGCGTGGGGTCGAGGTTGCATGGGTCACACTCCAGGTGGGCGCTGGCACCTTTCAACCGGTACGCGTCGAAACCCTCGCCGAACACACCATGCATGCCGAGCGCTACGAGATTCCGCAGGCGACCGTTGACGCGATTGCCCGAGCCAAACAGGCCGGTCGGCGCGTGACCGCCGTGGGTACCACCTCGCTGCGGGCACTCGAATCGTCCGCACGCACCCACGGTGCGGTGACCGCCGGAGCGGGCGAGACCCGTCTGTTTATTAAACCAGGCGACGCCTTTGCGGTGGTCGACCGACTGATTACCAACTTCCATCTCCCGCGCTCAACCCTGCTGATGCTGGTTTGCGCATTTGCAGGTCAAGAGCGGATCCTGAACGCCTACCAGCATGCCATTTCGCAGGGTTATCGATTCTTCAGTTACGGCGACGCCATGCTTCTGGATAACGCTTGATGCTCAATTTCGACCTGCTTCATACCGATGGCCGAGCTCGCCGCGGTCGCCTGACCCTGAACCATGGCACGGTGGAGACCCCAATCTTCATGCCCGTGGGTACCTACGGGGCAGTTAAGGCCATGAGCCCCCGCGAACTGGAAGACGTCGGCGCCCAGATCATCCTGGGTAACACCTTCCACCTCTGGCTGCGCCCCGGCACCGAGGTCATCGAAGCGCTTGGTGGCTTGCATGGCTTCAATCGTTGGCAACGCCCCATCCTGACCGATTCCGGCGGTTTTCAGGTCTGGAGCCTGGGTAAGCTTCGCAAGATCGAAGAACAAGGCGTGCGCTTCGCGTCCCCCATCAACGGGGACCGACTCCTGCTCACGCCGGAGGAATCCATGCGAATCCAGCATGCATTGAATTCAGATATCGCCATGGTGTTTGATGAATGTACGCCTTATGAAACCGATGGCACGCTCACGACCCAGGATGAGGCTGCACAATCGATGCAGCTTTCCCTGCGCTGGGCCCGACGCTCCCGCACGGCGTTTGAGCATATGAGTCATGAACGGATGAACCAGGGACTGGCCGAGCGACCCAACGCCCTGTTTGGCATCGTTCAGGGCGGCATGTTCACCGGTCTGCGCGACGAATCACTGGCGAGCCTGACAGACATTGGATTCGAGGGCTACGCCATCGGCGGACTTTCGGTGGGCGAGCCCAAGGAAGAGATGTTGCGGATCCTCGATCATGTTGCGCCCCGTCTACCTCAGAACAAACCGCGTTATCTGATGGGCGTTGGCACACCGGAGGACCTGGTCGAAGGGGTCGCTGCCGGCATCGATCTCTTTGACTGTGTCCTGCCGACCCGAAATGCGCGCAACGGTTGGTTATTCACCCGGTTTGGGGATCTGCGCCTGCGTAACGCCCGCTGGCGAGCTGACCCCCGGCCCATCGACCCGGGCTGTGGCTGCTACGCCTGCGCAGGTGGTTTTTCGCGGGCCTACATCCAGCACCTGCAAAAGGTCAACGAGATCCTCGGAGCCCAATTGGCAACGATTCACAATCTTCACTATTACCTGACGCTGATGTCCGAAATGCGCAGCGCCATCGAAACAGGCACATTCCAGACCTTTGTCGAACGCTTCCACGCGGACCGCGCCCGCGGGGTTGCTGAGAGCGGCGGCTATACTTGACGGTTTTCGCGCCCGGAGTTCTGCTCGTGTTTATCTCCTCCGCCTTTGCCCAATCCCCTTTTGGCGCCCTTGGGACAGAAAGCGTCATGAGCTTTCTGCCCATTGTGCTCATGTTTGGCGTGCTCTACTTTCTGATGATCCGCCCCCAAATGAAGCGGCAGAAAGAACACAAGCAAATGATCGACTCGCTTGCCAAGGGCGACGAAGTCCTTGCGGCGAGCGGCATGGTCGGTCGGATCAGCAAAATCGGCGAGGCCTACGTCAGCGTCGAAGTCGCCCGCCTCAGCGCCGATCGGGGCCCGGATCAGGTCTTCGAGATCCAGATCCAGAAATCGGCGGTTCAGCAGGTTCTGCCCAAGGGCACGATCAAAGCGATCCAATAGTCCATACGCCAACAGCGAAGTCCAGTCCTGTCCGTCCTGAATTCATGAAGCTGCCGTGAACCGTTTCCCGCTCTGGAAGAATCTCCTGATTGCACTCGCGCTGATCGTGGGTGCGCTCTACACGGCGCCGAATTTTTTTGGTGAGGCCCCGGCGGTTCAGGTCTCGGCTGTGGCCGCGACGGCACGGGTCGACGCGGCGCTTGCCACCCGGGTCGAGCGGGTACTGAAAGAAGCCAACATCATTCAGGATGGACTCCTGTTTGATGGCAACTCAGTCAAAGTCCGATTTCGAGACACCGACACCCAGCTCAAGGCTAAGGACACGATCGCCCGCGCCTTGACGCCCGAGGGCCAGGAGCCCAGTTATGTCGTCGCCCTGAACCTGTTGGCCCGAACGCCGGCCTGGCTGACCTCCATTCATGCCCTGCCCATGTACCTTGGGCTGGACCTGCGCGGGGGCGTGCACTTTCTGCTGCAAGTGGACACCCGGGCGGCGATCGTCAAGCGTATTGATGCTTATGCCGCCGAAATCCGCTCGATCCTGCGCGAACGCGGCATCCGGCATTCCGGCATTCTGCGGGCAGGCGAAACCATCGAACTGCGCTTCCGGTCCGACAGCGGGGCCAATGCCAATGCCGAAGTCATTCGGACGACCGCGCGAAACCGGATCGCGGACGACATTCCAAGTCTGCAAGTCACCGAAGCTCCGCCTGACGGAACCAGCACGGACCTGCGCCTTCTGGTCTCGCTCAAACCCGAAACCCGAATTCAGGTGTTGGATAACGCGCTTAAGCAAAATATCGTGACCCTGAACAAGCGGGTCAACGAACTCGGCACCTCAGAGCCTGTGATTCAGCAGCAGGGGGCTGACCGTGTCGTTGTGCAGCTGCCTGGTGTGCAGGACACCGCGCGCGCCAAAGATATCCTGGGTCGCACAGCGACCCTCGAGGCCCGTCTGGTCGATGTCTCTCCGGAAGCGCAGGCAGCGCTGAGCGGCGGTTCCCCAGTCCCGTTTGGCTCTGAATTGTTTCCGATCGGCCGTGGCGCGCCCGTCATTCTGAAGAAACAATCCATTTTTACCGGCGAGCAACTCGCAGGGGCCCAAGCCACATTCGACCAGAACCAGCGACCCGCGGTCGCCATCGATCTCGAAGCGTCGGCGGGCCGGGTGTTGCGCGAGGTTTCTCGCGAGAACATCCGCAAGCCGATGGCGGTCGTGCTCTTTGAACGCGGTCGTGGCGAGGTTCTGACCGTGGCAACAATTCAAGACGAACTCGGGTCACGCTTCCAGATCACTGGCATGCCCAGTCCGCAGGCGTCGACCGACCTCGCCCTGTTGCTACGCGCTGGTGCGCTCGCCGCACCGATGGAAATCGTTGAAGAACGAACCATCGGCCCAAGCCTTGGCGTCGAGAACATTACCAAGGGTTTCCATTCCACGATTTATGGTTTTGCCGCGATTGCGCTGTTCATGATGTCCTACTACGCGCTGTTTGGCGTGTTTTCGACGCTGGCCCTGGCGACCAACCTGCTCCTGCTGATCGCCCTGCTCTCGCTCCTGCAGGCCACGCTTACTCTGCCCGGCATTGCGGCCATCGCCCTGACCCTGGGGATGGCAATCGACGCCAATGTGCTGATCAACGAACGCGTGCGCGAAGAACTGCGCAATGGTGCCAGTCCGCAAATTGCCATCGTGACGGGTTATGAGCGGGCGTGGGCAACGATTCTGGATTCCAACGTCACCACGCTGATCGCAGGACTGGCGCTGCTGGTGTTTGGCTCAGGGCCGGTGCGCGGATTCGCAGTCGTCCATTGCCTGGGCATCCTCACCTCGATCTTTTCAGCGGTCCTTGTCTCCCGGGGGTTTGTCAACCTCTGGTATGGGCGTCAGCGCAAGGTCGCAGCCCTCTCGATCGGGCAGGTCTGGAAACCCGGCACCTAATCAGAACCTCAGAACCGCGCGCACGAACCCGCCCAGCACTCAGAGTCAGCATGGAATTTTTCCGAATTCGTCGCGATATCCCCTTCATGCGCCATGCCCTGGTGCTGAACGTGATTTCGCTGATCACGTTTCTGGCAGCGGTGGGATTCCTTGCGACACGCGGTCTGCACTGGTCCATCGAATTCACTGGGGGTACCGTCCTTGAGGTCGCCTACCCGGAGACGGCTGAGATCGAACGCGTCCGGTCAACTGTGGCTGGACTCGGGTACGAGGATCCCCAGGTCCAGAATTTCGGAACCTCACGCGATGTCATGATTCGCCTCCCGGTCAAACCCGGGTTGGGCAGTACTGAGCAAAGCCAGCAGGTGTTTGCCGCCCTGAAAGCGGATTCAGGTACCCCTGGGGCAGCTCAGGCTGAACTGCGCCGGGTTGAATTCGTCGGCCCGCAAATTGGCGAGGAACTGGCGACCGATGGTGCGTTGGCCCTGCTCTTCGTCATCATCGGGATCGTCATCTATCTGGCGATCCGCTTCGAGTGGAAGTTCGCAGTCGCAGCTATCGTCGCGAACCTGCATGACGTTATCATCATCCTCGGTTTTTTTGCGGCGTTCGGCTGGGAATTCTCACTGACCGTTCTAGCGGCGGTCCTGGCGGTCCTGGGCTACTCGGTCAACGAATCCGTCGTGATCTTTGATCGTATCCGGGAAACCTTTCGTCGCAAACGTGGCCTGACGACCCGCGAAGTGATCGACCATGCCATCACCAGCACGATTTCCCGCACCATCATCACCCATGGATGCACGGAGATGATGGTGCTGTCGATGCTGATCTTTGGCGGCCCGACACTCTTTCACTTCGCGTTGGCGTTGACCATCGGCATCCTGTTCGGGATTTACTCTTCGGTCTTTGTGGCCGCAGCGGTCGCCATGTGGTTGGGTCTCAAGCGCGAGGACCTGATCAAACCGATCAAGAAACGCGACGATGGCCAGCCCGAACTGCCCTGAACTCGGGCAGCTGTTCCGGGATCAAGCCATTCACTGATCTTTCAACGCCTCGATCTGCAGCATCAGGTCAACACGGGCACTGGTGGCTAGGACGCTGGTGTTCATCCCGAACTGGCTGCGATCAATCGTGGCGGAGGCGTCCGCGCCGCAGACTTCGCGCTTGAAAAACGGATGCATCCGGCACTTGAAACTCAGGATCCTGAGCGTCACCGGTTTGGTCTGGCCTAGGAGCGTCAGTTCACCCTCGACCTCGGTGGGATTATCGCCATCGAATTTGCTCAACCGACCCTTGTAGGTGACCTTGGGAAACTGTTCGGCATGAAAGAAATCCTTGCTGCGAAGGTGATCCTCAAACTTCTGATTTCCAGCATTGATGGATGCAGCGTCAATAGTGATCTCAACCGTACCGGAACGCCCGATCTGATCGAGCGTGATCTTGCCCGCAGTCTTGTCGAACCGACCACGGATGATGGAAATTCCGAGATGTGGAATAGCCCAGGTTGCAGCCGTATGAGTCGGCTCGACCGAATAGGTCGCCAACTCGGCGCGGCTGTTCAGGGGTGCCAGACCAGCGCTGGCCAACATCAGTATGCAAAGCGTGCGACGAAACATGGAAATCCCCAAAAAAACGATGACAATCTTTCAAACAAACACTGCATCCAAGAGCAGCGCAGCCTGCTCGCAAAGCCAACCCAGCAGAGCGGGCCGCTACTTGCGGCCTGACGATACACTGCCCGCAGGTCTGGCGTTCTGACTCCCCGCGGCACCTGCGCTTGGCACGACAAGCTGGAAGCGCACGATGACTTCATCCGCGACGACGCTCGGGTCGCGCCATTCACCCTCACCAATGCCGAATGCGAGTCGGCGAATCGGAACTTGCCCCTCAAACTTCTGCGCCCCAGCATCGACCTGGCGAACAATCGTGGCCACCAGATCAAGCACCCGTCCCTTCAAGGCCAATTTGCCGCGGGCCTCGAAACGATCCGGTCCCAGTGCCCGAGCACCGGATAGGGTGAACGTGGCACGAGGGAAACGGGCGGTGTCAAACCAGTCCTTATGCCGAACCTCTTGCGCATAGTCCTCCGTACCCGGACCGAGATCAAAGCTGGCCAGATCAATCTCCAGGACCGCCTTGGCATCCTGCGGATGGGCCGCATCGAACACGACATCCCCCGAGATCCGTTTGAAGTTGCCCTCGATCGGCACGTTCATCTGGCGGAAGGTCGCCACCACTCGAGAACGAGCGGAATCGATCGGTGCCGCATTGGTCGGTAACGCCGCGCAGAACATCAGGGCGCCAACGAAGGCCCTCGCCAACGCCCTGATTTGTCTCAACAGGTCAGGCTGCATGCGCATTGAATGACTCAACGAAGATAATAATGGCAGGCCGAATCCAGCTGGATCGCTCCGGGTCAGCGTGACTGGCGTGGCTTGAGCCCTGGCACCATCCGCACGAGGACTCGATCCCGGTCAAAAACATGATGCTTGAAGGCCGCCAGGGCATGCAAGGCGACAAGAACGCCCAGTGCGTACGTGAACCCGCCATGAAACGATCGAAACAGGACCTTCAACGCCGCATCTTTGGGTACCAGATCGGGCAACGGCCAGACGCCGAACCACACGGTCGTGAAACCAGCGGCCGAGCTGTACAGCCAGCCGCTCAAGGGGACAAGGGCCAGCAGAAGATAGAGGAGGACGTGGGCAGCCTGGGCCAGCCTTGTCTGCCACAGTGGTGTCGGTTCACCCGGAGGGGGCGGTTGAACCCAACGCACAGCAAGCCGCACAAACAGCAGCGCAAACACCAGAACGCCATTCCACTTATGCCAGGAATAAACCTTCAGCTTGAGGGGAGAAAACGGCAGATCGGTCATCCAGTAGCCAACGAACCAACCCCCGACCACCAGGACCGCCATCCCCCAATGCAGACCGATCGCGGGGATCCCATAGCGATCACCTATCGGCTGAGAAGGGGCCGGTTGATCATCCACAGGTCAGCGTCCGAAAGATGGTGCTTGTACGATCAGATCCGCCGCGCGAGCAGGGTCGCCATACCAATATAAGTTCCGGGCGTGAGCGCCTGGAGACGCGTTTTCGCATCAGCGGGAATCTCCAGACCTTGAACGAATTCGTGCAGCCGCTTTGCATCGATCGCACGCCCGCGGGTCAGGTCCTTCAGTTGTTCATAGGGATTCTCAACCCCATAACGACGCATAACCGTCTGGATCGGCTCGGCCAGAACCTCCCAGCAGGCATCGAGGTCGCGGGCCAGCGCCTGAGGTTCGAGCTCGAGTTTATCCAAGCCCCGCAACAGGCTCTCCCAACCGAGCAGCGCATGGCCAAGCGCAACGCCAATGTTGCGCAGCACCGTCGAATCGGTGAGGTCCCGCTGCCAGCGGGAGACCGGTAGCTTTTCGGCGAAATGCCGTAGCAGGCTATTCGCAATTCCGAGGTTGCCTTCAGAGTTCTCAAAGTCGATCGGATTAACCTTGTGGGGCATCGTGGAGGATCCAACCTCGCCCGCCCGCAGTCGCTGGCGAAAATAGCCCAGCGAGATATACCCCCAGAGGTCACGATCGAGGTCGATCAGGATCGTGTTCAGGCGCGCGACCGCGTCGAAGAGTTCAGCGAGATCATCATGGGGTTCGATCTGAATCGTATAAGGATTGAACACCAGCCCCAGCCGCTCTTCCACCACTGCGCGGGCAAAGGCTTCCCAATCCAATTCCGGGAAAGCGACCAGATGGGCGTTGTAGTTACCCACAGCGCCGTTCATTTTGGCCCGCAACTCCACGGCGGCGATCCGGTCGCGGGCGCGATCAAGGCGGGCGATCACATTCGCCAGTTCTTTCCCCATGGTGGTGGGCGTTGCGGGCTGGCCGTGCGTGCGCGACAGCATCGCCTGATCGGCAAACGCATGGGCCATGGTACGCAAGCGCGATCGGATTCGGTCAATTGCAGGCAATAGAACGTCGGTGCGTGCGCCGCTCACCATCCGGGCATAGGCTGTGTTGTTGATGTCCTCGGACGTACAGGCGAAATGAATGAACTCCGAGGCCGCAGTCAGTGGCGCGTCATCTCGCACCTGCTCTTTCAGAAAGTACTCGACCGCCTTGACATCATGGTTGGTGGTGGCCTCGATCGCCTTGATCCGTGCTGCCTGGGGCTCCCCAAAGCTGGCCGCCAGCGCCCGCAGTCGTTGACGGGCGGCGGCGTCGATGCGGGGAAAATCTGCGGACCCTACATCTGCGAGTGCAATCAGCCACTCGACCTCGACATAAACGCGCTCACGCATCAGTGCGCTTTCGGAGAGCCAATGCGCCAGGGGCTCGACTTTGGCTGCATAGCGACCATCCAGCGGTGAGAGTGCATTCAGTTCAGCAACCCGCGCAGCGTCGGGTGACTGGATTGACTGTGGGGGGGCCGATAAATCCGTGTCAGATGGGGCGCAGGTGGGAGTGGGATGCATGGCAGAAGGCTATCTTGGAGACGAGAAAACCGCAGGGTCGATCGGTCTATCCTAGCACCGAGGGTGCCATGGGCTCATCGTGGATGAGATACACTTTGAAGGCTGTCCGTGGTGCTCCCCCTTTTCTGCCAAGACCCATGATTCTGATCGGTTCGCTGACTAGCCCCTATGTTCGGAAAGTCCGCGTGGTCGCGGCTGAGAAGCGGTTCGAGCTCCAATTGGAACTCGAAGACGTCTGGCGCGCGGACTCCAGGATTGCGCAGCTCAACCCCCTGGGGAAAGTGCCAACCCTCGTCATGGAGGATGGCGGAACGCTCTTCGATTCTCGGGTCATCGTCGAATACCTTGACCAGCTGACGCCCGTCCATCGCCTGATTCCTGAAAAGGGTCGGGCACGGATCGAAGTCCGGTGTTGGGAAGCGCTGGCAGACGGGCTCATGGATGCGGCCATCCTCGCGCGCTTGGAAGTCACCCAGCGCCCTGAGGAACAGCGCAGCGCCGAATGGATCGAGCGCCAGATGATCAAGGTTCGGGCAGCGGTGCAAGCGATCGCCCGCGGCCTGGGCGATAACGAATGGTGCTGCGAAGGCAAGTATTCTTTGGCCGATGTCGCAACGGGCTGTGCCCTGAGTTACCTCGACTTCCGCTTTCCCGGGGTCGATTGGCGTGCGGACAATCTGGCCCTGAGCCAATACGCGGACAAACTCTTTCGCCGACAGTCGTTCATCGACACCCAGCCGCCAAACGCCTGACTGGGCTCTTGTTGCGCTCCAGGCCCTCGCCTCTGGTACCCCGAGAGGCCGCCGCTATAGTTGCTATGACCTGGGGATTGGCGGCGGCGGAACTGCGGCGTCGATCACCGCTCAGGGCTTTGCGCGAGGCACTCGCCCCATCATAAAAAACTCCGGATTCGGCGCAATCCCCAGGGCATTGGCCAGGCGATTCGAGAGCGCGAAAAAACCGGCGATCGAGGCGATGTCCCAGGCATCCTCATCACTCAATCCGTGGGGTTGAAGCAGCGCAAAATCGGCAGCTCCGATCGCGGCTGAATCCAGCGAAACCTTCAGCGCGAATTCAACGATCGCCCGCTGTCGGGGGCTCAGATCGGCCTTGCGCCAATTGATTGCGACCGAATCGGCTAGCGTGGGCTGCTTCTCGAAAATCCGCAGCAACGCGCCATGGGCGACGACACAATACAGGCAGTCCGCAGCGGCGCTCGTTGCGACCACGATCAATTCGCGCTCACCTTTGGAGAGACCGCCGGGTCGGTCCATCAGGGCATCGTGATACGCAAAGAAAGCACGAAATTCAGCCGGGCGGCGCGCGAGCTTCAGGAATACGTTCGGTACGAAGCCGGCTTTTTCCTGAACCGCCAGAATGCGCTCACGCAGATCCCCGGGTAAGGACTCAAGGTCGGCCACCAGGGGAAACCGTTCGGTCGGGGCGCCAGGATCGGTCACTATCGGCACACCCTTCAGCGTCAGGTCTGCTGTTGAAGCCGTGTTGACTTCGGGAGAGTTGCCTGGAGCGGATGTCGTCATGATTGGGATCCCGATGATCGATGGGGCCGGTTCAAGGTGGACTCGAAGGCCGGGTCTTCTGCGAGACGATAGCGTAACCAGGTGGCATAGGCGTTGGTTGTCGCAATGGCCAAGCCGGTCGAACCATCCAACCAGCCAAACCGCAGAATATAGCCACGCACGAATCCACCCCCAGCGTGCCAGATGGCGGACCAGCGCCCACCGCGGCCGCGCTGGCGCAGACGCTCGGCGCCCAGACGAGCATAGCGTAAAGCTTTTTCAGTGCCATCGGCGGGCGTATCGACCGTGTCATGCCAGAGCCATCCCACAAGCCGCCCCTGAGTCCCGTTGCACAGAACCCGCTCGTGAACCACATCGTCGCTGAACCGGGCGCTCCCGCGTCTAAACAATCGCAACACCCGATCACGACGCCAGTCGCCGAACCGAACCGTACGCCCGCACCAGCGCGATCGACGCTCCATCCACCAGGCCACCGGTGCGTCTGGATCATCGCGGCGGATGGCAGCACTGATCGCGCTGGCTAGTTCCGCGGTGACCAGTTCATCCGCATCAATCGACAAGACCCAGTCGCCCCGAGCCAGCGCCAGGACCCGATTCTTCTGCGGGCCAAAGCCTGGCCAGTCCAGGCTCTGTTCCACCCGGGCGCCGGCCGCCCTCGCATGTTCGACCGTCCCATCGATGCTGCCCGAATCCAGAACGATGATCTCGTCCGCGAAAGCGACCGAGGCGATCACCCGACCGATACGATGGACCTCGTCGCGGGTGATAATGATGACCGAGAGCCGCATGGACCTTTTGCTCGAACCCGAATAAACATGGGGGGACGCCTGGCCAGCCCTGAACGCCGACGCGGTATCATCCCGACGCCTTCATTTTGCCATTTCAACCCGCTTCGGTCGCGCGGATGACGCGCGATTGACGCTGCAATCGGCACCTCTAGCGGATTACGACGATGCGATTAACTGTTTTTGGCGCTGGCTATGTTGGACTGGTGACTGGAGCCTGTTTCGCCGACATGGGCAACCACGTCACCTTGGTCGATGTGGATGCGAGCCGCATCCAGGGGCTTCGGGCGGGGCGGATTCCGATCTATGAGCCCGGTCTGGACGCCATCATTCATCGTTCGACGGCTGATGGACGGATGCAGTTCACCACCGATGCAGCGCCGGCGGTCGCTTCGGCTGAAGTGATCTTCATCGCTGTCGGCACCCCCCCCTCCGAAGATGGTTCTGCCGACCTGAAGCATGTACTTGCGGTCGCCAGAACGATTGGCCAACACCTGGCCGAACCGACCATCGTCGTGGATAAAAGTACCGTTCCGGTTGGTACCGCCGACCGGGTCCGCGAAACGATTGCGGCCCAACTGGCTGCCCGCAAGCTCGATATCGCCTTTTCGGTCGCGTCGAATCCGGAATTCCTCAAGGAAGGCGCCGCCATCGACGATTTCATGCGGCCCGACCGGATCGTCGTCGGCTGCGAGGACGCCAGCGCCATCGCTGCGCTGAAGTCGCTCTATGCGCCGTTCTCGCGCAACCACGAAAAACTAATTGTGATGGGCACCCGTTCAGCGGAGCTCACCAAATACGCCGCCAACGCCATGCTCGCCGTCCGTATTTCATTCATGAATGAAATGGCTCGATTGGCCGAATGCCTCGGCGGCGATATCGAGGAAGTGCGCCGAGGGATCGGCTCGGACCCACGGATCGGGCCAGGATTTCTCTACGCTGGGGCTGGATTTGGCGGCTCCTGCTTTCCAAAGGATCTGCAGGCGTTGCGCAAAATGGGACAGGACAATGCATCCGGCCTTGAAGTCGTCGACGCTGCGTACCGTGCCAACGAAGTCCAGAAGCAGATTCTGTACGACAAGGCCGTGGCGCGCTTTGGTCTCAAGGGACTCGAAGGCAAACGATTCGCGGTCTGGGGTCTCGCCTTCAAACCCGATACGGATGACATGCGGGAAGCCCCCAGCAAGGTTCTGATCGATGCACTGCTGGATGCCGGCGCGACGGTACGCGCCTTTGACCCCGAGGCGCATGAGACCGCCGAAGCAGCCTTTGGGGCAAGGCCAGGCCTCGAACTGGTGAACGAGCCCTACAAGGCCCTCGACGGGGCCAGCGCCCTGTTTGTCGTGACGGAATGGCGCCAGTTCCGGAGCCCGGACTTTGACCGTATCCGCACCCTGCTGGCGCAACCGATCGTCTTTGACGGGCGCAACCTCTACCAGCCGCAAACCTTGGCATCCAAGGGCCTGGAGCATCACAGCATCGGACGCCGCTCGGTCTAACCGTGAAATCGCGTCCGTGGGAGCGTGACATCACGCCCGTTCTGGTTGCTTATAACAGCGCAGACATCTTCCCATGGTCGCTTCCCGCGCTTGCGTCCTGCGAACATCTGATTGTGGTTGACAACAACAGTCGGGACCCCACGCAGGAAGTCGTTCGCCAACTCGTGGCTCACGCCACGGTGATTCCGGCGGGGCAAAACCTGGGGTTTGGTCGCGCGAACAATCTGGCACTGGCAGCCGTTCAAACGCCCTTCGCGCTCCTCATCAACCCGGATGCGCAACTGCGGGCAGGTGCGCTCGAAGCACTTTGGCATGCGGCCCAGCGCTACCCGGATGCCGCCATTCTCGCGCCGGTGATCTTTGATTCGCAGGGGGTTCAGGGCGCCTCATTTCACGCCGGTACCGAAGTATCCGCCCGCCAGACTCCGATCGTTCCGGATGGGGAACTGTGCGTCAATTTTGTTTCCGGTGCGGTCATGATGCTCAATCTCAGCAACATGAAAAGCATCGGTTTTTTCGACCCTTGGTATTTTCTGTATGGTGAAGACGACGATCTGTGCATCCGCATACGAAAAGCCGGCGGGTCCATCATTGTCGTCAACAACGCCTTTGCCGAACACCACACCCGCGAATCCAGCACACCCTCGTTGAGAACGACCTTCCGCCGCGCCTACTGCATGACGCTGTCCAAGTTTTATATCACTCGAAAATATCAGGGATCGTTTCGTTGTTTTCGAATGATGATGAGAATTGGGATTGGCAGCCTGCTTGCGCTACCGATTCATCTGATCCTCATGCGCAGCGAAAGAGCCATACGCATGAGCGGCAGAATTTCTGCCACCCTCATGGCCTGGCATCGAATGAACGCAACCCACTGCTTTGAACCCTTGAACTGACCCGGTCCCGAAGGCACCGGGTCACCATCGAGTGGATCGGGCAACATACGATGGGAGGTGGCCGATGGTGCGCCACTCGCATGCGGTCGACCGTCCCGCACATCGGATTCGCGCGCACGGTTGAACGGAAGTGACCCATGACCACAGAAAATCCTTCAAAAAAAATAGCGCTGTTTAGCCATTCCGCGCATTTTGGCGGGGCCGAGACTGCCCTTCTGAACTTGGTGAAACTGATCAAGGCAGCGGGCCATGAGCCGATCGTGTTCTTGCCGAAGGTCAAGAAGGGGGAGTTGGTCGACCCGCTCCGGGGATTGGGGGTAACGATTGATTTCTTCGATCGTCAATCGATTTACGGCAATACGTCCGCAGCCTTACTGGACTTGTCGAGCAAAACATTTGCTGCGATCGAGGGTGCCCTCCGATCGCATGCTTGCGATCTGGTGATCTCAAATTCGTCGAGCTTTCTGGAGGGAGCTCTGGCAGCGGCAAAATCAGGACTGCCCCACATCTGGTCGATCCATGAGGTGCAGGAAAAAAACCCCGAGCAGCCCCAAGGCGGGCTTGCCGAGGGGGCTTTTGCAAGGTGGTTTGGGGCGTTATCGGATCATCTGATTTTTTGCAGCGCAAGCACCCGTGACGCTCACGAGTTTTCCCTGGCAACAAAACCCGACAGCACGGTGCTCGCGCCATTCCTGGAACCGCCGACCAGCCGGGATGGCGCCCCCGCACGGCGTGCCCATCAGAACGGACGGGTGAACCTCATGTTCATCGGTGCGCCCACCGACCGCAAAAATCCGGTATTCGCCATTGAGGTGACCGCTGCATTGCGGGCCAGAGGCCAGGATGTGCATCTGAATTTTTTGGGCGGCCGGCGCGACCAGACCGGTCTGGTGGAAGGTCTATTGAAACGCAGAGGTCTCAAGCCCTATGTGCACTTTCTGGGAAAAGTCGCTGACCCTTACCGATATTTTTCAGGCAGGGCCATCAATTTCATTTGCGCCCGGTCCGAGCCGTTTGGATTGACGGTGCCAGAGGCTTTGAGCCGCGGCATCCCGGTCATTGCCCCTGACTTTGATGGCCCGAGTGAGACCTTGGATGCCATTTCCCAGTTTGACCTGGACGATACCGATCAATGTGTGCGTTTGATCGAGCGAATCATCGACCAGTACGATCAGACATCGAAAGCGGCGCGGGAAAATTACGAACGTTGGCAATATCGCTTTACGCTCGAATACCAGACTTCGCTGATGAGTCGGGCGATTGCTTGCGCGGTCAAGGACTACAAGCCGAAAGTACTACCGTTCGAGCTGACATCCCAGGCGCTGCAGAACAGTTTGAACCCAGCTGTGCTGGCCCTCGACAGTGTGATCGACAGTATCGCCATGGCCACGGGCAAGTCACCAGAATGGGTTGCCTCACAAGTTTCGGAAGAGCAGCGTATTGCCGGAAGCGTTGTCGGAGCAGACATGAAAACCTTCGATGTGGTGCCGTACCATCCATCGAAACAAATGGATGACCTATACCGCTCCGGTATCGGTTTCGCCCTGGAGCTGGCTGCTAACTACAATGACTCGGCCCGATTGCAGATGGCGGCATTTATTCTGTTGCGACTCTGCACCGAACGCACGCGCCTGGGACACAACTTGAAAATCCTGGCCGTGGGCGATGGCATCGGATCGGATTCCATTCGCCTGGCGGGCGCCGGGTTTGATGTCGACTATATGGACTACGAGGCGTCGGTGACGTCAATGGTAGCGTTAGAGAATTTTAAAAAATTCAGAAGCAGTGGCGTCTCGAACCTAGGAAAATTACGGACTCTGAATCGAGACGAAATTGAAAGCGGCCGCTACGATGCCGTGATTTCCTTGGAGGTCATTGAACATGTTGAAAAACCCCAAGCATTTCTGGACTTCCTGAACGAGCAATTGAAACCCGAAAGCCTGCTATTTCTGTCTGAATGCTTTTCGGGAATCAAGCCCTATTGGCAAACTCACCTGCTGAGCAATGAGCGGCTCTCGGGGTTGATCCCTCTAATGGCAGCCCAAAGCGGTTTTGCATTTGAAGGCTTCAATCAACAACCGCTCTGCAAGCCATTTGTGTTCAAGAAGTCAGCGCGCCCTCCGGTCACTCTGATCACATCCGCGTTGACGGACGATTCGGTGATGGCGCTTCTGGTGCAGGAGCAAGCGAGACTGATCAAGCCGAGGATGCGCAAGTCCGACCAACTGGCCTATCTTTTCAAGCGCTTAATGATCAATATTCGCGGTTATCTCGCCCGCCGCCAGCTTGTCGTTTGAAGGGAGGGCCCCACCCCCGTTGGTGGGCTCGGCACCGAGCCCTGAACGCTGCAACTGGGCATAGAAACCCTCTCTGGCTATCAACTCGCGATGGGTACCGATTTCCAGAATTCGCCCCTGATCCACCACCACGATGCGGTCAGCACGCTCAATGGTGGACAGACGGTGTGCGATGACCAACACCGTGCGGCCCTCCATCGATCGCATCAGTGCCTGCTGAACGAGTCGTTCGGTCTCGTTATCTAACGCTGATGTGGCCTCATCGAGCAAGAGTACCGGTGCATCTTTGAGCAAGGCCCGCGCGATCGCCAGACGTTGGCGCTGGCCGCCCGAAAGCGACTGCCCGCGTTCCCCCACCAGAGCGTCCAGGCCTTTCGGCAGACTGCGCACATACTCGGCCAGAGCAGCCGATTCGAGCGCGGCCCACAGTTCGGCATCCTGCACCGGCTGGTCCCGACCAAACGCGACATTGGCCCGGATGGTGTCATCGAACACCATCACATCCTGACTTACCAGAGCGATCTGCGACCGCAGCGATGCCAGCGTCCAGTCCCCAAGTGCGACCCCATCGAGTCGGATGACACCGCTCGAGGATTCGACGAAGCGCGGCAACAGATTGAGCAGCGTCGTTTTGCCCCCGCCTGAGGTACCCACCAGGGCAATAATTTCGCCAGCGCGAATGTCCAGATCGATCCCTGCCAGGGCCTCGTGATCCGACCCCGGATAACGCACCCGAACGGCTTCAAAGCTCAAAAAACCTTGTGCCCGTGCGATCGAATGCGTCCCGGTGTCGGGCTCGACCGGTCGGTCAATCAATTCGAAGACCGCATCGGCGGCTGTCAGCCCACGCTGCAACAATCCACCAATGTCGGCCAACTGTTTCATGGGCGCCATCAGCATCAGCATCGCGGTGATGAAGGAGACAAAGCTGCCGACCGAATTGCGATCGCCATCGGCCTGAACCAGCGCGATCGTGACCACGACCGAGACCGCCAGAGCGGCAGCCAGCTGGGTCACGGGCACCAGGCCCCCAGTGGCCACCTCCAGGCGCATCTCTGCCCGAAACATCCTTTCAGCCATCGCATTGAATCGCTTTTGCTGACGCAACTGCCCGCCGAAAGCCCGAATCGTCTGCCAACCCCGGGTTGTTTCTTCCACCAGACTGGTCAGTTCGCCCAGATTGTCGATCTGGCGGGCGACAATGGCTCGGACTCGGCTGGCAAAGAGTCGAACCGCCCCAGCGATCACTGGAATCAGAACGATGGCTATCAGCGTCAACCGCCAGTTGAGCCACATCAACCAACCCAGCAAGCCAGCGATGACGAGCACATTGCGTAAAACGACGGATAGGACCCGCGTCGCGGCAGCCGTCACGTGGTTGGGTTCGAGCGCGATCCGGGTGATCAGGGCTCCTGTTGACCCCATAGCAGAAAAGGGTAATTGCATCAGTCGCGCAAACATCTGGCGCTGCAATTCCCGCAAGACCTGCTGCCCGACCCAGTTCAGCACATAGTTGCCGGTAAAGGTTGCGGCCCCGCGAACCACGAAGATACCGATCACGCAGACCGGGACCATCCAGAGAGAAAAGGTCCGGGCGCCATCAAACCCATGATCGAGCAACGGTTTCATGAGCGCCGGAAACACCGGCTCCGTTGCAGCGGCGAGAATCATGCAAAAAAAACCGAGTATCAGAGCGCTCACCCAGGGGCGGGTGTAGCGCAGCAGTCGGGTCCAGGTATCCAGCCCCGAAGTCATGAACACTCCTTCATTCGTAGAGAAGCGCCGCACCATCGGCGGTCAACCATTGGCGCAACGCACCCAGAAGCGCCTCATCGGGCCGCACCCGCCAGGCCTCGCCCAGCAGGAGGCGGCAACGGGCGGTGGACGTGTGGTAGTCGATCTCAACCGGGCAACCTGGAAGCTCCGCCTGCGGATCCTCCTGAAACGGCGCCAGCAGATCGCGCAGCCGGCCAGCATGGCTCTGCCCGTTCAGGCTGATGCGCAATCGACGGCCAAACTGCATCCGTGCTCCTGTCAGGTCGAGCACCCGGTCCGCAGTCACCCGCAGTCCACCGGCGTATTCGTCATTGCTCACCCGCCCCTGAACGAGCAGAAACTCATCCTCCCGCAACAGGGCTCGGTGCCGTTCATAGAGTTCGGCGAAGATGGAAACATCGATCTTGGCTGACCCATCGTCGAGCGTCACAACCAGCATTTTGCCGCGCCGAGTCATCTGCGTACGCAGCCCCGCAATCGTGCCCGCCAACCACTGCGGTTCGCGCGCCGGTGCAATATCGACCAGGCGGCCGCGCACCATCCACTTCACCTCGGCCCGGTACGCTTCGAACAGGTGTCCGCTGAAATAAAAACCCAGTGCCGCCTTCTCTTCCTGTAGGCGCTGGCGTTCAGTCCAGGGCGCAACCACCACCCATTGCCGGGGTTTGTCGAAGCTCGCATCGAACGACCCAAACAAGCTGTCCTGGCCGGCCTGTGCGTCACTCTGATCGGCACAATCAATAGCATGCGGCAGCGTTGCCAGGAGTTGGGCGCGGTCGATGGCCAGAGTATCCAGAGCACCGGCCCGAATCAGTGCTTCAATGCAACGACGATTACAGAGGCGCCGATCGACACGGGCGACCAGATCGAAAAGATCCTGGAAGGGCCCATCTTGCTCTCGGCGGGCAATCAGATGTTCGACCGCATGGGCGCCAACGCCTTTGACACCTCCCAGACCATAGCGAATCGTGCGCGCTGGCGCACCATCACCACCCACGGGGACAAAGCGCCAGACTGAGGAATTGACATCCGGCCCGAGGACGATCAGCCGATTGTCGCGCGCATCGTTGACAAACAACATCACTTTGTCTGTGTCATCCATGTCGGATGACAAGGTGGCTGCCATGAACTCAGCGGGCCAGTGGGCCTTGAGCCATGCCGTGTGGTAGGTGACCACCGCGTAAGCGGCGGTGTGCGACTTGTTGAAGCCGTACTCGGCGAACATCGCCATCAGGTCGAAGAGCTTCTCGGCCAAGGCGGCGCCATAGCCCTTCTCTTGAGCGCCGGATAAGAAAGTACCTTTGTACTTGGCCATTTCCTCCGGCTTCTTTTTGCCCATCGCCCGCCGCAGCAAATCCGCGCCACCGAGGGTGTAACCCCCGATGGTTTGGGAAATCTGCATGACCTGTTCCTGATAGACGATCACGCCATACGTGGGCTCAAGCGTCGCTTTGAGGTCAGGATGGAAAAAATCGATCGGCTGCTGCCCTTTCTTGCGCAGGATGAAGTCATCCACCATTCCCGAACCCAGCGGCCCAGGTCGGTAGAGCGCGAGGACCGCGATGATGTCTTCGAAGCGATCCGGCGCCAGCTTCTTCAGCAGCTTCTTCATACCGTCGCTTTCAAGCTGGAAGATCGCCGTCGTATTGGCATCTTTCAGGACCTGATACGCCCCGGGATCATTAAACGCAAGACGCGCCAGGTCCAACTGGTCACCCGGCGCAATCCCGGAACGGGCTTGTGCCGCACGCACGTAGCGCACCGCCAGATCCAGAATGGTGAGGTTACGCAGACCGAGGAAGTCAAACTTCACCAGACCGACGGCTTCGACATCGTCCTTGTCGTACTGACTGATCACAGCGTCGGTGCCGGGTGCCTTGTAGAGTGGGCAGAAATCGGTCAGACGCCCGGGCGCGATCAGTACGCCACCCGCATGCATGCCGACGTTGCGTGTCAGGTCCTCCAGGGGCCCTGCGATTTCAAGCAGTCCGCGAACGTCATCTTCCTTTTCCTCGCGCTCGCGCAGCAGTGGCTCGGCCTCCCGGGCCTTGGCGAGCGAGAGCGGCTTGTTCTGCACGACGGGGATCAACTTCGACAGCTGATCACAAAAATTATAAGGAAGATCAAGCACTCGGCCGGCATCGCGGATGACGGCTTTCGAAGCCATCGTGCCGAAGGTCGCAATTTGACTGACGGCCTGCGCACCATACTTCTGACGCACATATTCGATCACTCGCCACCGCTTGTCCTGACAGAAATCAATATCAAAGTCGGGCATCGAGACCCGTTCTGGATTGAGAAACCGTTCAAACAGCAACGCATAGGGGATCGGGTCAATATCCGTGACCCCCAACGCATAGGCGACCAGCGATCCTGCGCCAGATCCCCGTCCTGGCCCAACCGGGACATCGTTCTTTTTTGCCCAATTGATAAAGTCAGCAACGATCAGAAAATAGCCGCTGAAGCCCATCTGGACGATCGTGTTGCACTCGTAATCGATCCTGGCAGCGTAGTGGGCCCGCCTGGCCGTCCGCTCCGCCTCAGGCAAGCTACCGTGCGGATACAGAACGTCAAAACGCTGCTCCAACCCCTGATGCGACTGCGCCCGCAGCCAGTCGTCGAGCGTCCAGCCCTCTGGCACCGGAAAATCCGGTAGGCGCGCCTTACCCAGGCTCATGGTCAGGTGGCAGCGTCGCGCAATCTCAAGGGTGTTGGCGAGCGCCTGGGGCAGGTCGGCAAAGAGTTCCGACATATCGGCCTGAGAGCGAAACCACATCTGCTCCGTGAAACGCCGGATACGGCGAGGGTTTGCCAGCAGCTCGCCCTCGGCGATACAGACGCGTGCCTCGTGGGCGGCATACTCGTCAGGCTGGAGGAACTGGACCGGGTGCGTCGCCACGACAGGCAAATTCAGTCGAGCCGCCAGCGCTGCGGCGAGGCGCACATGCGATTCATCGGTCGGGCGTCCAGCGCGCTGGAGTTCCAGGAAAAACGCATCCGGGAAACGGCGTGCCCAATCGGCTGCGAGTTGGGCAGCCTGTTCGGATCGTCCTGCCAGCAAGGCCTCACCGACGTCGCCCTGGGCTGCGCCAGAGAGCGCGATCAACCCATCGGTCGCCTCCAGCCACTCACGACGAATCTCGCCGCGTTCACGCCAAGCGTTTTCCAGCCAGGCCCGAGAAAGCAGGTCGCACAAACGCCGGTAGCCCGCATCATTACGCGCAATCAACAGCAGTCGGTGGGCCTTGTCTCGATCCGCATCGTTGGTGACCCAGACATCGACGCCGAGAATCGGCTGAAGCCCACCGGCACGCGCCGCCTTGTAGAACTTGATCCAGCCAAACAGATTGCCCAGGTCGGTAATGGCCACCGCTGGCTGCCGATCCGCCTGGGCTGCAGCAACCAGCGCATCGATTCGCACGATCGAATCAACGACCGAGTATTCGGAATGGACGCGCAGATGGAGAAAGTCGGGAGCGGCCATGAGACCCGTTTTAAAGAAACCCAATTCTACCGTTGCCAACCACCGATATACTGGTCGGCTGTGGACTCATCTCGATCATCGCTCGCGCTGGCGGGCAAGGACCGCGCTCGGGCTGCGTGGACCCTGGTCTTCTGTGCCCTGTGCTGGTCGACTGCCGGCGTGATGACTCGCCACCTGCAAGCTGCCGCAAGCGTGGAGATCACGTTCTGGCGCTCTGCCTTCTGCCTGGTTTTTGTGGGGCTGGCGCTTTGCGCGCGGGATCCGCGCGGATGGTGGCGCCCGTTCTTGCGAGGCGGCGGTGTGTTGTGGCTCTCTGGGGCCTGCTGGGCGGTCATGTTCACCTGTTTCATGATCGCGCTGACGCGAACAACCGTGGCCAACACCCTGGTGGTTCTGGCGATCGCGCCGCTGCTGTCGGCCCTACTGGCCCGTATCGTCCTCTCCGAACCCCTGAGCCTGACAACTTGGGCAGCGATCGCGACCGCCTCTGGCGGCATCGTCTGGATGGTCCATGACCAGATCGGCATCCACCTTGTGGGATCAGCGGTTGCCGCGAAGGTATCTGGCACCACTGGAACTTCAGCCGCTGCGTTGACCGGGATGGCGATCGCAGCCGGCGTCCCGCTGGCAGCGTCGGTCAATGTGATTACGCTGAAAAAATGGGGGGGTCGAGTTGATCTGGTTCCGGCGGTCGCCATCGGCGCACTGCTGTCCTGCGTGGCGACCGTGCCGCTGGCCTGGCCCCTTCAGGCCACCACCCAGGACCTGAGCCTGCTCGCGATACTCGGCGTGGCACAACTGGGCCTGCCTTGCATGTTGATGGTGAGCGCTTCCCGCCACCTGGCCCCTCAGGAAATCTCCCTTCTAGCCCTTCTCGAGGTTCTGTTCGGGCCGCTCTGGGTTTGGCTGGCCGTTGGCGAGCGTCCGACCGATGCGAGTTTGCAGGGCGGCGGCATTGTCCTGCTCGCCCTCGTCGCCAACGCCCTGTGGATGGGTAGAAGCCGACCGGAGACGCCCGTTACCGGTGTGGCTGAACCAGATCGGGCCCCAGATCAAACACCAGCACCTCGGCATCCTGACCCTGCGTGACCGCAATTCCAGTCTCATCCAGCAGCTTGAGGGCATCACCCGCACCCAGGCGCTCCCCATTGACAGTGAGCGCCCCCCGGGCGAGGTGCACGTAAGCACGCCGCCCAGCAGCGAGGCTGTAATGGGCCGTTTCTTCACCGTCGAACAAGCCTGTCAGCACAGCCACATCCTGCTGCACCGTGACCGAACCGGCTCGGCCATCCGCACTTGCCACGAGCTGCAAGCAGCCGCGGCGTTGCGACTCCGGGAAGTGGCGTTGCTCATACCCAGGTTCGGACCCATGAACCGCGGGTTCAATCCAGATCTGCAAGAAGTGGGTCGTGGCGTCCGGCGCGTGGTTGAACTCGGAATGCTGCACCCCACGGCCTGCACTCATGCGCTGCAGATCACCCGGAACGATCGCCGACCCGTTGCCCATCGAATCCCGATGGGCAAGTTCACCTGACAACACCCAGCTCAGGATCTCCATGTCGCGGTGCCCGTGGGTGCCAAAGCCGCTCCCGGGCGCGATTCGGTCTTCATTGATCACCCGCAACGCGCCAAAACCCATGTGACTCGGATCCTGGTAGCCAGCAAATGAAAAACTGTGCCAGGAATCCAGCCAGCCATGCTGGCCATGGCCTCGTTCGTGGGCGGGACGCCGTGTCATCATGGATCGCTCCTGAGTGGTCATTACTTGGGGCCTCAAGCCCGGAGTTTATCGAGTCCGATGCCAGCCCAGACGCCTTACATTGGTCGATTCGCGCCATCGCCGACGGGCCCCCTGCACCTGGGGTCCCTGGCGGCCGCCATGGCAGCCTCTCTGGACGCCAGGGCCCACCGGGGCAGCCTTCGCCTGCGCATTGACGATGTGGATACGACGCGGGTCATTCCGGGTTCAGCAGACCGCATTGTGCAGTCATTGGCGGCCCACGGTGTGCGTTGGGACGGTGCGGTGGAAAAAACCACCGCGCACGGCCAACGGCATGCGCAGGCGTTTAACCAGTTGCGAGCGCAAGGCCTGGTCTACGGGTGCGGTTGCAGCCGGGCCAGCATCCTGACCATGAATGCCAAAAACGGTCATCCCCGCGAGCGCGGTACCGAGTTGTATTACCCGGGTCATTGCCGTCCAGACCCGGTCGAAGGGGTCTCCCCGGAACCTTGGTCGGGGGGGCATTGGGATCCAGCCGAAGTCGCAAGCTCTGGCGGTATCAGTCAACCCCCTCTGGCCTGGCGTGTGCGGGTCGCACCCGGGTCGGAGGTGTTCGCTGACCGTGCCGCTGGCAGGATTGAGCAGGATGTTGCCGGCGAAATTGGCGACTTTGTCGTGCGCCGTGCCGATGGCACCTGGGCCTACCATCTTGCGATCGTTGTCGACGATGCTGCCGATGGCGTCACTGACATCGTCCGCGGGGATGATCTGCTGGGCACGACTGCGCGTCAGCGCCACCTGCAGCGTCTGCTCGGTCTGACGCTCCCGCGTACGCTGCATGTCCCCGTGGTGCGGACACCCGCGGGCGAGAAACTCTCCAAGCAGACTCAAGCGCCCGCCCTCGACGATCACGATCCCATGAGCGGGCTGACTGCGGCTGCGAAACACCTCGGACTGGGTGACCCCCCGATCATGCGCGCGTTCCCGCGCGATCGAGGCACATCCTCACCGGAAGGCATCGAGGCCTTCTGGTCTTGGGCGACGACCGCGTGGGCTCGCCGCTGGCCTCTACCTTAAACGCCAGGCTTAAACGCCAAGCTTAAACGCCCAGCATTAACCGGGTAGCTTGCCACCGAGCAATGCCGCCACGGAACGCGATCCGCGCCGCCCACCAACCCCGCGGGACGCTGGACCCGCTGCGGCGCCCTGTGCTGCAGCGGCGCTCGCTGCTTCGGCAGCAACAGCGGCTGCCGACGGCTCATAGGGTTGATAGAAAAACCGGTCGCTCGACCAACCCGGCAGCTGGGCTCGAGACCGGTAGTTCGACTCAGGCCGATCAGCTTGAGTCCGCCGCGCAGGCCGCTCGGGCCGTTCAGAGTGCTCAGAACGATCCGCGCGTGCCGACCGCTGGCGAGTCTCGGTAAACCCGATCGAGTGATCACCCGGCACCCGGCTGCGCACGGGCAGCCCCTCGAGAGCCTCGGGCGAGAGTTTTCGACCGATCAATTTTTCAATCTGTTCAAGCAGGCGTTCATCACCCGGCACCATCAGGCTCAGGGCCAGACCGCTTGCGCCCGCCCGGCCCGTACGACCGATCCGGTGCACATAATCTTCTGGGGAATACGGCAGGTCGTAGTTGATCACCGCGGGCAACTCCGCGATATCGAGACCGCGCGCTGCGACGTCGGTGGCGACCAGCACGGTAATCTCGCCTGCCTTGAATGCATCGAGTGTCTTCTGGCGATCCTGCTGGGACTTGTCACCGTGGATCGCTTCAGCATTCAGGCCATCAGCCTTCAATTCACGCGCCAGGCGACCGCAACCGATCTTGGTGTTGGAGAACACAATCGCCTGCTTCAGATCCCGTGTTCGCACCAGATGGGCGACCGCAGCGCGTTTCTCATCGCTACGACCGACCAGGAACATCTGCTGTGTGACGTTGTCTGCGGTGGCATTGCGCCGAGCCACCTCGATCAGCTGCGGCATCTTCAGAAAGGTATTGCCCAGCTTCTTGATCTCTTCAGAAAAAGTCGCTGAGAACATCAGGCTCTGCCGCACAGGGGGGAGCAGCATCATGATGCGCTGCAGATCAGGCATGAACCCCATGTCCAGCATCCGATCCGCTTCGTCCAGAACAATGATCTGAACCTGGCTCAGGTTGACGTTCTTCTGGCCAACATGATCGAGCAGACGCCCTGGCGTTGCGATCAAAACCTCACAACCCATCCGCAGCTGCGCGATCTGGGGTTGAATGTCGACCCCGCCATAGACGCATGCAACCCGCAACGGGGTGAATTGGGCGTATTCGCGGAAATTCACGAAAATCTGATCTGCCAACTCGCGGGTCGGAGCCAGCACGAGTGCGCGAACCGGATGACGAGCCGGCGATGGGCTGGAACTGGCTAAGGGCAGCAGGCGCTGCAGGATCGGCAGCGCGAACCCCGCCGTCTTGCCGGTACCGGTTTGGGCCGCCGCCATCACATCACGGCCCGACATGACCACGGGGATCGCGGCCGACTGCACGGGAGTGGGCGTTCGATAGCCCATCTGGGCAACAGCCCGCTGGATGGGCTCAGCGAGCGAAAAGTCTGAGAAGGTCATCTCGACCGGTTCTGCAACGGCCGTCGTAGTGTCTGGAATCATCGTTGAACGGTGGGCAGACCGGACGCGCTAGGCCTGCAAAGCGGGACAAGCAGCGACGCTGCGGATTTGCCACTCGCGGATTGTACGCTTCCCGGGCCTCGACGTCCGAATCCTTTGTTGTATCCGGCCACCGAAATGCCGACAGAGGGACCGTCCCCCCGGTTGACGCCAATGACAACTCCCTAGAGCATTCCGGATAACTCAGGAAAATAAAGTCTGCAAACCTCATGAAACACGATCTCGTTGTTATCGGCTCGGGCCCCTCAGGCCAGCGTGCCGCAATCCAAGCGGCCAAACTGGGCAAGCGCGTGGCCGTCATCGAACGCCGCCGGGTGGTCGGTGGGGTTTGTGTCAACACCGGCACGATTCCATCGAAGACGTTTCGCGAAGCCGTCCTGCACCTGTCAGGCTTTCGAGAGCGCGGGATTTACGGTAGCGCGTATACCGTGAAGCACGACATTCAGATCGAGGATCTGCTGTTTCGGGTTGAACATGTGATCCGCAGTGAGATCGACGTAATTCGTAATCAGCTTGCCCGCAACCGGATCGAATTGATCGAGGCGACTGCATCGTTCGTCGACCCGCACCATCTCGCACTTGACGACGGCAGTGGCGATGAACGGATCATCCAGACCGAGCATGTCGTCATTGCCTGTGGCACGAATGCGACACGCGATCCGCACATCACCTTTGATGGGCAGCGAATTCTGGTCAGCGACGACATTCTGCAATTGCGAAAAATTCCGAGCTCCATGATCGTTATTGGCGCTGGGGTCATTGGTGTGGAATATGCAACGATGTTCGCAGCACTTGGCGTTCGGGTAACGATCGTCGACAAGCGCCAGACCCTGCTGCCATTTCTCGATCACGAAATCTCGGCGGCGCTGACCTATATCGCGCAACAGAATCGGGTGACGATGCGATTGGGCGAGGAGGTGGCCGGGGTCGATGTTGTCGAAGGCGCAAGGGCCCCGGTCGAGGTGCGGCTGCGCAGCAGCAAAACCCTGCACGCCGAGACAGTGCTTTACGCGATCGGACGAACCGGCGCGACCACTGAACTGAAGCTCGAGCGCGCGGGCGTCGCCTTGGATAACCGGGGACGGATCAACGTCAATCAGCACTTCCAGACGAGCGTACCGACCATCTATGCGGTCGGTGACGTGATTGGCTTTCCGTCGCTCGCTTCAACCTCGCTCGAACAAGGCCGTGCTGCAGCCCGCCATGCCTTTGGTGTGCGCGAAGAGGAAGAGCACGGAATCGGGCTATTTCCCTACGGTATCTATACCGTTCCGGAAATTTCAACGATCGGCAGCAATGAAGACGAACTCACCGAAGCGGGAACGCCCTATGAGATCGGTAAGGCAAACTTTCGCGAAATCGCCCGTGGGCAGATCATTGGCGACCACACCGGCATGCTCAAGCTGATCTTCCAGCCTGACACACGAAAAATTCTGGGGGTACATATTCTGGGCGAGGGTGCGACCGAACTGGTCCATATCGGGCAGGCGGTGATGGCGCTGGGCGGCACGATCGACTATTTCGCTGACGCTGTCTTCAATTACCCCACCCTGGCCGAGTGCTACAAGAACGCGGCTCTGGATGGCATCAATCGTCTGCAATCCTGAAGCTTCGGGACGACCAGATCAGCGATCCTCATAGCTGCTCAGACATTTCAGGGCGAGGTGCACGAACGTGGTGGTTCTTGTTACGAGCACACGCGGCAGGGCGAGGGGATCGGGTCGAAGCTGGAGATGAACCCGACCCCGCGCCGTCGTGGTCGCAGTCCGATAACCGGCCTTCGCCACCATCGCGAGCGCTGCGCCATCGAAGCTGCCGTAGGGATAGCAAAAATGCCGCACCCCCCCGGGTTGCATCAGCATCGATTCCAATTCCTGACGTGATCCACAAATCTCGGATTCCAGTTCCTGCGGGTCCAGATTCTTGAGATTCGCATGGCTGCGGGTATGCGATCCCACCTCCTGGCCTGCATCGATCCAGGCCTGAAGATCGGATTGGCTCATCAGGGGCACCTGAGCAATGCCCAGATCCGAGTCCCAGCGATTGGTATTGCCAATTTCGCTGGACACGACGTAACAGGTTGAGGTGAAACCCAGGCGGCGCAGCACCGGAAGCGCGTTCTGCAAATTATTCAGATACCCATCATCAAATGTAATGCCAACTACGCGCCCCGAACGTTCACCGCTCAGGTAGGGCTCCAGCTCCCGCATCGAGAGTCCGCGATAGCCCAGGATGCGCAGTGCCAGCATCTGCTGCGCGAACATTGAAGGTGCGACGACCAGGCCGCGCAAGGGTGTCCCGCGAACGCCTGGCTGGGCGATCTGGTGATACATCAGAATGGGGATGGCCATCAGCGCTGATCCGTCCAGGCCGTCACGGTGCGGCCACTGCCTCTTGAAGAATAGCCTCATACGAAAGAACGACTTCGGACCAGGCGCGCGCTCGGGCAAACGTAATCCCGCGCTCGACCATGCGCTCACGCAGCGCTTGATCCTTGAAAAGCCGAACGACCGCAGCACACACTTCAGCCGGTGATTGCGGATCGCACAGGATCAACGCATCCACGCCATCGACCAATTCAGCGGAAATACCGCAGTAGGCGGCAGAACTCACGATCACCGGCACGCCGTGTGACATCGCTTCCAGGACGACCATCGCGTAGGTATCTTCAAGCGTCGGGTGAACGAGGCAGTCGGCTGCCCGGTAGGCCAGTTCCATCTCGGATAGCGAACCCAGGACCCGCACCCGGCCGTCCAGTTGATGACTGCGAACCAGTTCAACCATGTCCGCTTCGAGTTCGAGCGAACCAATGGCGAGCAAATGAAATTCCCCGTCAAGACTCTTCAAAGCATCCAAAAGGGTCGGAAGCCCCTTCTTGCGAAACTGCCTGCCAACAAACAACAGGCAGCGCCCTTGTGCCGGTAGCGCCAACGCCTGACGTGCCTGAACCCGCTCCTGCTCTGAGACGCGGCCAGGCACTCCACTCAATCCCGGAGGCACAACCCGCAGGGAAGTCGCAGCCTCTGGAAACACCTCCTGCATGACCTGAAGCAGAGTCTGCGAGACACAAACGACCCGCCTGCCGGGCTGCGGGCGAAATCGGCCCGCCTCCAGCCCGAGATACGTGAGCAAACGCGGACTAGTCCACGCCTGCGTCCAGCGCAAGATCCTGCGCAACCCACGATACCCGGCGAAATGGTTGTACCAGACGGGCAACACATGCACCGTCTGGATCTGGCCATGCCAGGTGTTCTCGTGAGAATGAATGAGATCGAAGCCTTTTCGCGTTGCCCACCACGTAAAGGCCGCGAAGTACAGCTGATTGATCCACCGGGGACGGACCAAAAACCGGGGCACCGTCCGATAACGCACATTCGGGAAATCATGATCCCGCAACTGCGAAAACACATGAATTTCGTGGCTTGTCGACAAGCCCTCCACCAGGGCAATCGCATAACGCTCTGCCCCACCCGCAGACGAAGCAAAGTTCCGACTGAAAACAGCGATCTTCAAACGCAAGTCGTGGCTAACCGGGGGTTACGGAGCTTGTCGCACCACCGCGAGGGTTGAAAAAGGACCCCTAAGATCCTGAGGCCAGCCATCAAAAAAAGCAATCTGCCCCCAAACGCCGGGGCACGAGATTAAAGGCCATTCCTGGCCCGTTGTTCCCACCGGAAAGGTAACCCTCCACCATCTGAACGCGGACTGGTTTAAAACAATCCCACCACCTTGCCGTCAACATAATCGATCTTCCCGGCGGAAGGGCTTTTGGGCAAACCAGGCATCGTCATAATATCTCCGCAGACCATCACAACAAATTCCGCCCCCGCCGCCAACCGAACCTCGCGCACAGCAATCACATGATGATCGGGTGCGCCCCGAGATTTGGGATCCGTTGAAAACGAACTCTGCGTCTTTGCAACGCATACCGGGTAATGGCCGTACCCCTGTTTCTGCAGATTTTCAATCTGAGCCTGAACTTTCAAATCCGCCGTTACTTCACGAGCACGGTAGACCTTCTTTGCAATTTTGTTGATTTTTTCCCATAAGGTGTCTTGATCATCATAGACATACTGCATTTGCTGCGCGTCAGATTCGCACAATTCAACGACCAATCGAGCCAGGTCAGCAGCACCTTTGCCCCCCTCACCCCAATGGGAAGCGAGGACGACGTCGACCCCCAACTTCTTCATTCGTTGTTCGATTAAAGCGATCTCAGCAGCGGTATCGCTTGTGAATTTATTGATCGAGACAACGCATGGAAGATTATAGACTTTCGTAATATTTTCGACATGGCGCTCCAGATTGACCAGGCCCCGATCAAGGGCCCCGGTATCTTCGGTCGTCAGATTCGCGAGATCGACGCCACCATGGTATTTCATGGCCCGGACGGTTACCACGATCACCACTGCCGACGGTCTCAGTCCAGACTTCCGACATTTGATATCGATGAATTTTTCCGCGCCCAGGTCTGCCCCGAAGCCTGCCTCAGTGACTACGTAATCAGCGAGTTTCAATGCGCCCTGAGTGGCAATGACCGAATTGCAGCCATGAGCAATATTGGCAAAAGGTCCACCATGCACGAAGGCCGGATTGTTCTCCAGGGTTTGAACCAGATTCGGCGCTAATGCATCTTTCAGGAGCACCGTCATTGCCCCGTGGGCCTTCAAGTCCTTCGCCAATACCGGTAGATGATCATAGGTATAAGCCACGACAATTTCACCCAAACGCTTTTTCAGATCTTCTATCGAAGTGGCAAGGCAGAAAATGGCCATCACTTCCGATGCCACCACAATATCGAACCCGTCCTCCCGGGGAGATCCATTGATCGGCCCGCCCAGACCCACCGTGACAGCTCGCAGGGCCCGGTCGTTCATATCGACGACACGCTTCCAATGAATACGGCTGACATCAATACCCAATTGATTTCCATGATGAATATGGTTATCAATCATTGCTGACAGCAGATTATTAGCTGAAGCAATCGCCGCAAAATCCCCCGTAAAATGCAAATTAATATCTTCCATGGGGACAATTTGTGCCCACCCACCCCCTGCGGCCCCACCTTTGACACCAAACACCGGCCCTAACGAAGGCTCCCTGAGGCAAATCATTGCTTTCTTGCCGATATGATTCAGGCCATCTCCCAAGCCAACAGTCGTGGTCGTTTTGCCCTCACCAGCGGGTGTCGGACTGATTGCAGTCACCAGAATTAATTTACCGTTTTTTTTGTCTTTCAGCTGATCCAGATAAGATAACGAGACTTTTGCCTTGTAGTGCCCGAAGGGCTCCAACGCGTCCTCCGGAATACCGAGACTGTTCCGCGCAATCTCAGATATTCTTTGCATTTTTGCAAGCTGCGCAATCTCGATATCGCTTTGCATCATCAATGCTCACTTTTAATTTAATTATCAATTCGGACAGGAAAATAGCGCCACTGGGCTCACGACGAGGCCACGATGAGTCAGTCGTCGCATAAAATAATACTCAAAAAAAACCCCCGCCATCACTGACAGGGGTTTTTCACTGTTGGTGGGCCCACCAGGACTTGAACCTGGGACCAAAGGATTATGAGTCCTCTGCTCTAACCAACTGAGCTATAGGCCCAAAGAAACCCTTGCGTCTCAGCCCTGGCGATCCTCCCGATGGTGCGCGCCTGAGCTCACTGGCCTTCGAGAAAGCTCTTGAGCTTATCGGCCCGACTCGGATGGCGCAATTTACGCAAGGCCTTGGCCTCGATCTGCCGAATCCGTTCACGGGTCACATCGAACTGCTTGCCCACTTCCTCGAGCGTGTGATCGGTGCTCATTTCGATGCCGAAGCGCATACGCAAGACCTTGGCCTCCCGCGGCGTCAGAGAATCCAGCACCTCTTTGACCACGTTATGCATGGACGCATGAAGTGCTGCGTCAGCCGGTGCGAGTGTCGCAGTGTCCTCGATAAAGTCGCCCAGATGCGAATCATCGTCATCGCCAATCGGCGTCTCCATCGAGATCGGTTCCTTGGCGATCTTGAGGATTTTGCGGATTTTCTCTTCGGGCATCTCCATCTTGATCGCAAGGGTCGCCGGATCTGGCTCGATCCCAGTTTCCTGGAGGATCTGGCGCGAGATGCGGTTCATCTTGTTAATCGTCTCGATCATATGCACCGGGATCCGGATCGTACGGGCCTGATCCGCGATAGAGCGGGTGATCGCCTGACGGATCCACCAGGTGGCATAGGTCGAGAACTTGTAGCCGCGACGATACTCGAACTTATCGACCGCCTTCATCAGTCCGATATTGCCTTCCTGGATCAGATCGAGGAACTGCAGACCACGGTTCGTATATTTCTTGGCTATCGAGATGACGAGGCGCAGATTGGCTTCGGTCATTTCTCGTTTGGCCTTGCGCGCCTTGGCCTCGCCCATCGCCATCTGCTTGTTGATCTCTTTGAGATCGGGCAGAGGCAACATCACGCGCGCCTGGAGATCGATCAGTTTCTGCTGCAGATCCTGAATGGCGGGAATGTTGCGCCTCAGGATACCCACATAAGGCGCACCCTGCTCGGTCACCTCGACAACGAGCTTCTCGCTCCAGCGCAGATTGGTTTCGTTGCCCGGGAATCGCCGGATAAACAGATCGCGTGGCAGACCCACCTTGTCAACGCTGATGTTGAGAATCGCGCGTTCCAGCGTCCGCACCTCCTCCACCTGGGAACGCAGCGTATCGGCCAGCTTTTCGACAATCTTGGCCGTGAAGCGGATCGTCATCAGCGCTTCCTGAATCGCGGCCTGTGCCTTCAGGTAAGCAGAACTCTTGTAGCCCTGCTTTTCATTGGCCGCACGCATCGCGCCAAAGCCCTCAGTGATGAGAGCGAACTTTTCGACAGCAGCCTTCTTCATCTCCTCAAGCTGCTTGCCACTGGCCGCGGCCGGATCGACCTCGGAATCCCCGTCTTCTTCCTCCAGTGCTTCGAGGGAAGGGGGTGGGGCGAAGCTCACATCTTTAGCATTCGGGTCAACCAGTCCATCGACTACTTCGTCGATCCTGAGGGTGCCTGCGTCAATCTTGCCGGCGTAGTTCAGAACCTCTTCAATGGTGGTCGGGCAGGCGCTGATCGCCAGCACCATCTGACGCAGTCCGTCCTCGATCCGTTTGGCGATCTCAATTTCGCCTTCCCGCGTGAGCAACTCAACCGAGCCCATCTCACGCATGTACATGCGCACCGGATCGGTGGTTCTGCCGAACTCACTATCCACGGTGGAGAGTGCTGCTTCGGCCTCTTCTTCAGCGTCATCATCGCTGGACGCGACCGGAACGTTCTCGTTCATGAGCAGCGTTTCTGCGTCGGGCGCCTGCTCGTAAACTGCGATCCCCATGTCATTGATGATGCCGATGATCGAATCGATCTGTTCGGCTTCCACCAGATCCTGCGGCAGGTGATCATTGATCTCGGCGTAAGTCAGGAATCCACGCTCCTTGCCCAGTCGAATCAGCTGCTTGAACTTGTTACGTCGTGCCTCTTGCTCTTCAGGCGTGCTCGCTGGCAAGGCCAGCGCCTCTTTCATCAGCGCACGCTCACTCGCCTTGCGGCTCTTTCCCTTCTTGGGTACGACGACCTCGACGATCTCTTCCGGCGCCGAATCACCGTCGCCTTCATCTTCAAAACCGCCAATCTCGCCCGAAACCACCTCATCGCCGCCCAACTCGTCGTCACCCGAACCATCAGAGTCCTCACCGGACTTCTTGGCTACTGGCGACTTACTGACCTTGGCAGATTTGGCGGGTTTGGCGGCCTTCGAGGCCGTGCTCTTGGCACTGGTCGCTGATTTGACGGCTTGCTCGGCCTGTTCGGCTTTTTCCGCGGTTTCGGCCTTGCCTGCCTTCGGGGTCCTGGTCGCCTCGGCCGCTTGGGTCACCTTGCCTGACTTGGCCTCAGTGGATTTCTTCGCGGGGACGGCGGCGCTCGCCGCAGCTGGCTTGGAAACGACCTTTGCGCTGGCAGCGGTCGCCGCCTGCGCTGGTTTTTTCGGGGACGACTGGGTCTCGACGCCAGCAGGGACCGCGGCCGCCTTGGATTTCTTGGGGACGCCAACGCTTGAACCAGCCGCTTGGGTAACCGCAGCTTTGGCGACCGGGACCTTGGCAACGGACACCTTGGAAGCGGCAAGTTTGGCAGAGGCTTCTTGACTTGCCGGACTGCTGGATGCCCCAGACTTTGCGGACGATGCCTTGGTTTCGGAGGGCTTGCTGCTCTTCACCGCGACAGTCGGTGCGGCTGGGTTCGGGTTGGCCAATTCGACGGACTTCCTGGACCCGGAACCCTGGCCTGCACGAGCGATGGCCTGATTGGTTTGGGCAGCCGCAAGCTTGACTGCCGGCACACGGGGGCTAGCCGTCGCTGCAACCGGACTTGGCGTTGCAGCAGCAACGCCTTCAGCCTTCCCTTTGGAGCGCACCAGCTTGGCAGGGGATGCCTGGTCAACTGCCGCCTGCGGCTTACCACCTTTGACCGAGGGCGACTTCGCCGCCGTTTGCTCGCTCTCAGACAGCTTGGTCGCGGTTGTTTTGGCTTTTGCCACTTTGGACGCAGGATTGACCTGTTCGGCCAAATTCTTCGAGGCAGTCTTCATTTCGCTCCTGTCGGAAAGCGCCGGATGGGCTGATCGGATCGTGTCCGTAAGCCTCCATACGACGGGACGGCAAACTCACGGCGGGAAACCTGCCATTATAACGCGGATCACCGAAACCGATCCGCCACTGTACAACTCTCTCACAACTCCCTAGCGTCTAACGCGCCCATAAGCTGCTTTTAGTGCGAGCATCCGGCGCTGGAGGCGCTGATAGCGCTCGCTATCGCCGGGCCCAACGAGCCCCGCCTCGGCCAGACCTGCGATCTCGTCCTGCAGTCGCACCAACACCAGTTCGGCCAGCGCACGGTGAAACTCCGGCCTGGCCTCGTCGATCGAAAATCCTGACCAGGGGGACGCCTCGCGAGCGCTGATGCGGGCCAACAACTCGGGAGAAGTACCAACCAATGTCAGAACCGACGCAAAGGACGCACCAGCGGGCAACGATCTCAGCTGACGCAACCAGGACTGTACTTCCGATGGCAATTCCGCCGGGGATAGACTCGTGACATCGCTGGCGTCCTCCTCATGGGACCAACGCACACCGGGGTCAATCGCGGGTAACTGATCCGCGGGATCGAGCGGAATTTCGAACGCCAGGGACGGATGCCGGGCTGCCAAGCCAAAGACCCGCTCAACCGCCCGGACCGCGGTCGCACGTTGCGCCGAGATTGGTCGCAAAGGCGGCTTCGGACGGGGACTGGCCGAACCCGATATGCCGTAGAAACGCTCGAGATCCTCGACCCCAACCTGAACACTGGCAGCCACCCGCCGGATCAACTGTTGACGCAGCGCCGCCGCGGGCAGCGCCATGATGTGGTCTCGGGCCTGTGACTGAAGTTGAGCCCGTCCCTCTGAGACATTCAGGTCGACGCGCGAGGACAACTCTCGGAGCAAAAATTCAGAAAGCGGCGTTGCCTCGGCAAGCGCACGATCCCATCCCTCCCGTCCATGCTCGCGCACAAAGCTGTCGGGATCATGGGCCACCGGAAAAAACAGAAACTCAATCCGGCGCGTGTCGGTTGCATGCGGCAGGCACGCCTCGAGCGCTCGCCATGCGGCTTTCCGACCGGCCTGATCGCCGTCAAACGCAAACGTGATCCGATCAACTAGGCGCGCGAGCACACGCACATGATCGGGGGTCGTCGCCGTCCCCAGAGTCGCCACAGCGTTTTCAACGCCGTGCTGGGCCAGCATGACGACGTCCATGTACCCTTCCACCACAACGACCGCATTCTGTTTGCGCAAGGCGTCCCGTGCTTCATACAAACCGTAGAGTTCCCGTCCTTTCGTGAACAACGGCGTCTCCGGGCTGTTCAGATACTTGGGCTCCCCCTGGCCAATCACGCGCCCACCGAAACCGATGACCTGCCCACGCGCATTGCGGATGGGAAACATGACCCGATCCCGAAACCGGTCGTAGCGTTTGCGGCTGCCGCTCTCGGGCCCGTCAGCGGCGCCGGCGCCGTCAGGCGTGATGACCAGGCCCGACTCGACCAAGGCCGCATCTCCATAGTCGGCAAATGCTGCCTCCAGAGCACGCCAACCCGCAGGGGCGTAGCCAATGCGAAAGCGGGCCGCCGTAATCCCGGAGAGCCCCCGCCGCTTGAGGTAATCAATCGCTTGAGGGGCGTCTCGCAGCCGAGCCCCATAAAATTTCGCCGCCAACGTCAAGGTCTCAACCAGGTCCGGCGCGCGCGCCCGCGCTGCCTCGGCCTTGGGATCCCGCTCGCCCGGTTCGCTGGGAACTGCGAGCCCCAGGTCCTGGGCTAGGTCCCGTACTGCATCGACGAAACCGTAACCCGCGAAGGACATCAGAAAATCGATCGCGGTGCCATGCACGCCACATCCAAAGCAGTGGTAGAACTGTTTGACCGGGCTGACGGAAAAGGACGGCGATTTTTCGCCATGAAATGGGCAAAGGCCCATCCAGTTGGCCCCACCCTTGCGCAATTTCACATGTCGACCGACCACGTCGACAATATCGACACGCGCCAACAACTCCTGAATGAAGGACTGTGGGATCACAGCGTGCCAGAGCCTATGGACTCACAAGCCAGGACGCATTCACGGACTAACCGTGCAACGGGACTCTAAGACTTCCAGCGGCGTCAGGCGCTGGCCGCCAATCGGGCCTTGACCAGGGCCGACGCCTTCGAGATATCCGCGCGTCCCGCAAGGCGAGGCTTAAGAAGCGCCATGATTCGCCCCATATCCCCTGCAGCCAGCGCTCCAGTGCCCTCGCCTTTCGAGGTGAGCGCCTCAGCGAACACGGCATCGATCTCAGCAAGCACCTCAGACTCCGAAAACGGCTGCGGCAGATAAGCACTGAGGATCGTGACTTCACTGCGCTCCTGCTGCGCCAGATCATCGCGGCCGGCCGCTTCATACTGAGCAATGGAATCCCGGCGCTGTTTGAGCATCCGGTCAATCACTGCGGTCAGCCCACTGTCGTCCAGCTCGGATTGATCATCGATCTCTCGCTGGCGATACGCGGCAATCAGCAGCCGGATGGTACCCAGCCGCGCCGAGTCCTTCGCCCGCATGGCCGCCTTCATGTCGTCCTGGATCTGTTGCTTGAGCGTCATTGGGCGTCACTCCTGCAGAGAGCTTGGTACGCGCCGCCAGTGGTGGCCACGGTGCCGAACCCGAAGAAGGTGGTTAAACGGGAGAGACAAAAAACCCGCGTCATCTCCGCGGGTTTTTTCAACAGGCTGAGCGCACCGTTGGGGCGTCAGCAGGCAAGAGATGCCTGACTCAGTACATCCGCTTAGGCAACTGCTGGCTACGAATGCGCTTGTAATGACGCTTGACTGCTGCCGCTTTCTTGCGCTTGCGCTCAGCAGTGGGCTTCTCATAGAACTCGCGAGCGCGCAGTTCAGTGATGATCCCCGCCTTTTCGATCGTGCGCTTGAAGCGCCGCAAAGCGACATCGAAGGGCTCGTTTTCCTTGATCCGGACGTTTGGCATAAGACTCGTTACCTACTCGTTACCTACTCACTACCCGCTACACGAATGACAACCTGACCTTAAATCAGGAACGCAGGCGTCAACTTTAAAGGATATCACAGACCGGTCCTTTTATAAGTGCGTGTATCAGGCACTTCCGACGCATCCCAACGGCCCCGAACCACGCCGCCCGATCTTCGTCATCAGACCGGCGTCGACTCCGTAAGCGACGCCCGGCGACTTAGCAGGGCCTTGCCAAGCCCGACAACAAAGACCGCACCCAGGAGGCCCACGAGGATCTGGAGCCGATGTTCGCCCAAGCCCCATGCGGCCTCCTGCGCAGAAAACCAGGACGCCAAAGCGGGATCGGTCACCGAGATTTCGCCAGCGATGAACCCCAGCAACGCCGCACCGGCCCAAACGATCACCGGGAATCGTTCGATCACTTTCAGAAGGAGCGTGGAGCCAAAAATGACCAATGGAATGGAGGTTGCCAGTCCGATGACGAGCAACGTGGTGTTTCCATTGGCAGCCGCTGCCACGGCGATCACGTTATCCAGGCTCATCACGAGGTCAGCGATCAGAATGGTCCTCACCGCAACCGCCATGGAGCCCGTTGCCCCAGAGCCCTCCTCATCCGAATCATTTTCCGGAAGAAGCAGCGTGACGCCGATGTAGAGCAATAGCAATGCCCCAACCAGTTTGAGATAAGGCAACAGCAAGAGCTGGGCAGCAACCAGCGTTAGTACGATCCGTAGCGCGATCGCGGCACCAGACCCGATCATGATCGCCTGCTTTTGCTGCTGTGGCGGCAAGGAACGTGCGGCAAGTGCGATCACGACCGCATTGTCACCAGACAACAGGATGTTGACCCAGACGATTTTGCCCAGAGCAAGCCAAAATTCAGGAGATGCGAATTCAATCATAGTCGGACCATTCCAAAACCAGCACGCTCGTTTGGCGTCATAGCGCTGCCAAGAGCAACTTACCCATCTCTGAAGGATTCTTGGTCACCCGGATTCCGCAGTCGCTCATGACCTCGAGTTTTTCCTGTGCCGTACCCTTCCCACCCGAAACGATCGCGCCAGCATGGCCCATGCGCTTGCCCTCCGGGGCAGTCACGCCTGCGATAAAGCCGACGATCGGCTTTTTCATGTGTTCCTTCGCCCAAAGCGCAGCTGTTTCCTCATCGCCCCCCCCGATCTCGCCAATCATGACAACGGCGTCCGTGTCCGGATCGTCGTTAAAAAGGCGCAGAACGTCGATATGCTTGAGTCCATTGACTGGATCCCCACCAATCCCAACGGCTGAGGATTGGCCCAGACCCAGTTCGGTCAGTTGACCAACCGCTTCATAAGTCAGTGTACCGGAGCGTGAGACCACGCCGATACGGCCCTTGCGGTGAATATGACCCGGCATGATGCCGATTTTAAGTTCTTCCGGCGTGATGACGCCTGGGCAGTTTGGGCCGAGCAGCAGCGTGTGGCGGTTCTCCCGACGCATCCGCTCGCGAACCTCAACCATGTCCCGAACTGGAATCCCTTCGGTAATACAAATCACCAAATCGAGGCCAGCCTCGGCGGCCTCCCAGATAGCAGCCGCCGCCCCAGCTGGCGGCACGTAGATAACCGAAACGGTTGCTCCGGTTGAGGCTTTTGCCTCACGAACCGACGCGTAAATCGGGATACCTTCGAAATCTTCGCCCGCTTTTTTGGGGTTGACGCCGGCCACGAAGCCGGCGCGGCCGTTGGCATATTCACGGCACATCCGGGTATGGAACTGACCGGTCTTACCGGTAATTCCCTGCGTGATGACCTTGGTGTCCTTGTTGATCAGGATCGACATCGTTGACCGTCCGGGGTAACTGCGAGGGGTAATGAGGCAGGAAAACTGTCGAAATCAGGCACGCGCGGCGCGAACCACTCGCTCGGCCGCCTCAGCCATGGTTTCGGCCGAGATGATGGGCAATCCGGACTCCGCAATCATCTTGCGGCCCAGTTCTTCATTCGTGCCCTTCATTCGAACCACCAGGGGAACGGTGAGCCCGACCACTTTGCTGGCGTTGATCAAGCCCTCAGCGATCACATCGCAGCGCATGATGCCTCCGAAAATATTGACCAGAATGGCCCGCAAATTCGGATTTCGCCCCATGATCTTGAAGGCCTCGGTCACCTTCTCGGTGGTCGCACCGCCGCCCACATCGAGAAAATTGGCGGGCTCGCCGCCAAAAAGCTTGATGGTATCCATGGTAGCCATCGCCAGACCGGCTCCATTGACCAAGCAGCCGATGTTCCCATCCAACGAGATATACGAGAGGTCAAAGCGCGACGCCTCGATCTCGGCAGGGTCTTCTTCATCGAGGTCGCGAAGTTCGACAATTTCGGGATGCCGGAACATCGCATTTGAATCAAAATTCAGCTTGGCGTCGAGCGCGATGATGTCGCCCGAACCCGCGAGAATCAGCGGATTGATTTCCGCGAGCGCCGAATCCGTTTCCCAAAACGCTTTGTACAGCCCTTGCAAGGCGACGCGAGCACGCGGGATTGACGTTTCGGGAATCCCAATTTTGTGCGACAGATCATCAGCCTGAGCATCGGTCAGGCCGACGGTCGGGTCAATCTCGGCCTTGAAAATCTTCTCAGGCGTGTGGGCCGCGACTTCTTCGATATCCATGCCACCTTCGCTGGACGCCATCATCACGGGCCGCTGACAGCCCCGATCGATGACCAGTCCGACGTAGTACTCGTGGCGAATGTCTGCACCTTCCTCGATCAGGAGGCGTCGGACCTTTTGGCCGTGGGGCCCGGTCTGATGCGTCACCAACTGCATCCCCAAGATCTCGCCGGCCCGGATGCGCACTTCGTCAACCGACTTGGCGACTTTGACACCGCCGCCTTTGCCCCGGCCGCCTGCATGGATTTGCGCCTTGACAACCCAGACGGGTCCGCCCAAGGTTTCAGCCGCATGGACCGCGTCGGCCACGCTCAGGCAGGCAATGCTGCGAGGCACCTGAACGCCATAACGCTTCAGAATTTCTTTGCCTTGGTATTCGTGGATTTTCATCGTTCAGTCCTTTACCGACAAGCACGAGCGCTCAGAGCGCGTGCGGCGCGGCGAATCCTAACATGGGGCGTTTTAACGCGGCGGCTGTCCGCGAACAATCCGGGCCACGACCGCCGCGGAAAAGCCGCGCTGAAGGAGAAACCGGAGCTGGCGCGCACGTTCGTTGACATCCGAGGACGCCTCACCGCCATAGCGACGCTGCCAGATCTCCAAGGCCCTGACATGCTCGGAATTCTCAAGCGCCTCGATGGGCAGGTCGACAAGGTCGGACTGAACACCGCGGGCACTGAGCTCTTGCCGGATTCGCGCATTACCGTACCGTCGCGCCCGGCGCTCGACCCATTGTTCAGCGAACCGCTGATCAGAGAGCCAACCAGCCTGTTCGAGCTCATCAAGCAGCTTGGCCAGCGCTTCGAGAGACCCTTCTTCCCCGAGATGTCGCCCGAGTTTGCGCGACAGTTCAAGCCGGCTATGCTCTCGCCCCGCCAGAAGACGTAAGGCCCGGGCTCGCAACGAGAGCGTTAATGCCACCAGCGACTCCCTAACAGACTGCCCAATCCAGAATGGGGGCGCGGACCGGCTTACGGGGTCCTTGAGGCCAGACGGGCAGCTTCAAGCCGCTCGAAAGCAAGGTCTCAAGGGCACCCCCGACCGGGCTTCGCCCGCACACTCAGGCCGCCGCGACTTCCGGCGTACCGCCCTCGATCACGCCCAGGCGGGATCTCACTCCATAATGCAGGCGAACCTTATTCTCAAGTTCCATCGCCAATGCTGGATTCTCCCGCAAGGTTTGCCGGGAATTGTCTTTCCCCTGCCCGATCCGGTTCCCTGCATAGCTGTACCAGGCTCCGGATTTCTCGATGACGCCGGCTTCGGCCCCCAGATCCAGGATTTCGCCTTCGCGCGAAGTGCCCTCACCATACAGAATGTCGAATTCTGCCTGCCGGAAAGGCGGTGCGACCTTATTTTTGACGACTTTGACCTTGGTCTCGGACCCGATCACCTCGTCACCCTGCTTGATCGAACCAGTACGGCGAATATCAAGCCTGACAGAGGCGTAAAACTTGAGCGCATTGCCGCCTGTCGTGGTCTCGGGATTACCGAACATCACGCCGATTTTCATGCGGATCTGATTGATGAAAATCACCAAGGTATTGGTCCGCTTGATCGCAGCCGTCAGCTTGCGCAGCGCCTGACTCATGAGCCGCGCCTGCAAGCCCGGGAGCGAGTCCCCCATTTCACCCTCAATTTCGGCTTTCGGCACCAGCGCTGCCACGGAATCGATCACGATGAGATCGACCGACCCGGAGCGCACGAGCGCGTCAGCGATTTCGAGCGCCTGTTCCCCGGTATCGGGTTGGCTGATCAGCAACTCCTCGAGCCGAACCCCTAGTTTGGCGGCGTACTGCGTATCCAGCGCATGCTCAGCGTCGATAAAGGCGCAGGTGCCGTTTATTTTCTGCATTTCGGCAATGCACTGCAATGTCAGCGTCGTCTTTCCTGACGACTCGGGACCGTAGATTTCCACCACGCGTCCCCGGGGCAGGCCCCCAACGCCCAGCGCAATATCAAGGCCCAATGAACCCGTTGAGACGACCTGAATATCTTGTGCGAGGATCTCGGCATCCGAGAGCCGCATGATCGAGCCTTTGCCGAACTGCTTTTCAATCTGCGCCAAGGCAGCGGCCAATGCCTTGGCGCGCTCGCCTTCCTTGCCCCGTTGTTTGTTGTCTTCCATGGATGCCTCAGTTGGATGCGGGATGGTGGGTTTGGTCGGGTGTTTCGTCGATTGCTTGATCATAGGGATCGAAGTATCCCATGAAACCACTGTATAAACAACCAGACCTTTAACCTAGGTGACTCGGTTGTACAACCAATGTTCTAGGCCCGCCCTGAGCGCGTGAAGCGCTGCGGCGTGCCGCACGATTCCGCGGCCCCCGTCCCAATGGCAGGTCGTTGTTGTCACCCAGAGGGGTCCGTCGGGGCTCATTCGCCCTGCCCAACCGAAACAAACGGTTCCAACCGGTTTGCCAGCAGCGGCGCCGCCGGGGCCGGCGATGCCGGTGACCGACAGCGCCAGCCCCGGCTGCGCAGGCGCCAGACTTTGCAACGCGCCAATGGCCATCGCCCGGGCAACGGGTTCGCTCACGGCGCCGTATTGCTCGAGCATCATGGCGGGCACACCCAACAGATCTACCTTGGCCTGATTGGAGTACGTGATGAAGCTGCGGTCGAACCAAGCGCTCGATCCCGCGCGTTCGGTCAGCGCGCGCGCGATGGCACCCCCGGTGCAGGATTCCGCCGTCACGATTCGCGCACCACTCGCAGCCAGGCGTTGCCCGACTGAAAAGGCTAGGTCATTGAGCTGCGCCTCAGCGTCAACCCCAGATGCGATGTCCGATGACGCCAGGGCCCCGGACTGACGGTGGTTCGACTCGTCGTTTGTCGTCAGCGTTTCACGCATCACACTCTGATTCCGGTGTCATCACAGCGCGCGCCCGATCGCAAGCGCCAGCAGCGTCAGACATGCTGCCAGCAGGTCGTCGGCCATGACGCCCCAGCCACCGCCCACGGTTCGGTCAACCCACCGAATCGGGGGAGGTTTGACGATATCGAACATGCGAAACACCAGAAAGGCTGTCAACTGCTGCCCAAACGACCCATTCAGGACCCAAAGCACCAACCAGAAGGCGATGATTTCATCCCAGACAATTGCGCCGTGATCCTGAATTCCAAGCGCCTCGCCCGTGCGTCGACAAGCGATGACACCGACGGCAGTTCCCAACACGAGCACGAGCGCCCAGGCGGTGTCCCCAAGCCAGGGATCGAGCCATAAAAAGGCTGCCCAGGCCCAGAGCGTGCCGACCGTTCCCGGCGCAATCGGTGCAAGACCCGCGCCAAATCCAAGCGCAATCCAGCGCGAAGCTTTGCCGCGCATGAAGCGGAAATCTGGGCGCAGAATCTTGCTCGCGCTGACCGGGCTCTTGATCGGCTCGATTACGTCGATGACGACGGCGGGCTCGTTCGACATCAGATGACGGCGCCACCAAAATGCTGGTAGGCGGGACCGGACAGGACCCGCTCGGAACCCGTACCGTCCTGTACGCGCAATCCCGGCACGGCATCCAGGATGCCGATACGGTGCAGACCGACCTGACCCGGTCGAACGCTCAAACGCTCCAATGCGTCTCGGGCGCGCACCGGCGCTGTAAAGACCAGCTCGTAATCGTCCCCGCCCTGGAGCAACAGACCGAAACGATCGTCAGCGTCCAGTTCGCTCAGACAGGCATCGAAGGGTAGGGCCTCCGCCCAAAGCACAGCCCCCAGGGGCCCACCCGTCGCGGCCCCCGAACGTTCGAGGACATGACTCAGGTCACCCGCCAGACCATCCGAGAGATCGATCGCGGCATGCACCATCCCCTGGGCGGCCAATTCCGCGAGCGCGAGTCCCAATGCAAGCCGCGGCGTTGGCTGCTCGAGACGGATACGCGCCGGATGTGAGGCGGGCAAGGCCTGGCCGGCAAGACGTTGGCGCACCGCAAATGCGGCTGCGCCAAGAGCGCCAGACACCCAGACATCATCGCCAGCTCGGGCCCGATCACGCCGCAGTGCCCCTGCGGGTTCGACCTCCCCAATGGCCGTGATCCCAATCGTGAGGGGTCCTTGCGTCGTGTCCCCCCCGACGAGTTCAATCCCATGGAGATCAGCCAGGCCATGCATTCCGCACGAAAAGGCCTCCAGCCAAGACTCGTCAACACGGGGTAGCGCCAGCGCCAGCAGGTAGGCAACCGGGCGGGCACCCATCGCCGCAAGGTCGGAGAGATTCACCGCAAGCGCCTTGTGCCCGAGCGTTCGCGGGTCGACATCGGCAAAGAAATGCACCCCCTCGACGAGCAAATCGGTTGTGACCGCGAATCGCGCCGACGGTGCAGTGGCCGCAGCCAGCAGAGCACAGTCATCACCCGGCCCGAGCACCGCCGCCTGCGGCCCCACCGACCGGACAAAAAAACGGCGGATCAGTTCAAACTCGCCCATGGGGTCGCTCGGTCGGCCGCAAGCGAGCGGCCACCTTATCAAGCACGCCGTTCACATAACGATAACCGTCCGTGCCGCCAAACGACTTTGCAATCTCAACCGCCTCGTTGATGACGACCCGATAAGGCGTCTCCGGCGCATATGAAAATTCCCATGATCCGATCAAGATCACGGCATGCTCCACTGGACTCAGTTGGATCAGGGGGCGATCGATCAGCGGGATGATGGTCGTATGCAAGGACTCGGCTTGCTCAATCACACCGCGCAGGATGGATCGGAAAAGATCGGTATCTGCCCGCTCAAACTCGGCCTGTGCACCGATCTGAGCTTCGATGAGCGTGACTTCGGTCTGCGCAACCAGCCACTGATAGAGCCCCTGGAGCGCGAACTCCCTGGCGCGGCGGCGCGCACTGCGCGTGGGCGAGCGATCATCGGGTTCGGGCAGCTCGTTCACCGGTTTGTGGCATCCGTCGAATCGGCGCCTTCCGCTTCCAGCTCTTCGGGCGCAAGCCCCAGCAAGGTCAAGGTTGCGCAGACATGCGCCATTTCAACGGCCACCCGCGCGCAGTCTGCTCCCTTGCCAATGATTCGCACCTCGGCCTGAGCATCCGTGTCACAGGTCAGAATTCCATTGGCAATCGGAATCGATTCGTCCAGCGACACCCGTTGGATCGCGGCTGCACTTTCGTTGGACACCACCTCGAAGTGGTAGGTATCGCCTCGAATGACCGCGCCCAGGGCGATCAGCGCGTCGAACTCCCGGGTCCTGGCAAGCCGCTGCAGCGCGATACCGATCTCAAGAGCCCCAGGGACCGAACACAGAAAAATGTCCTCGGCCAGAACGCCCAATCGCAATAGTTCGGTCACGCAGGCTTGCCTCAATCCATCACAGACCGTGTCGTTGAAGCGCGCCTGAACAATGGCGATCCGAACCCCTTCGCCCTCCAGGGATCCCCGTTCAATATCAAGATTCATTCTGAAATCCAGTAACTTCTAGACCATACCCCGCCATGCTCGGCATCTTGCGCGGGCGCGATAGCAAACGCATGCGCCCAACGCCGAGCGAGCGCAGGATTTGAGCACCCACCCCATAGTTGCGCAGGTCCTGGCCGGCACTGCGGCCCTCCTGGCTGCTGCGGCCCTGGACGACTTCCCGGGTCGGCACAGCCGGGGCCAGGCGGCTGAGCTGATCAAACAGCACCTCCGCACCGGGGGCGCAATTGATCATGACCAACACACCAGACTCCGCAGCCGCAATCGCAGCCATGGCGCGGGTAATCGGCCAGGAATGGCTGCCCGCGTCCGCGCTCAGCAAATCGAGCACCGACAGCGGCTCATGGACGCGCACGAGCGTTTCATGTTCGGCGCGGATCGAACCCTTGACCAACGAAAGGTGCGGTTCACCGCCGGGTTGATCCCGCCATGCAGCCAGCCGAAATGGGCCCCAAGGGGTCAGAATGTCGCGCTCAGCAATGTGCTCCACCAGGCTTTCGGTGGCACTGCGGTACTGGATGAGATCGGCGATGGCGCCGATCTTGAGGCCGTGCTCCTGCGCGAACTGCGTGAGATCGGGCAGTCGGGCCATCGTGCCGTCTTCGTTCAGGATTTCGCAAATCACCGCTGCCGGCTCGAACCCTGCTGCGTGCGCGAGATCGCAACCAGCCTCCGTATGACCCGCCCGCATCAGTACGCCACCCGGACGCGCCATGAGCGGGAAAATATGCCCGGGCTGAACCAGATCCGAAGGCCGCGCGTGTCTGCTCACGGCAGCCTGAACCGTTCGAGCGCGGTCGCTCGCAGAAATCCCGGTCGTGACCCCTTCGGCGGCTTCAATCGATACCGTGAAATTCGTCCCGTGCTTGGTCCCGTTGCCCTGCGCATGCACCATCAAGGGCAGGTTCAGCTGTCGGCAGCGGGCCTCGGTCAAGGTCAAACAGATCAGCCCTCGGCCATGGCGGGCCATGAAGTTGATGGCTTCGGGCGTGACGTGCTGCGCCACCATCACGAGGTCGCCCTCGTTCTCGCGATCTTCTTCATCGACCAGAACTACCATGCGGCCAGCGCGCAGTTCAGCCAGGATTTCGGGAATAGCAGCTAGTGTCATGACGCCGATTGTAGGCGATTGCCTCCGCGCCACTGCGCCAGCAACCCAACCCAATGGGTCCGCACCCCCCGCAGGTTAGCCTCCTTGACCAAGCCAAAACCGCGAATCTGCTCGGGGATTCTGGCCAACTCGACCGCGAGGGTGTGGTTCTTGGTGCCAAGCCCGCGCAACAACTCCTCGATCAGCGCTTCATATTCAACGATCAAAGCCCGCTCCTGGCGACGCTCCTCAGTGTACCCAAACGGGTCAAAAGCCGTTCCGCGCAAGAATTTCAGAGTGGCTAATCCCCGCATGACCGGCAATACCCAGGGCCCGAATGCAATTTTGCGCGGTCGACCGGTCAAGGGATCCACCCGTGCGATGCCCGGAGGGGCCAGGTGGAACCGTAACGACCAGTCGCCATCAAATTGGCTGCGCAGCCGCTCCAGAAACTCGGGATCGGCATGCAATCGCGCGACCTCATATTCATCCTTGTAGGATAGAAGGCGGAAATACTGCTGCGCAACCGCTTCGGTCAGTCCCCCGGCACTGACCCCGATCAGATTGAACTCGGCCTGCTGCACCCGATTCACCAAGGCCTCATAGCGTTGCGCCAGCGCGAGATTCTGATAGGCCGTGAGGTGACGGGCCCGCAACCCAACCTCAGCTTCGAGAGTCGCCGCCGCCGATTCAGCCCCGCCTTGCGGTTCGAGTGTCCGTTGGCCGTCCACTTCGGCGAAGGAACTCTCTCCGAAAGCAGCCTGCTGGACGGCGATGAGATCGTGTGCCGCACGCCGGCCCCAAAGAAAAGCCGCCAGATTGGCTGGGACGGCTGCGCCGTTCAGTTCGATAGCCCGCTCGAGCGCCGCCCGGGTCACGGGCAGCCAACCGCGCTGGCAAGCCCACCCGAGCATGAACGGGTTGGCATAAAGCGCATCCCCGCACAAGGCAACCGCGAGGCGCTGCGCGGCGACAAAATCGACCGACTGCGGCCCAACCGTTGCAACCAATTCGTCGCGCAGTCGAGCCTCGGGCAGCATCCAGTCCGGGTTGCGAAGCGATTCAACCGTCGGCGCCACATCGGCGTTGATGATGACGCGGGTGACCCCAGGTCGCATTCGCGCAAGCGCGTCGGCACCACAGGTCACCACGAGGTCGCCGCCGATCACGAGCTGCGCCTCCCCAATGGCCACCCGGGTCGCAAAGAGCTGGTCCTGGGTCGGCGCGATCTGGATATGCGAGGTCACCGCGCCACCTTTCTGCGCAAGCCCCGCCATATCGAGCACCGCAACGCCGCGTCCGTCCAGATGAGCTGCCATGCCCAGCAGCTGCCCGATCGTGACCACCCCGGTTCCGCCCACCCCAGTTACTAGGATTCCGTAAGGGTGTTCCGCACGGATGCCGACCAGAGCAGCTTCGATCGCATGCACCTGCGGTTCAGGCAGTCCAGGCCAGGCAGCTGGGCTCGCGTCCGGCGTCCGATCGCTTCGGACCCGTCCCCGCCACCGCCCCCCTTCGACCGTCACAAAACTTGGGCAGAAGCCCTTCAAACACGAAAAATCCTTGTTACACGAAGATTGGTTGATCCGGCGTTTGCGCCCGAGCGGTGTGGCCAGAGGCTCGACCGAAACGCAGGATGACTGGGCGGTGCAGTCGCCACAGCCTTCGCACACAGCCTCATTGATGACCACGCGCCGCGCAGGGTCGGGGAATCCGGGCTGTCCGTCGGGGCCCTTGCGTTTGCGCCGGCGCCGCTTCTCGGAGGCGCAGGTCTGGTCATACACAATCACCGTCACCCCGACCACTTCGCGCAGGCGGCGCTGGACCGCGTCGAGATGGTCCCGGTGTTCGACCCGCACACCATCGAGCGCATGCGCCATCATCGCGTCACCGCCAGCCTGGGTCTTTAAAGCCGCCGGACTGTGCTTCTCGGGCTCGTCGGTCACGATGACCACTTCCTGGACGCCCTCGGCACGCAGTTGTGCCACCACCTGGGGTACGGTCAAGCTGCCATCCAACGGCTGGCCACCGGTCATGGCAACCGCATCGTTGTAGAGCAACTTATAGGTCATCGTCGCGCGGGCCGCGATGGCTGCCCGGATCGCGAGAATGCCGGAATGAAAATAGGTTCCATCGCCCATGTTGGCGAAGATATGCGGCGTTTCGGAGAATGGCGCCTGACCGATCCAGGCCACACCCTCCCCCCCCATCTGCGAGAACGTATCCGTGCGTCGTTTGGGGTCCCACTGCGCCATGAAATGGCAGCCGATCCCAGCCAGAGCCCGCGAGCCTTCGGGTACATGGGTCGACGTGTTGTGCGGACAACCCGAACAGAACGTCGGCGTGCGCTGCAATTCGACTGGCGTACCTGCCGCCAAGGCCGCGTCAGCATCGGATTTCGGGGCGCCTGAGGCGTGATCCAGGCGGGCCAGCGGCTCGATCCGCAGTTGGATCGGCTTGCGCTCCTTGGCGTCGAGAATCGCCAGCCGTGCTTCGATTCTGGCGCGCACATCCGGGGCCAGACGCCTCCCTTCGCCATCGGCCGAGATCAGGCGGCGGCCGATGACCCGCGCCACCATGGCTGGGGAATGCTCGCCATGCGGCGCCAAGAGCCAGTCACTGCGTGGGCTGGACCATTCCCCACCGCGCTGATCGCGCTCGTCGAACTTGCCATACACCCGCGGACGGACGTCATCGCGCCAGTTGTAGAGCTCCTCTTTGATGGCGTATTCCACCAACTGACGCTTTTCCTCGACGACGAGAATTTCTTCCAGCCCAGTGGCGAACTCACGGATGGAGGTGGGTTCCAGGGGCCAGACCACGCCGCACTTGAAGAGCCGAATACCCACCTCAGAGCAGGTCGCCGCGTCGAGACCAAGGTCGTCAAGCGCCTGGCGCGTATCGAGATACGACTTGCCCCCCGCGACCACGCCCAACCAGGCGCGGCGCGAATCGATCGCCGTAAAATTCAAGCGGTTGGCGCGGATGTAGGCGAGAGCGGCGTACCACTTGTGGTCCAACAATCGCTGTTCCTGCGCCATCGGGCTATCCGGCCAGCGGATATTGAGACCACCCGGGGGCATTTCATCCTCACCCGGCAGTTGGATGGTGACGTGATCTGGATCAATGACGACGGCGGCGGAGGACTCCGCCACATCGGTCACCGCCTTCATGGCAACCCAAAGCCCCGACCAGCGTGACATCGCCCAGCCATGCAGGCCAAAGTCCAAAAATTCCTGCACCCCAGCAGGATAGAACACCGGCATGCCGCAGGCTTTGAAAATGAACTCACTCTGATGCGGTAGCGTTGAGCTCTTGGCGCCGTGATCATCGCCCGCGACGGCAATGACGCCCCCGTGGCGGGCCGATCCCGCTGCATTGGCATGTTTGAAGACATCGCTGCAGCGGTCGACCCCGGGGCCTTTCCCGTACCAGAGGCCAAACACGCCGTCCGCGGTGGCGCCAGGGAACAGATCGATCTGCTGCGTCCCCCAGAGCGCATTCGCTGCCAGTTCTTCATTGACGCCAGGCCGGAAGACCACTCGATGGCGCTCCAGATGCTCGCGCGCTTTCCACATCGCCTGGTCTACGGAGCCCAGCGGAGAGCCCCGATACCCGGAGACAAACCCCGCGGTCCTCAGGCCGGCGATCCGGTCACGCTCGCGCTGCAGCATTGGCAACCTCACCAGCGCCTGGGTGCCGTTCATGAAGGCGCGCCCCCGCTCAAGGGCGTACTTGTCATCGAGCGTGACTTCGCGCAAGGCCCGGGCCAGGTCAGCATCCATGGGAGCATTCATCGGTCCGGATCTCCTTGGTTTAGTCGCCTGCTGCATCCATCATTGAGACGGCGGATCAACGATCTCCCGAAAATCGCCCCGCAAGGAGTCGCTCACAGTACCGGGCGATCTGATCCACCTCGAGGTTCACCGGATCGCCCGCCTTCAAGCGACCCAGCGTCGTGACTGCCATCGTATGCGGAATCACATTGATTTCAATGCGGGTAACCCGCCCCCCATCGGTGACCAAAGGCGTCATCGTCGCGAGGCCCTCGGGGGAGTCAGCCCACGACGCCCCATCCAGGACGATGTCATCGACCACCCGATTGACCGTGAGCGATACACCATTGACCGTCACCGAGCCCTTATAGGCGAAATAACGTGCCAGGGGTGCTGGCACATCGATGGCAAGACGCCAGGACTCCCCGACCGCAATGAACTCCGCCACCCGACCCAGTCCATCCACGTGTCCGCTGACCAGATGGCCACCCAGGCGATCCGACAGGCGTAGCGCTTTCTCGAGGTTGACAGAGCCCATCTGGGCAAGCCCCGCCGTCTTGGACAGGCTCTCGCGCGACACATCGACCGCAAAACGCCCCCCGGGAAGCTGGCTCGATGGCTTGCCGCCAAGATCCACGACCGTCATGCAAGCGCCCTGTATGGCAATCGAGTCACCAATGCCGACATCGTCCAGGCCCAGGTCAGACGCCTCGATGACCAGGCGCACGCCGCTCTGGGCGCAATCCGGCTCAGACGACAGCGGGACAACGGCCTCGATCATGCCAAGCGCGGTAACAATTCCAGTAAACATGTGGATCACACCTTGAAGCGTTCGCGGTCACGGGCGAGGATTCGCAGGTCATCGCCGACCGCCTCCACCGCATGAAAGTACAAGCGTTTGGCAAGTTCGAGCGACTCGGGTGGCTCGAGATTGAACATGGCACGGCAATCGCCCAGCAAGGCCGGCGCCAGATAAATCAGCAACTCATCCACCCAACCCTCGCGCAATAGTGAGCCATTCAAGGCAGCACCCGCCTCAATGTGCAATTCGTTGACCCCTCGACTAGCCAATTCGGCCAGCAGAGCACCGAGATCGACCTTGCTTGGCGCTGGCAGCGGCGCCGGTACTTGGGGCCCCAAAGCTGGCACACGGGGTTGTGGAAGCGACAGCAGTTCGACCCCATGATCCTGCAGCAGGCGCGCTTTATCGGCCAGAGGCCCAGCCACCAGCCACGCTGGATCAAGCGCGTGAACCAGCAACAGATCACCCGCTCGGACCAACCTGGCCTGAGGGTCGATCTCGAGTCGACTGTCGATCAGGACCCGCTGCGGTTGCCGGATCGGTCCGCTTGCGGGCAGGAGATGATCTGGCAAATCGCGCACCGTCAACTGTGGGTCGTCGTCACGGACCGTTCCGATGCCGGTCAGAATTGCGCAGGCCCGCGCGCGCCAGGCATGTCCATCGGCGCGTGCTGCGGCCCCGGTGATCCACTGGCTACGGCCATCGGGCAGCGCCGTGCGGCCATCCAAACTGGCCGCGACCTTCAGGCGGACCCAAGGCAAGCCCCGAGTCATGCGGGCGACAAACCCGAGATTCAATTCGAGGGCCTCATCCGCAAGCAAACCGCATCGAACCTCAATGCCGGCCGCTCGCAGTCGCGCCAAGCCGCGGCCGGCAACCAGCGGATTGGGATCTTCCATAGCGACAATGACGCGGCTCACGCCGGACTGAATCAGGGCCTCCACACAGGGGGGCGTCCGACCCTGGTGCGCGCAGGGCTCCAGGGTGACATAGGCGGTAGCGCCGCGGGCGCGCTCGCCCGCAGCGTTCAGCGCATGAACCTCGGCATGCGCCTGGCCCGCCTGTTGATGCCAGCCTTCACCGACGATCGCGTCACCCAAGCCCGACACGCGATCCGCGCTGTCGGTAGCGTCAGAAATCAGGCCGAACCCGGCTCCGGACCCCGGGGCGGTCAGCACACAACCGACCCGCGGATTGGGTGTTGTCGTCCACAATCCCCGGCGGGCCAACGCCAGTGCTCGGCCCATCAACACCCGATCTGCCTCGCTGAACATCGGTAGCTCCCCGCGCCCTATCGAGCGCTAGGGTTATCAGGGCGCACTTCCTGAATGATTTCAGCGAATTCATCCAGATGCTCGAAATTGCGATAGACCGACGCAAAGCGCACGTATCCAACCTTGTCCAGGCGCCTGAGCTCACGCATAACCAGTTCTCCGATCCGATCGCTGGGGACTTCGCGGGTACCCGAACTGATCAGAGCCTCCTCGATGCGCGAGATCGCGGCTTCGATGGCTTCCGCGGATACGGGGCGCTTACGCAAGGCAAGCGTCATTGAACTGCGCGGTTTGATCCGATCGAATTCAACCCGAGTCCCATTTTTCTTGACGACCACAGGCAGCGCCAATTCGGCGCGCTCGTAGGTTGTGAAGCGCTTGTCACAGCCCGGACAGCGCCTGCGCCGACGGGTGACGTCGCCATCGTCAGAGGACCGGGTCTCGGCCACCTGAGTATCAGCGTAAGCGCAGAACGGACAGCGCACGACGGTTCGGTTGACGCGTTTGGCGGGCCGCTAGTCCGGGGACCGCCCGGACGGCGGCGCCAAGGACGGCCCCGACGAATACACGGGGAAGCGGGCCGTGAGCGCAGCAACCTGAGCGCGCACCCGCGCCAGCACCTCGGCATCATTGGGCGCGTCAAGCGTATCGGCAATGAGGTTGGCGGTGGCTACAGACTCTTCGACGCCAAACCCCCGGGTTGTAATGGCCGGCGAGCCCAGACGCACCCCACTGGTGACGAACGGCTTTTCCGGATCATGCGGGATCGCGTTCTTGTTGACCGTAATATGAGCCGCGCCCAGCAATGCCTCGGCCGCTTTGCCGGTGATGCCCTTGGGCCGCAAATCGACCAGCATGACGTGACTCTCGGTGCGTCCAGAGACAATTCGCAACCCACGCTGGACCAGGGTTTGGGCCATCGCCCGCGCATTGTCGAGGACCTGCTGCTGGTAGACCCGAAAAGAGGGTTGCAGCGCCTCCGCAAATGCCGTCGCCTTGGCGGCAATCACATGCATGAGCGGGCCGCCCTGCAGGCCAGGGAAAATTGCGCTGTTAATCGCCTTCTCATGTTCGGCCTTCATCAGCAGGATTCCGCCCCGCGGTCCACGCAAGCTCTTGTGCGTGGTTGAGCTGACCACATCGGCGAATGGGACCGGATTGGGATAGACACCGGCGGCAATGAGCCCTGAGTAGTGGGCCATATCGACGAGCAGGATCGCGCCGACCGCTTTGGCAACGCGCGAAAACCGTTCGAAATCGATCCGCAGTGAGTAGGCAGAGGCGCCTGCAATGATCAGCCGTGGCCGGTGCTCGTGGGCCAGACGCTCCATCGCGTCGTAGTCGATCGCTTCGCTGGCGTCGAGGCCATAAGACACAATGTTGAACCACTTACCCGACAGGTTCAGCGGCATCCCATGGGTGAGATGCCCCCCTTCTGCAAGTGACATGCCCATCACGGTGTCGCCAGGTTTGCAGAATGCCAGCATCACCGCCTGGTTGGCCTGTGAGCCTGAATTAGGCTGGACATTGGCGGCCTCGGCCCCATACAGCTGCTTGAGGCGATCGATGGCGAGCTGCTCAACCACGTCGACATGCTCGCAGCCCCCGTAATAGCGCTTGCCGGGATAGCCTTCCGCATATTTATTGGTCAGCTGGGACCCTTGAGCCTGCAGAACCGCTGGAGACGCATAGTTCTCAGAGGCGATCAACTCGATATGGTCTTCCTGTCGACGATTTTCGGCCTGAATCGCGCGCCAGAGCTCAGGGTCAGTCTGGTCAAGGGTCTGTGAACGAACGAACATGGCAAATCCGGGGTCTAGATGGCAGGATTATAGGTCGTCGGCTGGCTGCGTCAGATGGTCGGTGTCGGCCCAAACCACCACCTCCCAAGTATCGTTTGCAAGCGCCAGCACATTGCGTGCGGCGTTCAGAGTCTGGTGTTGTCTGGGCGCAAGCAGCGTGAGTCCGGCCGCACGACGGAACGCCATATCGAGCACGCCCCCGTGCGTCACCGCAATGACCCGAAACGGCTCGCCCGTTACGGAACCCGGCTGCCCCGATTCGGCGGCGGTTCGATCAAGCCATCCGCGCACGCGGGCATCAAAGCCGCTCAGGGTTTCACCCTCGGGCGGACCCCAAGCGGGATCCCGGTTCTGCCAGCGCGCCCAATCCTCGGGCCAGAGGCTCTCGATCTCGTCATAGGCATGGCCCTCAAAAACACCGTAGCGGCGCTCACGCAACTGAGGATCGAAGGTGAGCTCCAGGCCCGTCGCCTCGGCAATCGCCGCCGCCGTCTGCGCCGCCCGAATCTGGTCGCTTGAAATCAGGCGATGAAAGCGCCCGCCCGGGTGATCCGCATGCCGACGGGCAAGCGCCTGACCAATCGCAGCCGCTTGCGCCTGACCGGTCGGGTTCAGTTCGATTTCGATTGAGCCCTGAATCCGTCTTACGGCATTCCAGGCGGTCTCGCCGTGACGCACCAGGGTGAGTTCAAGCCTGGGCCGATCGGGTTGCGACATCGTGCTCATGCCTGAAGGACCACGCGGGCGAATCGTCGCTTGCCGATCTGTACAACGTAGGTTCCGGCCGCCATTCGCAGCGCGCGGTCCTCAACCACCACCCCGTCCACCTTGACTCCACGCTGCTCGATGGCCCGCTGGGCCTCGGCGCCAGAAGCGACCAGCCGGGCATCCCGCAGCACCTGCTGAATACCCAACGGTGCCCCCATCAACTGAAACTCGGGCAGATCGTCCGGGACGGCATTGCCGCGAAAGCGAGCGTTGAACGCCTCGTCTGCTTGCACTGCTGAGGCCGGAGAATGAAAGCGCGCGACAATTTCACGCGCCAATCGAGACTTCACGTCCCGGGGATTGAGCCCATCAGCCACCTCGCTACGCAGTTGGCCGATCGTCGCCAGGGACTCAAAAGAGAGCAACTCGTACCAGTTCCACATCAGCTCGTCCGAGATCGACATCACCTTGCCAAACATCTCGGCCGGCGCATCCGTGATGCCCACCGTGTTGCCTTTGGATTTGGACATCTTCTCGGTGCCGTCCAGGCCCACGAGCAAGGGCATCGTCAGAATGCACTGGGGCTCCTGCCCGTACTCCTTCTGCAGCTCCCGCCCCACGAGAAGATTGAATTTCTGATCCGTGCCGCCGAGTTCGAGATCCGAATGCAATGCCACCGAGTCATAGCCCTGCATCAGCGGATACAGCAGTTCGTGCACCGAGATTGGCACTCCGCTCCGGTATCGCCGGGTGAAATCATCGCGCTCTAGCATGCGGGCCAGGGTGTAGCGCGCCGCGAGCTGGATCATGCCCCGCGCGCCCAGCGCATCGGACCATTCCGAGTTATAGCGAATCTCGGTTCGTTGTGGATCGAGCACCAGACTGGCCTGACGATAGTAGGTAGCCGCGTTGGCTTCGATCTGCTCACGGGTCAGTGGGGGGCGGGTCGTATTGCGCCCCGAGGGATCACCGATGGTCGCGGTGAAGTCTCCGATCAGAAAAATCACCGTATGCCCCAGGTCCTGGAGCTGACGCATCTTGTTGAGCACCACCGTGTGCCCCAGGTGCAAATCCGGTGCAGTTGGATCCAGACCAAGCTTGATGCGCAGGGGCTTCTGCTCTCGGGCACTGCGTTCGAGCTTGCGTGCAAACTCCGCTTCCACCAACAACTCGTCAGCGCCGCGGCGGGCGACATCCATGGCCGCAAGGACCGTATCCGATAGGATCGTTGAGGAACGCTCGTTCATGATGCTCGATCGATGTCTGGAAGGGTTGACCGGTTCAGAAATCAGGCCGGAAGGTTGGGGAATTCCCTGTCAGGCGGAGGACAGACCTGCCATTGTCCGGCCATTCTGGGCTATTATCCGCAGTCGTTTGACTTTCGCCCATCCTTCGCGTGATTGATCTGACCCGCAAGCAACGTATTTCTCTGGCTGCCTTGGCCTTCTGCTCCCTGGGAGCGGCGACCGCATTTTCGATTGCGCCGCCATCCCTGGGGATAGACACGCCGACTCAAACTGCCATCGTAGAAGCCGTTTCAGTTGAGGCGACCGTGATCGGGGCGAGTGACCACGGCATTTTCCACCGTCAGGAACGCATTCAGCGCGGTGACACCCTGTCTCTGGTCCTCCAGCGCCTTGGCGCTCAAGACCCCGCCTTCCTGGCCTTTGCCCGTCAGGACCGTGCAGCGCGCCAACTGCTCCAGTTGCGTCCCGGACGCACGGTTGCGGCCGAGCTCGACGGTGCCGGCCGTATTCGCAGGTTTTGGGCCCTGGTCGATGGCAAGACGACCGCCGCCTCCAAAACGAACGACAAAGACGCGGACGACCAGGCAGACGGAGCCTCAGGTACCGGCGAAGAAGCCAAGCTCACTTCGGCACGCAGGGTTTCGATCACGCGTACCGCGAGCGGCGATGCTGCCGCCAACCCCCTGACCTGGGAAGACCCCGGCAAGGCCACGTTTGTTGCGCGTGACGAGGCCGTTCGAATTGAGCGTTCGATGGAAATGCGTGGGTTCGAGATCCGCACATCGCTCTTTTCCGCCACCGATGAAGCTGGCATCCCCGACGCAGTCGCCACTCAGGTTGCTGAAATTCTGGGCGGCGACCTCGACTTTCACCGGGATCTGCGCCGTGGTGACTCCGTGCGGGTTGCCTGGGAATCACTGCGGGTCGCAGATGGTTTGGATGCCCCAGTTGTCGGTCGCGTCCTCGCGGTCGAGATGGTTCATCAAAACCGCAAGATGCAGGCGGTCTGGTTTGATCGAGGTAATGGGCGCGGCGAGTATTACAACGCCCAGGGCAAGAGTATCCGCAAAGCGTTCCTGCGCTCGCCCCTCGAATATTCCAGAGTGTCGTCCGGGTTTTCCGAATCCCGACTCCACCCGATCCATCATGACTGGCGAGCACACCGCGGGGTGGACTACGCAGCGCCCTCAGGAACGCGGGTTCGGGCTGTTGCCGATGGGGTCGTTGAATCCCTCGGGCGCAAAGGGGGCTATGGCAACGTCGTGGCGATCAAGCACTCCAACAAAACGACTTCGCTCTACGCACACCTCAGTGCGTTTGGATCGGGTCTGAAAGTGGGTAGCCGAATCGGCCAGGGGGATCTGGTTGGATTGGTCGGTTCAACCGGCTGGGCAACCGGGCCTCACCTGCACTATGAGTTTCTGGTGGAAGGCACCAATGTCGATCCACTGAAGGCTGCGCTACCCAATGCAGCCGCGGTAACTTCGGGTGAACAGGCGCAGTTTCGCAGTCAGGTTGACGGTCATATGCGCCGGATCGCCTTGCTGTCGTCCCCACGGCTCGCCCGCTTTGAGTGACGGGATCGCGTCGCTCCATTGACCGCGGCCCCTATATCGGGTTGATGTCTGGCACCAGCCTCGATGGTGTCGATGGTCTGCTGGTCGAATTCTCCGAAAGTCCTGTACCTGCGGTCCCCGTTGGGTCGGGATTGGATCTTCCCGAAACCAGGACGCCTGTCGTGCCGTTGCAGCTGCGCGCCCTGGGTTTTGCCAGCCGGCCGCTGGTCGGAACCTTACGGGAACAACTGTTTGCACTCCAGGCGCCGGGCTCCGACGAATTATCCCGCGCTGCGCTCGCGGCCATTGCGCTGACGGATCTGTATGCCGAGGTGGTCGCCGAGCTGGTCGCGGCGGCCGGATTGCAGCCTCAGGATATTCAGGCGCTTGGGGCTCATGGACAGACCATCCGACACCGACCGGAACTGGGTTACACCCTGCAACTGCTTGCGCCGGCGCGGCTCGCTGAACAAACCGGCATTGATGTGGTGGCCGATCTCCGGTCGGCCGACGTGGCTGCAGGTGGCCAGGGCGCACCGCTGGTTCCAGCATTTCATGCTGCGCTCTTCGACGCACCCGGCCGGGCCCGGGCGATCGTGAATTTAGGCGGTATCGGCAACGTCACCCGGCTCGACGGGCTGGGTGGGGTCAGAGGGCATGACACCGGGCCGGGTAATCTGCTGCTCGATGCCTGGTGCCATCGTCATACTGGGGCGGTTTTTGACGAAGACGGCCGCTGGGGGATGCCGGGCGCCGTGATTCCTGAACTGCTCGCGCGCTGCCTGGCCGAGCCGTGGTTTTCCCTGCCGGCACCCCGCAGCACTGGTCGTGACCTGTTCGGGCTTCGCTGGCTCGAGGATCGCCTGACCGGGCAGGAAAATCCTGTGGATGTGCAGGCGACGCTGGCCGCGCTGACGGCCGAGACCGTCCATCGAGCCTGCATCGGCTCGGACTCGATCTATGTCTGCGGCGGCGGCGCCCGGAATAGTGCCCTGATGCGGGCGATTCGCGCCCTTTGCGCGCCGACGCCCGTGAGCACCACTGACGCACTCGGCTTACCCGCTCATGCGGTCGAGGCAGCCGCTTTTGCCTGGCTGGCGCGTGAACGATTCACCCGACGCCCGGCCGGTCGACCAACCGTGACCGGAGCCCGAGGGGCGCGAATTTTGGGGGCTGTCTGGCCAGCCCCTCCCCTTTGAACCCGAACAGTGATTCGGCAATTCTGAGGTTGTGAACCTCAGCGAATCAGCGAATCCGGAGCGTCAGGCCGAGAAGGAAGACCCACACCCACAGGTGGTCGTAGCGTTCGGATTCCGGATGACGAACTGGGAACCTTCCAGATCTTCCTTGTAGTCGATCTCCGCCCCAACCAGATACTGGTAACTCATGGCATCGATCAGGAGCTGGACGCCATTTTTGTCCATGACGGTATCGTCTTCGTTGATGACTTCATCGAACGTAAAACCGTACTGAAATCCTGAACACCCGCCGCCCTGCACAAAGACTCGCAGCTTGAGGCTGGGATTACCTTCCTCTTCGATCAACAAGCGTACCTTGCCTGCGGCACTGTCGGTGAAGACGAGGGGCGTCGGCATGCCGGTGTTTGCATCCGCGATTGCGGGTTCAACGAGTGCGTTCATGGCATCAAGCTCCTACGGAACAAAAAAATTTCATTTACTAGTCTATGACAAAGTCGGAACCCGCGTTGCCAACAAGGTTGGAACGGATCCCAATCAGGGCAGGATCGGCAATTGAGTCAGCCCAGCGGTCTCCGGCAATCCAAACATCAAGTTCATCACCTGGACGGCCTGGCCCGAGGCCCCCTTAACCAGATTGTCTTCGACCACCAACACAATCAGCAAGTCTGTTCCGGCGGGCCGGTGGACCGCCATCCGAACCATGTTGGAGGCGCGTACTGAGCGGGTCTCCGGGGTCGATCCGGACGGCATGACATCCACAAACGGCTCGTCAGCGAATCGCGCCTCATAAAGCGCCTGAAAATCGACATCGCAAGCCTGCGGCGAAACTCGGGCGTAGAGCGTGGAATGGATGCCGCGGATCATCGGCAGCAGATGCGGGACGAACTGGATTTGTACCGGTCGACCAGCGATCTGCACCAGGCCCTGGGTGATTTCCGGGCCATGGCGATGCCCCGCGACCCCGTAGGCTTTGAAGTTATCGGCCGCTTCGGCGAGCAACATACCCACCTCAGCCTTGCGCCCCGCGCCAGAAACACCCGAGGCACAGTTGGCGATGAGCGTCTGGCCATCCACGAGGACTGCGTCGGCAGACAAGCCTGCCCGAGCCCCTGCACCCGCTTCGAGCACGGGCAGCAGACCTAACTGGACCGAAGTGGGATAGCAACCCGGCAAGCCGATCAGGCGAGCCGAGCGAATCGCCTGACGATTGACCTCGGGCAGACCGTAGACAGCCTCCGCCAGCAGAGCGGTCTGGGTATGCGCCATCCCATACCACTGGGTGAACACCGCGGGATCTTTCAGACGAAAATCCGCCGCGAGGTCGATGACTTTCACCCCGGCCTCAAGAAGCGCTGGTGCCTGGGCCATCGCGACCCCGTGGGGCGTCGCAAAAAATACGACATCGCAGCGCTGGAGCGCGCCGTCATCGGGGGCAGAAAAGGCGAGATCGGCAATACCGGGGTAGCCCCGAAGGTTCGGGAACAGCCTGGAAACGGCGATGCCCGCTTCGGTTCGCGATGTAATGGTGGCGAGTTCGACCTGGGGATGCTGCGCCAGAAGGCGCAGCAGTTCGACACCGGTATAACCCGTGCCACCAACAATTCCGGCTCGAATCACAAAACCCCCGATCTCTGCGACCTCGACTGCCCGGGCAGCGAGCGCTGTGGCCAGCCCAACAGGGCGCTGGCCCGCAGAAATTAGCGCTTGGAGAACTGCTTCCGACGGCGCGCCTTGCGCAGACCGACTTTTTTCCGCTCGACTTCACGCGCATCGCGTGTGACCAAGCCGGCGGCCGAAAGTTGTGGCTTGAGGGTCGCGTCGAAATCGATCAGCGCACGGGTGATCCCGTGACGCACCGCACCGGCCTGGCCAGACTCACCGCCGCCATGCACATTGATCTGGATGTCAAACAGATGCAGGTTCCCGGTCAGTTCCAGCGGCTGGCGCGCGACCATCCGGCCCGTTTCGCGTGCGAAATATTCGTCAATTGGCTTGCCATTGACCACAATTCGGCCGCTGCCTTTCTTCATGAAGACACGAGCGACTGAGGTTTTGCGGCGGCCGGTGCCGTAGTTTTTATCACCGATCATGAATATGCGTCCCGTCAGATCTCAAGCGCTTGGGGCTGCTGGGCAGCATGCGGATGGTCGCCTTCGGCATACACCTTGAGCTTTTTGATCATCGCATAGCCCAACGGGCCTTTTGGCAACATGCCTTTCACGGCTTTTTCGAGCGCGCGCCCCGGGAACCGGGCCTGCATGTTGGTGAAATTGGTTTCCGAAATACCGCCGGGGTAACCACTGTGGCGATAGTATTTCTTGTCGAGCGCCTTGTTTCCCGTCACGCGGATTTGGGCGGCGTTGACGACAATGATGAAATCGCCTGTATCGACGTGAGGGGTGAACTCGGGCTTGTGCTTGCCGCGCAGACGATGCGCGATTTCTGCCGCGAGGCGCCCAAGCACCTTGTCCGCCGCGTCAACGACAAACCAGTCGCGCCGGACTTCATGGGATTTAGCCGAAAAGGTTTTCATCGATCGAAAACGTTAAACTTTAAAGTGAGCCGGCAATCATATCGGACTTAGGTCCGCGCAGTCAAACGGTTCAACAGATGACGGGACCAAACAACGGCACAGGCCCGCGACTCACCGGGAAGCGTCATGGACTGGGCGGCGTCCAGGTCTCGTCATCAATGATCTCAATCGACCGGGTGATCTTCGCCGTTTTCTCCAGCATGACGGACGCCGAACAGTACTTTTCGTGCGATACCTGGACCGCGCGCTCGACGACGTTGGCGCGCAAGCGTCGCCCCCGAATGGTGAAATGCACGTTGATCGCCGTAAAAACCTTGGGATCGGTCGGCGCACGCTCTGCTTCCAACCGAACATCGCAACCCCGCACGTCTAATCCGCTGCGCTTGAGAATCAGCACCACATCGTAGGCGGTGCAGGCCCCGGTACCCGCCAGGATCAACTCCATCGGCCTCGGCCCCAGGTTGCGCCCACCCCCCTCCGGGGCACCGTCCATCACCAGCGCATGGCCACTGCCGGTTTCTGCCACGAAGGTCATCCCTCCTGGCCCCCCCCATCGAACCTGACATTCCATCGAAAACTCCTTCATCGACCTGGTGCTTCAGGCTTTACTCTAACGACTATCAGACGGGCATCGGTGCAGAATCAGCTGCCGATGGGATTGCGCCCGGGCCCAGCCTGTCCGAATCAGAACAGCAGCAGAACCGCAGCGGTGCGTTGGGCTCCGACCCGCGCTGGTGCTCGGTAGTTGTATAAAACCCGCCCGCCGCGTTGCACCAAATACCGCCGAATGATTGGAGCTTGTAGGGCTCAACCCCGCGAATCGGACAGGTTCAGGCCAAATAAAAACCTTACAAGTGATTGATTTAAATACGACATAGAGGGTAATTACTAGTCATATTGGCACACCCAACGTCAAATTCTTGCGTTGCAGCAAGTCCAGAGTTATAGTTGGCTCATGGACCGGTTGTGCTGGTCCGCCGATGTCTCCTCCACCCTCCTCAACAGGTGGATTCAACCCGAGGTTCAACCCTCGGGTTTTTTTTGTCCAGTCAAAGGTAATACGCAGTACCCGTCATGACCCGGGCGACTGCGCGCATCGCCATTGCCACCGGTGCAGGCGGGGGCACCGCCCCTTCGGCTTCGGCATCCTGTGCATGACGGGCTTCGTCAAGGCGCATCTGAGCAACAATGGCTCGCGACTTCAGATCCTCAGGTGGCAACTGGTCCAGGTGCCCAGCGAGGTGCTGCTCGACCTGGCGCTCGGTTTCACTCAAAAATCCCAGGCTGACCCGGTCACCCATCCGGGAAGCGGCGGCCCCCATCACAAATGCCCCGACGAACCACAGCGGATTAAGGAGCGAGGGGCGCGCGCCGAGCTGGTCGAGCCGGGACCGGGTCCAGGCCAGGTGGTCTCCCTCCTCATGCGCTGCCCGGCTCAGCAACTGGCGCACGGCGGGGTCCCGCGCAAATAGCGCCTGTCCTTCATAAAGCGCCTGGGCGCAGACCTCACCCACATGATTCACACGCATCAAGCCGCCCGAATGCCGTCGCGCCTGCGCGGAAAGTTCGGCACCGTCTCGCTGGCCATCCGCAGGGTTAGGCCGCGAGGCCGGCGGCTGGCCGGCGACCGTCGCCATGGCCCTGCCGACGGTTGCCAGTAATTGATCCAGTCCGCTCGCCTGTCGCATCGCATGCACCCCTCGTAAAAAGCCGCGGTTCAAAGCCCGCCGATTAAAGCCGGCCGGTTCAGTGCCCGCAGGTTTAAAGCCCTGAAAAGCGCTGCCAAACCGTACGGACGAACACCGGTCCTTACAAACCGCGCTCGCCGATGAACCCGACCCGCGATTGGCTTTGTTGCCTGTGCAAGACAAACCCTCGCCAACTGATTCACAACACCTGAGATGCCCGTGCCCGGGCATGACCAGCGCTTCAGACTGCGCGACGGCGCACTGGAACTCACTCAAACAAGTCACCGATTCCATCCGCCACTTGTAAGCGTAGCACTGCCGTGGTCTGACGCCCGACCGATCCACCTCCCCTGGAGATTCACAGGTATGAAGCCCTCGAACTATGCAGTCCCTCTCGCCGCCATCGCGGCCCTCAGCACCCTGATCACCGCGCCCATGACCGCCCTCGCCCAGAGCAGCCTCAACCTCTACGGCGTCATCGATACCGGCTTGAGCTGGGTGAGCACCGGCGCCGAACGGACGGGCATTCTCTCGACTGGGGTCGCCTCGACCAGTCGATTGGGATTTCGGGGAGCGGAGGACCTCGGTAGCGGTCTGCGAGCCGTTTTCGACCTTGAATCCGGCTTCAACAGCGACACGGGCGGCCAACGTGGCGGACCAGCCAACCGGCTCTTCGATCGAATCGCCACCGTCGGGCTGTCCGGAGACTTTGGTCAGATCCGCCTTGGGCGCGACACCACGCCGACCTACAACGCAGCCGGCATGAACGACATGATGGGCCATAGCTACTGGGGTAACACGCAGGGCTTTGGGTACGCCACGGTGCGCGTGGATAACGCGGTCTTTTATCGCTCTCCGGTTCGTCAGGGCTTCAGCGGTGAACTAGCCGGCAGCTTTGGCGGCGCTTCCTCGACGGGGACCTCCACCTCGGTCGCCGATGGATCGCAAATCACCGAGAACCTCGCGCCGGGCAACAGTTTCGGGCGTTACTACGGCGGCCGTCTGGCCTACGACGCGGGCCCCCTTACTGCGAACGCAGCCTATGGACAAGTCGATGCGACGACCGACGTTCGCGTCCGCGAGGTCGTCGCGGGTGCGTCCTATGACTTCGGGTTGATCAAAGCTGGAGCGGGGTACTACCGCGCGCACCCCACGGGGGGCGATCGTCTGAGGGGGCTCAATCTGGGCGCCACCATGAAACTCGGCACCGGCACATTGCTCGCTCAGTTCTACCAGATCAAGCTCGACACCCCCACGAGCGCCCCACGCGCCAACACGGTTGGGATCGCCTATCATTACCCCGTCTCGCGTCGCACTTCGTGGTACGCCTCGATCGGCGCATTACATAACAACGGATCCGCAGCGTTTAATCTCCGCTCAGCGAGCGAAATCCTCATCCCCAGCAGCATCGGTGAGAACCCGCGGGCCTTGTCGCTGGGACTTCGCCACTTGTTCTGATCCGGTCGCCGGATTGATCCAGCACCCAGACCCTGCAATGGCCTGATTCCTTCAACGCTCGGCTAACAGGCGGCACAGGTCCGCGTTGGTAAAAAGCGACATTTCTGTAACTCTACTTGGTCGGGTTGGTGCAATTGATCACAATCTAAGCACCTTCCCGAGCCCGGCTTGGGAGGAGATGCGCCGGTGCAACGTGGCAGTCTGCCGCGGTGTCGGCATTCATCACTCTAGACATAGCAGGGACTACCATGAAGAAATCGCTTATCGCGCTGGCTGTTGTTGCCGCGCTTCCTGGCGTTGCATTGGCTCAATCCAGCGTGACCATTTCGGGCAACATCAAAACCGGTATCTCCCGGTTCTCGACCGACTCCGCCACTGGCGTCGGCAAGATCAAGGACACCGCCATGTCGGACGGATCCTCACGGATCATCCTGAGCGGTACCGAAGATCTGGGCGGCGGCATGGCCGCGATTTTCCAGGTGGACAACCGTTTCAACGGCAATGACGGTACTAGCGCAGGGGGCTACTCGACTTCCAGCCCAGTCCAGGGGCTGCTGGCCGGCGGTAACACGTTCGTCGGGGTCAAAGGCGGCTTTGGCGAAGTCCGGTTCGGCAACCTCGACACCCACTACGGCAAGGGCCAGGATGAGTTCGCCGCACGCGCCACCTCGCTGGGTGCTTCGTCCACTTCGCTGATGGATTACATCGGTGCGAGCCCGATCGCGGTCACTTCGCGGACCAAGAACGTGATCCGCTACACCACCCCAGTGATGTCGGGTTTCAGTGCGCAGCTCGACTACTCGACCGCGCCCTTCCAGATCGAAGGCGGCACCACGTATCAGACGTCTTCGACGTTGACCACGATCAACCCAGGTAAGGGTCAGGCCAGCCATGCCGAGCTGAATTACAAGCAAGGCCCCGTGTCGGCTGGCGTGAGCATTTGGGACGCCAAGGTTGAAACCGCGAACAACGGCGCCGTCTTGGCTGCGACCGCCAAGAGCGGCGAACAGTCGACCAAGCTCTACGGTAGCTACGACCTTGGCGTGGCCAAGATCGGTGCCCAGTATGACGATTCCAAACTCCAGTTTGGCACTGCAGCTGACCAGAAGCGTAAGGCTTCGCACATCGCAGTGACCGCCCCGGTGGGCGCTGGCGCAGTCCTGTTCCAGTACACGAAGGCCAACTCCATCAGCGGGAAGACAAACTCGGGTGCCACCATGGTTTCGGTCGGCTACGACTACAGCCTGTCGAAGCGCACTTCGGTTGGGGTGAACTACTCCAAGATCAACAACGAAGCCGCAGCCAACTACCAGTTCTTTACGGGCGCAGCCCTGCAGCACGCGCCGGCAACCAGCGCAGGCACCGACACGTCGATGCTCTACGCGGGTATCCGTCACGCATTCTGATTGGAACGCCGGCGCAAGTCGGCTGCCTGATTGGTGCAAAAACGCCGGGGAAACCCGGCGTTTTTTTTCGTCTACCCATGCCGCAACCAACAGATGGTTTGATCTGGACTGCACGGACCAGGAGCAAAGATTGCGTGGTCGTTGGCGTCTCAGTTCGTGCTGAGGCACTTTTTCAAAGGACCGACACCATGACGCGATCTCCAAACGTTTCCCAAGCCCCTTCCCGCAACGCCACCCATGCGGGCGAGTTCCTAACTGCCGGTGTTGTCAGAACTCATCATGTACGCGGGACCTTACTGAGCCTCGCGGCTGGCGGCCTGATCGCCGTCTTGACGTCCCATGCAAGCGCTCAATCGGCTTATCCCCCGATGGAAACCAGCCAAGGCGTCAGTCAAGCAGGTGCTTCGCAACCCAACGCCTCTCAACCGAGCGCTTCGCAACCCAATGCGACGCAACGCAACCTGTCGTCCATGGAACGCAGCCAGGAATATGCGTCGCTGGATGAACGGATCGAGTCCGTCGTTCGCCGGACCCTCGACGCCCAGCAACGGACAGAGGCCGCTGCGCGGGAACGCATGAACATGGAACACTCGATGGCCGCCAACGACTTTCCAGTACCACTCAACCTGGAATAGCGCGCTCGCTAGCCCTCAAGTCGTTTCGAGGCTGCGCAACTCCCGCCTCAGGATCTTGCCGACGTTGGTTTTAGGCAATTCCGTGCGGAACTCGACATATTTGGGCCGCTTGTAACCCGTTAACCCTCGGGCGCACCACTCAAGCACATCCTGTTGCGTCACCGCGGGGTCCCGCTTGACCACAAACACCTTGACGGTCTCACCGGCTGCGCCATCGGGTACACCGATTGCCGCGCATTCCAGCACGCCTGGATGCGCGGCAACGACTTCTTCGACCTCATTCGGGTACACATTGAAGCCCGAAACCAGAATCATGTCTTTTTTCCGATCGACCACCTTCATGTACCCGCGCTCGTCCATGACACCGACGTCGCCGGTCCGGAAAAACCCATCCGCTGTCATCACCCGCGCGGTTTCTTCCGGTCGATTCCAGTATCCAGCCATGACTTGCGGGCCACGTATCGCAATTTCTCCGCGCTCCCCCAGCGGCAGTTCACGCCCCTCGTCATCAAGGATGCAAGCCTCGGTCGAGGGCAGGGGCATCCCGATCATTCCGCTGTACGCATCGGTATCGCTCGGATTGCACACCGCAGAGGGCGAGGTTTCCGATAAACCATAGCCTTCGCAGATCGGGCAGCCGGTGATTTCCAGCCAGCGATCGGCGACCGCCTGTTGTACCGCCATGCCGCCACCGTTTGAGACTCTCAAATCCGAATGATCCAGGTTTGCGAAATCCGGATGGTTGGCCAGCGCGTTGTACAAGGTATTGACCGCAGGAAAGACCGTTGCCCGGACTTTCGCGAGTTCCGCGATCAGTCCCGGAATATCGCGCGGGTTTGGGATCAAGAGATTCAATGCGCCTGTGCGTGCGCCAAGCAACGAACAGACCGTCAATGCGAAGATGTGATAGAGCGGCAGCGCACAGACCACGGTCAGCTGTTCAGGCGGTGGCGGCTTGCGGGGATTGTGGAGAGCGGGCTGCATCCAAGCTTCCGACTGAAGCAGGTTGGCAATGATGTTGCGGTGCGTCAGCATCGCGCCCTTTGACAGACCGGTGGTGCCGCCGGTGTATTGCAGAAAGGCAACATCGTTGCGCGTGACTGTCACGGGGTTCAGACGCGAGGCGGCTCCGAGCCGCAGAACCTCGTTGAAACCAATGGCGTTGGGGAGTTGAAAGGCTGGCACCATCTTCTTGACGTGCCGCACCACCAGGTTCACCAGCATGCCCTTGAGCAAACCGAGTCGATCGCCCATGGTCGTCATCACCACATGGCGGACCCGAGTGCGCACGATCACTTGCTCCAGCGTACTGGCAAAGTTCTCCATGACCACAATCGCTTCTGCACCGCTATCGTTTAACTGGTGTTCGAGTTCTCGTGGTGTGTAAAGTGGATTGACATTGACCACCGTACAGCCGGCCCGCAGTGCCCCCGCCATCGCGATCGGGAACTGCAGAACATTGGGCATCATCAAGGCAACCCGCTGCCCTTTGCCCAGACCCTGCGCCTGCAGCCATGCGGCGAATGCCAGCGACGCCTGGTCGAGCTCGGCAAAGCTCATGATCCGGTCCATACAACGATAGGCCGGGCGCGTGGCATAGCGAGAAAACGCCTCGTCCAGCAGCGCCACAAGGGACGTGTACTGATCGGGGTCAATGTCTGCCGGCACTCCCGCCGGGTAATGCTTCAGCCAGAAGCGTTCCATGATTTCTCCTCAAAACCGCTGCCGGATCATAGCCTGCGGGAGTTACACGTCGATGCCGGATCGAAACGGGGTTTTCCCGTGTCCCGAGTGATATCCGTGGCAACAAGCCGATCCGTAGCGACCGCCTTGCTAGCGGCAGCCGCTAGCGCTGCCCGCCGGGCGTCGCGGGATTCACTGGCAAGCGCCCGTACGCGTTCAAACAACGGCTCCAGCGTTTTCGTCCCTGCCACTTCGGTTTCCCCCAGCAGGGCCAAAAAACCCGGGACCAGTTCGTCGTAAGTACCCACCGCTGCAAGCTGAGCGTTGTTTGGGGGTCTGGCAAAAAATCGGTCGTAGCCCGTGTAGCCACCCCAACGCTCATCACGCATCGTCTGGTACGCCGTCTGGAGCTGGCATTGCAACACCTGTTTACCCGCCCGTTTACGGTCCTCTGGATCATCGCTGCGGTAAACCCCTTCCAGACTTGAGCGGGCAGCGCGCAGCAGGGTCAAAAAATCGCGCCGCCGCCCCGCGTAGACGGCATAACGCTCTCGAGTCGTCACATCGCGTGTCGCCAGCCAACGCTCGACACCGGCTACCTCCACCGCGGTCGCGAAGGATTCGTTGAACATCGTGTCGTCGCCAACGTACACGACCTGGTGCGCCAGTTCATGGAACAGCAGCCGCGCGAGTTCCCCATCCGGCAGGCCAATGAAAGTGTTCAGAACCGGGTCGGGTGTGAACCCCAGCGTCGAATACGCGGGGATTCCACCAACATGCACTTCCCGCCCCTGGGCAGCGAGGCGATCAGCAAACTGCTGCGCCTGCGCCTGGTCGTAATAGCCTCGGTAACTGATACAGCCCACGACGGGGAAACACCAGGTATCGAGCTTTAAGGATAATTCCGGCGCGGAAAACACGTTCCAGACGGCATAAGGCCGCTTCAAATCGGCATAACTGCGATAGCTGCGGTTATCGGGCAGCCCGAGATCGTGGGCAGCGAACGCTCGAATTTCCTGGACCAGGGCCAGGCGAGCGCGCAAGGCGGGCGGAGTCTGCGGGTCGTCTAGCCAATCCTGCACAGGTCTCGCCTCAGCGAGGACATGCAGATGCCCCCGCAAGGCCTGCCAACCGTAGCCCAGTGAATCCTCCACCGCGAGACGTGCCGAGGCACAGGCGCTCAGCGCCAAAGCAACTGCAATCAGCAACAGGATCCGCATCATCGGAGCCGGGTCTGCTTAGGCCAAGGGAGCGATTTCAACCCTGCAATCGTAAAAGGTCGCCCCGGCTCCGCCTTCGGTCAAGCGCTGGCTCGTGACTGCATTGACATTACGCCCGGGCCCGCCCTGCACGCCAGGGGCATCGCGATGCCACCAGATGGACGGCGCAACCGCTACACCCTGGCGGGTCCGCTCCGTCACCCGCAGGGTCGCGGCGAAGCTCCCCCGATCATTGAATACCCGCACCATGGTGCCATCGGCCAGCCCTCGACCGGTCGCATCGGCCGGGTGCATCAGGCACTCGGGCGCACCTTCCCGAGCCCGAATCGACGCGACATTGACGAAAGTCGTGTTGAGAAAATTACGCGCGGGCGGGGAAATCAACTGCAGCGGATAGCGCGCCGCCAGTTCTGGGTCCACCTCAGCCGATTCCCAGGGCGGCTGCCAGTCCGGAACGGGATCGCGACCAACCGCGGTCAAGCCTGGATCGACAAGCCGCACCCGTCCGGAAGCAGTGGGGAACCCTCCATGGGCCAGGGGATTGACCTGAGTATCCATGGTCAACGGCGCCCACCCACGTGCCAGTAATCCCTCCCAGGTCACGCCCGCAAGACGCGGATGGGTCCAATCCAGTGCGCTGCGCGCAACCGTCTCATCATCTTCGAATAGCGCCGGATGGCTCAAACCCATGGCTCGAGCCAGTCGACGGAAGATTTCGCTGTTGGGTAAGGCCTCGCCAATCGGTGCGATCGCCGGGTGGTTCACGACGAGAGAGGTGTGGCCGTAGCTCTTGTGCAGATCAAAATGCTCCATCTGCGTCGTTGCGGGCAGTACCCAATCGGCCCAATCCGCGGTGTCGGTCTGAAAATGCTCCAGAACCACAGTAAACAGATCTTCGCGGGCAAAGCCGCGGATGACGGATTCAGAGTCGGGCGCCACCGCGACGGGATTTGCATTCCAGACCACCATCGCTTCGATCGGAATATCGGCAGACCCCGCCTGAGCGGAAGTCCACTCGGGCGAAGCCGGCGGGGTCGG
>JBBAOE010000001.1:245084-248790 GCA_040401595.1 Burkholderiaceae bacterium
CACTGGGATCGCGAGCGCTTCGCCAATCGCTGACATATTGACGGAGCGCGGCAACCGTCCTGGCCACCCCGGGATCAAATCTGGCCGCTGCCAGCCATGGGTATCCACGGGAAACCACCCGGAAGAGGAAAGCAGCATCCCGCCAGCGGCATCGCGCCAGGCACCGGTAAGCGCCGGTAACGCGGCGATCGCGCGCACAGCATCGGCGCCGCCGCGAGCACGCTGAACACCGTAATTGACCCGGATGGCAGCGGGGCGAACCGAGCCCCAGGTGCGGGCCAACCAGACAATATCTGCTTCGGCAAGCCCACAGACCTCGGCCGCGCGCCTGGGGGGCCATTGCATCGCGCGCTGCGCAAGCGCATCGAACCCTTCGGTATGCTGTTCGATCCAAGGGTGATCCAGCAGATCTTCCTCAATCAGCACATGAATCAGCGCAAGTGCCAGGGCCGCATCCGTGCCGGGACGCAGCGCGAGCCAGCGATCACACTTCTGCGCCGTGTCGGACTCGAAAGGATCAATCGCTACAACCACCGCGCCCTGGCGTTTGGCCGCCTGAATCCGACGCCATAGATGAACGCTGGAGGTCACCGGATTGGTTCCCCAGAGCAGAATCAGTCGTGCGTGGTCAAACTGCTCGACCGACATCCCGACGGATCCCCCATGGACCGAGGCGAGACCATTGCTCCCGGCGGCGGAACAGATCGTGGCCTCCAGACGCGACGCGCCAAGCGCATGAAAAAAGCGCTGGGCCAGTCCGTCGCCCTGCACGAAACCCATCGTCCCAGCATAGCTGTACGGCACGATCCGCTGCGGATCTCGGGCGGAGACCTCCGTGAGCCGTGCCGCGATCTCAGTGATCGCGACCTCCCACGAGACCGCTTCAAACTGCCCGGATCCCTTGGGTCCGACCCGACGAAGAGGTTGGGTCAATCGATCCGGATGGTGAGTTCGCTCCGCATAACGCGCGACTTTCGTACATAAAACCCCATCGGTTGCCGGATGGTCTGGATCCCCCTCGACGCGCACGACCCGATCGCCGCTGACCGTGATCCGCAGGGCGCAGGTATCCGGACAATCATGCGGGCAGGCGCCGCGCACCGTGCGTTCCTGTTCAATCGTCAACATGGCGAATACTCGAAGGACTCGGTTGAGGTCAGATCCGGATAGAGAACAAGGGCACTCCAGCCTAACCGGTTGGATGGAAAAAACGCGCAGCCCGCGAGAGGCCGCTTCGTGCCCCCGAATGCTATATTGAAACGCACAAGCACCATCGAGGTACGAGCCGTGAATCTCATTGAACCCGCCCTGCAATGGCAGCCAGAATTTCAGGCGATTCGCCGCGACCTCCATGCCCACCCCGAGTTGAAGTTTCAGGAAGTGCGCACTGCGGAGGTCGTTGCGACCAAATTGCGCGAGTGGGGCTATGCCGTCGACTGCGGGCTGGGCGGTACCGGCGTAGTCGCCAGTCTGAAAGTCGGCTCCTCGACCCGTGCAATCGGGCTGCGTGCCGATATGGATGCCCTGCCGCTCCAGGAAATCAATACGTTTGAACACCGTTCGTTGTACGACGGGCGGATGCATGCCTGTGGCCACGATGGCCACACCACCATGCTCCTGGCCGCCGCCAAAGTCCTGATGCAGCGCAAACAGTTTGACGGCACCGTGAACCTGATCTTCCAACCTGCGGAAGAAGGCGGCGGTGGCGCGCGTCGCATGATTCAGGAAGGCCTGTTCAAGCGCTTCCCGTGTGATGCCGTCTTTGGCCTGCATAACTGGCCCGGGTCTGCCGCCGGGACCTTCGGCGTGACCCCCGGCCCGATGATGGCTTCATCGAACGAGTTTGAAATCCATGTCCGGGGCAAAGGCGCTCACGCCGCTCTGCCCCATCTGGGCGTTGACCCGGTGATGATCGCCGTGGCGATCGCGCAAAACCTCCAGACCATCGTCAGCCGTAACTGCAAACCCATCGATGCTGCCGTCTTGTCCATCACCAAGATCAACGCTGGCAGCGCGCTGAATATCATTGCGGACGACGCCAGGATGGCCGGCACGGTTCGGACGTTTTCAGTCAAGGTGCTTGATCTGATCGAAGCACGGATGCGCGAAATCATCGAACATACGGCGACTGCGCTTGGCGGTACCGCCACCCTGTCGTTCCAGCGTAACTACCCGCCGACGATCAACGACCCCCAAATGGCTGCCTTCTGCGCCGACGTCATGACAGAGATCGTCGGCGCAGACCATGTCGACCGTGCGATCGAACCGACCATGGGAGCGGAGGATTTTTCCTACATGCTGCTCGAGAAACCGGGCTCATATGCCTTCATCGGTAATGGCGAGGGCGGCCATCGGGAGATGGGCCACGGAGCCGGCCCGTGTACCCTGCACAATCCGAGTTATGACTTCAACGATGAAATCATCCCGATTGGCGCAAGTTATTGGGTCCGCCTGGCGGAGCGCTTTCTGACATCCTGAGCGCCCCTTAAGCAGCAGCGCAGAGACCCGTCACCACTAGACCAGTCAACACCCGACCGGTCAATACCAAACCGATTGCCCCACTGGGGTGATCGGGCTTCATGAACGACATTGACTCATGACCATGCTCACTGATGTCCATCCGGCAACCGGACGCGAAATTCCCCCGGTGCCAGTCTCCTTTCAGAAATCACTGGCTCCTGCCGCCGACAGCCGACCACGAATCTGGAGCGTGGAACAGGTTCAGGCATTACTGGACAAACCGTTTCTGGACCTCATATTTCAGGCGCAGACCGTCCATCGTGCCCACTGGCCCGAAGGCGATATCGAACTGGCCACACTGCTCTCCATCAAGACGGGCGGCTGCCCCGAGAACTGTGGTTACTGCCCCCAGTCAGCGCAGTTTGACACCGGCGTCAAAGCGCAAAAATTGCTGGAGGTCGAGGAAGTCCTGCGGGCTGCGCAGGCCGCCAAAGACGCCGGCGCAAGTCGCTTTTGTATGGGAGCAGCCTGGCGCTCCCCGAAAGACCGCGACATTGCCAATGTCTCCACGCTAATCACCGCAGTCAAAGGTCTCGGATTGCAGACCTGCGCCACACTGGGAATGCTTGAGCCACAGCATGCGGTCGATTTGCGTCAAGCGGGTCTGGACTATTACAACCACAACTTGGACACCTCGCCCGATTATTACCCCACCATCGTGGATACCCGCACTTATCAGGACCGGCTCGATACGCTTAACCATGTCCGTGCGGCCGGCATCCAGGTTTGCTGCGGTGGCATCGTAGGGATGGGTGAGACCGTTGCGCACAGGGCCGGACTGCTCGCAGAACTCGCGAATTTATCGCCGTATCCCGAATCTGTGCCGATCAATAGTCTGGTTCGCGTGCCTGGGACACCGCTGGGGGACGCCCCACCAATTGATCCCATCGACTTTGTCCGCGTCATCGCGACCGCCCGCATCCTGATGCCCAAGGCCCGGGTCCGTCTATCAGCTGGCCGCAAAGAACTTGGTGAAGCGGTCGAAACCCTGTGTTTCATCGCCGGTGCCAATTCGATTTTTTACGGCGACAAACTTCTAGTGACCGGTAATCCAGATACCGACGCGGACAAGGATCTTATTCGAAAGCTCGGCCTTAAGACCTAGTAGGGGCAGCGCATCCCGGGTCAACCCCAACTTCGAGTAACACTGCAAAACGGGGCATGCCCGCCGAGGATGACCAAGGGG
>JBBAOE010000002.1:0-211774 GCA_040401595.1 Burkholderiaceae bacterium
GGAGCCAGAGCTGGAGCCAGAGCCGGAGCCTGATCCCGAATCGGCCCCTGTGCTCGATTCCATCGTCGAACCAGTTGTTGCATCCGAAGAACCGGTTGAGGCGCTCCACGCACCCGAACTGGCGCCGGCTGCGTTGGCAGCCACCTCAGACCCTGGGATCCCTGTATTTTTGCGGCCGGTCCTTCCGGCCAGTGAAGCGGCGGGGGAATTGACCGCTGCACTCCCATCGGAACCAGAGATCACCGCCGAACCCAAGGCGATTTCGGTCGTGGGTTTACCGACCGCCGCGGTCATCGGATCGACGATTGGATCGAGCGCCAACGCGGCAGAAACGCCACCGTTGCCCGATCGGGCGGGACAGATCGCTACGGCTAAGCGTGCGCTGGCAGATCGAATGCAGCGCGGGCTGACGAGCATTGAAGATACGGCAGCGATGATTGATGGCGCGCGCCCCGATCTGACCAGGCTGAAGGCTATGCTGGGCCGGGAAGACCCGCAGTATCTGGCGGCTTGTGAGGCGCTGGCGACGTTGGCGCTGGATCACCTGGTTCCGATCGTCGATCTGGAGCGCGAACGCTCTGAGATCGCCAATGATCCGGCAGCCGCACGAGCTGTGTTGGAGCGGGCCGAAATCGCAGCGCGAAAATTGGCCATGCTCGATCTCGGCGCGGAGGCACGGGAACGGGTCGCGCGTTTCCTGGGCGCATTGCGCGATCTGATTGATCAGGACGAGGAAACGGCCCTGGCCGCAACGGGTCGTATGGGTCGCCTGCCCCAGTTGGCTGTGGGTGCGGGGCTGGCTGCGGCCAGTGTGGCTGCGGTGCTCGCCTGGTTGATGGGCGGATGAGCATGGGCCAGCTGATCTGTCTCATGCTTGGGCTCCTGATGGCCGTTGGTGTGGCCCTGGCAGCACCCGCGGATGAGGCGCAAGTCGAGGCGCTCTCCGCTCGCTCGACGCAGCATGATCGTCGCCTCGATGGCTTGGACCGTGGCCTGCGTGAGCAGGTCGAAGAGTCGCGAGCGATCCGGAGTCGTTTCGAGGGTTGGTTGCGGGGGCATGATGAACGACTGCGCTTGATCGATGAACGACTGCGGGTGTTGGATAGCCGTTTGGCCCGGATTGATCAGGGATTCAACAGTACGGCTGCCCGGGTCGAGCAAGGCGAGAAGCGCGTGGATGGTGCGATCGATCAATTGCGCGAGCAGCAAGTCGGCACCGAGCGCCGTCTTGTCGACCTCTTGACGAGTCGGACCGTCGGGATTGCAGCGGCGATTCTGACGATCCTGCTGGCCGGTGTCGGGGGATTCCTGTTCGTGCGCCATTCCTTGCGAGCAGCGCAATCCGGACTTGGCGCCCGGGCTGAACTGGCGTTGTCCTCGATCCGGTCGGCCGAGGAGCGACTGGCGCAGGCCGATACCCGACTGGTTGAAGCGTTGACCCAGCAGTTGGTTCGGATTCGCGAGAGCGCTGGAGCCAGCTCAGACGCATCGGCTAACGCTCCATCACAGACTGATGGGCGCAGCCCTGAAACAGGCGATTCGTCGACAATCTCGACCAGTACCGCCAGTTCTCAATTGCATCAACCGCCAGTTGACCATACCCTTGCAATTCGTCTCGCAGATGAGCTCTACCGGATGCGCCGTCGCCTCGCGTCGCTTCCGGAAGAAACTCGCGGTGTGGTTTCTCTGCGCCGTTCCATCGAGCGGCTCGAGACCGAACTGGCCGATCATGGGTACGATCTCGTCGATTCGACGGGTCGAGCCTATGTCGATGGTTTGACGATGGAAGCCCGTTTTATTCCGGACGACACGCTGGCGCCTGGCCAGCGGGTTATTTCCAAAGTGATTGCGCCCCAGGTGAATTTCCGGGGGGCGCTGGTTCGCATGGCTGAGGTGGAGGTTGGCCTTGGCGGCTGAACGGCTGCGATCGGCTTTCCTTTCTCCTTTCATCCTGACCAGTCTGAATGACATGACCCTGGCCCCAAGAAGTACGCTCCGAGATGCACGATGAGACAGCGAATCGATTACGGTATTGATCTTGGCACCACGAACTCTGCGCTTGCGCGGATGGAAGGTGGCGAGCCAAAAATTCTGAAGAGCGACGACACGCAGTCCGACACGACGCCTTCTTGCGTCGCGTTCACGAAGGCGAAAAACGTTCATGTCGGGGCGCATGCTCAGAACCTCGTTCAGGAGGAGGCGAGTCGCGCCTTCCGCCGACGGGCGCAGGCATCACTGCAGGCATCCAATGCGTTTGCCGAGTTCAAACGCACGATGGGCACTGACAGGGTGTATCACAGCGAGCACATGGCCGATGACTTTGCCTCGGAGGCCCTCTCGTCGCAGGTGCTGCGCAAGTTGCGCAGCTACGTCCGCGATGAGCCGATCGATGCTGCCGTGATTACGGTGCCAGCGATGTTTCGGCAGAATCAGCTCGATGCGACTCAGCGAGCCGCCGAAATGGCTGGGTTTGGGTATGTTGAACTGCTGCAGGAACCCATCGCGGCTTCGATTGCCTATGGCATTCAGGCGGGCGCCATTGACGGTCATTGGCTTGTGTTTGATTTTGGTGGCGGGACGTTCGATGCCGCCTTGATGCGCGTCGAAGATGGCGTGATGCGGGTGGTCGATACCGAAGGCGATAACCACCTCGGTGGCAAGAATCTCGATCAGGCCATTGTCGAAGAGTTGCTCCTGCCCGCGCTCGCCGCGGATTCGCAGCTCGCACTGACCCAGACACTGGCTGACCCCGATCGTCGGCGCTTGTTGGCTGGGGCACTCAAGCGCCATGCCGAACGCGCCAAAATTCAGCTCTCGACTCGTGAGAGCGTCCTGATCGAGATTGAGGATCTCGGGGATGATGACGAAGGCGAGGAGATCATCGCCGAAGTCAATCTGCTCCTGACCGATTGGGAGCGTGTCGCACGTCCGATTTTTCAGCGATCGATTGACCTCTGCAGGACCCTCCTGGCCCGCAATGGTCTGAGCGGCGAAAGCCTGCGAACGCTGATCCCGGTCGGTGGTCCGACCTTGTCGCAGACCCTGCGCCGCATGTTGCGTGAGCAACTGACTGAGCGCCTGGATACGCGCGTCGATCCGATGACGGCTGTGGCTCGTGGAGCGGCGATTTTCGCTTCGACCAAGCAGGTCCCGCGTGCGATGCAACGGCGCGATGCCAGCAAGGCGCAATTGACCCTGCGGCACCCGGATAGTACGGTCGAGACTGAAGTGACAGTGGGTGTGCGGGTCGACCGTGAACTGTCGACCGGGGTCTTGCCCGGGTCTCTTTCGATCGAGTTGGTGCGCGCCGATCGGGGCTGGACCAGCGGACGCCTGGCCCTGGAGGACGACGTCGCGGTCCTGACAGCCGCCCTCGAGCCTGGCGTACAGAATCGCTTCGAAGTGACGTTGACCGATGCCCAGGGCAATTCTCTCGATGCCGAGCCCGCTGAATTCAGCATCTTGCAGGGGCTGCGGATCGCCCATGCGACATTGCCGTACCACATTGGGGTGGATGTCGTTGATCTAGCCAGCGGACAGCAAGGCGTCTTTCCGATTGCGGGCCTGGAGAAAAACCGATCCTTGCCAGCACGCGGCAAGGGGTCCTACCGGACGGCCAAGACGATCCGCGCAGGCGAGTCCGGCGATCGAATTCGGATCGAGTTTGTCGAGATGGCTTATGAGGCAATCGGCTCGAAAGCGAGCCTGAATCAGCCCGTGGGCTCGATCACCCTGACCGGCGAGGATTTGGCGACCACCGTTCCCCAGGGCAGTACGGTCGAAATTACGCTCAAGGTGGATGCATCACGCCGAATTACCGCGAGCGTCTTTTTTCCAGCCCTTGACGAGCAGATCGACCGGGCGATGGAGCCGAACCTGCAATCCGAAGATCAAAGCCGCTTGCGCGCGGATTTGACGGAAGCGCGCGCGGTCGTCAGCCGGGTGCGCGACATTGCCCCGCCGGAGACCCTGCTGCGGCTCGAAGTCGAATTCGACGCCCTGGAGAAACTCATGGTCGCCGAAGTCGCCGACCTCGATCGGCTGCTCGAAGTGCGCGAGCGACTGCGCTCGGCCCTGGTGGAACTGGACGCATCGGATCGTTCTGCCGACTGGTTACGAGCTGAAAAACGACTCGAAGCGGCGATGGCCTCGTTGACCGTGACGGTGCGTCGACTGCAGTCGACGGCAGTTCAGCCTGTGATTGATGAGTTCCATCAGCGCATTGCCGCGCTGCGGACCTTGAAAGACCCGCGCATCGCGCGAGCCATGACGGACGAGATCCGGGCCCATGTCTTTACGCTTGTGCGCGAGGATATCGGGCTTTGGGCCTCGTATATCGCGGGTTTTGAGCGCGAATTCGACAGCCGGGCCTGGACGGACCGGACCGAAGCGCGGACGCTGTTGGACGAGGCCCTGAAACTCATGGCCGGGAAACCAGACCGGGCTGAACTTGAGCGGGTAGTGATCGCCATGTTCGCGCTTCTGCCGCGGGAAGACCGGCTGAGCGCTCGTCAGGTCAGCGACGAAGTGTTGCGCCAGTAAGGTCCAGCCATTCATTCAACTGCTGTGGGGCGTTCGCGATCGCTCCAGCACCCCAGACTTGGGGGGGCTCCTCTGCGTCGTAAAACCCCCAGGCAGCCGCGATGGTGAACATCCCGGCTGCATGCCCGGCTTCAACGTCACGTCGGTCATCCCCCACATAGACGCAGCGATGGGGATCGACCTGGGTGAGACTCGCTGCATGGAGCAAGGGTGCCGGATGCGGTTTGGCGTAGGGCGTGGTGTCCCCGCCGACAGCGGTGGCGCTGCGCGCGCTCAGCCCAAGTCCTGCCAGCACGGGCGCGACAAGTCGTTCAGACTTGTTGCTCACGACGCCCCAGAGAATGCCGGCAGCGTCGAGGGCGTCGAGAAGTCCGGGCATCCCGTCAAATAACCGGGTACGCACAACCAGGCCTTGTTCGTAGCGCGCGAGAAACTCGAGGCGCATCGCCTCGAAGCCGTCATCGCCGGGCTGTAGGCCAAAGCCGCGACCCAGCAGGCCACGCGCACCGCGCGAGACGTAAGGCCGTAATTCGGACACTGGCAGCATTTCCAGGCCCCGTTGCTCCCGCATCGCATTGACGGGCGCCGCGAGATCTTCGGAGGTGTCAGCGAGAGTGCCATCGAGATCGAAAAACACCGCTTGTGGAGCGAAGGGCAGGACTCCGTTCATCACTCAGGTTTTCGCAAAGCAACCAGATAGTTGACGGATACGTCCCTCGGATGCAAGGCATAGACTTGACTCAAGGGATTGTAGGTCAGGCCTTTCATCTCGACCAGGTCGAGTCCGGCCGTGCGGGCAGAACCGACGAGTTCTGAGGGTTTGATGAACTTGTCGTATTCGTGGGTTCCCCGGGGCAGTAGTCGCAGGATGTACTCGGCACCAATGACGGCAAACAGGAATGCCTTGGGATTGCGATTGATGGTGGAAAAGAACAACCATCCTCCGGGCTTGGCGAGTTGGGCGCAGGCACGAATGGTGGAGGCCGGGTCCGGCACATGTTCAAGCATTTCCATGCAGGTGACGATGTCGAACGCTGCGGGCTCTGCCAGAGCGAGATCCTCGGCTGCGATGCGTCGGTACTGAACGCTGACCCCACTCTCTAGACGATGCAATTCGGCGACTTTCAGTGGCCGGTCGGCCAGGTCAATGCCAGTCACAATGCCCCCCACGCGGGCCATCGATTCGGCCAGAATTCCGCCGCCACAACCCACATCCACGATGTGTTGGCCGCTCAGGGGGGCGAGCCCTTCAATCCAGCCCAGGCGCAGAGGGTTGATCGCGTGAAGCGGCTTGAACTCAGACTCCGGATCCCACCAGCGCGAGGCTAGTGCCTGAAATTTCGAGAGTTCGCCAGTATCAAAGTTGGTTGAAGCCGCTTGACTGGGGGATGCTTGGGTCGACACGTCGTTGAATCCCTGAATGGAAAAACGCCCCGAAAGCCTAAGCCAGCGGGGCGTTGAGGGCAGTTCCCTGGCCCCAGCGACATACGCTGGGGTCAGGGTCGGTCCGAATTTACTTGGCCGGGCGCGTACCGACGACTTCGATTTCGACGCGACGGTTTTTCGCGCGCCCCTCAGAAGTCTTGTTGTCTGCGACTGGCTGCTTCTCGCCTTTGCCTTCCGTATAGATCCGGTTGGGTTCGATCCCCTTGCTGACCAGGTAGGCCTTGACAGCGTCAGCCCGGCGCTGCGACAGCTTGTTGTTATATTTGTCGGAACCAACGCTGTCGGTATGGCCGACGGCGATGACCACCTCAAGCGCGATCCCTTTGATCTGGCCAATGAGTCCATCGAGCTTCGACTTGCCTTCCGGTTTGACGACCGACTTGTCAAAGTCAAAGAACGTGTCGGCCGCGAAACTCACCTTCTCGCTGGTTGGCCGGGGCGATGGCGCTGCTGGTGCAGGCTTAGGTGCCGGTACAGGTGCGGGCGCAGGGGCTGATCGGGGTTCTGGTGCCGGTGCCGGCGGCGGTGCAGCTGGGGCGGGTGCGGGTGCGGGTGCCGGAGCTGGTGCGGCCCGAGCAGGTGCCGGAGCGGGTGCCGGAGGAGCCGCTTTGGGCAGCAGATCGTCGTCGCAACCGGCAATGGCGTTGGCGGGAGTAAACGACCCGGTGCGCCAGCAGAGATTCGTGCCGCTCTTCACAATCTGAGAACCGGAGGCCCCGATCACATAGCCGGGGTTGTTCGGATTGACCGTTTGAGCCGAAACGAGGCCGCTGGCCGCAAATGCAGCTGCAGACACCAGGCCAATCAAGGAGCGCGAATTCTTCATGTTCAACCTCACGAGGGAATATCACTCCGGAGTTTGCCATAGCCCGGCCCGTCCCGTCACTTCATGCAAAACCCGATTTGTTGTTGGGTCGAGTAGCTGTCTCTTCTGGACAACAGGACGACCAGCCAGCCAGACGTCGCTCACATGCTCCCGTCCGGCGGCATAGATCAGGTGCGCCACCGGATCGGTGACGGGCAACAGCGCTGGATCGTCTAAATCGAAGGCTACGATGTCGGCGCATTTGCCGACCGTGAGCGACCCGATTTCTGCCTCGAGTCCCAGCGCCTTAGCGCCGGTGAGTGTCATCGCCCGAAGCGTCTGATGGGCTGGCCAGAGCGTTGCGTCGCCCGAAGTCCCCTTGACCAGGAGGGCGGCCGTTCTGGCTTCCGCCAGCAGGTCGAGTCGATTGTTGCTCGCCGAGCCATCCGTGCCGATGCCAACCGGAACGCCCGCAGCATTGAGCGCGGCGACCGGCGCGATGCCGGAGGCGAGTTTCAGATTGGAGTGCGGACAGTGCGCGACATGAACGCCGTATTGCTTGAGCAGAGCAATATCAGCGGCATCGAGATGGACCGCGTGGACGGCAATGGTCTCCGGTCCTAAGATGCCCAATTCGGCAAGCCGTACCAAGGGGCGCCGGCCGTGTCGGGCCAGGCTCTCAGCGACTTCGGTGGCGGTCTCCTGGACATGAATGTGGATGGGCAGCGAGAGTTCCGCCGACAGCTTTGCAATCTCGCGCAGCGTGGGATCGCTCACGGTGTAGGGGGCGTGAGGCCCCAGCGTGAAGTGCACCCGCGCCGTGTCACGCAGCCGGTCGCGCACATCGAGGCCCTTGCGCAGGTATTCGTCCGGTCCACTGGCCCAGGGCGTTGGAAAATTCAGAACGACCATGGCCACCGCGACTCGCATACCAAAGAGCTGGGCGGCCTGGACCGTACTCTCCGGAAAAAAATACATGTCGTTAAAGCAGGTGATCCCGCTTCGCAGCATTTCGGCGCAGGCCAGAACGCTGCCGTCGAAAACGAATTGTTCTGACAGCAGTCTGGCTTCGAGCGGCCAGATGCGTTCCCGCAACCAGCGCTCCAGCGCCAGATCGTCGCCCGTGCCTCGCAGCAGCGCCATGGCGGCATGCGTGTGCAGGTTGACGAACCCGGGTGTGAGCAGGTGGTTGGGCAACACCGTGCGACGGGCGTGTGGCCAGTCCTGAATCAGTCTCTCTGCAGGCCCAATCGCGAGGATGCGGTCGCCCGCCAGTGCGATGCCGTGGTTTTCGAGAACGACATTGTCCGGCTCGACCGGGGCAATCCAGCGCGCAATGATCAGTTCAGCATCCGGTGCAGTCACGAGGGTTTGACTCCTTGAATGGTCGCGTTCGTGATGAAGGCGGATCCCTGAATGTTACAATCTCGAATACATGGATAGCTTTGCAAAAGAAACCCTCCCGGTCAGTCTCGAGGAGGAAATGCGCCGTTCGTATCTCGATTACGCGATGAGCGTGATCGTCGGTCGGGCTCTGCCCGATGTACGTGACGGTTTGAAACCTGTGCATCGGCGCGTGTTGTTCGCCATGCATGAACTGAACAACGACTGGAATAGGCCGTACAAAAAAAGCGCACGGATTGTCGGTGATGTGATCGGTAAGTATCACCCGCACGGCGACAGTGCGGTCTACGACACCATCGTGCGCATGGCGCAGGATTTTTCACTGCGCTACCTGCTGGTCGATGGTCAGGGCAATTTTGGCTCGGTCGACGGCGACAATGCAGCTGCGATGCGCTACACGGAGATCCGTCTCAGCAAGATCGCTCACGAGCTGCTGGCCGACATTGATCGGGAAACCGTCGATTTCGGACCGAACTACGACGGGAGCGAACGCGAACCCCTGATCCTGCCGGCGCGGATTCCAAACTTGCTCATCAATGGCAGTTCCGGAATCGCGGTGGGCATGGCAACGAATATGCCGCCGCATAACCTCAATGAGGTTCTGGATGGTTGCCTGCTGCTGCTGGAACGTCCGGATGTCACGGTCGATGAATTGATCGAGAAGATCCCGGCGCCGGATTTTCCGACGGCGGGAATCATCTACGGTCTGACCGGGGTTCGCGAGGGCTACCGGACCGGTCGTGGACGGGTCGTGATGCGTGCGCGCACACACTTTGAAGATATCGAGCGGGCTGGGGCCACCGGACGCCAGTCGATCATCGTCGATGAGCTGCCCTACCAGGTCAACAAGCGCACGCTCCTGGAGCGCATGGCCGAACTGGTCAACGAGAAGAAACTCGAAGGTATCAGCGACATCCGCGACGAATCCGACAAGTCCGGTATGCGCGTGGTGATCGAACTCAAGCGCGGCGAAGTCCCCGAGGTTGTTCTCAACAATCTCTACAAGGCGACCCAGCTGCAGGATACGTTCGGTATGAACATGGTGGCTCTGGTCGATGGCCAGCCCCGTCTGCTCAATCTGCGCCAGATACTGGAGTGCTTTCTCGCCCATCGGCGTGAGGTCGTGACGCGGCGTACCGTCTTCGAGTTGCGCAAGGCCCGCGAACGCGGACATTTGCTGGAAGGTCTGGCGGTCGCGCTGGCCAATGTCGATGAGATGATCGCACTGATCAAGGCGGCGCCGACGCCCCCGGTCGCCAAGGAACGATTGCTCGAGCGCAGCTGGGATCCAGGTCTGGCGCGCGAAATGGTCGAGCGCGCCGCCGGGGAAGGCGCTGGCCCGGCCGGATCGGCATTGTCTGCAGAGGCGTTGGCGCGCTTGCGCGCATTCCGCCCCGAGGGCATGGACCCCTCGCTGGGCCTCAGTCCGCAGGGCTACCGGCTTTCGGATGCTCAGGCCCAGGAAATTCTGAACATGCGGCTCCAGCGCCTCACCGGGCTTGAGCAGGATCGCATTGTCACGGAATACCGCGAAGTCGTACTGACGATCGCCGATCTGCTCGACATTCTGGCTAGGGCTGAGCGGATCACCGCGATCATCACCGACGAACTCCAGGAAATACGACGCCAGTTTGGTGATGCTCGCCGCTCAAGTATCGAGGCCAACGCCACTGAGCTTGGGGTGGAAGATCTCATCACGCCGACCGATATGGTGGTGACGATTACCCATGGCGGGTATGTGAAGAGCCAGCCGCTCTCCGAATATCGTGCCCAACGTCGGGGTGGCCGTGGCCGTCAGGCTGCAGCACCGCGTCAGGATGATTGGGTGGATCAGCTCTTCATTGCCAATACCCACGATACCTTGCTGTGTTTCTCGGATCGGGGCCGGGTTTACTGGATGAAGGTCTACGAGGTGCCGCAGGGTTCGAGTACGTCGCGCGGACGTCCGATCGTCAATTGCTTCCCCCTGGTGGATGGCGAAAAGATTACCGTGGTACTGCCGGTCAAATCGTTTGATGACCAGCATTACGTATTCATGGCGACGCGACGGGGAACCGTCAAGAAGACCCCGCTCAGCGACTTTGGCAATCGGCGTACCGCCGGGATCATCGCGGTGGATCTCGACCCCGGTGACTTCCTCGTCGGCGCCGCGATTACCGACGGTCAGCACGACATCATGCTGTTCTCAGACGCCGGCAAGGCGGTTCGGTTTGCCGAAGAGGATGTTCGGCCGATGGGTCGAAATGCGCACGGCGTGCGCGGGATGTGGCTTGATTCGGATCAGAGCATCATCCAGCTGCTCGTGGCAACGGGTGTGGACACGCTCGCGGAACCGCCAGCGGTTCTGTGTGCGACAGCAAACGGCTTTGGCAAGCGAACCCCGGTCACGGACTACCCCCGCAAGGGACGTGGAACCAAGGGTGTGATTGCGATCCAGACGGGCGACCGCAATGGTCAGGTTGTGGCTGCCGTTCTGGTCGAACCGGCGGATGAGATCATGCTGATTACCGATGGCGGCGTTCTCGTGCGCACACGGGTGGCGGAGGTGAAGGCGTCCAGTCGCGTGACCATGGGGGTCAAGCTGATTGCTCTTGATCACGGTGCGCAGTTGGCTGGCCTGCAAAAAGTCGCCGAGTCGGTGGTGGAGGCCATTGAGGAGGTGGCCGATGATGTTGCGGGGGTGCCGATCGGTGCGCAGGACGCGCTGCCTGCGGCTCCAGCCGATACGCCTTCTGATTCGGCGGGTTCCGTAAGCGGTGACCCGTCTGGTCCCGACGCCTGAGGCGCTTGGTGGCAAAGCGGACCCGCAGGTTCTGATTGATGACCAAAGGCGGAGATCAACCGAGCCTGAGCGATTTGCGTCTGGAGATCGACGGGGTTGATCGCGAGCTGCTGCAGCTGCTGACCCGTCGGGCCCGAATCGCCTTGAAGGTGGGCGAGCTGAAGGCGTCGATGGACGCGCCAGTCTGGCGCCCCGAACGGGAAGCGCAAGTGATTGCCACATTGCAACGGGATAATGCGGCGCTGGGTGGATCGTTGCCTTCAACCGCAATCGCTGCGATCTGGACCGAGATCATGAGTGCCTGTCGAGCACTCGAGCGCAGGTTGCGTGTTGCTTTCCTCGGTCCGGCGGGGACGTTCTCGGAATCTGCCCTTCGGCGTCATTTTGGCGACGGGGTCGACGCAATTGCTTGCCCTTCGATTGATGAAGTGTTTCGCGCGACTGAATCCGGTACGGCTGATTTTGGAGTCGTTCCAGTCGAGAATTCCACCGAGGGTGCAGTCAGCCGGACGCTCGACTTGTACCAGCAGACGCCGTTGGCGATCTGTGGCGAGGTGGCGATTGCGGTTCAGCAGAATCTGATGACGCGATCCGGACGGATGGACAGCATCAGCCGCGTGGTCGGGCACGCTCAGTCCTTGGCGCAATGCGTTACATGGCTCAACACCCACTATCCAGGCCTGACTCGGGTGGCGGTAGCGAGCAATGCCGAGGGTGCGCGTCTTGCGGGACTTGAGGCAGAGACAGCGGCCATTGCGGGTGAGGCTGCCGCGCAGGCCTATGGTCTGACACTGGTGGCTGCGGCCATTCAGGATGACCCGTCGAATCGGACCCGCTTCCAGGTGATCGGGCGCCACGCGTGTGCGCGCTCGGGCAGTGACCAGACCTCGCTGATTCTCTCAGTCCCCGACCGCGCCGGTGCGGTGCATGGGTTGATTGAACCACTGGCCCGTCACGGGGTGTCGATGAAGCGGTTTGAATCCCGCCCGGCGCGGGGGAGTGCCTGGGAATACATGTTCCACATCGATCTGGTGGGTCACCAGGAAGATGCACCGGTAGCTGCGGCGATCGCTGAACTGCGTGAGCGCGCGACCGTGTGCCGCATTATCGGATCCTATCCGCGCGCGCGCTGAATTGCATTGCCCTACGCGCTGAGTTGACCGTCGAGTTGATCGCCTTTTCGTTCCTTCTTTGTACTGGCCATTCCCATGCTGCACGCTCCCGACTATGTTCGCGCCATTGCGCCTTATCAGGGTGGAAAACCGGTCGCCGAACTCGCCCGCGAGTACGGTCTCGACGAGTCAAGCATCGTCAAGCTTGCCTCCAATGAGAACCCGCTTGGAATGCCGCAAAGCGCCCGCGCTGCGATGGCAGCCGCGGCTGCCGACCTTGCCCGCTACCCCGACGGTAATGGGTTTGCGCTGAAGTCAGCGATCTCCAGGCGGTTTGATCTTCCGCTTGACTGGATCACGCTGGGTAACGGCTCCAACGACATTCTGGAGTTGGCAACCCGCGCGTTCGTGCAAGCCGGCGAATCGACGGTCTTCTCGGCCCATGCGTTCGCGGTGTACGCATTGGCCTCGCAGGCGGTTGGGGCGCGCTCAATTGTTGTGCCAACCGTGGCTGAGGGGCCGCAGGCCTATGGCCACGATCTGGATGCCATGCTGGCGGCGATCACGACCGATACGCGGATCGTGTTTGTTGCCAACCCCAATAACCCCACTGGAACATTCCTCACGTCGGCAGCGGTCGAGCACTTCTTGGGACAGGTGCCCCCCAGCGTGTTGATCGTCTATGACGAGGCCTACACGGAGTATCTACCCCCAGAAGAGCGGCCTGACGCCTTTGCCTGGGTCCGTCGCTTCCCGAATTTGCTGGTGTCGCGCTCCTTCTCCAAGGCCTATGGCCTGGCCGGACTTCGCGTGGGCTATGGCGTTGCCCAACCCTGGGTGACTGACCTGCTGAATCGCTTGCGTCAACCGTTCAATGTCAACCTGATGGCCCAGGCAGCAGCGGTGGCTGCGCTTTCGGATGCAGCGTGGCTCGAGCAGGCTTATCTCGCCAATCGGGCTGGACTCGCCCAGCTCGAATCAGGATTGAACGCGCTCGGTCTGCGCTGGCTGCCGAGTCGGGGCAATTTCCTCCTGGTGCAGGTGGTGCCGCCGGCCGATGGCGTTGCCCACGCCGCTGGCAGTGGTGACCCGGCGATGCCGGTTTATGACCGACTGTTGCGCTCTGGGGTCATCGTGCGCCCGGTCGGCAATTACGCGTTGGCGGGCTGGTTGCGGGTCTCCGTGGGATTACCCTCCGAGAACGCGGCTTTTCTGGCAGCGCTGCCGGCGGCGCTCGGACGGTGAATCGGCCCGGACTCGCACTGGCAGACGGAGCTGTGGTCGCTGGGGCGGCCTGGCGGAAGGTGGTTTTTCTCGGGACGGGTCTGATCGGGGGCTCGCTGGCGGCCGCGTTGCGCCGCGAGTTCCTGGCCGAATGCCTGATTGGTTGTGGCCCACAGGCTGAGCAGGCCCGGGCGCTGGGACTGGTGGATCAGGTGATTGAAGATCCTGCGGCAGCCGTTCGTGGCGCTGACCTGGTGGTTCTGGCCGCGCCACCCTCGGTGTTACCCGATTTGCTGCGTCAGATCGCCCCTTCGCTCGACCGCCTGGCGGTGGTGACCGATGTGGCCAGCACCAAACAGGGCGTCATTGCGGCGGCGCGTACACACCTGGGTCCTGGCTTCAGCCGGTTTGTACCGGCCCATCCGATTGCAGGCAGTGAGCGCCATGGGCCCGACGCGGCGGATTCGACCCTTTTTCAGAATGCCCGTTGTGTGCTCTGCCCGCAGCCCGAGACCGATCCTGCTGCATTGCAGCGGGTTGAGGCGACCTGGCGTGCGATCGGGGCGCGGCCTTCCCGACTGAGTGCCCGGGAGCATGATGAGGTCTTCGCTGCGGTCAGCCATCTGCCGCATCTGGTCGCCTTCGCTCTGGCAGCGACGCTGGGCCATCGAGCGGATGCCGAGTCCCTGCTCGGATGGGCGGGTGGGGGATTGCGTGACACCACCCGGATTGCCGCTTCATCAGCCGATCTTTGGGCCGATATCCTGCTTGAAAATTCGGCAGCCGTTACCGCGGTGACTGAACAGTTCCTGCTGGCCTGTCAGACATTGCAGACAGCGATTCAGACTCAGGACCGTGCCGGCTTGGTTGAACAGATTGAACAGGCGGCCGGTTGGCGGCGCCGATTGCAAGGCTGACAAACATGCGTGGATATCCGGCCGAGTTGTTGCTGCGTCCTGCGCCCGGCGTACGGGGTCAGGTCGAACTGCCTGGCAGCAAGAGTCTGTCAAATCGCTATCTCCTGCTCGCCGCGCTGGCCGATGGAGTCACGGAGCTACACGGTTTGCTGGCTTCGGATGACACTGCGGTCATGCTCGATTCACTCGGGCGATTGGGTGTGCAGATCGAGCGCGAGTCCATCGGTGGCGGCGAGGTTCTGAAGGTCCATGGCGCAAATGGTTCATTCCCCCAGCTCTCGGCAGACTTGTTTGTCGGGAACTCAGGGCTGACGATTCGAACGCTGGTACCCGCTGTGGCGGCCTCGCTGTCGGCTTGCCCGGACCGCAAAGCTGCAGTCGTTCTGTCCGGGGTCGCTCGGATGCACGAACGTCCCATTGCGGATCTGGTTGACGGATTGGTTGCACTCGGTGCCAGCATTGACTATCTCGGAACGCCGGGGTACCCGCCTCTGCGACTGCGTCCGTCGGTGTTGCATTCGGATCGGGTCAGAGTCCGAGGCGATACGTCGAGTCAGTTTCTGACGGGGTTATTGCAGGCGGCTCCTTTGTTGCTGGCCTCGGGTTCCCCGCATCGATCCCTGGTGATCGAGGTTGAGGGCGATCTGATCAGCAAGCCGTATGTGGGGATCACTCTCGCGCTGATGGCGCGTTTCGGTGTTCGGGTCGATCGTGAGGGATGGTCACGCTTCGAGGTGAAATCGGGCCAAACCTACCGCGCCCCCGGTGCGATCGCCGTTGAGGGCGATGCTTCGAGTGCCTCATATTTTTTGGCCGCTGGGGCCATCGGTGGCGGGCCGGTCCGGGTCTGCGGTGTCGGGCGCGATAGCGTGCAGGGCGATGTGGCATTTGCCGATGCGCTTGCCCAGATGGGCGCCCGGATCACCTGGGGTCCAGACTGGATCGAGGCACAGGCACCGGCGGATGGCCTCAGCCTGCAAGGGATTGATCTGGACTGCGTGGCGATTCCTGATGCCGCGATGACGCTTGCCGCCTGTGCGCTGCATGCGCAGGGAGTGACGGAACTGCGTGGAATTGGATCCTGGCGGGTCAAGGAAACCGATCGCATCGCGGCGATGGCGACTGAATTGCGCAAACTCGGCGCTTGCGTGGTGGAGGGGCCCGACTGGCTGCGGATCGATCCGCCGGCCCAATTGAGGGCAGCAGCGGTCGCGACGTACGACGATCACCGCATGGCCATGTGTCTCTCGCTGGCCAGCCTCTCCAGTCGCCTGCGTTCTGGTGTTGCGGTGACGGTCCTGGAACCTGCCTGTGTTGCCAAGACTTTTCCCGATTTTTTTGAACGATTCGCCGCCATTGCCCCCGGGACGGACGCGCGCCAGGAGGTGCCGGTACTCACCATTGACGGGCCGACTGCGAGCGGTAAAGGAACCGTTGCGGCACGCATCGCGCGGCAATTGGGCTGGCACCTGCTCGACAGCGGCGCACTCTATCGGGTCACCGCGCTGGCCGCACAGCAGGCGGGGATCGACTGGTCGGATGAGCTGGGGGTGGCCCGGATCGCGCAATCCTTGCCGGTCAAGTTCGACGCTTCGGGTTTGATTGCCCTGAATGGGGCTGACGTCTCGGCCATCATCCGTCATGAGTCGATCGGGGAGGGCGCGTCCAGGGTGGCGGCAATGCCAGCCGTGCGGGCTGCGCTGTTGGAGCGTCAGCGCGCGTTTCGTCAATCCCCCGGGTTGGTCGCCGATGGTCGCGATATGGGGACCGTGGTGTTTCCCGATGCGCAGTACAAGATATTTTTGCAGGCTAGCCCGCAGGAACGGGCTGAGCGTCGCTTCAAGCAGTTGATCGACAAGGGGTTTTCTGCTAGATTTGACGACCTTCTGCGGGATTTGCAGGCGCGTGATGCACGAGATTCCCTTCGTGCGATCTCGCCTACGGTTCCGGCCGAAGATGCGCGAGTCCTTGATTCGACCGGGCTGACCGTTGACCAAACCGTCGACGCGGTCCGCAGGTTCATGGACAACCCGGTACCGATCGGGCGCGTTGTGTAAACCCAGGGGTCCGTCGTCTCGCGACGGGCGTTTTATTAACTCCGCCCTCACTGTTCTTGGGCGTGCGCCGTTTACGCGGCACTTATCGGCAATTGTCGTGCGCCGTTGGGCCTCCACAGAGGTTCGGACGATCCGCAGTTCAAGCGCCCCCCGGCCCAGCGCGGACTCGAGCTGCCAGGCCAAAAGGAAACCACCCAACCATGTCAACTGAAACCCAGACCGCCGCTCCCGTGATCGAGAGCTTTGCTCAGATGTTCGAAGAGTCGCTCAATCTGCATGTTATGCGGACCGGCGAAGTCATTACCGCCGAGGTCGTTCGGATTGACCACAACTTTGTGGTCGTCAATGCTGGATTGAAGTCTGAAAGCTTTATCCCAATCGAAGAATTCCATGATGATCGTGGCCAACTCGAAGTCGCCGAAGGGGATTTTGTATCGGTCGCCATCGAAGCGCTCGAAGACGGCCGCGGTGAAACCCGCCTGTCGCGCGATCGCGCCAAACGCCTGACCGCCTGGCTGGCGCTGGAGCAGGCGCTGGAGCGCGGCGAACTGGTGACGGGAACCGTGACCGGCAAGGTCAAGGGCGGCCTGACCGTCATGACCAATGGGATTCGTGCCTTCCTGCCCGGATCGCTGATCGACACGCGCCCGGTCAAGGACACCACGCCCTACGAGGGCAAGACCATGGAGTTCAAGGTCATCAAGCTCGACCGCAAGCGCAACAACGTGGTTGTTTCGCGTCGTGCGGTGGTCGAACTGGCCCAGGGCGAAGAGCGCGCCAAGCTGCTCGAGACCCTGCGCGAGGGCTCCATCATCACCGGTACGGTCAAGAACATCACCGAATACGGCGCGTTCATCGACCTAGGCGGGATCGACGGTCTTCTGCACATCACCGATATGGCCTGGCGTCGCGTTCGCCATCCGTCCGAAGTGCTCGCGGTCGGCCAGGAAGTCACCGCCAAGGTGCTGCGCTTTGACCAGGAAAAGAACCGCGTCTCGTTGGGCGTCAAGCAGTTGGGCGACGATCCCTGGACCGGAATTGCCCGTCGCTATCCGCAGGGCACGCGCATGTTCGGTAAAGTCACCAACATCACGGACTACGGCTCGTTTGTCGAGATCGAGCCCGGTATCGAGGGCCTGGTCCACGTGTCGGAAATGGACTGGACCAACAAGAACGTCAATCCGGCCAAGGTTGTTGCCATGGGCGAAGAGACCGAGGTCATGATCCTCGAGATCGACGAAGAGCGCCGCCGCATTTCGCTCGGTATGAAGCAGTGCCGCCCGAACCCCTGGCAGGAGTTTGCCGATTCCTTCAACAAGGGCGACAAGGTCAAGGGTACGATCAAGTCGATCACCGATTTCGGCGTGTTCATTGGCCTCAATGGCGCAATCGACGGGCTGGTGCATCTCACCGACCTGTCCTGGACCAAGCCGGGCGAAGAGGCTGTTCGCGACTACAAGAAGGGCGACGAGGTCGAAGCGGTCGTGTTGGCGATCGACACCGAGCGCGAGCGCATCTCGCTGGGTATCAAGCAGATGGCGGGCGATCCCTTCGGTGATTACGCCGGTCAGCACGAGAAGGGTGCGATGGTGCGTGGCGTCGTCAAATCCGTGGATGCGCGAGGCGCGGTGGTCGATCTGGGCAACGATACCGAAGGGTATCTGCGCGCCAGTGAAATCTCGCGTGACCGCGTTGAGGATGCCCGCTCGCATTTCAATGAGGGTGACACCGTCGAAGCCATGATCATCAACGTCGATCGTAAGAACCGTTCGATCCAGTTGTCGATCAAAGCCAAGGACAATGTCGAGACCGCCGATGCACTTGAGCGTATCAGTGCGGAGAGCGGCGCGACGACTGGGATGTCCAACCTCGGCGCGTTGCTGCGCGCCAAGCTGGACGGACAGCGCGAAGAACGCTGATCCCCGCAGGTCCTCCCCCCGTCTGTGTCCGGATTGAATCCGGCTCGGTCGGGGGGGAATTTGTGTTGAACCTTCATGACCAAAAGCGAACTGATCATCCGGCTGGCCGAGCGCTACCCGCAGCTCGTCGTCAAGGATGCCGAATTTGCGGTGCGCACCATCCTCGAAGCGATGGCGAGCACCTTGGCAGATGGGCATCGGATTGAAATTCGCGGGTTCGGCAGTTTCGCGCTGTCGCACCGCCCCCCTCGTCTCGGACGCAATCCAAAGTCAGGCGAGCAGGTGCAGGTGCCCCAAAAACGCGTACCGCACTTTAAACCTGGCAAGGAATTGCGTCATCGCGTTGACCTGAACGGACGCCCTGAGTGAGTCGGTCGATTGCGCGTCTCAGAACCGCACGGCGGTCTGGATGGGCGGTGACTGACTCGCCGGCCTGATCATGAAGATCCTTGGCTGGACCTTGCGAATTGCACTGTTTCTGGTGCTTCTGCTGTTCGCCATGTCGAACACTGAACTGGTCACCCTGCGTGTCTGGGGCGCCAATCTGGTTTGGAGTGCGCCGCTGGTTCTGTTTCTCCTGGCTTTCTTTGCGGCCGGCGCTGCGCTTGGGCTGCTGGCCATTGTGCCCACTTTGTTTCGACAGCGTCGCGAGATCGGAAGGCTGCGCCGCATGGCCGATCTGACGCAAGCCGCTGAGCCACCGGGAGCCAGCCAGCTGCCCAAGGCCGATGCTGCGCGGATGCCGCCTTGAACGGTGCAGGGTGTCATGGAGTTTGAGCTTTGGTGGCTGCTGATCATCCCGGTTGTGTTTGCACTCGGATGGTTTGCCGCTCGCGCCGATCTGCGCCAACAGTCACTGGACGCCCGGCGACTGCCGGATGCGTACTTTCGTGGTTTGAACCATCTGCTCAACGAGGAATCGGACCGCGCGATTGACGCGTTTGTCGATGTGGTGCGGCTCGACCCCGAAGCAGCTGAACTGCACTTTGCATTGGGCAATCTATTTCGCCGACGGGGTGAGACGGATCGGGCCATCCGCGTGCATGAACACCTGGCGGGGCGGATGGATCTGTCGGAAAAGGTGCGCGATCAGGCTCACTATGAACTGGGTCAGGACTATCTGAAAGCCGGTCTTCTGGACCGTGCCGAGGCTGTATTTGCCCGCCTGGCACGCAGCGGGCTTGCGACCCGAGCGGCCATCTGTCGGCTTGAGATCGCGCAAACGGAGCGCGACTGGGCGCGCGCCATCGTTCTCGGGCGCGAGTTGCTGGCCATTCCAGCCGAGGGCCTCGATGCAGCGGAGCGCGAACCACTTCAGGTTGTCGCCCAATGGATCATTCATTTCTATTGCGAACAGGCGGCCCAGGCACTCGGCCAGGCTGGATCTGGCGGGGGTGAGGAAGCCCTGCAGCGGGCCCAGACAGCCCTGTCGGATGCGGCGGTGACGCCGGCGGGTGCCCACCATCCGAGGGTTCTGCAACTGAGCGCCGAACTCGCGAGGCAACGAGGGGATTTTCCGGCGAGCATTGCCACCTGGATGGCGTTGGGGGAGTCAGATCCTATCTATCTCGCCCCGGTTGCCCAACAAGTCCTCGACGTCTGGCGCGAGGGTGGACGTCTGGCGGAGGGAATCCGCTGGCTGCAGGCGTGTCATCTGCGAGAGCCTTCGAGCGATTTTGTACAGGCGATTGCGCATGCAAAGCGCGCACTGGAGGGCCTCCCGGCGGCGCAGGCCTGGGCGACACAGGCGCTCGCCGAGCGACCATCTCTGCAGGGGCTCGAGAGCCTGCTGGCGTTGCGCGAATCCTCTGTGGGCCCGGGGGAATCCCGCACCGAACTGGACGATTCGCTGATTCGTCAGTTACTGCGGCCCCAATTGCAGCGGGTTTCGCGTTACCGTTGTTTGCAGTGCGGATTTGAAGGACGTCAGTTTCATTGGCATTGCCCGGGTTGTCACCGATGGGCTAGCTGTTCGCCACGGCGGATCGAGGAGATTCAGGGATGAGTCACTTTGCGCAGGCGCGATTACTGGTCGTGGGCGACCTCATGCTCGACCGATACTGGTTTGGCGATGTCGAGCGGATTTCGCCCGAAGCCCCGGTCCCGGTGGTTCGGGTCCATCGGGTCGAGGAGCGGCTGGGCGGCGCTGCCAACGTTGCCCGCAATGCCGCGACACTGGGTTGTGTCACGAGCCTGGCCGGTATCGTTGGGGACGACGAACCAGGTCGATGTATCGAGGCATTGGCCGCGCAAGCCGGGATCACCTTGCAGCTCTGGCGTGACCCAAAGTTACCGACGACGATCAAGTTGCGTGTTATTGGCCGTCAGCAGCAACTGATTCGGGTCGACTTTGAAGCCCAACCCGAAGCGTCCCTGCTGGATGCCAAGTTGTCGGCTGTTTGTGCTCGAATCGCAGAGCAGGACGTATTGATCCTCTCGGATTACGGAAAAGGGGCGCTGCACCGGATCGAGTCGATGATCGCCGCAGCCCGTCAGGCTAGGGTTCCGGTCATCGTGGATCCCAAGGGCGAGGATTACGCTCGCTACGCGGGCGCTACGCTACTCTCGCCCAATCGGGCTGAATTGCGGGCGGTCGTCGGTCGCTGGCGCGATGAGAGCGATCTGACCGAGCGCGCCCAACGCCTTCGTGAATCGCTCAAACTCGACCATCTCCTGCTGACACGCAGCGAGGAAGGCATGACGCTGTTTTCCGCTGAGGGCACCTTTCATGTCCCTGCCCAGGCGCGCGAGGTCTTCGACGTCTCGGGTGCGGGTGACACCGTGGTGGCGGTACTCGGTGCCATGCTGGCCCGTGGCGAATCGATCCAGAGTGCAGTCCAGCTGGCGAATCGTGCCGGCGGTATTGTGGTGGGTAAGCTCGGAACCGTGGCCATCTCGTTTGAGGAACTGTTTGCTGCGCCGTCATCGGGGGCCGCCCCAGACCCAGCATCTCCCGGATGAAAGGGCGCGGGTGCATGATTATTCGGGGAATAGAATGATTCTTGTGACTGGTGGGGCTGGGTTTATTGGCTCGAACCTGGTGCGGGCGTTGAACGCGCAGGGCGAGCGCGACATCATCGTTGTCGACGATCTGTCGACAGGGGATCGGTATTGCAATCTTGCCGACCTCACAATCGCTGACTACTTCGATAAGGATGAGTTCCTGGCGCGTTTGCCGTTTTTGCCGCGCTTGCGCATGGTGTTTCATCAGGGCGCCTGCTCGGACACCATGGAACACGACGGCCGCTTCATGATGGCCAATAACTATCGGTGGTCGCGCACGCTGTTGGACTGGTGTCAGCAGGAGCGCGTTCCACTCATTTATGCGTCTTCGGCCGCAGTCTATGGGGGGAGCGAAGCGTTTTCAGAACGTCCGGATCATGAGCTTCCGCTCAATGTGTATGGATATTCCAAACTCTTGTTTGACCAGATCGTGCGGCAACACATTCAGGCGGTTACGTCTGGTCGACTGCCGGCGCCGGTGATCGGGTTGCGCTATTTCAACGTCTACGGACCGCGTGAACAGCACAAGGGGCGAATGGCATCGGTAGCCTTTCATCAGGTCGGGCAGTGGCGCCGCCAGGGCTATGTGCAGTTATTCGGCGCCTGGGATGGCTGGCACGAGGGTCAGCAGTCCCGTGATTTCGTCCATGTCGATGATGTGGTCGCCGTCAATCTCTGGTTCGCCCGGCAGGCTCTGGAGGGTGTTGACCATTCTGGCGTTTATAACTGCGGAACGGGTCGGGCCGAGGCCTTTAACGAAGTCGCCTCGGCCGTGGTCAATGCGATGCGCAAATCGCAAGGCCAGTCGGGACTGCCCCTGGCGGATCTCGTCGCCCAGGGCTTGATCCGCTACACGCCGTTCCCCGATGCGCTCAAGGGGAAGTATCAGAGTCATACCCAGGCCGATCTGGGGCGACTTCGGGCAATCGGCTGTGATCTGGATTTCCGGGGCGTCGAAGCAGGTGTCGGGGACTACGCCAATTGGCTCGTCCAACAGGCTTGATCCAGAGGGCGCGCGAAGGCATATGCTGGCTAGCCCTTCAGGTTGGAGATCCTGGCCATGACCATGCGTATCGAGAGGGATGTTCCGAAGCGTGTGAGGAAGCCGGTCCTGAGGCGTAACCTGACGTTGGCCCTGACGCTGGCTCTACCCCTGACCTTGTTCCCGGCAAGGTCATGGTCCCGAACGGGCAAAGCGAATCCCTCGACAGCAACCGATCCTGCAGGGGTCCGGTATTCGGTTGAGGTCAACACGGCCACCGAGGATCAGTTGCAATCTCTGCGGGGCATTGGTCCCGCGATGGCGGCACGGATCCTCGCCGAGCGATCACGGGCGCCGTTTCGCAGCCTCGCAGATTTTGATGAGCGGGTGAAGGGGATCGGACCCGCAAGCTTGCGCCGGTTGGTGGCGGACGGACTGGTGCTGGCAACCCCGGCTGCAGGCTCCGGCCTGCTTCAGGCGGGAGCTGTGGCGACCCGCGGCCCTGCGCGGCCGATGGTTCAGCAATTCCAGGGCGGTGGTGTCGTGCCAGCGCCGCACGGGCGGGTGCTGGGTCCGCCATGATGTCGATGGCGCTCGTGCGCGAACGCGTGTCGCTGTATGGCCGATTGACGCGCCTGCATCGGCCGATCGGGACTTTATTGCTGCTATGGCCGACCTATTGGGCGTTGTGGATGGCATCGGAGGGCTTGCCCGACGGGCGCTGGATTCTGATTTTCGGTGTGGGAACCCTGCTGATGCGTTCAGCCGGCTGCGCGATCAACGATTGGGCAGACCGGGATTTTGATCGGCACGTGGCCCGCACCAAGGACCGCCCGCTGACGTCCGGTGCCATCAGTTCCCGCGAAGCACTGGCCGTCGCTGGCGGGTTGGCGCTTGCGGCTGGTGGGCTGCTCTTTTGGCTGAACAACCCGGCACGCGGACTCGCGCTGCTGGCGGTGGCGGTGGCGGTGATCTATCCCTTTTGCAAGCGTTTTTTGCCGCTCCCCCAGGCCGTTCTTGGTATCGCGTTCGGGATGGGAATCCCGATGGCATTCGCTGCGGTGCAGGGATCTGTCCCGCTGACGGGCTGGTTGCTATTTGCAGCCAACTGGTTCTGGACCATGGCTTATGACACCGAATACGCCATGGCCGATCGCGAAGACGACTTGCGCATTGGCATCCGTACCTCGGCCATCACCTTTGGTCGTCACGATGTCAACGCCGTACTGGGCTGTTACGTCTTGGCGCTGACGCTCTTGAGCGTGATTGGGGGGCGGGAGGGGTATGGCGTGGCCTGGATGGCTGGTCTGGCCGCAGCTGCAAGCATCGCGATGCGCCACGTTGCCTGGATTCGTGGTCGGGATTCTGCGGCCTGCCTGCGGGCCTTTCACCATAACACCTGGTTCGGGTTTGCCGTCTTTGCCGGGCTGGTGGCGCAGACCTGGCGGTGATCAGTCCTGCCCGAGCTGATCACCGAGTTCTTCGCCGCGCAGACAGGCTGCGTGGATGCCAGACATGATTCCGGTGCCAACGCCAGCCTGGGCCATGGCGGCAAGTGCGGCTGCCGTTGTGCCCCCCGGTGAGGTCACCCGCTCGCGCAGGCGGGCCGGTGGTTCGTCCGACTGCATGGCGAGTTTGGCAGCACCCGAGAAGGTCGCGAGCGTGAGGGTGCGGGCTGCCTCAGCGCTGAGCCCGAGCTCAATGCCAGCGGCCTGCATGGCTTCCATGAAGTGGAAGACATAGGCGGGCCCGCTTCCTGACATGGCTGTGACGGCATCGATCAGATTCTCAGTCGGTACCCAGAGCGTGGCGCCGGCGGCTGACATCAACTGATCAGCCAGTTCGCGATCGCGCTCCGGGGTCTGGGGCAACGCGAACAGGCCGGTGATTCCCGCACCAACCAGAGCCGGGGTATTCGGCATCGCGCGAATGACCCGATCATGTCCGCCCAGCCAGCGGGCGATATCGGTCGCTCGAATGCCGGCAGCGATGCTGATGACGGCACTCTGGGCTGCGTGAGGCCCGAGTTCCTGGGCAAGGGGGCGCAGCTGCTGGGGCTTGACGGCCAGAACAATCGCATCGACCTGAAGTGCACCGGCGTGGACTGCCTCGTCAATCGAAGCAAAGATGGGCACGCCAAAGCGTTCGGTCAGCTGATCCCGCTGCGACGGCAGTTTTTCGATCACGCCGGCAATCTCGACCGAAGACCCCTCGAGAAGCAAACCCCCCATGAGGGCGCTCGCCATGTTTCCACCGCCGACAAAGCAGAGGCGTTTAACTGTAGTGGGTTGTGAGCGCGCGACGGTGGGATTGTTGGAGGGCTGCATGGGCAAAATGGGATCGACTGGGCGAGAGTTGGGATGGGCTCTGGTGGGAACGTGTTCTGAACGCTCATCCATCGGATGATGTCCGAATTTCCTTTTTGGGTTCAATGAATCCCTGAGTGAACTGTCGTGGACGCAGGCCGAGCAGCCAAAGGCAGGCTAGGTACAGGAGCCCGGCAACCGCGACGAATCCCAGTGTCTGGCCAGCGCGCAGCAGGAGCGACTGGCCAGCAAGATTCCAGCTGAGCCAGGGTCTTCCGAACCAGCATAGCAACAGCAGCGCCGCGACTGCGACTGCGACCCGCAGGCTGAACCCGGTCCATCCAGGCTGCGCCCGCCAGGCACCGGCCTTGGCCAGTCCGATGAGCAGTAACGAAGCGTTCATCCAGGCCCCCGCCGAGATCGCTGCCGCCAGCCCGGCGTGATCCAGCCATGGGACCAGGATCAGGTTCATGGCCTGGGTTGCTGCGAGAACTGCGATGCCGATCCGTACGGGCGTCCTGATGTCCTGACGGGCGTAAAAACCTGGCGCCAGAATCTTGATCGCGACCAGGGGCACGAGGCCTGCCGCATAGGCCATCACCGCATGCGCGGTCATGGTCACGTCGTGGGCCTCAAAACGTCCATAGTGGAACAGGAGCGCGGTCAAGGGTTCTGCGAGCAGGGCCATGCCGACCATGGCGGGCAAGGCTGCGACCACGGTTAGACGCAGCCCCGAGTCGAGTAACTGGGCATATCGATGGTGGTCTCCGCTGGTATGGGCCGACGACAGGGTCGGTAGCAAGACGGTCCCGAGCGCAACGCCCAGGAGCGCAGTCGGAAATTCCATCAGTCGGTCCGCGTAGGAGATCCAGGAAACCGACCCCGGGGCGAGACGCGACGCAATCTGCGTGTTGATGATCAGCGAGATCTGGGCAACTGAGACCGCCAGGGTGGCGGGCGCCATCTGGGCGACCAGCTTGCGCACACGTGCGTCGCGCAAGGATTCCCCGAGGGCCCGATGCAGATCAAACCGGACCCGTGGCAGCAGGCCGAGCCGCGCGAGCGCGGGTATCTGGATCGCCAACTGGAGAAAACCACCCAGCATGACGCCGACAGCCAGGGCCAGCACCGGCGGGTCGAACCGTGTCGAGAGGCCCCATCCGGCTCCGATCATCGCCAAATTCAGCAGTACCGGGGTTGCGGCTGGGACTGCAAAGCGCCGCCAGGTATTGAGAACCCCGGAGGCCAGTGCCACCATCGAGATCAGCAGGATGTAGGGAAACATCCATCGAGTCATCTGGACTGCGGCATCGAACGCAAGCGGCTCTCGGGCAAGTCCGCCCGCCATCGCCAGTACCAGCAGCGGCGCGCCGATAACGCCGGCAATGGAAACGAGAACCAGAATCCAGAATAACAGCGTGGCGACGCGATCGATTAGCGTGGCGGCGGCCGCTCGGGCGAGATCGCTGTCGTCGCCGCGGGCCTGAGCCAACAGCGGCACAAAGGCCTGGGAGAACGCGCCTTCGGCGAACATCCGGCGCAGCAGGTTGGGAAGTCGGAAGGCGACGAAAAACGCATCCGTGAAAGGACTTGCGCCAAATAGGGTAGCGGTGACGTTTTCCCGAACCAGACCCGTGATCCGTGACAGCAAGGTCAGCGCCGAGACGGTGCCGGCCGCGCGTAGGAGATTCATGGACGAGATTTCACGGGTATTGCACGAATAAGTCAATGAAGGTTATGCTTGAAGGCTTTCCCCAGTTCGCGAGTGCTTAGGAGCGGCGGATTCAGGTCATCAAGATCTAGGTCTTCACGATTTAGGTCTTCACGATCTCCTGACATCTGTTGATTCAGAAGCGCCCCCATTTGCCGGATACCCGAATGGCCAATATTGCCTCAGCACGCAAACGTGCCCGCCAAGACGTCAAGCTCAATGCCGCCAACTCGAGCCTGCGCTCGACGCTGCGCACTGCGATCAAATCAGCCCGCAAGGCGATCGTCGCCGGTGACAAATCGACCGCCGAAGCGGTTTACCGTGCAGCGACCAGCACGATCGATCGGATTGCTGACAAGAAAATCATCCACAAGAACAAGGCCTCGCGCCACAAGAGCCGCCTTGCGGCGGCCCTAAAGGCGATGGCACCTGCCGCATCCGCCTGAGTCAGGCCAGCGAGCGGCCTGACTGCTTGCTGATCAAGTATTGGGCGACCTGACGGGTCGCTCAGTCTGGCCGCGGTGGACGCGAGCCAAATATCGCGCTGCCCACCCGAACCAAGGTGGCGCCTTCAGCGACCGCTGACTCGAGGTCGGCCGACATCCCCATCGAAAGCGTGTCCCAGGCACTTAGAGCCGGGATGCCCGGGAAGGCATCGCGCACCGATTCAAACACGCTGCGCGCGCGCGCGAATGCCGCACGTTGTTCGGTGATCTCTGGGGTGGCTTCTGGAATCGCCATGATGCCGCGCAGGCACAGTGCTGGCAGCCCCAGCAATGACTCGACCAGCGCGAGGGCTTCCTCGGGGGCACAACCACTTTTGGTGGCTTCGCCACTGACATTGACCTGAACACAGACCTGTAGAGGGCCGAGGGCGGCTGGTCGCTGTTCAGCCAGGCGTCGCCCGATCCGTTCCCGATCGATCGTATGCACCCAGTCAAAGTGTTCAGCAACGGCGCGGGTTTTGTTGGATTGCAGGGGCCCGATGAAATGCCAGCACGGTCGTCCACTTGCATTCGCGGGACGCGGTCCCAGTTGTTCGAGCGCTGCGATTTTCTGGATGCCCTCCTGGACATAGTTTTCGCCAAAGGCCAACTGGTGAGCCGCGAGGGCTGACACCACAGCGTCGATACCGAAGGTCTTGGAGACGGCGAGCAGGCTGACGCTACCGGGCGTGCGCCCCCAGATCCGCTCCGCGTCCTGGATACGGGCGTGGACCTTGGCCAAGTTTTGCGGGATCGATCCGTCAGACGCGCTCATGGTGGCAACGATGCACCGGATGGATCAGCGGGTTGCGATGGCCCAAGTGTTGCAGAGGTCGCAGGACCCGCTGGGGTGGGCGGCGAGATCGGTGGCTCGGTCGCGGCGCTTTCCGCATTGGGACGATGTTTGGATCCAGCATAGATCTCGAAGCGAAACAGTCTGCATTCGATCGCCCCATTGAAGAGTGGCGTTCGACGCGTTTCCGCGAGCCGCATGCGCTTGGGCAGCATGGGATCGCTGGTCAGGAGGCAGGCACTCCAGCCGGTGAATCGTTGTTTCAGTATGGTTGCAAACGCTGGCCAGAACCGATCTGCCTGGGCCAGTGACTGCCGGCCACCGAGCTCAAGTCGTTCGCCGTACGGTGGATTGGTCACCACCAGGCCATGATCGTCCGGCGCAGATTCCAGATGCAGGATATCGAGTTGTCGCAGCTGGACCGCATCCGCAGGAAGGCTGGCCGCAGCCAGATTGTTCTGTGCGGCTGCGATGGCCGCTACTGAAATATCGGAACCCACAATCGGTGCACGACCTGCACGACCACCCCAGGGCCCCCGGGCGATCATCGCCGAAGCGTTCGATGGATCTCGGATCTGGGACCAGCGCCGGAGGTCGAAGTCTCGGATCCGTTCAAAGGCAAATCTGCGCCGGGCACCGGGGGGGCGTCCGGAAGCGATGTCTGCGGCTTCGATCACCACCGTCCCGGATCCGCAGAACGGGTCGAAGAGCGGCTGGTCTGGGGTCCAGGCCGCAAGCCCCAGAAGCCCAGCTGCCAGGTTTTCCTTCAGTGGCGCTTCAAAGCCTTCCCGTCGCCAACCTCGTTTGAAGAGAGCGTCGCCGGACCAGTCCAGATACAGCGTCGCCAAATGGGCATCGAGGTGGGCAAAGATGCGTCGGTCGGGTCGGTGGGTATCAATGGAGGGACGTTCTCCGCTGTGCTCGCGATGGCGGTCGACCACGCCGTCCTTGATGCGCTGCATCGCGAAGTGCAGACTTTGCAGGGGCGATCGGGTCGCCGTCACATCGATCCGAAGGGTCGCAACTGCGTCGTGCCACTGCTCCCAAGGCGTGTCCAGCGCCAGGTGATACAGATCGCGCTCATTGCGGTATTCGCACTGACTGACTTCGCGAAGGACTCGGCTGGCCAATCTCGAATGGAGGTTGACCGCCATCCCGATGGCGGCATCGCCTTCAAACCGGACCCCGCCGCCTGGCTGGGCCAGGATGGTGGCCCCGAGTGCGCGCAATTCACCCGCCAGCAAGGATTCCAGACCGCTGGGGCAGGGGGCATGGAAACGGATGGGAGCGGGCACGAGGAGCTTGAGTCGTTTGGGTGGCAGGCGGGCGTATCGGGGGCGCGTCAGGCGGGTAGAGGCGGGTAGAAGCGGGTAGAAGCAGGGATCAGGCGGGTCTCAGTCGGAACCCGCTGCAGCGTGTTGCCGGATGAGTGCCCGCTCGACAAACTCCAGTCGATCCTGGCCCCAGAACGGTTCACCGTCGACCAAGTACCAAGGGACCCCGAAAACCCCGATGGTACGCGCGTGCTCGGTGGATTCACGGGCGGCCGCCGCCATGTCGGGCGCTCGTTTCAGCAGCGCGTGACCGTCGAAGCCACATTCGTCGGCCAGTCGGACCAGCAAAGCTGGGTCGGAGATGTCGGCCTCCTCGGCCCAGACCGCGCGGCCGATGCGCCCGAGCAGCCGGAGCGCGAGTCGTCCGCAGTGGTGGGCTTGAGCGGCCAGAACCATGTGTCCCGCGGTCGCCGCGGGTGCCGGAAAGTATCGCGGGTGCAGATTAAGTGGCTGGCCCAGATGCTCGCTCCACCGTTTCAGTTCGAACAGTCGATAGGTCTGTCTTGCCTGCGGGCGCTGCGCCAGCGCCAGAAAGCCGTGTTCGCCGAGTTGGCCAAGATCTACCGCATGGAGTCGGACTTCAGCATCCTGGCGCTCGAGCAGCGCCATGAGACCTGCATTGCCAAGGTAAACCCAGGGCGAGATGGCGGCGAAGTAGAAATCCATCGATGCGCGATGGACCTGGCCTGGATCTGGATGGGTCATGGATGGTGTCCGAGTCAAGGTGTGGGATTTGAACGGTCAAAAGGGTTTAACGACGACGAGAACGCAAACCACAAGCAGACCCAGGACCGGCACTTCGTTGAACCAGCGATACCAGACATGACTGCGGGTGTTCTGGCCTTGTTCGAAGGTCTTCAGGAGGCGCCCACAAAAGATCTGGTAAGCAATCAGCGCCACGACGATGGCGAGTTTGACATGCATCCAGCCATTGCCAGGTCCGCGCCCGATCCCGTAACCGATCCAGAGCCAGATACCCAGCGCCAGCGCGAGTCCCATGAGGGGGTGGGTGAACCGGTAGAGGCGTCGGGCCATGCCGAGCAAGCGATCGCGCTCGGCGCCATGGACTGCGGCGGCTTCGCCCAGACCAACACCATCCGGGGCCGACGGTACTTGGGCCAGATTCACGAAAATCCGGGGCAGGTAGAACAGCCCCGCGAACCATGACGTGACAAAAACGATATGTAGTGCCTTGAGCCAGAGCATCGCGGGTCAACTCCTGATTTCGCCGTTGCCAAGAACAACCCATTTTTGCGAGGTCAGTCCTTCTAGCCCCACCGGACCTCGGGCGTGCAGACGGTCGGTGGAGATCCCGATTTCAGCGCCCAGACCAAATTCAAATCCGTCGGCGAATCGGGTTGATGCATTGACCATTACGGAGGCTGAATCGACTTCACGCAAGAAGCGCATCGCGCACCGGTGGTCGTTGGTTACGATGGAATCCGTGTGATGGGAACCGTAGGTATCGATATGGTCCATGGCGGCCTCGAGATCCGCGACGATGCGGATCGATAAGATCGGGGCAAGGTATTCGGTGCGCCAGTCTTCTTCGGTCGCGGCGATTGCGGGAATTCCGGCATCCCGCAGTATCGCGAGCGACTGTGCGCAGCCTCTCAACTCGACTCCCTTGTCCGCGTAGACCGGACCGACCCGATGCAGAAATTCTGACGCAACGGCCTTCGCCACGAGCAGAGTCTCCATGGTGTTGCAGGGGGCGTAGCGCTGGGTCTTGGCGTTGATTGCGATGTGTGCGGCCATCTCCAGATCGGCCGCGCCGTCGACGTACACATGACAGATGCCATCCAGATGCTTGATCACCGGGACGCGCGCTTCCCGGGTGATGCGCTCAATCAGGCTTTTTCCGCCGCGTGGAACGATCACGTCAACCCACTGCGGGCTCGTGATGAGCGCGCCCACCGCGGCACGATCCGTTGTCTGCACCACCTGCACGGCCTGCGACGGGAGTCCTGCCGCGACCAGGCCGCTTGCAATGCAGCGGGCAAGCGCGGTGTTGCTGTGAATCGCTTCGCTGCCACCGCGCAGGATGGTCGCGTTGCCGGCTTTTAGGCAGAGCGCAGCCGCATCGATCGTGACGTTCGGGCGTGACTCGTAGATGATCCCAATGACGCCGAGGGGGACCCGCATCCGGCCGACCTGGATGCCGCTCGGTTGGGGGCGCAGGTCGGTGATTTCGCCGATCGGATCAGAGAGTGACGCAATCTGGGCGAGGCCATCGATCATGGTGGCGATGGATTTTTCGTTCAACACCAGGCGGTCAATAAAGGCCGTATCCAGTCCACGGTCTTGGGCTGCCGCCAGGTCTTGGGCATTGGCGGTTTGAAGAGCGTTGATATCGTGACGAATCTGAGCAGCAATCCCGAGCAGGGCATCGTTTTTCAGTCGGGTGGGCGCGCGCGCAATAAGCCGCGCAGCACCTCGGGCGTTGCGGCCCAGTTCTTCGATATGTTGGATGGGATCCATCGGGGCCGCCGTGATGAGGGCAATCAGATCGGTTCAGCAAAAACGGGGGCGCCGGCAACTCGCATCGCAACGCGCAGCAGCGCCTGCCAGGGATCACCGCCGTCAAGCCCCTTCGCAATTCTATCCGCCTGAGCGCAGTCAGCGAGTGCCGTGGCTGCGATTGTTGCTGGCGACTGCGCTGGTGCTCGCTTAGAACTTGCCCGGTGATCGGCCTGAGCGGTGCCGTGGTCCAGTCGCCGCAGCGCCTGCTCATACAAACGCTCGCGGGTACCAAATACGCGCAGGTTGCGCATCAGCGGCTGGAGCGCACGCCCCTGGGCTCGCGCCTCGGCCAGTCTGGCGAGCGTTCTGCAGCTATCGGCCAGAGCCCAGATCACCAGGGGCGTTGCAACGCCTTCGGCCTGAAGCCCATCAAGCGCTCGTATCGCTCGGCGCGCGTCGCCGGCCAGCATGGCGTCGACGACATCGAAGGCATCGAAGCGGGCCACGTCGGTAAGTGCCGACTGCACTGCTTGCGGGTCCAGATCTCCCGGCGCACACAGCAGAGCGAGTTTGCGGATTTCCTGGTGGGCTGCGAGGAGATTACCTTCGACCCGATCCGCGATGGTGGCAAGTAAAGCGTCGTTGGCGCGTTGCCCCTGGCGAGCCAGGCGACCGCCGATCCATGCTGGGAGCTGTGATCGTTCGACCGGATAGATCGTGACGGTCAAGCCAACACGATCGATCCGCTGCCACCAGGCGGTTTCCTGCGTCGCCCGATCGAGTCGTCCACTGGACACGATCAGGCGCAGGGACTCGTCGCCTGCGGTGTTGACCGATTCTGCGATGGTGGCGATGGCATCACCCAATTCGCGTCCAGGACGAGTTTGACCAAAGCGGATTTCGAGCAGCCGTTTCTGCGCAAAAAGGGAGAGCCCGCCGGCAGTTGCCGCCAGACGGTCCGCTTTGAGGCTGCGGTCGACGGTGATCACCTCGCGCTCGTCAAACCCTTGGGCGCGCGCATGCAAGCGCAGCGCATCGGCGGCTTCGATTTGCAGGAGGGCCTCTTCGCCGTGGAGCCAGATCAGGGGGGAGGCCTGACTAGGCGATGCAGACAGCGGCCCGCCTCGGCCGGATGGGGAGCCTGGGACCTGCGAGGACGTTGCGCCCGGGGTCGAACGACTGCTGGTGGGCGGTTCGCCCAGCCGGGCCATGAGTGCTTCGAGCCGGATGGTGGGCATCTTGGGTTGGTAGGGTCGGGGCGGATGATGACGGGTTGTGGTGGCTTCAGGCGGAACTCAGTCGCTGGGGCGAACGCTGGCCAATTGCCGCAGTAACTGCTGCACCAGATCGATCGTCATGTCCTGATAGAGGAACGCATCCTCCTCCTGCTTGGCCACCAATTGCTGCGCATCTGCCGCTGTGACGTCTCTTGAAAGTGAGATCCGGTTCGGCGCAATCATCTCGTGACCACGCCCATCATGCAGACGCCAATAGAGTTGCAGACGCAGTTGATACTCGCGCGCACTGCCGGTACGCGAGAAACCAAGAACCTGACGATCCCTGACCTCGCCCAGTACTTCGAGCCAGGCTTGCGCCTGGGTCGGGATTTCGACGATTTCAGTGCCGCCGATACTGCGCAAGGTGCGTTTGAATTCGACCCCAATCGCCGAATTGGTGGTGAACGTGGTGTAGAGCTTGCTAAAGGGCAGGCGCGCAGCGTTGCCACCGCGCAATTGAAAACCACAGCTGCTCAGCAGGCAGACTGAGCCGATCGACTGCAGGCCGCGCTGCAGGAAAAAACGGCGAGGGATCACAGCCCTCGCCCACCAGAGCGTTCAAACCACCACATTCACCAGCCTCCCGGCAACGATGATGATTTTTTTCGGCGTTTGACCTGGGGCCGCACGGTGAAAGGCCTCCGATGCGAGTGCGGCAGCTTCGATCGCTGACCGGTCGGCGTCGGCCGCGACTGAAACCGAGCCACGCACTTTGCCGTTGATCTGCAGCACCAGCGAGATTTGACTGCGCGTGAGCGCTGCTTCGTCGACCTGTGGCCAGGCGGCATTGATCAGGTCGCCACCGGTGTCCGCGTAGCCACACCCGACCCAGAGAGCATGGGTGATGTGAGGCACGACGGGCGCCAGCAGGCGTAACAGGATGCCCAGCCCTTCGGTACTCACCGCCAGGATGGACAATTCGGTTGCGGCCCCTTGTCCTGAGGTACTCGTCGCCCCAAGGGATTCCAGCGTATTGAGCACTTTCATCGCCGCCGAGACCACGGTGTTGTACTGGCGACGGCTGTAGTCAAAATCTGCCTGACGCAGATGGGTATGCACGTCGCGTCGCGCGTCGCGCAAGGATTCCGAAAGAGCCTGCGCCTCTGGCACGGTCAGCGCACTGGCACCGATCCCTTCGCTCGCCCGGTCCCTGAGTCGGATCGCGATCGCTTCATGACGCCCGTAAGCAAAGTTCCACAAACGACGCAGAAACCGCTGAGCGCCTTCCACCCCGGAGCCCGACCATTCGAGCGTTTGCTCGGGTGGGCTGGCGAACATGGTAAACAGGCGCGCTGTGTCCGCACCGTACTGGTCGATTTGGGCCTTCGGATCGATGCCGTTATTTTTCGACTTCGACATTTTTTCGATCCCACCCAGACTGACCGCGGCATGATCAGACTTCAGAACAGCACCGGTCGGCCGGCCCTTGTCATCATGGGCGACCTCGACATCGTCCGGATTGAACCAGGTTCGACGCCCGGAATCGTCTTCACGGTAAAAAGTGTCGTTCAGGACCATGCCTTGGGTGAGCAGGTTGCTGAAGGGCTCATCAAACCGCACCAGACCGATGTCGCGCATGACCCGGGTCCAGAAACGGGCATAGAGCAGGTGCAGCACCGCGTGTTCAATGCCACCGATGTACTGGTCCATCGGCATCCAGTAGTCGTTGCGTGAATCGACCATCGCATGCGTCGCATCAGGCGAGCAGTAGCGCATGAAGTACCAAGACGAATCGACAAAGGTGTCCATGGTGTCGGTTTCGCGGCGCGCCGGCGCATGGCAGCGTGGGCAGGTCGTACGCCAGAAACGTTCGTCTTTGGCCAGCGGGTTGCCACTGCCGTCTGGTACCAGATCATCGGGCAGAACGACGGGCAACTGTTCATCGGGCACTGGCACAGCGCCGCAGGTATCGCAATGAATGATCGGAATCGGTGTGCCCCAATACCGTTGGCGCGATACGCCCCAGTCGCGCAGGCGCAGCGTGGTCCGCTTCTCGCCAAGGCCTTGCGCCGACAGCCGCTCAACCACACGGTCGACCGCGGCCTGGTAGCCCAGACCGTCAAGTTCCCCGCTATGGACGCACACGCCGTTGGTTTTCTCACCGTACCAGTCTGCCCAGGCTTCGGTGCTGAAGGCCAGGGCCGCTTGGGCGGGCGCGATGACCTGTTTGATTGGCAGGCCGTAGACGCGCGCGAATGCGAAGTCACGCTCGTCATGAGCGGGTACACCCATGACGGCACCATCGCCGTAACTCATCAAGACATAGTTGCCGATCCAGACCGGAACCGGTTCGCCAGTCAGTGGATGGTCGACGAAGAGCCCAGTCGGTACGCCCTCTTTTTCGCGCGTGGCGACATCCGCTTCTGCGACGCCGCCGGCGCGGCAACGCTCGATGAATTCGGCAATATCAGGACGGCCAACCGCCGCCAGGGCGGCGACCGGATGTTCAGGCGCGACCGCAACGAAGGTCACGCCCATGATGGTGTCCGCGCGCGTCGTGAACACGTAGAGACGCCCGTCGCCCACGAGGCTGCCGTCTTGCCCGCACAGCCGGTGTGGAAAGGCAAAGCGCACCCCTTCCGAGCGGCCGATCCAGTTCTGCTGCATGGTTTTCACCCGATCTGGCCATCCCAGTCCATCCAGGCCATCGATCAATTCGTCGGCGTATTTGGAGATCCCCAGGTAATACATCGGGATCTCACGCTTCTCGACCAGGGCGCCGCTGCGCCAGCCGCGCCCGTCGATGACCTGCTCATTGGCCAGCACGGTCTGATCGATCGGATCCCAGTTCACGCTACCCGTGCGCAGGTAGGCAATCCCGCGCTCCAGCATGCGCAGAAAGAGCCACTGATTCCATCGATAATAATCAGGTGAGCAGGTCGCTACCTCGCGCGACCAGTCGATCGCGAGCCCCATCGATTGCATTTGCGCTTTCATGTGCGCGATGTTTGACCAGGTCCAGGCAGCCGGCGCAACGCCGTTGGCCATTGCAGCATTTTCTGCGGGCAGGCCAAATGCGTCCCAGCCCATGGGCATCAGGACGTTCCAGCCATTCATCCGCAAATGGCGCGCCATCATGTCGTTGATGGTGTAGTTGCGCACGTGCCCCATGTGCAACTTCCCCGATGGATACGGCAGCATCGAACAGGCGTAGTACTTGCCTTTTGGAAAGCGCGGATCGTTCTCCAGCGCGCGCCAGGCGTCGATGGCCGTCCAGTGGGCTTGGGCGTCGCGTTCGACGGTCTGTGGAATGTATTTTTCTTGCATGGGAGAGGGTCTCGAGCGCCCGGCGCCCGACCTGAGGTTCTAAATGGATCAACCTTCGATGATACTGCGGGGCTCAGCCCTCAAACCTTGAACGGAAACCCGGATCTGATGAAAGCCTTCCTGATTGACCCCGCCATCCAAAGCGCCACTGCCATCGACCTGCTCGCCGGACTCGACGAAATCCGACAACTCATCGGCTTCGATACGGTCGATTCGGATGAGATGAACGCCGCGGGCGATCGCCTTTTTTTCGATGAACGCTGCTTTATCCGGAATGAACCGGGTGTCGGCCGCTTCAAATTCGCCACTGAAGCCCCTGTGGCGGGCCGGGGCGTGATCGCGCGCATGGTCAATGGTGTGTTTCAGGATTGTTCCCTGACCTTGGCCGAAGTCCAGCAACAGCTGGTATTCACCCCAGGTTAAGCGCCCGATGGATCCGGCCGTCCAGCGTGACGGCATCGGTCTCGATGGGACCGGGATGGTTGAATTCGAAACCAGGCGTCAATCGATGGCCAGCCGGATTAATGGCTTTTGACGACCGGCCAATAACGAACCCAGGAGCAGGACGCCGGCTGAGACCATGAACCCGCTCGGCAGGCCTCCAATCCAGTCTGATATCGACCCGGTGAGTACCGGACCAAACACCTGGCCGACCGCAAAAAGGCTGGTGAACACCGTGATCGCTGCGAGCCATTGCGGTTGAGGCAAATTATGTTTGACAAAGGCCGTTGTCGATGCGACTGCCGTTGCCAGACAAGCGCCGAAAATCATCCCCGATCCATAAACTGCCACGACACCAAGGGTCTTCGTTGCGGCACCCTGATTCAGGGCCAGATAGGCCGGGATCAGACACGCTAGCGCCAATAAACCGTTCATGATCGCCAGACACTCCCCGCCTTTGAATTTATCCAGGGCCTTCGACCAGAGTTGAGCGCCCAACATACCAACGGTCCCCATGCTTGCATAAAACAACGTCAGACTCGAACTGGTCCAACCGGACTCGCGCAGCAGCGAGATGATAAAAGTCATGTACCCGATATAGCCCAATCCAAAACAAAAGTAACCAGCCCCCATGGCAGCGTAGCGTCGCACCGGCGTACGACCGCCAGCGGCTGAACGTGGCGGTGGTGCGGGGACTGAAACGCTTGGCTTCCACATCAGTAACGTCATCAAAAGGCCAACCAGGCCGAGTACCAGCCAACCGGGTTGCCAGGGGTGGGGCAATTGCCATTGGGACCCCATCTGGATTGCAGCCGGAACCAGCAGGGCGACCAGCAGCATTCCGAAGCCCCCGCCCGCATAGAAAATGCCGAGCAGGAGTCCGGATCGGCCCGGATGAACGCTGGCCAACTGGGCAATCAGGACGCTGCCACCTGCGAACACGGAAGCACTGGTAAAGCCAGACAAAAAACGCAACAGTGCAATCGGGACTGGATCTGTGAATAACCCGCAAAGTCCCAAAAAGACACTGGTCAGAATACCCCCGGCCACAAAGGAGACCCAGGAAGAAAACCGCCGAATCACCCATGACAAAGTCAATGCACCCAGCAGATACCCCGTGGCATGCGCGGTATTCATGCCCCCCAGAATCAGATAGTTCCACCCGAGATCGTCCCGCATCGACGGCACAAACAGCGCGTAAGAAAATCGCGCAAGACTGGCGCCCAGACTGGTGCCGAGGGCAAGTCCGATCGCGACCAAAACTGGGGCTCTAGTGAGCCAGACTTCAATCCGGACAGAGGGATGCGCAATGGGTTGGCTGGACAAACGGAGGGTTCCCGGACGGCTGCAGTGCTGGGCGCAGTTTGCACCTGGAGCTCCGATGCACCAAGCCCCGCGTAGAATCTGGGGATGGCCGATCTCCTCGCGAACCTGAACGACCGCCAGCTGGCTGCGGTCACGCTGCCGACCCAGCATGCATTGATTCTGGCGGGTGCCGGCAGCGGCAAGACCCGCGTCCTGACAACGCGTATCGCCTGGCTGCTGTCGACCGGTCAGGTCGGTCCGGCCGGCATTCTGGCGGTGACCTTTACCAATAAGGCGGCACGCGAGATGGTTGCTCGCCTGACAGCCATGTTGCCTGTTGATGCCCGGCGAATCTGGATCGGGACCTTCCATGGCCTGTGCAACCGCATGCTGCGCGCCCATCACCAGGATGCCGGGCTACCAGCGAGCTTCCAGATTCTCGATTCTCAGGACCAGTTGGGTGCCGTTAAGCGGGTCTTGCGTGCGCTCAATGTCGATGACGAGAAGTACCCACCGCGTCAGGTGCAATGGTTCATCAACAGCGCCAAGGAACAGGGCCTGCGGGCCGGTGAACTCGAGGCGCCAACGGCATATGACCAGCGCATGGCGGAGTTGTATGCCGCCTATGACGAACAGTGCCGGCGCGAAGGGGTGGTCGACTTTGCGGAGTTGCTGCTCAGATCCTTTGAATTACTGCGCAGCCAGCCGGCTTTGTGCAATCACTATCAGTCCCGTTTTCGTCACCTGCTGGTTGACGAGTTTCAGGACACCAACGATCTGCAATATCGCTGGATCCGGCTCCTCGCTGGCCCTGGGGCTGCGGTCTTTGCCGTGGGCGACGACGATCAGTCGATCTACGCATTTCGCGGCGCCAATGTGGGCAACATGGCTGCATTTGAGCGCGATTTCCAGACGCCGAACCTGATCCGTCTAGAGCAGAACTATCGCTCGTTTGGGCATATTCTCGATTGCGCGAACGAGTTGATCCAGCGCAATGCGAACCGGTTGGGTAAGCAACTCTGGACCGAAGCTGGGGTGGGCGAACCGGTCCGTGTTCGTGAAGCCTTGAGCGATCAGGACGAGGCCCAGTGGATTGTTGAGGAGGTCCGCAGTCTGGTCGGTGAGGGACGGATGCGGTCTGACATTGCATTGCTCTATCGCTCGAACGCCCAGTCACGAGTGCTTGAACACGCACTGTTCGCCGCCGGGATGCCCTATCGGGTCTATGGGGGCTTGCGCTTTTTTGAGCGGGCCGAGATCAAGCATGCGCTCGGGTACCTGCGCCTGATCGAAAATCCCGCCGATGACGGGGCATTGTTGCGCGTGATCAATTTTCCAACCCGGGGGATCGGTTCACGATCGATCGAGCAACTCCAGGACGCTGCGCGCGCTCGGGGCTCGTCGCTTTACGAGGCAGCGAAGTCGATGGGTGGGCGGCTGGCGGGATTTGTAGGGCTGATCGAAGCGCTGCGGGCCGATAGCCAGCGCCTTGAGCTTGCGGAACTGGTCGAACAGGTCAATGAGCGCAGCCAATTGCTGGCCCACTACACCGCAGAGCGTGACGGCGAAGAGCGGATCGATAACCTGCGCGAACTGGTCAATGCAGCGCTTGCCTATCTGGGCGATGCCGGTGGATTTGCCGAGCCAGCCCAGACGGCAGCGCAACTCGAGGGGCCAACCGACTCACCGAGCGATCAGCAGTTCGATCAACCGATGGCGGTTCTGACGCCGCCGTCTTCGCTGGCAGGCTTTCTCGCCCATGCCTCGCTCGAGTCGGGCGAGAATCAGGCGGGCGAGGGCACGGATGCCTTGCAGCTGATGACCGTGCATTCTGCGAAGGGGCTCGAGTTCGATGCGGTTTTTGTGACGGGTCTCGAGGAAGGCCTGTTCCCCCATGAAAATTCCGTCAATGAACCCTCAGGTCTCGAAGAAGAACGTCGATTGATGTACGTCGCCATGACGAGGGCTCGTCAGCGCTTGTATTTGTCCTTTGCGCAGACCCGGATGCTGCACGGCCAGACCCGGTACCACTTGCGTTCGCGATTCGTGGATGAATTGCCCGAAGGGGCGCTCAAGTGGCTGACCCCCCGCAATGGACTGAGGGCTGTGCGTGAGGGTTGGGGCGGTGCCTGGGAAGGTGGGAATTCAGCCTGGCGCACCGCAGCGGCGGGCAATGCCGGTGGGCAAGCGGCGGTGGGCGTCTGGCGCGGTGGCTACGGCAGTGACGGTCGCACCACCGCTTCGGATGCGCCCTTTAGGATCGGCCAGACCGTCGCGCATGCGAAATTTGGTGAGGGTGTGGTCGTCGCTTTCGAAGGCCATGGCAGCGACGCTCGGGTGCAAGTCAACTTTGGGGCGGCTGGCCTGAAATGGCTGGCCCTGTCGATTGCCAAACTCGAAGCCTTGAATTAAGGCGGATTTTTTTTGTTCGTTCGTTCATCGAGGGTGGCGATATCTCGGAACTCGTCGCGAACGGTGTCCCGATAGCTGATCCAGGATGACGCATAGAGCGCTGCCAGCATGGCGAGCGAGAGCGGGCTCAGGACGAAGGACAGGATCAGCGGTCCTGGGTCCAGCGTTCGAGAGAGGATTTGAATGGCCATCGAGAGTGCCACGGCGATCGCGAGCCAGCCCAGTGCATAGATCAGGAAAGCGCCGCGGTTTCGCCAAACGGCGACCAGACTGAAAAACATCGCCTTGACTGGCGCGATCCGGTGCCAGGCCACAAACAGCGGGGCAAACCAGAGCGCCATTTGAATCGGCGTGTACAGGATGAGGAAAACCGCAGCGGCAATCATCAGGTCGATTTCCGCCAGACCGGGATCGTCGCGTTCAACCTGGCCTGTGATAAGGCGCATCAGCGTTCCATCATCGACCAGTGAAGCAAGCATCAGGGCGCCTAGCGTCGTGACCAGATTCAGCCCACCAAGAATTAGCAAGGGTTTCCAGGCCTGAGCCCCGTCGACCCGCAATCCCTGAAACAGCAATCGGGGCAGGGGGAGTCGTCCTTGCTCGGCGGAGAGCATGGCGGTCATCAGACCCACGGCGAGCAGTGGCGTCAGCAGCAAGGGAAGAAACCCGCCGATCCCTGGGAGCATCGACGGGACGGTGAGCATGAGCAGGTAGAGAAAAGTGAGCGTCAGCAGAGGGATTGGATAGCTGCGCAGCAAAGCGAACCCATCCTTGATCCATTGCCACCCGGCGCGGGCCGGTCGTTGTTCAATCTGCATGAGGCACGGCCAGATCAAGGCGATGGGGCGCTTCCCGCCGGGCACGAAGGATTCGTTCAAAGTGCGTTGGGTCATGCGGTACGATGACCTGGGCCGGCCGTGGCAGATGGACGTCGAACAGTCGGGAGATCCAGAACCGCACAGCCCCGGCGCGTTGTGCGGCCGGCCAGGCTCTGCGTTCCGCCGATTCGAGGGGGCGGACCGACTGATAGGCCTCCAGCAGTGCGTTCAATCGGGAGTGATCCCATTGGCCGGTGGTGAGGTCGATACACCAGTCATTGGCTGTCACCGCGAGATCAAACAGCCAGGTGTCGACGCCAGCAAAATAAAAGTCGATGACGCCGCCGACGTCATCGCCATCAAACAGGACATTGTTGCGAAACAGATCGGCATGCACGGCAGAGCGGGGCAGACGCTCTGCCTCGCCCCTTGAGCTCTGCTCGATCTGGAACGCCAGTTCATCTTCGAGCAGGTCGCGCTGGGCGTTTTGCAGAAACGGCAGGAGCCTGGGGGTAACTTCACACCACCAGGGCAGTCCGCGCAAGTTGGGTTGTGAACCCGCGTAATCCAGCGTGGCCAGATGCATTCGGGCCAGTAGCGCACCAATTCTCCCGCAGGCATGTGCACTCGGATCCGTCAGATCCGCCCCGCTAAGCCAGGTGACGAGGGTGGCTGGTTTACCCGCCAGAGTGCCCAAAATCTGTCCATCAAGGTCTGGCAGAGGATTGGGGCAGGGGATACCAGCCTGGGCGAGGTGTCGCATCAGGCCGAGATAGAACGGCAGTTGTTCGGCGGCCAGGCGCTCGAACAAGGTCAGGACGAAGCGGCGCCTCTGACCCAGGTGCTCGGTCGTGACGCGGTAGTTGGTATTTTCGATACCGGCCACGATGCCTTCAATCGACACCAGGCGACCAACATCGAACCGCTGCAGCCAGGGCTCGAGTTCTGAGTCTGAAACGACGGTAAAGACGGCCATCGACGCGACTGCGCTTATTGTCGGGGTTGCAGGTGTTGCAGCGGCGATGAAGGTCGCTGCCGAATTCTAGCAAAGCCTGACGCTGGGTTGACAGCGCAACGTGTTCAGACGGTCGATCGGGTGGATCAGCGATAATCAGCGCTTTTTGGACGCTGGCATGTCGGATCTGGCGGGCGAATCACTGCTTCTGGTAGATGGTTCTGGATATTTGTATCGTGCGTTCCACGCGCTGCCCGATCTGCGCAACGCGGGCGGTGAGCCGACGGGCGCGCTCTATGGTGTCGCAGCCATGTTGCGGCGTTTGCGTGCCGATCAGCGGCTGCATGGCGGTGCCCGCTTTGGGGCCGTCATCTTCGATGCGCCGGGGCGTACCTTTCGCGATGACCTGTACGATCAGTACAAGGCGAATCGGGCTTCCATGCCTGAAGAGCTGGCGCGCCAGATCGGGCCCCTCAAGGAACTGGTGTCCGCGCTGGGTTGGCCGGTGTTGGTGGTTGAGGGCGTGGAAGCCGATGACGTGATCGGTACGATCTCGAGTCAGGCGCGAGCCCTGGGGATGCGCTCGGTGATCGCAACGGGAGACAAGGATCTGGCGCAGTTGGTCGATGATCACTGCGTGTTGGTGAACACCATGACCCGTGATGGCAGCCCTCCGGAACCGATGGATGCCACCGGCGTCCAGGAGCGGTTCGGGGTTCCGCCCGATCGGATTGTGGATTGGCTTGCCCTCGTGGGGGATACCGTCGATAACGTGCCGGGCGTGCCCAAGGTCGGACCCAAGACGGCGGTCAAGTGGATTGCCGAACATGGGTCGCTTGACGGCATCATGGCGGCGGCTGGTCGAATCGCTGGGGTGGTCGGTGAAAATCTGCGCGAGGCCTTGCCATGGCTGCCGACCGCACGGGACCTGGTGACGGTGCGCTGCGATTGCGATCTTTCGATGCATCTGACCGGCCCCGGGGCGTTGTTGCTGCAGACCGAGGATGACCAGCGCTTGCTGACCTTCTATGAGCGCTGGGGCTTTCGGACTTGGCAAAAGGAACTCCGTGCGCGCCTCGGTGGAGAGACTCAGGTCGCGGGTGGCGTAACGGGTATTGTTGACCGCTCGGCAACGCCGGATGTCGCCAACGAGCCCCCGGGACCACCGCAATCCGTTCAGTACGAGACGGTGTTTAGTGTCGAGCAACTCGATGCCTGGATCGAGCGGATCCAGTCCTGTCCGCTGGTGGGATTCGATACCGAAACCACGTCGCTCGATCCGATGGCGGCACAGTTGGTGGGACTGTCGCTCGCGGTCGCGCCGGGGATTGCCTGCTATGTGCCGGTCGGACACCGCTACACAACGATGCCCGATCAGTTGCCGCTCGCGCTGGTTCTGGAACGATTGCGCCCCTGGCTCGAAGATCCGTTGGCGGCCAAGGTCGGACAGCACTTGAAATATGACACCCACGTGCTGCAGAACCATGGCATCGGGCTTGCCGGGATTGCCCATGACACCTTGCTCGAGAGCTATGTGTTCGAGGCGCATCGCCGCCATGATCTGGGCTCACTGGCCGAGCGCTGGCTTGGTCGAGCAACCGTCTCTTATGAGGACGTTGCCGGCAAGGGCGCTTCGCAGATTTCCTTTGAACAGGTACCGGTGGAGGTTGCGGCGCACTATGCTGCAGAAGACGCCGACGTCACATTGCATCTGCATCAGCATCTTTGGCCAAAGCTCCAAGCCGAGCCGAGGCTGGCTGCTTTGTACCAGACGATCGAGTTACCGGTCGCGCGGGTCCTGCAGCGCATGGAACGGCATGGGGTTCTGGTCGACTGCGCCATGCTGGAAAAGCAGGGCGATGAGCTCGCAGTCAAGATCCTGCAACTCGAGCGGCACGCCCAGGAACTCGCCGGTCAGCCGTTCAATCTGGGTTCACCCAAGCAGTTGGGCGAGCTCCTGTTTGATCGGCTGAAGTTACCAGTGGTCAAAAAAACGGCCGGGGGTGCGCCCAGTACCGACGAAGAGGTGCTGGAGAAACTTGCGCTGGACTTCCCCTTGCCTCGTGCAGTCTTGGACTGGCGCAGTCTGTCCAAGCTCAAGAGCACGTATGTCGACAAATTGCCTCGTATGGTGAATGCGCGCACGGGTCGGGTTCACACGAGTTATGCCCAGGCGGTTGCGGTGACCGGGAGACTGGCCTCCTCCGAGCCCAATCTGCAGAACATTCCGATCCGCACACCCGAGGGGCGACGAATCCGGGAGGCCTTCATCGCTCCGCCAGGGTGGTCGATCGTTTCCGCTGATTATTCTCAGATCGAACTGCGAATCATGGCGCACCTCTCGGATGATGAAGCATTGTTGCGCGCCTTCAATGAAGGACAGGATGTGCACCGTGCGACGGCTGCTGAGGTGTTCGGGACCGAACCGACCCACGTAACTTCCGAACAGCGTCGTTATGCCAAGGTCATCAATTTCGGTCTGATTTATGGCATGACTGCGTTCGGTTTGGCGCAAAATCTGGGTATCGGACGGGATGCTGCCAAGTCCTGGATTGATCGTTATTTTCAGCGCTATCCGGGAGTCGCGCGTTACATGGAGCAGACCCGCGAGCGGGCCAAGCGGGATGGCTACGTCGAGACCGTTTTTGGCCGGCGTCTCTGGTTACCCGAAATCAATTCACCCAACGGTCCGCGACGCGCCGGCGCTGAACGCGCTGCGATCAATGCACCGATGCAGGGTACTGCAGCGGATCTCATTAAACTGGCGATGATTTCAGTTCAGGACGTGATCGATCAGGAGGGGCGGCAGTCTCGCCTGATCATGCAGGTGCATGACGAACTGGTGCTGGAAGTTCCCCCTGCAGAACTGGACTGGGCTCGGGTCGAGATCCCCGCCAGAATGGCTGCGGTTGCGAGTATGAAAGTACCGCTGCTGGCGGAGGTGGGCGTTGGGCTGAATTGGGATCAGGCCCATTGAGGGTCGCTGTGGATCAAACTGACGTTCATAAGGAGCCATGTGATGTTCAAGAATCAGAAAAGCGAATCGACTTCAGCGGCGCTCGATCGCCGCAGCTTTGTCGGCTCGACGATCGCTGCTGGTTTCGCGGCTGCGGTAGCGCCCACCGGCGCGCTCTGGGCGCAGGTCGTCAAGACCGACAGTGCGGGATTGACCGCAGGAACCGTCCAGATCAGCCGAGCCGATGGCAGCTTGCTGTCGGCCTATCGGGCCGCGCCCGCTGGTCGTTCTAATTTGCCGACCATTCTGGTTGCCCACGAAATTTGGGGCGTGCATGAATACATCCAGGATGTCTGCCGGCGATTTGCCCAACTCGGGTATCTGGCGATCGCGCCCGAACTATTTGCCCGCCAAGGGGATCCGCGGGCTTACGCGACCAATGCCGAAATTATTGCCAATGTCGTGAGTAAGGTGGCCGATCGCGGGGTCATGGAGGATTTCGATGCATGCGTCGACTGGGCTGCGACTCAGGGTGGAGATCGGCAGAAACTCGGAATCACCGGATTTTGCCGGGGTGGTCGCTATGTCTGGCTATATGCGTCCTATGGATCACCCCAGTCGCAGCGTCTCAAGGCTGCGGTGTCCTGGTATGGCCAACTGAGCGATCCGCCGACCCCAATCACGCCGACCAACCCGCTCGCCGTGGCTCAGCATATCCATGCTCCGGTTCTCGGGCTTTACGGTGCGCTCGACCAGGGTATCCCGCTGGCCACCGTCGAGTCGATGAAGTCGCTCCTGAAGTCTGGAAATGAGTTATCGCAGGCCAGCCAGATCGTGGTGTATCCGGACGCTGGACATGCGTTTCATGCGGATTACCGCCCGTCGTATCAGGCCCAGGCGGCTGAGGACGGATGGCGCCGCGCGCTTGACTGGTTCGCCCGTCACGACGTTCGCTGAGCAGGCCCAGATCTGGAAACGCTCTTCGGGATTGTGACCGCCAGTCTAGCTGGCGGTGCACTTTCCTTGATCGCCGCTGCGCTGTTGACCTTCGGACTTCTGGCCGGACTTCTGCGTTCGCTGGTCAGTTTGTCTGCGGGGTTACTGCTGGCGACCAGTGCTTTGCACCTGCTGCCGGAGGCGGTTGAGCGAGGTGGCAGCATTCACCAGGTCGGCGCTTGGTTGCTGTTTGGGTTGCTTGCTTTCTTCGGTCTCGAAAAACTGGCGATACTGCGCCACAGTCATCACCACGAGGGGGATGGGCATCAACACCACCGGGGCCATGACCGTGAAGCCGCAGGACCCGGTGGAGCGCTGATCCTGATTGGTGACTCGGTTCACAATTTTACCGACGGCATTCTGATTGCCGCGGCCTTTCTCGCCGATCAGTCCCTGGGTTGGGTGACCGCCGCGGCGGTCGCGGCGCATGAGATCCCTCAGGAAGTCGGTGATTTCATTGTCTTGCTCAACGCGGGCTACACCCGCACGCGCGCCTTTGCGTTCAATCTGTTGTCGAGCCTGGCCTCTGTGCTCGGGGGCGTGCTCGGCTGGGCCGTGCTCGATCGTGCACGAGAGCTGCTGCCGGCGGCATTGGCCATTGCCGCAGCCGGATTCCTCTACGTGGCTCTGGCCGATATTGTTCCGTCACTGCACCGCGATCATCAGGATCATCAGGATCATCGGGACCATGCGCACCCGTCCGATCAACCTGAACACCGGCATGATCGGGGCCATGAGGGCCATCGGGCGGGGGCGTTCTGGCTAGCGTCATCCGTGCGCCAAGCGGCCTTGCAAGTGTTGCTGATCGGAGTTGGCGTGGCGATCGCCGCCGCATTAGCGACGGTGCTTCATTCGCACTGAGTGATCCCGATTCGACCCGATTCGAAGCATGATCGGTCCCCGGCCACAGCAACGACGCTTCGGATGCCGGTCGACTCAGGAACCCGTGGCGACCGGCCGCGCCGGGTCGCTGCACCATTCGCTCCAGGAACCCGCGTAGAGCAGGGACCCATTCAAGCCTGCGTGAGCCATGGCCAGCAGGTTATGACAGGCGGTCACGCCGGATCCGCACTGGTGAATGACCGCATCGGCGCGCCGCCCGGCGAGTAGCGACTGGAATTGGTTACGCAATTCATACGCCGAATGAAAACGACCGTCAGCGGCTAAATTGGTCTGCCAGAAGCGATTGACTGCCCTTGGGATATGGCCGGCGACCGGGTCAAGAGGTTCCTGTGCGCCGGAAAACCGGCTGGGTGCCCGCGCATCAATGACGACCCGGCGATCCCCGGCCACATCGGCCGCCACGGTATCGACATCGACCCAGGCGACCAGGGGCGTTCGAAGCGTCAGCTGACCCGGCGAAATCGTTGGGCGTTCTGTGGTGAGCGCGAGCCCCGCCGCTCGCCAGGCTGGGAGACCACCGTCCAGCACGCTGACCCGCTCATGACCCAGCCATTGTGCGAGCCACCAGAGGCGCGCCGCCCAACAACCGCCATCCGCATCGTAGGCGATGAGACGCGTATGGCCGGAGAGTCCGAGTGCTTCGAGTCGGGCTCGTAGCTGTTCGCGCTGGGGCAAGGGGTGACGTCCCCCGCACAGTCCGTTCACATGGTCGGCGAGATCGTCATCGAGGCTGATGTGTACTGCCCCGGGCAAGTGTTCCTGCGCATACGCCAGCGCGCCCGCCTGCGGGTTCATGAGGTCATGGCGGCAGTCGACCAGAAGGATCGATTCGCCCTGCTCCTGGGCTGACCGCAGTTCGTCAACCGTGATGAGCGGGCTTTGCGGCGGTATCGGTTCAGACATACTTGGCTCCGTGACCATCAGAGCTGCATTTCTCGGCGGTACCACTCATGAAAGTGCTGCATTCCGTCTTCCATCGGGGACTGGTAGGGGCCCGCATCGTCCTGCCCGCGTGCGAGGAGCGCGCGACGCCCAGCGTCCATGCGCAGGGCAATCTCGTCGTCTTCGATACAGGTTTCGCGATAGGCGGCCCGTTCGGCTTCGACGAAATCGCGTTCGAACAGGGCGATTTCTTCTGGATAGTAGAACTCGATGATATTCGTGGTCGCCTGCGGGCCTTTGGGGATCAAGGTGGAGACCACCAGCACATGCGGGTACCACTCCACCATGACGTTCGGGTAGAGCGTTAGCCAGATCGCGCCATGCTGTGGGGCGATGCCGCCGCGAAAACGCATCAGTTCCGCATGCCAGCGTTGGTAGACGGCGGTACCCGGGCGTGCAAGTTCTGCATTGACGCCCACGGTTTGCACCGACCAATGACGTCCAAATTCCCAGCGTAAGTCATCGCAGGTGACGAATCTGCCTAGACCCGGGTGAAACGGACCGACATGGTAGTCCTCGAGGTAGACCTCAATAAAGGTCTTCCAATTATAAGAACACTCATGAATTTCAACATGATCTAGCTTGTGGCCGTCGAAGTTGAAGTCATCGGCTGCCACCATACCGGCCAGCGATTGGGCGATGTCGCGCGGTCCTTCGAAGAGCAGTCCACGCCAGTTTTGAAGGTTTTTCGCCCGTTCCAGTTGAACGCAGGGTTGTTCAGCGAAGTGGGGCGCACCCAGCAGTCGGCCTTGCAGATCGTAGGTCCAACGGTGCAACGGGCAGACGATGCTCTCGGTATTGCCGCGACCGTTGAGCATGATTGCCTGCCGATGGCGGCAGACATTGGACAACACGTCGATGCCGGCGGGCCCGTGCACCAGCACCCGGCCCTCACCCTCATGGGGTAGCGCGAAATAGTCTCCACGCTCGGGCACCATGAGTTCGTGCCCGACATACCGCGGTCCGTTGCGTAACACCCGATCGACCTCCCGCTGAAATAGCGCGTCGTCGAAATAGGCTGAAACCGGAAGTTGCGACTTGACCGGCGTCCAGGCTGCACGCAGCCCAAGATCCGACATGATCAACCCTCTCTAATGAAACCTTCATGACAGACTGCGGAGTCTACCCTCACCGGTTTCAAGGTCAAGGTCTTCGGAATTGTAAAATCAACAACATGGATCCAATCATCAACAACTCGCAGGCAGCGCCCGTCCGGTCGACGAGTGCCCAATCCACGTCCGACTTTGCCGATTGGACGACACAACGACTGCTGTCGGTTGAGCGGATGCTCGAACAGCTGCTGAACGGTTGCGGCGCGCAACCGCCGCAGTTGCTCGAAGCAATGCGCTACGCCGTGCTCGATGGTGGCAAACGTATTCGGCCGCTGCTGGTCTATGCGACTGGCGAATTATCCCAGGCGTCGGCGGCATCTCTGGATCTGGCTGCTGGTGCGGTCGAACTCATCCACGCCTATTCGCTTGTGCATGACGATTTGCCGTGTATGGATAACGACATCCTGCGTCGGGGTAAACCCACGGTCCATGTTGCCTATGGTGAGGCGACTGCCATGTTGGTTGGCGATGGATTGCAGGCGCTGGCATTTTCAGCGCTGGCGCAATCGTCCGATCAGGGCGTCGGTGCCCAGGCAGTTGTCGCGATGGTTGCCGAACTCGCGGCTGCGGCTGGAGGCGGCGGGATGGTCGGGGGGCAGGCGCTGGATCTCGCTGCCGTTGGGCAGCAGCTTGATCGTGCTGGCCTGGAGGCGATGCACCGGGCCAAAACGGGAGCCATGTTGCGCGCTTCCGTCCGATTGGGCTGGCTGGCCGGCTCGCGGTCCGTCGGATCAGAGGGGGGTCGCATCCCGCAGGAACTCGACCACTACGCGAACCTCGTCGGCCTCGCGTTTCAGGTCATTGATGATGTGCTTGATGTTGAATCCGATACCAATACGCTGGGCAAGACAGCCGGTAAGGATTCGGAGCACAATAAACCGACGTTTGTTTCCTTGCTCGGCCTCGACGCTTCCAAGCAGCTAGCGATCGCCTTGCGCGACGAGGCTGTTGATGCACTTTTGCCCTGGGGCGACCGTTCTCGTCGATTGATTGATCTAGCTGACCGTATCATCTCGCGTCGGACCTGAACAAAGTTGTCCGCGCACCGAACCGATTCTGCCGATGACCATGACTGCATATCCACTGCTCGAACGCATCAATTCCCCGGCCGACCTGCGCCGGCTTGATCGTTCCCGACTTCAGCCACTCGCCCAGGAGCTGCGGGCTTACCTGCTCGAAACGGTCTCGCAGACGGGTGGCCATCTGTCTTCGAACCTGGGCACGGTTGAGCTTTCGATTGCACTGCATCGCGTGTTCGAGACACCGCGGGACCGGATTGTCTGGGACGTGGGACATCAAAGCTATCCGCACAAGATTCTGACGGGACGTCGAGACGCGATGCCAACCCTGCGACAGCTGGGCGGTCTTTCTGGTTTTCCGCGTCGTGTCGAGAGTGAGTACGACACCTTCGGTACCGCGCATTCGTCGACGAGTATTTCGGCGGCGCTCGGCATGGCAGTGGCGTCGCGCAACCTCGGCGACAACGTCGGGCCGCGCCGGCGTCGTCATATTGCCGTGATCGGCGACGGCGCGCTCAGTGCGGGTATGGCCTTCGAGGCACTCAACAATGCCGGGGTAACGCCCGATATTGACTTGTTGGTGATCCTGAATGACAACGATATGTCGATCTCACCGGCAGTCGGGGCACTCAATCGCTATCTGGCTCGTTTGCTGTCGGGGCGCTTCTACGCGGCGGCGCGAAGTTTTGCCCGCGATGTGCTCTCGATTGCGCCGCCGGTGCTGGAGATCGCGCGACGCTTCGAAGAGCATGCCAAGGGCATGGTGTCTCCTGCCACACTGTTTGAAGAGTTCGGCTTCAACTATGTCGGTCCGATCGACGGGCACGATCTGGAGTCGCTGGTGCCCACTCTGCAGAACCTGCGCGAATTGCGCGGTCCTCAGTTTTTGCATGTCGTCACTCGCAAGGGGGCTGGCTACAAGCGTGCCGAAGCCGATCCGATTTCGTATCACGGTCCCGGAAAGTTTGACCCGTCAGTCGGCCTGGGCAAATCCAGTGCGCCGTCCAAACCAACGTTTACCCAGATTTTCGGGCAGTGGTTGTGTGACCAGGCCGAGGCCGACTCCCGCCTGGTCGCGATCACGCCGGCGATGCGGGAAGGCTCGGGCCTGGTTGAATTCGAGCGTCGGTTTCCATCGCGTTATTTTGACGTCGGCATCGCCGAGCAGCACGCCGTGACCTTTGCAGCCGGGATCGCCTGTGAGGGGCTCAAGCCCGTCGTCGCAATTTATTCCACGTTCCTGCAGCGTGGGTATGACCAGCTGATCCATGACGTCGCTCTGCAAAACCTCCCGGTTCTGTTTGCGCTGGATCGCTCTGGTCTGGTGGGCGCGGACGGGGCTACCCACGCGGGGGCCTACGATATTGCCTATCTTCGCTGCATCCCGAACATGGTCGTACTGGTTCCGAGTGACGAGGATCAGTGCCGCCGCATGCTGAGCGCTGGATTTGCTCATGACGGCCCGGTTGCAGTGCGTTATCCCCGCGGGGCGGGCGTGGGCGCCGCGGTCGGGACCGATCTGGAGCCCATTGCGATCGGCAAGGGCGAGATCCGTCGGCACAGTCAGCGTCGGGCGCAACAGCAGGGGGGCATGGGACGGGTCGCTATTCTCGCGTTCGGGACGCTCCTGCATCCCGCACTGGCGGCGGCACAGGGTCTGGATGCGACGGTGGTGGATATGCGCTGCGTCAAACCCCTGGACCTGGAACTGTTGCTCTCACTGGCGGCTGACCATGATGCTCTGGTCACGATTGAAGAACATGCGATCTTTGGTGGTGCGGGCAGCGCTTGCGCAGAAGCGCTGGCTGCTGCCGGCGTCCTGAGGCCCTTGCTCAATCTGGGACTGCCTGACCGGTTTATCGATCACGGTGACCATCAAAAACTATTGGCTGCAGAGGGCCTCGATGCCACGGGTATCGAGCGCTCGATCCGAAGCCGTTTCAGCGCTCTGGTGGCCTCGAGCCCGACCGCACCGTCAGACTATTCGGAGGACTGATGAACGCGCCTGACCCCTCATCCGCCATGGGTGCCTTGCCCGACGTGCAGGGCAGCCTTGATGAGCGAGCCCTGGTGATCGATCGGGTGGGTATCCGTGGCGTACGCCATCCGGTCCGGTGGCGCGCGCAGGACAATATTCTCGCATCGGTCGGTCTTTGGACACTGGATGTGCAGTTGCCTGCGCAGCAGAAAGGCACTCACATGTCGCGCTTCGTGGCCATGCTCGAAGAGCAGGCAGACGCGCAGGTACCGCTCGATCTCGCGACCTTTCGGGGGCTTTTGCTGCGCATGCTCGAACGACTCGAAGCGACGCAGGGTGGCATCGAGGTCAGCTTTCCCTTCTTCATGCGCAAAACGGCTCCCGTCTCGGGCGTCGCTAGTTTGATGGACTATGAGTTGACGCTTGCTGGACGCGTCGATGGGAGTGGTGCAGCGCAGATTACGGTGAAAATTCTGGTTCCCGTCACCAGTTTGTGCCCCTGTTCGAAGGGGATCAGTGATTACGGGGCCCACAATCAACGCTCCCACGTGACGGCCGAGGTGATCGTTGAGGGGGATCTGACCGTGGAGGCCCTGATCCGGTGCATTGAAGCTCAGGCGTCTTGTGAGCTCTGGGGCTTATTGAAGCGAACTGACGAAAAATATGTGACCGAACGAGCCTACGATAATCCCAAGTTTGTCGAGGATCTGGTCCGTGATGTCGCGGGGGCGTTGAAGGCACAGCTCGGGATCGGGCAATTCTGGGTTGAAGCGGAAAATTTCGAATCGATCCACAACCACTCCGCCTGGGCACGGATCACGAGCGCCGAATCAGCTGGGCCTTAGCGCGTTCAGAAGCACTCAGGGGGCGTGGCCTGTCCTCGGGGCTGACTACAATGCGTCCGCGCGCCTGGCGCCATTCCTGCTCGATAGCATCGCCGCGTGCCTGAACTTCGCCGCGTATCGCCACGTCGCGCGGGGAATGGCCATCATGCGGGTCTTCCAGTCCAAAGCGACTCGCGAGCCGATCCATGATTTCGCGCGGTGAAATGGACTCCCGATTCTCGATGCTCCGTTTCACGGACTCGGAAATCAGCGCGACGTCGTTGAACTGCCAGCGCATCATGGCCCATTCGCGCGCAAGCGTCACGACCCTGTCAAAGGGGTAACCCGCCGTATCGCTGGCAATGGGTGGCAAGGCCATGAAGGCGGGTTGGGGTTGGCCACCTGGCAAGGCTTCGAGTCGGATCAGACCCCGTTGGGCAAGATCTTGCGCGAACGCGGTATTGATTGGGCCTGCAACGAATACACCGGTGTTGCTGGCCTGACGAACCGCCTCAATCAGCGCGATCTGTCGCGGATGGAGTTCTGCCGACCGGGGAGGATCAGGCGCAGTCATACTCGGGCGTCCGACTGCCGATCACAGAGCGGGTTTCAGTCGCGAAAATTTCCGAAACTCAGTGGCAATTCGGTCATGTCCTTGCGCAGCAGCGCCATGACCGCCTGAAGGTCATCGCGCTTGGTCCCGGTCACGCGCACGGCGTCCCCTTGAATCGAGGCCTGCACCTTGATTTTACTGTCCTTCACGATGCGAACGATCTGTTTGGCATCATCGCCCGCAATCCCGTGACGGACCGTAATCACTTGTTTCACCCGATCGCCGCTGACCTTCTGGATATCGCCCAAGTCAAGAAACCGGACGTCGACGCCCCGCTTTGCGCACTTTCCGAAAAGCACGTCCCGCACCTGCCCGAGCTGAAAATCGCTGTCCGCATGGCAGGTCAGTTCATGCTCGCGTTGCTCGATTTTGGCGCTCGAGCCTTTGAAATCGAACCGGGTGGTGATTTCCTTGTTGGTCTGATCGATCGCATTTCGCACTTCGGTCTCATCAGCCTCAAGTGTGGCGTCGAACGATGGCATAGGATTCTCCGGGGGTGGGCCGCGTAACGCTGAATCAATGATTCAGGCTTTGGCGGGATTTCGGGGCTTGACGACGCGCGCTGATGCGGGCTTGCGCCCGCGGCTCGCAGCGATCCGCATCCGCAAGGCGTTGAGTTTGATGAATCCGCCGGCGTCAGCCTGGTTGTAGGCACCCCCGTCGTCATCGAAGGTCGCAATTCGGGTGTCGAACAGGGAATCTTCGCTGGTGCGGCTGGTGACCAGTACGTTGCCCTTGAACAATTTGAGGACTACCTTGCCGTTGACGACCTTCTGCGTGTGGTCGATCAAGACTTGCAGTGCCTCGCGTTCGGGGCTGAACCAGTAGCCGTTGTAGACCAGGCTGGCGTAGCGCGGCATGAGGTCGTCCTTGAGATGGGCGACTTCACGATCGAGCGTCAGGCTCTCAATAGCACGGTGCGCCCGGAGCAGGATCGTTCCGCCCGGCGTCTCGTAACAACCACGACTCTTCATCCCGACATAGCGGTTTTCCACCAGATCGAGTCGGCCAACGCCGTGGCGTCCGCCGATCCGATTCAGTTCCGCAAGCAATTCGTGTGGTGCCAGTGCAATCCCATTGATGGCAACCGGATCACCGGCGCGGAAAGTGATTTCGATGCTCTCGGCACGGGCTGGCGCTTTCTCTGGCGATACCGTCAGACGCCACATGGTCTCGCTGGGCGCCTTGGACGGATCCTCGAGGACGCCGCCTTCGTAGCTGATGTGCAGCAGGTTGGCATCCATCGAGTAGGGAGCTTCCCCCTTACGTTTTTTGTAATCGACCGGGATACCGTGGGCATCGGCATAGGCGAGCAGACGATCCCGCGACAGCAGGTCCCATTCACGCCAGGGCGCGATGATTCTGACGCCTGGCATCAAACCATAAGCACCCAGTTCGAATCGGACCTGATCATTGCCTTTGCCCGTTGCGCCGTGGGAAATGGCGTCGGCTTTGACCTGGCGCGCGATTTCGATCAAGCGCTTTGCGATCAGTGGCCGAGCGATCGAAGTACCCAGGAGGTACTCGCCCTCGTAGAGGGCATTGGCACGAAACATGGGGAAGACAAAGTCGCGGGTGAACTCTTCGCGCAGGTCTTCGATGAAGATATTCTCAGGTGGAATACCCATCTTGAGTGCTTTGGCGCGCGCGGGTTCGAGTTCTTCGCCCTGCCCGATATCGGCTGTAAACGTCACGACTTCGCACTGATATTCGTCCTGCAACCATTTCAGGATGACCGAGGTGTCCAGTCCGCCCGAGTAGGCGAGGACGACTCGACGCACTGCAGATTCGCCCTCACGCGCCGACTTGGCGGGTTTGGTTGGCACCATGGTCGGCGGGATGTGGCCAGTGATCGGGGGGGCTTTCGCCCGGGCCTTGGTTGCCTTAGCTGGCGACGCGCTGGAGAGGGCCGCCTTGGTGGCCTTCTTGGAAACGGGAGCGGAGGGTGTTTTTTTGGTCATTTGTGCTGCTCGGTCTGAACCAGAATCCTGAGCCCGCCATTGTGCCACTGGCGACGCCGCTCGACTAAACGTGACTCGGACTGGAACTGCGTGCTGCCGCGATCGGTAGTGCAATCCAGAACCGGGCACCCGCCGAAGGCACACTCGTCAATCCGGCCTGTCCACCGTGCAGCTCGGCGATGCGGCGCACGATGGCGAGGCCTAGACCACTGGATCCGCGCTGTTCACGATGGCGACTGCCCTGAAAGAACCGTTCAAACACCCGGGGCTGATCCTCCGCGCTCACCCCCGGACCGGTGTCGGCGACTTCAATGCGCACGTCCCGACCTTCGCATGCGACGGTGACCCTGACTTCACCGGATACGGGGGTGAATCGAAGTGCATTGTCGAGCAGATTGGAGAGCGCGCGTTCCATCAGCGCGGCATCGAGCTGCACCAAGGGCAGCCCGTCCGGGTAATCCACCAGGAGGCTGATCTGCGCATCTTCGGCGCGGGCACGAAACCGAGCCGCGATGTCGTCGAGAAATTCCCCGATCGCGATCGGTTCGGGTGCCGCCTGTAGATCGGGGCTGTCCAGGCGTCCGAGTTCGGCCAAGCTATCGGTGAGCCGGCGCAGATGACCGGCGTTCTGCATGGCCGCATCAAAGTATCGGACCTGAAGTTCTTCCGGCAATGTCTTGCCTTTAAGCCGGATCGTTTCGAGTTGGCCAATCAGTGCCGTGAGAGGCGTTCGCAGATCATGGCTGACACCCGCCACCATGTCGCGGCGGCGTGCGTCGCTTTGCAGGACCCGCTCATTTTCCTGCCGCAGTCGGTCATACATTTCATGGAGGGTCAACGACAGCCGGCCGATTTCGTCCTGGCGATCGTCGTAGGGAAATTGGACAGGGAGCGCCGCTGCGAAGCCCGAACGGCGGATGCTCTCCGCCACGGACGTCAGCGCTGCCAGTGGGTGTGCGAGCAGGGCGATGATCGCGACAGTGAGGAGCGTACCGATCCCCAGCGTGAGTAGCACCATCTTGATCAGACCCTGGGCGGCATGGCCCCGAATGACCAGAGCTGTTTCCGCGTCAACTTCGGGGTCTCTTGCGACCACGTACAGCCAACCCCGCGGGACGCCATGGACCAGCACGGGTCTGGCTGCGACGACAGCAATGGCATCGATATCGTCGGGGTCATCGCCTTCGAGGGGGCGGGTGGGATCGTCATGCAATTCATCCAGCAGTTTTGCGAGGTCGACCCGATAGCGCGTCCAGAAGGGCCGGATATCGCCGGCAGTCGCCAGAACCCGACCGTCTCGATCCAGCAGATAGAGCCCGGTATTCGGTTCAAAGAGCACGAATTCGCTCAGCCGCTCCCCAAATCGTTCAGGATCGGCCGCATACGCGGTCCAGAGGTCCGGGAAGGAGGCCAGAATCTGTTTTGCAAAACCGTCGGCTCGTGCGCTCACGAGCTCGCTGCGATAGTCGCGGTAGGTGAGGTGTCCGACGGTCGCGATCATCGAGGCCAAGAGCATCGAGAACACCGCGATCAGCATCAGGACACGGCTGCCGAGTGAATTCATCGGGTGTCGATAAACCGGTAGCCCAGGCCCCGCACGGTCAGGACATAAGCGGGATTTGCAGGATCGGCTTCGATCTTGGCGCGCAGGCGGTTGATATGTGTATTGACGTTATGTTCGTAGCCTTCGAAGGTCGTGCCCCAGATGGCGTCGAGCAATTGGGTTCGGTTGAAGGCCCGCCCGGGGTGTCGGGCGAGATAGTGCAGGAGGTCAAATTCCTTTGCCGTCAGCGCGATCGGTTTGCCGTGCAATCGCACCTCATGCGCGCTGGGATCGATTTGCAGATCGCCAGCCTCGATCATGGCTGCTTGGGCGGACGCCTTCGAAGCTGCTGCGAGATCGACGCGCCGCAGGATGGCCTTAACCCGTGCGGTCAATTCCATTACCGAAAACGGTTTGGTGAGGTAATCATCGGCGCCGAGTTCGAGCCCGAGTACGCGGTCCAATTCGCTCGAACGGGCGGTCAGCATCAATACGGGGGTCGTGATGCGATCCATTCGGAGGGCTCGCAGCACATCGAGGCCATCGCGTTTGGGCAGCATGACATCCAGAACGATGAGATCGAAATCACCCGACCGCGCCCGCCCGTAGCCCGTATCGCCGTCATGCACCACCTCAACCCGGTGGCCCAGATCGCGCACATGCATTGCGATCAGGTCCGCAATGTCGGCCTGATCCTCGACGATCAGGATCTGGCGTTCGCTCGATTGGGGCATCTTAATCCTTGGAAATTCTTCGTTGAGACCATTTCGTGATCTTCATGAGATCTGTCCGCGAGGTGGACGCCGCACACTGCATGAACTTACAACGAAACCCTTCTGGGTGATGACCATGCTGAGTTTGCTTGAACAAGAGTGCGCTGTTGCGGTTGATCTGGACCTCGATATCGTGCCAGACGAGGCCAGTATCGATCTTGCAGCGGCGCTGCTCGCCGAGGCGGGACGCATCGACCCGGCGTCGCCCACTGCAATGCCTGGAGATCTGCCACAGTCGACCCGGTTCACGGCGGATGACCTCGCTCAACATCGCCCGGCGCTGGTGCGCTTCGCCCGTCGCAAAGTGCGCGATGAGGCGTTGGCTGAGGACGCGGTGCAGGACGCCCTGCTGGCTGCGGTTGCCAGCATGGCCCGCTTTCAGGGCCAATCGAGTTTGCGGACTTGGTTGATTGGGATTCTGAATCACAAGATTCAGGACGTTTTCCGTCGCGAGACCCGATATGTCTCGATTTCTGGCGACGATGACGAGCAGGACCTTTTTGATCGTCTTGGGCTGAATGGTGCCGATGAGTCCACGGATCCGATGCGGGCTGTCGCGAGTGCACGGATGCGTGCCGCGCTCGAGCGCGAAATCGAGGTGATGCCGCCGAACTTGAAGGCCGTGTTTCGGATGCAAGCCCTTGAGGGAATGGCGACACTCGAGGTTTGTGAGCAGCTGGACATCAGCGAGGCGAACTGCTGGGTTCGGTTGCATCGTGCACGCAAACATCTGGCAGCCCGGATGCGGGACCACCTGGAATAAAGCAGGCTTGGGGCTTTTGAGACGCCCCAGCCTATTCGCCGATTTCGCCTAAGAGAAGAAACTCCATCAGCGCCTTCTGGGTATGGAGGCGGTTTTCCGCTTCTTCCCAGACGACAGACTGCGGACCGTCGATCACCTCTCCGGTGACTTCTTCGCCCCGATGGGCAGGCAAGCAATGCATGAAGAGCGCCTGCGCGCCAGCGGCGCGCATCATCTCGGTGTCGACCTGCCAGTCCGCAAACGCTCGCTTGCGTTCCTCATTTTCGGCTTCGAATCCCATGCTGGTCCAGACATCCGTTGTGACGAGCGCCGCGCCTGCTGCGGCTTCCATGGGGTCGGTGAACTGCCGGATCTGCTGATCATCAACGCCGACCAGATGCCGGGCATCCAGTTCATATCCTGGCGGGGTCGAGACATGAAGCCGAAAATTCAGTAGTTTTGCTGCCTGCATCCAGGTGTGGCAGACATTGTTCGAGTCACCGATCCACGCGACGACCTGGCCGGTGATGTCGCCCCGGTGTTCCTGATAAGTAAACAGATCCGCGAGGATCTGGCAGGGATGGAAGTCGTTGGTCAGACCATTGATGACCGGTACCCGCGAGTGGGCAGCGAAGCGTTCGATGATGTCCTGCTCAAAGGTTCTGATCATGACCAGATCGACCATGCGCGAGATGACCTGCGCCGCATCTTCAACCGGCTCGCCGCGCCCAAGCTGGGTATCCCGAGTGTTCAGATAGATGGCTGCGCCCCCCATCTGGTGCATCCCGGCTTCAAATGACAGGCGCGTGCGCGTACTGTGCTTTTCAAAGATCATCGCCAGCGTGCGGTCTGCTAGCGGGTGGTACGTTTCGTACCGCTTGAATCGCGCCTTGATGATGCGTGAACGGTTGAACAGGTACTCGTATTCCGCAGCGCTGAGCGCATCGAAGCTCAGATAATGGCGGGTTGGCAGCGTTGCAGTGGCGAGTTTCATGGGGGGCCTTTTTCCTCGAAGGCTTGCGGCACAAACCCCTCAGGGGCTGCGCTCGAGAAGCGTGCGCACCAGGGGTGCCAGCGTGGCGACCAGCTGGTCGGAGTGCTCGTCCTGGAAGATCAGTGGGGGGAGCAGGCGGATGACCCGCTCTGCCGTGACATTGAGGACCAGCCCAGCGTGCAGCGCCTGACCGACAATTTCGCTGCATGGACGGTCGAGTTCGATGCCCAGCATCAGACCCCGGCCGCGAATCTCGCGGACCCCCGGAAGTCCTGCAAGCGCCTGCGTGAGACCGCGCCGGATCCGTTCCTCCTGGGTCAATGCGTTGGCCATCAGGCCTTCCGCTTCGATCGCGGTGAGTGTCGCCAAGCCGGCCCGCATGGCCAGTGGGTTACCACCGAAGGTCGTGCCGTGGTTGCCCGGCTGAAACACCCGTGATGCTACGCCATGCGCCACCACGGCCCCAATCGGAACGCCCGAGCCCAGACCTTTGGCCAGCGGCATGACATCGGGCAATATTCCTGCCCACTGGTGGGCGAACCAGCGACCCGTGCGAGCGGTGCCGCATTGGACTTCATCGATCATGAGCAGCCACCCGTTGGCATCGCAAATGCGCCGGGCGGCCTGAAGATACTCGATACCGGCTGGCTGAATTCCGCCTTCGCCCTGGATCGCTTCCACAAAGACGGCGACGACCTTGGGTCGGGTTCTGGCGACCTCTTCGAGGGCTCCGGTGTCATTGAGCGGAACGCGAACAAACCCGGTTACAAGCGGTGCAAACCCTTTCTGGACCTTTTCATTTCCTGTGGCGGACAAGGTCGCGAGCGAGCGGCCATGAAACGCATGTTCATACACGACGATTTCGGGCGAGTCGATCCCGCGGTCATAGCCATACTTGCGGGCAATCTTGATGGCGGCTTCGTTGGCTTCGAGTCCGGAATTGCAGAAGAACACATTGGTCATGCCCGAGCGTTCGACCAACTTGCACGCGAGTGCCTCAGCCAGCGGATTCTCAAACAGGTTGGAGTGGTGGATCAGCCGACCGACCTGGTCGCGCAGTGCCTCCACCAGGGCGGGGTGTCCGTGGCCCAGGGTATTGACCGCAATTCCGGAGAGACCATCCAGGTAACGCTTGCCGTGTGCATCAAATAGCCACACCCCCTCGCCGCGCACAAACGCCACTGGTTGTGGCGCGTAAGTGGGCATCAGGCAAGATACGGAGCGGTGCGCCTGTTGCGGCGCCGATGTGGATTCTGGGGAAATTGCGGGTGCGTTCATGAGGGATCAAAGCCAGAAATTCGGCAAGGAACCGATCATTGTAGGGGATCGGACTATCCTGCGCATCTTCGGGCGGTCGATACGATGATCGATCCGACCAAGCCCGTCGATTTCCTGATTTTGGGCCTGACGCTCTCAGGGCGCACGTTCCGCCCCAGCGATTGGGCTGATCGCCTCGCAGGCATCATGGCAGGATTCCGTCCCCCGGGGAGCGGACCCGCAACCCATCTGGGTTATTCCCCCTGGGTGCAACCCGGCTTGCTCGACGGGGAGCGATGTGTCAGCGTCAACGCTGCACTCGCGGCGCATGAACCGATGGCCTATGCGTTTCTGGTGAACTTCGCCCGCGACAACGAATTACAGGTTCGCCCTCAGGCGAACCCCTGAGGCTCAGCCCTTCACGCGATTGCGATACTCGCCGGTGCGTGTGTCGATTTCAATGCGATCGCCAATTTCAACGAAGGCCGGCACGGGCAACTCAAACCCGGTCGGCTTGATCCGGGCGGGTTTCATGACCTTGCCCGAGGTGTCGCCCTTGACAGCGGGTTCGGTGTATTCGACTTCCCGAACCACGCCGGTCGGCATTTCAACCGAGATCGCGCGACCATCATAGAAGACGACGTCGCAGGCCATCCCCTCGTCGATGTAATTCAAGGCGTCGCCCATGGACTCGGACTCCACCTCGTACTGGTTGTACTCGGCGTCCATGAAGACGTAGAGCGGATCGGCGAAGTACGAGTAGGTGACTTCCTTGCGATCGAGCACCAGCACGTCGAACTTGTCGTCGGCGCGGAATACGGTTTCGGTACCTGATCCATTGAGCAGGTTTTTCATTTTCATTTTGACAACGGCGGCGTTGCGGCCGGATTTGTTGTACTCGGCTTTAATGACCACCATCGGGTCTTTGCCGACCATCAAAACGTTGCCAGTGCGGAGTTCCTGCGCGGTCTTCATCGAGAATCCAATCGAGAGTGCCGAAGGCTGTGGGAAAGAGGCGACCGCGATTCTAGCCGATCGCGTACAAACTCTCCCAACGAATGCACTAAAGATGGGCCGGCGGCGAGTCGACGGGACCAGGCGGCAGCGCCAGCGCGCAATTCGGGCAGGCATTCCAGCCACTCGGACCAGGCCGTCGCCAGATGGTCGCGGTCACCGCGGTCCCAGGCAAGAGCGAGCGACGCCTGCGCCTGGGCCGCGGGTTCGGACAGGAACGGCCGCCAGCCCGCCAGCCAGGCATCGAGTTGGTCATGGTGGGACTGGTCACGTTGACGGTAGGGTTGCCAGATGAAGGGGATCGCAGCCCAATGGGCCCGAACCAGAGAATCCTCGCCGCGGACGAATGCGGCCGAACAGCACCACAACAAGCGATCGAAATCCGACTGGGGTACCCAGCCGAAGGCATGCACCCGCAGGACGCCATGACGGACCGTTGGTGCGGGACCGGAGGGCAGCAGTAAGAGCATGGGTTCGCCCTGAGCCAGGGTCTGGATCAGCGCGTCCAGCGGCGCATCCGCGTAGCCAAACGCCAACAGCGCCGGGAGTTGACGGTCTGCCTGACCGACACCGAGTTCTGCCAGGCAGGCGTCGCGCGCTTGGGGGTCGGCGTGGAACCGGTCCCGGTGTTCCAGCAGATTGGCCTCGCGCAGCAGCCCGCCGGTCTGCGGGTCAAAACCGGGAAAGAAGAAAACCTCCGGCAGTCCATTGATGGGATTGGGCGAGGGCAGGGTATGGCAGGTGTTGACCCAGGTCTGCGGGCTCAGGTGTTCCAGGTTGATCCATACCGGGGGCGGGTGCTGTTGGCCCATGGTTTCGAGGACCCCGTTTGGAAGACGACAACCAAAGGTGGAGATCATCACGTCGACCTCGCGTGCCGGGAAACGCCAGTCGACAATCCGAACGCCATCGACGATCGGAGCTGCGTCGGTTGGGCCGTGGTTGGCTGATTCGAAAGCAGGGACCAAGCGACCGAGTACCGCCGGGCGATCGATGGCAAGGATGATTTCAAGATCTGGATCGGGGGCGAGTTCTTGGGCCAACGCACGAGCGAGGCGCCAACACACCCCCGCATCGCCAAAGTGGTCAATGACCTGACACCAGATGACGTAGCGCACGTCCCGCTCAGTCCAAGGTCAGCCAGCGGTGCCAGGACTCAGGAAAACAGGTCATCCAGTTTTTTACGCGCGTCTTCATTGGCCCCGACGCGCCGTCGCTCGTAAGCGTATTCCTCAACAATCCGGTCTTCGTAGTAGCTGGCCGGGTTGGGGGAGGCAAAAAACCGCCGGGCGACCTCTTCGGGCACGCCTTTGAAGACACGGATTTCACCGCTCGCAAACGTGATTTCGAGCCGCTCGAAACGAGCCTCGTAATTCGCGTTGCGAAGCGTCGCCGTATTGAGTGCGCGCTGGAGAGCCATCTCCGAATTCTAACGCGGTCCCATCCGGATCGCGCCGTCCAGTCGAATCGTTTCGCCATTGAGCATGGGATTGGTCACAATCTGCTCGACTAGCATGGCGTATTCGTCCGGGCGGCCTAAACGAGGCGGGAAAGGAACCTGTTGCCCGAGCGAGTCACGGACCTCCTGTGACATGCTCATCAGCATGGGCGTCTCAAAAATACCTGGCGCAATGGTCACAACTCGAATCCCGTCGCGTGACAGATCCCGCGCAATCGGCAGGGTCATGCCGACAATCCCGCCTTTGGAGGCCGAGTAAGCCGCCTGGCCGACTTGACCATCATAAGCAGCGACAGATGCCGTATTGACGATGACGCCGCGCTCGCCGCCCTCGAGCGCCGGCAGCGCTGCCATGGCGTGAGCGGCTAGACGGATCATATTGAAGCTGCCGACCAGGTTGACCCGAATCACGCGCTCAAAATGCGCCAAGTCGTGAGGGCCGTTGCGCCCGAGCGTTTTTTCCGCAGTCCCGATCCCGGCGCAGTTGATCAAACCACGCAGGGGTCCAAATGCGCTGGCGGCTTCGACAGCGGCACGGCCGTCGGCTTCGTCAGCGACGTTGCAGCGCACGAATTTGGCCGCATTGCCGATTTCCCCGGCCGTTGCCTCACCGGCTTCTACCGACAGGTCTGCAAGGACAACCCGGGCGCCTGCCGCGGCGAGGCGTCGCGCTGTTGCTGCGCCAAGGCCGGAGGCTGCCCCGGTGACGAGAAAACACTGGTTGGAAATCTGCATGGGCTTGCCTCCTTGCTGGGGGTTGGGTCTGGGTTCTGGAGCGCTGGCACGCTCCGGGCGTTGGCTGCGACGCTTAGCTCTTCAGGCTCTCAGAGATGCGCCGGCGAATTTCGTCGACCGAACCAACGCCAGAAATGGTACGAAGTTTGGGTGCGCCGATCTGTCCTTGCTTGCCCCAGCTGGCGTAGTAATCAACCAGAGGACGCGTTTGCGCGTGATAGACGTGGAGGCGTTTGCGGACCGTTTCTTCCCGGTCGTCCTCACGCTGGATCAGGGGCTCGCCGGTATCGTCATCGTGATCTGGATACTTGGGCGGATTGAAAACGATATGGTACGTCCGCCCCGATGCAGGATGCACGCGCCGACCACTCATTCGGGAGATGATTTCTTCGTCATCCACGTTGATTTCCAGCACGTAATCAATCGCGACGCCGGCGACTTTCATGGCTTCGGCTTGCGGGATCGTTCGCGGAAAACCGTCGAATAGATAACCCGCGCTGCAGTCAGGTTGCTTTAACCGGTCACGAACCAGGCCGATAATGATGTCGTCAGAGACGAGCGCGCCTGAATCCATGACCTGCTTGGCCGCCAACCCCAGTGGCGTGCCTGCGCCAACCGCGGCGCGAAGCATGTCGCCGGTCGAGATCTGCGGGATCTTAAAGTGCTCCTTGATGAACGCCGCCTGCGTTCCCTTGCCCGCGCCTGGCGGGCCAAGCAGAATCAGTTTCATCATTTATCTCCTTCGCCCTGTCGATCGTTATTGTTTTCAGCGTTTCCTGAAAACGAGGGGTTCCAACGGTCGTGAACGCCTTTGTTTCGCCCCAATGGATGGAAACTAACTTGTCGAGGCGCGTAGCGTCAAACCGCACTGCAACGAAGTATCGCCAAAGTAAGCCCGCATCCGTTCGAGGTCGGCAGGTGTATCAACTCCAGCTACCGGGTTTTCGGCGGTCACCTTGACCGCGATTCGGTATCCGTGCCACAGGACCCGGAGCTGTTCGAGTGACTCGACGGCCTCGGCTGGCGCAGGGCTCAAATCAGGGTAAACCCGAAGGAACGCGACCCGATAAGCGTACAGACCGAGGTGGCGCAGCGGGACGAATCCCGCCAGATTCGGGAGGACATCGGGAATCTGGCGCGGAAATTCGGCGAAGGCGTCGCGCGGAAACGGGATCGGAGCCCGACTGAACGCGAGCGCCCGACCCTGGGCGTCGAGTACCACCTTGACGACGCTGGGCGCAAGGAACTCCTCAATACGCCGGATCGGATGGGCTGCGGTGGATATCGAACAATCCGGGTGAGACGCCAGTAGCATGGCGACATCGCGAACGAGTTGGGGTGGCATGGCGGGCTCATCGCCCTGCAGATTGACGACGATCTCCTCGTCACGCAGGCCAAGCTGGTGGGCGGCTTCGGCCAATCGATCAGTCCCGGTGGGGTGATCGGTCCGGGTCAGGACGGCCTCATGGCCTTGGGCACGCACGGCGGCGGCGATCTCCTGGTCATCCGTCGCGACAACGACCCGAGCGGCTCCGCTGGCGACAGCGACTTCCGCAACCCTAACGACCATCGGTTTGCCACCGAGATCAGCCAGCGCTTTGTCGGGCAGCCGGGTTGACGCCCGGCGGGCCGGGATCAGAACGATGAATTCAGGGGCTTGGTTCATCGGACTCGATCAGGGCGCGGGCCTCGGACTCCAGCATGACGGGAATGCCATCGCGAATCGGAAACGCGAGGCGATCGATTCGGCAACACAGTTCCGACTTCTGGCGATCATATTCGAGCGGACCTTTGCACAGAGGGCAAACGAGAATGTCAAGCAGTCGGGCGTCCACAAAGGCGCTCCTCAATAAAATCGATCAGGCTGGAAGGGATGACGGTTTCAATGCGCAGAACCCGGATTCGTGGATCTGCCGATTGCTCGCATTTTACGGCGTCCTTCTCGGTCATCAGAATGCATTCGGCTGGGAGGCCTGCGAGCCACGCCTGATCGATCGGCGCATGGTCGGCCAGGGCGATCGCGTCGAACGTTAGACCCAGGGCAAGTAAGCGGTCAAAAAATCGTTCGGGGCGGGCAATGCCCGAAATGGCGAGGGTTCGGCGTCCTTCGGTCCAATGGGCGAGTTCTGCATCGCGCAGTAGTCGATCCGGCGTGTCGAGTGCCCACCATCCAAGGAACTGGGTCTGCACACGGAACTTCCGGGGATGGCCGATAGGGTCCTTGGCCTGATCCCGTAAGAGGACCGCATCGGCTTCGAGGCCGTTCGCCGCTGCTTCCCGCAAGGGGCCGGCAGGCAGCAGGCGGCCATTGCCGAGTCCGCGTTCGTCAAACAAGATCAGCTCCAGGTCACGGTGCAGACCGCGGTGCTGCAATCCGTCGTCTGAAATCACAACCTGGGTGGCGGGGGCTGCCGCGAGCAGTGTTTGTAGCGCCTTTGAGCGATCACGCCCGGTGGCAATTGGACAGGCGGCGTTTCGGGCCATCAGAGCCGCCTCATCGCCTGCTCGTTGGTAGTCCGGTGGGGCGAGGAAAGCCTGCGCCTGATGGGATGCGGCACCCACGCCGCGCGCGAGCAGGCCGGTCTTCCAGCCGCGTGCCTGTAGCGCCCGTGCGATCGCAACGACGACCGGCGTTTTTCCGGTCCCACCCGCCAGGAGGTTGCCAACAATCACGACCGGCGGATCGGATGGGTTCAGTCCTTGCTGACCCGCTGCAGGCGGGGCGTGACCGGGACGACTGAGCAGATTTTCGATTGCCGCCACGGATCCGCCCGTTTTCTGATTTCCAGAGCTCTCTCGGCGTTCTCGGCGCTCTCGCTTGGCGCTCTGAATCTGCTGGCGTCGATGACGGCTGATCAGCGCGGTCGGTATTGACCAAGGCAGCAGAAGGCCTGACAGCAGTCGGGTGCCGAGATCTTTGGAGCCCGCGTACCAGAGGGCTTCGAAGGTGGCCGACAGCCGACTGCGGGAGCGGTCAATTTTCAAAGTCATTCACAAATCCTGTGGATAACTCTGTGAAGAGTGGGCTCGTATCGGAATGAAACCTCGGTTCGATTGGGCTTGCATCAAAGTGATTAAAATGTAATCAAAATAAAAAATTCAATAAAATCAATAAATTGTTCAATCTTGTCTGGGGTTTGAGGATCGTTTCTTCCAGTTGCCAACTTCTTTCCCGCCAGGATGTACGCGATTACGCCAGCCTGACCTACAATCAAATACCCATTGTCCACCCGCGTCCCCCGGTGATTCATTCCCAGTGGGGGCGCTCCCAACCACCTCTCTTGGATTGAACTCATGGAACACACGCTCCCCGCGCTCCCCTACGCAATCGACGCTCTCCAACCGCACATGTCCAAAGAAACGCTCGAGTTTCATCATGGCAAGCATCATCAGGCCTATGTCACGAATCTGAATAATCTCGTCAAAGGGACCGAGTTCGAGCAGGCCACCCTGGTCGACATCATCAAGCGATCTTCCGGACCGGTCTTCAATAATGCAGCGCAAATTTGGAATCACACGTTTTTCTGGAATTGCCTGACGCCGACCTCGTCTGGCCATCCTGCAGGCCCGCTGGCTGCCGCGATCGATGCCAAATGGGGATCCCTGGCAGCCTTTCAGGAGGCCTTCACCAAGAGCGCATTGGGCAACTTCGGCTCTGGCTGGACCTGGCTGGTCAAAAAAGCGGATGGTTCGGTCGACATCGTCAACACGTCCAATGCGGCAACCCCGCTGAGCGGCGCAGATGTACCTCTGCTCACGTGCGACGTCTGGGAGCATGCGTACTACATCGACTACAGAAACCGTCGGCCGGATTTTCTTGGCGCCTTCTGGAAGTTGACGAACTGGACGTTTGCCGAGCACAACTACGCCGCCTGAGCGGCAGTATCGCCGAGGCCGGGTGACCCCGGCCGTCGCTGATCAGGGGGTCCTGAAGAAGGTGGGAGCGCTAAGCCGATCGCCTTTGTTCAGGCCCCGCTTCGCAAACCAGCCACGCTCCATTTCCAGAGCGAAACGTACCGCCTCGTTGGAGCAGTGACTGGCTTCAGACTTGGGCTCCATATCAGCTGTGTTGACGATCCGGCCATCTTCCGCCAGAAAGGCGATGGTCAGCGGGATCAGGGTATTGCGCATCCAGAAGCACTGGGTCGACGGCTGCTCGAAGACAAACAACATCCCCTCGTTTGGTCCAAGACGTTCCCGAAACATCAGACCGCGGGACCGGCTGGCGGGGTCGGCGGCAATTTCGGCCCGAATCAGATGCATCCCGGCCTGCAAGGTGGTGCGAGAAAGCGGGGTTTCCTGGGCCCGGGCCTGCCCCATGAAGCCGATCCAGGTGGCTTCACTCAGTCGGTTCAGCCCAAGGGGGGAGGCCATCATCAGACAGGTGGCCAGGGCCAGCCGGCCAACGATCGTTCTGGAGTCAAAGGCGCGCATGGCAGGTTACGGCATAATCTAAGGTTGAAAAGCTTAACCCAACCTCATCAAACCTCGATTGGAGCCCGCATGTACGAACATATCAAGATCCCGGCAGATGGTGCCAAAATTACGGTCAATCCTGATTTTTCGCTGCATGTTCCCCATAATCCGATCATTCCTTACATTGAGGGCGATGGCACGGGACTCGACATCACTCCGGTGATGCTCAAGGTGGTCGACGCGGCGGTTGCAAAAGCTTACGCTGGGGCTCGTAAGATCCACTGGATGGAAATCTACGCAGGCGAAAAATCGACCCAGGTCTACGGTCCTGATGTCTGGTTGCCGGCCGAGACGCTGCAGGTGTTGCGCGAATATGTAGTGTCCATCAAGGGCCCGCTGACCACGCCAGTCGGTGGCGGAATCCGCAGCCTGAACGTCGCATTGCGTCAGGAACTCGACCTCTACGTCTGTCTGCGCCCGGTGCAGTATTTCAAGGGGGTGCCTTCGCCGCTGAAGGAGCCAGAAAAAACCAACATGGTGATCTTCCGAGAAAATTCGGAAGATATTTATGCGGGTATTGAATATCAGCATGATGATGAAAAAGCGAAACGGCTGATTGCTTTTCTGCAAAACGAACTCGGTGTCAAGAAGATCCGGTTCCCGAACACCTCTGGTATCGGGATCAAGCCAGTATCGATCGAAGGCACGGAGCGCCTCGTGCGCAAAGCGATTCAATACGCCATCGACAATGACAAGTCCTCGGTCACGCTGGTGCACAAGGGCAACATCATGAAATACACGGAAGGTCTCTTCCGGGACGCTGGCTACGCGCTTGCCCAGCGTGAGTTTCATGCGCAACCCATCGATGGGGGACCCTGGTGTTCCTTCAAGAATCCAAAGACCGGCAACACGATTATCGTCAAAGACGTGATTGCCGACGCATTCCTGCAGCAAATTCTGCTGCGCCCCGCGGACTACAGCGTCATCGCAACCCTCAACCTCAACGGGGACTACGTGTCGGACGCCCTCGCGGCTCAGGTTGGCGGCATTGGCATCGCGCCGGGAGCCAACATGTCGGACTCGGTCGCATGTTTCGAGGCGACCCATGGGACTGCGCCGAAGTATGCCGGTAAGGACTATGTCAATCCGGGTTCAGAAATCCTCTCGGCCGAGATGATGTTGCGTCATATGGGATGGGTCGAAGCGGCTGATCTCATCATCGCATCGATGGAAAAGTCCATCGCATCAGCGCACGTGACCTATGATTTCGCTCGCCTGATGCCCGGGGCTACTCAGGTCTCCTGCTCGGGCTTTGGCCAGGTCATGATCGACCATATGTAATCCGGTGTAATCAGATCTGAAACCGTCCCGTGACGGTCCGTAACGAACCCCAGTGCATTGCGTTGACTGGGGTTTTTTTTGGTCTCGGATAAAGCCATCCCGAGGCTTGCTCTGCCAACAACTCGGATGGTCAGATGCCCGTTTGAGCTGATCGAACCGCGAACTCGGCAATCGAGCGACACGGGGTTCTGGCCTTCCACAAACGTCGAATGCGTTAACTATGTGATTGAAATCACGCGCTGATCGTCCTGGCTGCGGCAGGCTCCCCATCCCCACTGCGATTGGCTGGAGCACGATGCATATCGGCATTGTTGAGGACGACCCGGACCAGTTGGCGTTGGTCAACGTTTGGCTGACCCGTGCGGATCATCGTGTCCAGGGCTTCCAAACGGTCGCCCACGCGATCAGCGCCCTGTCCCAGGAACCCGTCGGACTGTTACTGGTTGACTGGCGTCTGCCCGATGCAACCGGTGCGGATCTGATTGAGTGGGTCCGCTCGAATATCGGGTGGACCTTGCCGATTTTGGTGCTCACTGCCTCGAGGGAAGAGCATATCGTCCTCGCAGCGCTGGCCGCCGGGGCGGATGATTTCGTCCTCAAACAGCCGCAACCCCTTGAATTACTCGCCAGAATTTCTGCGCTCGCCCGTCGGACCGCGAATCTGAATGTGCCCATTGGGTCAGCAGGTGAAGCCAGGCCACAACCCACATCCGGACCTGGTCATGTTTCAGGGGCGGCATCCTGGACTGACTCAGGTCCAGGATCAACGCGCGAGTCTGGGTCGGAACTGCGCGTTGGGCCGTTTGTGATCGATCCGATGCGTCAATTGCTGACTCTCGACGGTGTGCAGGTCACTCTGACGCAGAAAGAGTTTGATCTTGCGGTGTACCTGTTTCAGAGCGATGGCCTACTCCTGTCACGGGATCACCTGTTGAACAAGATTTGGGGCTTTCATGCCGAAGTGGATACCCGTACGGTCGACACCCATATCAGCCGTCTGCGCAAAAAACTACGTCTCGATGGGCGACTCAGCTGGAAGCTGATCTCGGTCTATGGGGTAGGGTACCGATTGGACGATGGGGCATCGTCGACGGCGCCGAACGTGCTGCAACCCATCTGAGCTTCGGGCTCATTGTTTGTCCCCCCCGCGCTGGGGCGCCTGCCAACAATGCGTGCTGGAACACCCACGGCCAGAGATCCCGGGGGCACATCGCAGAGCACCACGGCATTGGCTCCGATCACGGCATCGTCGCCGACGACAATGGGTCCGAGTAACTTGGCACCCGCACCGATGTCCACACGATTGCCGATCTTAGGTGAGCCTGGAATATGGGTCCGCCGCAACCCCAAGGTGACGCCGTGGCGCAAACGGACATCGTCACCGATCACTGCGTCACCGCTAATGATGATGCCGCCAAAATGGTCGATGATCAGTCGCCGACCAATGGTCGCTTCACAGGGCAGATCAATCCCACTGAGGATCTGGACTCCCGTTTTCAGAAAACGGTAGGCGAGGGAGAGGGGTTTGCGCAAGATGGCCGGTCGCACGCGATAACGCCAGCAGCCAAACCGGTAAACAAGCAGTACCCAGACGCCTGGCCGCCAGGGATCTCGATCATGCGCATTGAAGTCTTCGCGGATCCGATCAAACATCGGCAGGTCCTGCGCTCACCAGGGCCGAGGGGGGGCCACACGACCGCCGAGCGTGTCCGACCAGGCTTGCGCCAGCAGGGCGCGATGGTCAGCAGACTCGATCGACTTCTGAGCCTGACCGCGCAGCTGCGCGCGCCATCCACGCAGGCAGTGCCAGGCACGCTCGAGGCGATTGACCGACCAGGCGGTCAACCATCCATGATTTTTTCGATAATAAAGGAGCCCGCTACGGGCCCGCCAAAGCGTGAGTTGTGAGCCAGATCGTGAGACCGTTTCGCCGCTAATCGTCCGCGCCGATGCGCCACCGATGTGGCGGGTTTCCAGAGTCGGCCAGTACTGAACGCGGTAACCCGCCCGACGGATCCGCCGGCACAGGTCCACTTCTTCGTAGTACAGGAAGAACCGCTCATCAAAGCCGCCAAGCGCATCGAAGACATCGCGTCGCAGTAGCGCAAAGGCCCCAGGGATCCAGTCCACCTCTGCTGGAATGGCCGGGTCGGCCCAGGTTCGATCCAGGTAACCAAACCAGCGTGACCTGGGAAACCGGGCGGCCAGTCCCGAGATCACCAGTGCCTCTTGCAACAGGCTCGGAAACATCCGTGCGGAGGGTTGGCTGCTGCCATCGTCGGCAAATAACCGTCCGCCGGCCAGGCCGATCTGCTCATCGCTTTTCATCACGGTCAAGCCGCGACGGATGGTATCTGGCTCTGGCATCGCATCAGGATTGAGCAGTAGCAGGACATGCCCGCGCGCGTGTTGTGCAGCGAGATTGTTGCCGGCTGCGAAGCCGAGGTTGACTGCGCTGCGGATCAACCGCACCTCGGGGTGATGGCCTTCGATCTGATCTGCAGTGCCATCATCGGAGGCGTTATCCACCACCACCACTTCACCGTCGAGCTGAACGAGCTCGTCGCGTAATTGCGTTAGCAGCCTGTCGATCAAGTGACGTGAGTTGTAGGTCACGATCAGGATTGAAAGATCTTTTCGACGTGTTTCCTCGAGCATATCGACCTCACCGGCCCCAGGGCATTGCTGAGAATTGCTCAGGAAGAGTGACGTTTACTGCGCGTCCAGGGCGCATCGCGAGCGGCGGCACGCCAGCTCTGACCGGTTCGCGCGAGTTTTGCCAACACATAGGCCGGTGCGCCCAGAAGCGCCCGCCAATGGGCAGGGCTGGCATGCATCAGGCGCATCGCGAGAAACACATGCAGGGTCAACAGCAGCAGATTTACCTCGGCTAGCCATTGCACCCCAGGCCCGCCCAGCAGGTAGGCGATCAGGAGCAGGCTGCAATGCCAGGCCAGCGGGAGGAGGAGCAGATCGCCCAGCAGATCGAGCCGTTCCCAGTGTCCAGCAATCGCTTGCTGCAGCAGTTCTGGACCATGGTCAATGAGCAGGCGCAGCCGGCCTCCTTCCCAGCGGGCCTGTTGCTGGCCACTTGCCACCGGATCCGACGCGATCTCTCCCCGAACTTGCGCCTGATCAACCCATTGGACCCGCAAGCCCGCCCGCACCAGGTCGTGATGGTATTGAACATCTTCGACGATCGACGCTGCCCGATAGGGAACGCGTCGTAACGTTGCGCGGGACAGGGCGAACCCGTTGCCCAGAAGACCAACGGATAAACCGAGTGCGGCCCGCCCTCTGGGACGTAAAACATTCCAGGCGCTGAGCGCGATATCCGCGAGGCAGGTCGCTTGACTGCGCTGTGGGTCGCGAACGCCATATCGACATTGCAGGGCATCAACCCCATCGCCCATCGCCTGTCGCATCGTGCGCAGAAAGCCGGGTTCAACATCGGTGTCAGCATCAATGACAATCAGCCAGTCCGCATCGGTGATTGATGCAAAGCCAAATCGCAAGGCATAGCCCTTGCCGAACTGGGCCTCGTTCTGACGCACCAGCACCTCGACGCCTGCACTCCGAGCGACCTCTGCTGTGTCATCCGTGCAATTGTCCGCAATGACGACGACACGCACATCGGGATCGCCTGCTGTTTCCTGGCGCAAGCTGTCCAGCGTTCGCGGCAGACCCTCGCGTTCGTTATGGGCTGGCACCAGGATCACAATTCGGTGCGGGGGATCGGCACGATTGGGCGGACGATTCCGTAGCGGTCGCAGCGCCGATATCGTCAACATACCGAGCGTGACGCACCCCGGTAGGGCGAGCGCGAAGGCTGTTGATCCAAGGGCTGACAGCAGACTCATCGTTGCGCTCCAGAATTCTGAACAGCGGGTAGCTGATGAAAGATGCGAGCCAATTGACCAAGGTTGGCGATGAAATTGAACGCGCTCTGAACCTGCAGCCGGCCAGCCCTGGCGAGTTCTCCGCGCAGGCCCGCATTGCGGATGAGGCGTTCGAGCTGAACCGCCAGCGAAGCCACATCCCCAGGGGCGGCGAACAGGCCGCTGTGCTCATGCGCGATCAGTTCCGGGATTCCGTTGACCGGACAGCTGATGCAGGGCACTCCGCTGGCCATCGCTTCCATCAAAACCACCGGAATACCTTCGGCCAGACTGGGTAGGACGAATACGTCGGCCTGGCGAAGCTCGGCTTGAACTTCCGCCTGGTTCAAAGCCCCCGCAAAGTGGATCTGATTTTTTAGGCCAAGATCGTCCGCACAGGCCTCGAGCCGGGCTCTCTGCGATCCCTCACCGACGATTGTGAGCTTGAAGTCGAGACCCTGGTGCAGCAATTCGGCACAGGCCTGGATCAACAGGAGTTGCCCTTTGGCAGGCGCAAGACGCCCCACCGAAAGCAGGCGAACGGGCCCAGGCTTTCTCGGGGTCTGCGCAGGGGCAAAGCGCACCAGATCGATACCGAGGCGGCACAGGTCTAACTTGGTCCAGTGGATCGGGTCGCTCAAGCGCATCAGCTGGCTGCGCGCAAACTGACTGATACAGACGACCCGGTCGGCCGCCGCGATTTTTTGCGCGATTCGCTGGCCTGCGACATCGTCGAATTCATCGGGACCATGGATCGTCAGCGAGAAGCCGGTCCGGTTGAGCGTTTTGACCAGCAAGCCAACTGCCGCTCCCTCGTTACCAAAATGAACATGAAGGTGACGCAGTCCTTGTCGCTCCATCCAGCGCCCCACCATGGTTGCTTCAATGGCGTAGGTCAGGGCATAGAGGCGCTTGAACCCCCGGCCAAATTGCGCGGCTGCCAGCAGGGTACGAAACAGGGCAATCGGACGGGTGCAGATGGCCCACATCAGAGCGCGCAGGGCTCCTTGAGCCCCATGCGCTTTGACGCAATAGGTAGCCTGGGCCTCGCGCAGTTCTTCTGCGGTCATGGCCTGCCGTTCCCGGTCTGGGGGGTTGATGGACGCAACTTCGATCCTGAGCCCCAATGCGCGCAGTCCGAGGACCTCTCGCAGAATGAATGTGTGAGAGATCGCCGGGTAACGACTAACGAGGTAGGCGAGCCCGGGCGTTTGCCCCGAGGTTGGCTGCGAGTCCAATGTCGGTTGGCTGCTCAACATCGAACCTCCGGGCTGAGGCCCTGAACCAGTTGGGTGTACAACGCGTCAACCGCACGGAACTTGGCTTCCCAGGTATAGCGCTCTAGGACCCGCTTGCGTCCCTGAACACCACGACGGGCAGCCTCCTCCGGATGTTGATGCGCTTCGCGTAGGGCGCGTACCAACCCCGCAATTGCCGTTGGTTCGTCCGGCATGGGGATTTTCCAACCGATCTCAGAATCCAAAATCTCGGCAGGACCCCCAAAGTCCATCCCGATGACTGGCCTTGAACAGGCCATTGCCTCAAGAAAGACGGCACCCCCCGATTCGCGCACCGATGGCAGGCAGAACACATGGCTGCGTCGCATTACGTCAGCCACACCAGCGGCATCGCGGCTACCCAGCCAGGCCACGTAATCCGTGAGGCCAAGGCGTTGGGCGCAATCTCGCCAGGCCGGGGCCATGGGGCCTTCACCCACGACTTCGAGCTGGACTGGCACACCCCCCGCCCGTAACTGCGCCATGGCCTCCAGCAGCAGTGGCAGCGCCTTGAACGGAACCAGACGCCCGACAAAACTGATCCGCAGGGGGCCTCTTATTGCGGTGCCAGGTTTCGATGGCCCGGAGAGATCATGTGGTGAGAAGACGTCCGGATCGACTGCATTTTCAAGCATCTGGATACTCGATGTTCTGGCTTCTTTGGGCAGTGAATCACGCGTGGCTGCGGTTGCAACCAGAACCGCCGCACTGTTGCGCAGGGAACCAAACCAGGCCTCCAGGAGCCGAGGCAGGACCCGCAGACGGGAAAGACCCATTGCGTCCTCCCGCATGACGGTCGGAAAACCGGGCGGGATCCCGAGGCCGCAATTCAATGGTCCACGGACGACGGGCAACCCCAATCGATGAAGCCGGGTTGGCGCTGAGGTGGTGATGGGCGTGACCAGATGTAGCAATTGCCAGCGGGCGCCCGCCGCCATCTCGCGGCGCAGCGCGCGCAGCGAGAGGGCGTCGAACAGAAACCAGTCGAGCTGAGAAATCATGAAGACGGCATGATCACTGCGTGGGAATAGGCGTCGCGCCAGGCGATAGAGGGGGCCAGCAAACCATTCCGTATCGATAAAGAGGAGGCGGGCTGTGCGCGGGCTCCGGGTGAGCAAGGCTCCAGGTTGATTGGGCAGTTGTCGTAGCGCCGTTTCAATGGCGGAGCGATTGCGGATATGCGTCACCAGACAAACTTGGTGTCGCATCGCCAGCCCGCAAAACCACTGCCAGCCAAGTTGTGAGACCGAACCCAAACCAGGACCACATTGGTAGGCGACCAGCAACATCCGCTCCGCATGTTTGGGTGGATTCATACGGTTTCAGTCTGTCGTGACCGGAGCCGGGAGGCCGGGATCCCGCCGACGACGGTATCCGCGGCCACGTCGCGGGTGACGACGGCGTTGGCTCCAATGACTGCCCGGTCGCCAATACTGACTCCGGGCAGAATGGCCACCCCGCGACCGATCCATACGCCCCGACCGATTCGGATCGCACTGGCGTCGTGGCCTCGGTCTCGCAGGGTACCTGTCCCGTGGTGTCGATGATTTGCATCGCGCACGCTCGAGTATTCACCGATCATGGTTCCAGAACCAATATCGATTCTTGAAAAAGAAACTAAATGAACCCCGCGCGATAACACGACATCATCTCCAATCCGCAAGATTCCGTCCGCTTGTGTTTCCCAGTACTGCCCGGGGTAGAGAAGGAGGCGACGACCCAGCTCGATCTGGCGTGTGCCATGCAGTTCGATGGGTCCTTCGATCACGATCGAGGGGTCAACTGCCCTACCCAAACCGGCACCCAGGTGGGCGTGGGCCCAGAGGCGACGCGGTCCCGGGCCGATGAGCCGACTGATTCGGGCCAGTGGCATCAGGTTCTTAGAGAGAATGCGCTTCAGACTCATCCGTGTATCCGGTATTCGATCAGATGCGGTGTTTTCTGTTGGCGAGCCAACCAGAACCATCGCCATTGACCGATCAGGATCGGGATTTGTTGAAGATGCGAATGGGCGGCGTAGCACCATGCCAGCGCGACGTTTTCAGGACATTTCCAGCGACACCGAACCGCCGATCGCGCCCATACTGCAAGTAGAGCACTTGTCAGCATCACGACCACCGGAGCAGCCCACGGCGTCCTGACAAGTCCGATCTCCCGAACCCATGGCATTGAAATCGATAGCAGTCCAGAGAGCGTTGCCATCGTGAGCGCGAGGATCATCAACAGGGATAGCGCCAGCAGCGTTGCGCCATGCCAGAGGTTGCGCCGGGACTCCCGCAACCAGAGCGGGTCCGATGTGTCACGAAAGCGCGCAGCGACTTGCGCGTAGGCGAGGCCGGCTCGCTCGGCCCGAACCCACCAGGCACGCAGGCTTCGAATTCCGAGATCGTGCCGTGTCATCGGCACATCGATGTGCTCGATTTGCCATCCCCGAGCCCTCAGTCGTTGGGAGAGCTCGGGCTCTTCGCCCGCCACGAGAGCGTCATCAAAGCCGCCTACCTCCTGGAGCGCTCGGCGCCTTACCAAGGCATCGCCACCGAAGTAATCCACCTTGCCAGGCGCAAAGATCCAGTCGAGATCGAGGACGCGGGTGTAGATGGATTGGGTCGGGTTGGATTCCCGACGATGTCCCCAGACCGCGACGGTTTTCGGGTTGCAGAGCACCGGTAGCGCTTGCTTCAGAAACTCCGGTTCGAGTTCGGTGTCACCATCGAGAAATAGAACAAATGTTCCCTGGGCTGCCCGCCAACCCACATTGCGCGCTGCGGCAGCACAGGGGTTGGCCGACCCCAAGTCGAGCACGCGGGCACCCAGATTCTGGGCGATTTCGACGCTGTTATCGCTCGAACGGGAGTCAACATAAATCAGCTCCCAGCGCAGGCTATTCCAGGCAGCTCGATGGATTGAAGCCAGACAGCGAGGCAAACGAGCCGATTCATTACGTCCGATGACAACGACCGAAACGGCAACCTCCGGGCCGACGTCGGTCAAACCCGGCGGAATCGGGGGCAAGGCGGAATGCGTGCTGACCATGTCCATGGACGCATTGAATACGGATCAGGCTGGCAAAGTGTGGCCGCTTTGAAAACGATTGCAGCGCTTGCTGATTCGGACGGAGTTAACCCCGCGATGGTGTTGATAGGCGAGATCGTCACTGGCAGCGAGGATGATCTGAATCCCGAACCCACCTTCGGGGTAAGCGGCGAAGTCCATGGAGGCTGGCGCTTCTTCAGGTGCGAAGGCATCGCCCAGGTGCACGAGTTCGACCGTGAGTTGCGAGGCCGACGGATGGACGATCAACTCAATCGGTGCACCACTCAGCATCCCCGTCGCATGCCGCGTGATATTGGTGAAGGCTTCGACACAGGCCAGCGTGAGCAGACCCTGTTCATCTTCAGAAAGGCCAGCATCCTGCGAATGGTGATCGATCAGCTCTCGAACCCGGCGTACCGCCTGCAGGCTGACCGGTAATTCTACGTTCAAGGGATTTCTCGGTGGCCCGGTGTCTTCGACCAGGCGCTGGATCACGACCATGGTCAGGTCGTCCTGCAGGGCATCGTGTTCGGGCAATAGATCGCGGCGGACCGCGTGAAGCGCGGCGGCTGGCGTGGCGTGAGCCCTGAGCCGGTCAAAGACGGCGTCAGCCACACGTCGGCGACCCACCCGATCGCCATCGGTATGGAGGGCATCGGTCAGGCCGTCGGAATACAGGAACAACGCATCGCCAGCACCTAGGGCGCATTGATCCTGCCGGAACCTGGTGTGGGGTAGAACACCCAGTGGCGGGTGTTGGTTCGCCAGCGTCCGGAGTTGCCCACTCGCTGGCAGCAGGATGGTCTCCTCATGCCCACAGCCAACCCAGGTGACCAGGTTGTGTTCGGTATCAATACGGGTATAGCAAAGCGTAACGAAGGCCTCGAGCGTCAGTAATGCTGGTGTCATTGCCCGGTCGACGGCAGCGACGATCTCCGCGGGGGTGGGCAAGCCCTGATCGTGTCCGGATTGGGTGACCAGTTCGGCGATTGAGCGACTGAACTGCATTTTGGTGGCGGCGCCCATGAGGGCAGCCGCCAAACCTTTGCCCATCACGTCGCCGGTGATGATGTCGACACAATGCGGCCCGATGCGGATGATCTCGAGGAAGTCACCGTCAATGCCTTTTGAGGCCTGGCTATGACTGCTGATCCGCAAGCCAGCCAGATCGGCTGGCGTCGTTGTCATCAGAAGAGACTGCTGAATCTGTACCCCGATTTGCAACTCGCGGCGGCTCGCAGCGCCCAACTCCTCCTCGGCCTGTCGTCGGGCTCGGATATCGCGTAAGGTCGCCGTGAAGAGTTCGCCCGTCTCCGTTTGAATGGGAACAATCGTCAACTCGACGGGAAAAACTGTTCCGTCGGCATGACGGGCCTCGATTTCAATTCGACTGTTCAGTACCCGGGAGGTCCCCAGCGCCTGATAGCGAGCCATTCCTTCGAGGTGCTGGGCGCGCAGATGGTGCGGCACGATCAGGGTATCCATTGGCTTGCCCTGAGCGAAGTCCGCGGCATAGCCAAACAGGCTTTCAGCAGCCCGGTTGAATTCGATCACCCGGCCGGCACCATCAATGGTGACGATCGCATCGAGCGAGCTCTGAAGGATAGCGAGTTTGCGGGACTCGCTGGCCTGGGTGGCTGCGTGGGCTAAGGCAAGGTCAAGACTGCTTCGCTCGTCATTGAGCAAGGCCCGTCTCGATACGATCGTGCCAGATGCAATGATTATCCAACTCGTCAGGACAAACGCCATGACCCAGACTGCGGTCAGACGGATTTCGTCGAGATAGACCTCATCGCTCTGTTCAACCAGGGTCATCAGGGGCCAGTCCCTGGTCACACGGAAGGCACTCAGGACCTGGCTTCCATCTGCACCTTCGCTGATTTCGCTCGCGAACTCATGCGCGGGAAGATGCTTGTGAAATGCCGCCAGGTTTAGGAGAGAGCTGCCAGCCGGCATGTCGAAGTTTGAACTGGACACGATCAGGCGACCGTCCAGGCCGACCAGGAGGGCTCGCAAGGGTTCGTTATCCAGGGCGCGATCAAACTGAGTCGAAAAATAGTCGGGATTGATTAATGCGACGAGATGGCCTGCACTCGTGGGGGTTTGGATGGGTTGAATCATCGGCAAGACGAGGATTCGGGCCCGTTCGATCGGGATCAGGCCGAGGTCAGCCAGATCGCGTCCGGAGGCAATGCTGAGCAGACGGGCGCGGGCAGGCCTGGGGTCAGTGACGCTGGTTTTGGTCGAAACCCCTTCGCTGAATCCGATCCTGGCCAGATTGATGACGAGGCCAAGGTTCTCCCGATTGGAACTGGCGACCACTCGGCCGCGCTCATCGAGCCAGGACAGGCTTCGCAGAAAAGGCCGTCCGCGCAAGCCATCCTCCAGCGAACTCGTCAGACGCACGTGATTGCCCGAAGGCCCGATATGTTCGATGACCGGTTTAAGTGAGTTTAGGGTTCCTTCGGTTGCGTCCACGACGCTGGCAATCTGATCGTTCAGCCCACGAGCATGCAGCGCCACGGTATTGAGCCGGTTTTGGCGGATCTCGCCCGATTCGAAAACAATGAAGCTCCCGGCCAGCACGCCAAGCGAAACCGCGATCAGCAGCGCCAGCCAGACGATCTGGCGGCTGCGCGATGAGCGCAAGACCACGCTTGAGCCAGGCCGTCCTAAACCTTGCACGGAATCAAGGCCGTACCAAAATCTCGGTGAGTCCTGAGCGCCTCGCCGCCCCTTCGAGGCGCCCGTCGCGCTTGATTTGGGCGACAAACCGGTCGACCTCGCGAAGCCAGTCTTCATCGCCAGGTTTGACCGCATAGGCGTAGGGGATTGGGTGGAACGGCTGCGGCGGGGCAACCAAGCGAGCCCAATCCGCGTTGTCGAGCAGACGCCGGCTATAGGGGTAGTCGGTCATGAAGACGTCGATCCGACCGGCTTCGAGTTCCTGCTCACGGGTCAGTGGTGGCGCGATCACGATCGATCGGGCCTGCTTCAAGGTCTCAGCCATGACGGGTTCCATAAAGGTACCGGCCTGTACACCAACTCGGACTCCCGATTGGTCGATGTCTGACCACTGTCGAACGACCCGATTGCTGCGGGTTGTGACGCCATAGATATCACTGCGCAGATAGGGTTGGGAAAACTTCAGGGCCTGCTGACGCTGCGGTGTGATGCCGACGGCGAACATCGCGATGTCGCAACGTTCGGCGTGGAGATCCTCGATGAGCTTGGTGAACGAAGAGTCGATGTATTCAAGCGGTACACCAAGCCAACGGGACAGCTCGGTTGAGAGCTCAATATCAATGCCGCTCAATTGTCCGTTGCGCGGGCTACGGTACGTGATGCCGTAGTAGTCGGGCCAGATGCAGACCCTCAGGATGGCTTGACTTCTAATCCGGTCGAGGACGGGGATGGCATGATTCTCTTCGGAATAAGCGAGCGTCAGGAGAGAGACACCCAATGCGAACCAGTATGACTTTCGAGCTAGAAATTCTTTGATGTTTGAAATTGGCATTGTTTATTTTCCAAATACTGAAATGACAGTCATCAGCGATAAACCTGCGGCGAGTTGCCGGGTGACATAACCGAATTCTGCGATACCACTTTTTGGAACGAAGATGACATCACCATCTTCGAGCGCAAGGTTGCTCGGCTGGCTTCCGTCGATGAGTGTTTGAAGGGTTACGCGTTCAACCTGTTTTTGCGCTGCGCGGTACACCCCGATTTCCTTTGGGCGTCCATCTTCATGGGGACCGCCTGCCGTAGCGAGTGCTTCCAGGAGAGACATGCGCGGCGTTAGGCGGTAGGCGCCTGGGCGGTTCACCGAGCCCAGAACATAGACCATCGGTTCGGCCAGATCGGGGATATACAGCAGATCCCCAGGCATCATCCGAAGGTTCAGCGCCACGTCGCCGCCATGCAGAAGCCGTTTGAGATCGACCCATAGAATCTTGTCTCGACCGCGAAAGATTGCGCATCGTGCGAGGGTCGCCTGCTTATCACTCGCGTGTAACACAGCCGATTTTGCGAGAACTTCGAGCAGCGTTGGCACATGGTCGTAGCTCAGGGTGCCGGGATTGTGGACACGTCCGAGAACGGTGATGCGGTAGGAGGCGTACTGCTCAACCCCTAATTGGACGTTCGGCTCCTGATAGAACTGGCTCAGGCGGGCCCGGACCCGCTGTGCGGCTTCCTCCCGGGTGAGCTGTGCGACCGAGACCGGCCCGGTGATGGGGACGGTGATCGTCCCGTCGGGTCCGACGATATGACGCCCGCTCAGTTCTGGTCGACCCCAGACCTGGAGGGTAATGGCATCGCCCGCCCCCATTCGGTAGACCATCTCGACCGGTGCCTCGAGTAATGCGAGGGTTTCTGGACTGGTGAATTCGAGCGTTTTATCGACGACTTTCATGGGGACGGCCGGTTCTGATGTGGACGGACTGTTCATGGCCGTGCAGCCGGCGAGTGAAACCACAAGTCCAAGCAATTTCAGTCGTTCGTAGCGGGTTGTCAGTAGCCAGCCCAGGAGCAGTCCACTCAGGGCAAGCCATGTGGTGGTCCCAATGCTGAGTTGAACAAGGGCCTGCGCCCGGGTGTCGAGCGGCGCCGCCAGTGCTTGTGCGAGGCCCAGGGCGACGCCATAACTCAAGCCGGTTGGTAGGACCGTACGCGCCCAGAGGTCACGGAATGTGGCGCTGATATGCCAATGCGCATGTCCGATGAAGATAGCGGCTGCGATGCTCTGGGCAACCGAGAGCGTGATGATCAAACCGACGAGTGCGCCGGGACGTCCATGACCCCACCAGACTCCGACGGCCAGGCCGAGGGCGAGGGCGCGCAAACCGTGGTAAACAAAATCAGGGCCAAGTTTGCCCCGACCTCGCGTCAGCGCGGTGGCTGGACCTGTCAGCATATGCAGGTGTAGTCCCGGGATCCCGAACGCCAGCAAGGTAGCAACTTCGAGATGCGGACCGGCTGGTCCCAGCCAGAGCAGGCTCAGGGCTGGTGCAAACGCCATCATCAGCGGCATGGTCAGCGCCAGCCCGCCGGCAGTGACCCGCAGGGCATTGTCATAGACGTGGCGAACCGCATCGGAGTTGCCGCCCGCATCCTGTCGTGCACTTGCCGACAAGGCGACAGTGCTGGCGCTTGACATCACGGAGGCTGCGGTCCCTGGGAGCTTGGTGGCGAGATCCATCAAGGCGGTCGCATGCGGTCCCACTAACGTCCCGGCGAGTAACCGGTCGAGGGACCCGAGAGCCGTTGCTGCGAGCCCAGACGCTTGCATCCCCGCGCCATACACAAAAAACTCCCGCAGCAGCGATCGATCAAATTGTCGCCAGTGCAGGCGCAATCCTGGGAGCGCCCGAAGCGCAATGAGCGCATTCGCGGTGGCGGAAAAGACGTATCGGATGGCAAATGCTGCGAGCAGGCCGCGCACCCCCCAGCCCGCGCGCAGCAGCACGAGAATCATCAGCGCTTCGAGCAGGAAGGCAAGGATCCAGACGGTCTGTTCCTGCCGTAGTTTGCCGATGGCATGCAGAACATTGGCAAATGCCCCGATACTCATGTCAGCCAGAAAGACCCCGACTGCGCCAAGCCAGAGATCCCGTGCCAGGGGTTGCTGGGCCGGGCTGACATGAAATAGCTCCAATAGGAGTGGCATGGCCGCGACCAGAAGCGTCATGAGGGCCGCGGTCACGCCCGCCATCGACAGGATGCCTGTCGACAGGAGTCGGCCCAGACCATCGCGATCATCGCGCTGATGGAGTCGGGCGGTACTTCGCAGATAGACCAGCGAAAAACCCGACGCCGCCATACCCACATAGCTGACGAGGATGAAGCAGGTCGACCACAAACCGTAGTCCTCGAGTCCCATGTGGCTCAGCGCGAGCGGTGGCAGGGCAACCCGCGTGGCGGCATAGAGCAGTTTGCTGCCCATACCGAACAGCATGTCGCCCGACACGGAGCGGGCTCCGTTGTCGGAGTGTTTCTCAAGAACGTGGGCTGTCATATTCGAATTTGGCCCGTACGGCGGTTCGCAACCGTGGCCAAACTGTGAATTCGTGCGGATTAGGCGGTACGGCCTAAACCCTTGGATCGATACTGCAGCGATGAGCCTTGTGGTCTATCTGGCATTGCTGGCTTCTCTGATCCTGACCTTGCGGCGCGGACCGGGGCAGGCGTTGCTGATCGTCTATCTGCCCGCCTTGCTGATGATTCCAGACGCGTTCCACGCGATCACCCCGGGGCTTCCGGACCCCAACTTTCATCAGGCTGCGATCATGCCGATCGTTGCCATCGGTTTCCTGCGCTATCGCAACCGCTGGCGGCCGCGCGCCATGGACGCTCTGATGGTGCTCTTCGCGGTCTGGGTGGCCTGGTCAGACTATACGGCGCGGGGCTACGCGGACGCTCAGAATCTGATGTTCACCATGCTGACCTCGGTCGTCTTTCCCTACCTCGTCGCGCGAATCGTCATTCCAGCGGAGCAACTCCATATTGCGGTTGGGCGCCGCTACGTGACCTTGATCTTTGCGGTCGCCCTGATCGGGGTGTTCGAGTTTCGCTTCGGTTACAACCCGTTCCTGAACGTTCTCGGTACGTTTTTTCCGGGGCAGGGAACGGGCTGGGTGACGACCTTCCGGCACGGCATGGCCCGCGTCGCAGGCCCATATTCGCATGCCATTCTGGCTGGAATCATGATGGTCAGTGCCTACCGGTTACATCGCTGGTTACAGTGGGGTGGCTACTGGGAGGAGCGCTTCAAGACCTTTCCATCGCTTGCCTGGTCCAAGCCAAAGGTCATTACCGTGGTGTTGTTCGTCGCGGCGCTGATGACGGTCGCCCGCGGACCCTGGATTGGCGCCTTGTTGGGCGGTGGAATTGCTGCGGTTGGCCGTTCGCGAAACCGTAAACTGGCGATGAGCCTTTTCATCGGGATCGGAGCTGTGGGGGCGATCGTTGGGTTTTGGGCCATGGCGAGTTATCTCGATATCCGCCCGGGCGGGCCGATGACCTTAAGTCAGGAGACCGCTCTCTATCGAAAGGTGTTGTTTGAAAAATATGCGCAGATTGCGCTCGACCATGCCTGGTTCGGTTGGGGTTTGACGACCTGGCCAAAAGTCGATGGGATGGAGTCCATCGACAATTACTACCTGCTGCTGTCCCTGATGCACGGCATCCCGGCCACCGTCATGCTCGTGGTTTTGATGCTCGGGAGTGCCTGGCAGTGTGTTGCGCGCGGTCTCAAGGAGGGCCACCAGGCAGCGAGCCCCGTGTTTGCCTTCGCTGGTTTATTTGTGGCGGTGTTTGTTTCGATTGGTACGGTCTACCTGGGCGAGCAGGTGATGCCGATGCTCTTTTTTATGATGGGTTGGGCACAGGCCTGGTTGCAGTCTGGTCCTTCAGTCGCGTCGCAACCGGTCCGCTCGTCCGACGCAGTGCCAGCGCGGACGTCGGGCCGGTTTCGATATGTCATTCAGTAATGGCCGCCTCGACTGCGAGGTGGGTTCGGATCAGATCACTTCGATGGCGAAATACGTCCTCTTCGCTGTACTCCCGTCCGGAGCGAAGGGCGGCCATGGAGAGGCCGCGGCGTAGGGCCGGATCCTCAAGATGGGATTGGGTCAGGGTCGCGAGGCCTTTCGTGTCATAGACATCGACATAGGCGCCGCCGCCATGGGGGGTAACGAGGTCACGGGCGTACGGGCTTTCGAATCCCAGCAAGGGTACGCCCGACATGAGTGCCTCGATCAGGCAGCGTGGCGACTCCGGTGTCAGGTGGCAGAAGACAAACAAGTCGAGGTTACGAAAAAATTCAATCACCTGGCCCCGGTCAGGTTCGGCACCCGGGAATGAGATCTGATCTTCTAGGCCGCGCTCACGCACAGCAGCGCGCGCGGTTTCGATCAGGGGACCATCGCCCAGCCAGACCGCTGTGATCGGACGTGATGACAGATTTCGGGATTTGGTGGACCTGATGATCTGATCGATTGTCTCGATCCAGGCGATTGGCCCTTTCATCGGATGAACACGCCCGACATAGCCCAGTCGGATGGGTCCGGTGTCCCTGGCCAGACGGGCGTTCAGCTGCGCCTGCGTCATGATGTCGGTGCGTTTGAAATGGACGTTATGCACGACATGCGGTGCACGACTGAGGGGGGCGTAGGCCTCGTAGACGGAACGCCCGTGAAACAAGCCGAGCGCCGCTTCCCGAACGGCTCGTAGGCTATGCGCCTTGAGCATTGCGGTATTGAACCTTGCAAATGCCCGTCGTGGCCAATCGCGTCTTGGTTGATCAGGCATTTCGTGTAGCACCCAGTCGAGCCAGACAGCGTACGGCTTGCCGATGCGTCTGGCTTCTTCTGCTGCGATATTTCCCCAACTGCCAAGCCAGCCAAGGTTGGAGAAACAGAGATAGCGATGGTTCTGGATGAGGGTACGCAGACGTCGGCGCACACGGCCCGCCTGCAGCAGATGGTCTCGGGGGTGGTATCCCCACGGCATCGGTTCCAGGCGCAGGCGCCCGTCGCTGAGCAGGTCATTGGCTGCACGCCAGATGACGGTGGGATCAACCCGGTCGACTGGCGCGAGCGGCGCGCAGACCGTGATCTGGTCGAAGTTATCGAGCCAGCGTTGCAGGCCGTCATAGGCTTGAGCTTCGATCTGCAGGATCCCATCGTTTTCATAGAATGGAACAGGTAAATCAAGAAGAAGACTGTTGGCGTATTCGGCGTCATGGCGCATGAACAAGACCTCCTGGTGTTGCTTTCCATTGGGGTGTTGGCTGAGCTCAAGCCCGAGTGCCACGCAACAGGAATTGCCAGGTAAAGAGGTTGGATAACAGGCCCAGCGTGATGACGTTCTTCCAGAAGTCGCCATCACCCGGACGGTGCCCCGTGGAGGCTTCTGCAGTGAGTTCGAGCCCGGCCTGCTCGATCAACTCCCGTGCACTGCTTTGGCCAAAAAACCTCAGATGGGTTCGGTCGAGGATGCCAGCGTCGCAGTACTTCCATTGCCCACCGAACAGAAGCGGCAGCACGACGCCGTGATGTCGGACGTTGGGTAAGCTGACGATGACGGAGCCGCCCGGGCGTAAACATTCCCGCAAGCGCTTCAGGACAGTCCATGGATCGACCAGATGTTCCAGGACGTCTAGGCAGAGCAGTAGGTCGTAAGCCTGCGGCTCCAGCCCGTCGAGGTGTTGCTCAACTGGGCCCTCCAGAAGATGGTTAATTCGTGTGCGCGCGATGGCCGCAGCTGGCGCCGATGGTTCGATTCCGGTCGTCGTGCTTGCCCGACCGCTTGACTGAAGCCATTCCAGGGTCGCGCCGGCGCCGCAGCCGATTTCAAGAACGTCCCGGGCGTGCGCCGGTAACAGGGGCGCAATGTCGCGTCGTACGATATTGAAATACCAGGGCTGATGGTTGATCAACGGGATGTCAGCTTGATTCATGGGAAGCCTCAGATGGCGCGGGTGACGCGACGCCAGGAGTTGCGAAGTTGTCTCAGGAACGGGGCGCACCCGCGGATGGGTAGCCGATCAAGCCAGGACGGACCCTGAATGTCGCTGCGCGAACTGCGCTGACCCGCCAGCGAGCGACTGACGAGCAAGCTGATCAGGTCAGGGCGGGCCTGGCGCAATAGCGTGAGTGCGCCGTCATAGTGCATAGGGCTACCCAGCGGATGACCACTGGGGCGCCCCAGACAGGCTTCGAGATGCGCAATCACCACGGCTAAGCCATCGCAGTGAATGGCGTAGCAGTGTGCGCAGACGAGCGGTTGCTGTGACCGGATCCAGCGCAGCGGGCCGTCGAGCGCCTTGGCGGTATGGCCTGGATAGGCGATATCCCAATCGGTTGATCGCAGCGCCTCGCCGAGGCTGGCGGTCGTGCGTAGCGCGTCGCTGAACATGACGTCGTCCTCAAGAACGAGGAGCCGCTGCACCCCATCTGCGTGCGCCTGGCGCAGGACCTCGAGGTGGCTCAGATAGCAGCCACGTGCACCGGTGCTCGGAAAATCGGCGGGTCCGTCGGGACGGATACCCGCAAATAGGCGAACCCGATCCCCGTCGATTTCAAGGCCAAAGCGGCGCAGTTCCTTGCCCATCGCATCGCGCCGATCGGTTCTGTCGGGAATATTGATGATGCAAATCCGATCGAATGCGTGCAGAAGGTTGGTCGTCATGCCGGGCTTGGGTGGTTTCGGGCTCTTGCGTCGTCGTAACCGGAGCGCTGCGAACGCCAGCCGCCAGTGCGGGAGAGTGAATACCTCCTGGGCCCGGCGTGCCGTGATGGTTTCGAGCATCAGGTCGCGCAGGTAACCTCCGCCGTCAAATGGTTCAATCCGATTGACGACCAGTCCAACCGCGTCCGGATCGATTGTTTCCAATAAGCGGCGTGTGCGCTGAAGCTCACCCGCGGTGACGACGCCCGCCTGAACGACCACGAGAACCTGCCCGAAGGTACTGACCAGCAACTCCGCGTCGGCACTGACCAGCAGTGGCGGCAGATCGAGCAGAATGAAATCAAACTCGCGCGACCATTGGTCCAGGAGCGTGGTCAGTGCGTCGAGGCGCTCGATGGGGATTCGGGGCGGCATTGAATTCGGAGTCGAGTGATCGATCCGACCACGCAGTTCACTCGGGGCGCCTCCGAGGTGCCCCCCGATCGCGACGCGCTGCGGCAATGTCGCAGTCTCCGGCGCCATGACATCGGCTTCTCGACCCTCACCCCGCAGGAGATCAAGTAGTCCAGCCCGGGCGCCCTCGTAGCGGCGGTCGCTCGAGTAGCCGTTGGCCTCAACCGCGAGGACGCGGTAGCCCAGTGCATTCAGTGTGCTGGCCAGTTCAAGGACCAGACTGGTCGTACCCGCGCCAGGTTTGCAGGCACTGAAGCCAAAGATCTGCTGTTGCTGTCGTTGCCGGCTGCGCAGCAGAGCGGCTGCCAGTCGGCGTAACTGTTCCTCGGCAAAGATCTGGCTAGCGGGCCCCCGCCGTTCAACTTGCCAACCGGCTGGCGCGACGCCCATCAGCCGGTGAGCGTCATTGACAGTGCGGATCCTGCGGTCAAGCAAATCCCGCAGCACCGGAACCAGTCCTGCACCCCCGAACGCAGCCAGGATCACCGCCATGAGGAGTTTTTTGCGGCCAGGGCCCATCGGCTGGTCGGGCACCAGTGCGGGTAACACTAGGTGCATGAAGCCCAGGGAAGTACTCTCGACCCCGATGAAATTGAACCGCTCGCGTACCCGGTTCAATTCGTCCCGAAATTGCGAGATATCTGCTGTCAATGACATCGCGTCCTGGTAGAGCCGGGCGAAGCGGGTCGCCTGTTCCTCCAGATTGCTCAGTTCGACCTGCAGGGAGCGCTCGACAGCGGTTGCCTGTTCCAGGGTGCCTTGGAGTCGGGACCGAATGTTGTCGCGAACTCCAAGGTCGAGTCGCCCATTTTGACGCTGCAGTTCGGCTTCGATCTCGGCCAGCTCACGGTCTGCTGCAATTGCACCGGGGTGGTCGGCTCGCAGACCCGATTTTTGACTGAGCAGAGCGGCCCGCCGACTGTTGAGCGTAGCCTTCAAGCCATTCAAACCGGGATCGTTCAGGATCGAATCCTGAACCGAGCGAGAAGCCAGGGTGGTGTCCCCGCGAGCCTGAAATGCTGCGAGAGCGCCATGTGCCTCAGTGCGTCGCTGGCGCGCATCCGACAGACGGGTGCGCAAGCCTGTCATGATGAGGTCGTAGGGATTCGTGACACCTTCCGAAAAATTGGTCAGGCTGAGATCGCGGGCGATTGCGCTACGTTGCTCGTTTTTTTCGTCGATCAGGCGCAGTAACTCGGCTTCTCGCTGGCGCAGGTTTCGGGTCCGGTCGTCCGCTCCATAGATTTCCTCGGACTTCATCCGCTCGAGGAAGGTAGCCGCAATGGCGTTGACGATCTCGGCAAGCCCCTCCGGCTTCGCAGCGCCCGCACTCAGTCGCAGCAGGTAGGTGTCGGGTACCGCGCTGACCTGAAGTTGCTGTCGCAGGCGCTCGATCGCGCGCCGCTCGGGTTCATCGGGCTTCACCCACAAAGCACGCTGAGCGCCGACCCGCGCCAGAGCTTCATGCAGGATGTCACGGCGTAGCAGGCTTTGTCGCTGATGTTCGACGAATTGCCGATACTGGCTGTTCGACTGGAATTCGAGTTCCTGGTCGCTGCTGAGCGTTCGCATGTAGCGCGGCGACACCTGAATGGTGGCTTCCGCTTCGTAGCGCGGAGCGCCCTTGAACCAAGCGAATGGAATGCCAGCGATTAAAACAATGCTAAAGGCTGCAATCGCGAGTTGCGGGTGCGCCCGCAAACTGACCAGTGGCTTGACGCCACGGCCAGGCAAGGGTGTTATTTCGCTGACGAAACGCTCCCGGCACAGGGACGCCCTGGGGCGTACCGATCAGTTGAAGGATGTCACCGCTTCGTTTCGTGTTTCGTGGATGTTGAACACCCGATGCATCCGCATGAGCTCAAAGAGCGCACGGACGGTTCTCGACATCGCGCACAGGCGGAAATCGCCCCGCCGAGCATTGGTTTGACGCAGGCAGGCAATCAATGCCCCGAGACCGGAGCTGTCAACGAATTGCACCCCCGCCATGTCAAGAACAACGCGGGCATGTTCATGCATCAGGGACTGCGCGGCATCGCGGAATTCCCGAACGTTACTGGCATCCAGATTGTCTTCGAGCAGTTCAAGGACGAGGACGTCCTGACCTTCAATTCGTCCGTTCAATTCCATTCGGGTCGTTCTCGAGTTGACTCAGCAGAGGCAGACGATGCGGGGTAAGGCCTGAGGCTGCGACTGAACAGTTCGCAAACTCGGCTGATTGATGCGCGATTGTTCCGCTCTAGGCGTGCAGGCTGTTTGGACTTTCAGGGCGGGGCGGTGCCCTCAGGGCGCAAAACGGGAGCAGGTCCTTGGCCAGCGTCATGGCGTTGAATGGCTTCACGATGAGGCCGGTGAGGCCCGGGATCAAGCATTGTTCGAGTTCGACGAGGGTGGATTGGGCAGTCATGAAGACGACTGGAATTCTGGCGCTCATCCGATTCTTACGCAGCGCGATCAGGGTTTCGGGACCGCTCAGGTTCGGCATCCGGACGTCGAGCAGAATCAGATCGGGTGCAAATCCATGGACTTCGCGCAACACCTCGTAGCCGCTCGTGCAACTGCGGATGGCATAGCCTCCAACAGTGCCGAGGCTCAGGGACAGGATGGTCCGGATGTCGGGTTCATCATCCGCGAACAAGACGCGTCGCAGTGCTGTCATTCGCGCGGATCTGTGGCGTCGACCCGGGGCATGTCGAGGTGGAATGTGGCTCCCAGCCCTGGTCCGGTTCCCGCGACGGGTTCAATCGGGGATTCGGCCGCGATCCGCCCCCCCATGCGTTCGATCAGCAGGCGCGACAGATAGAGCCCCAGGCCGTTGCCGTTGCGTGAATCGGAGTGGCCGGATGGTGCGTGCACAAAGCGCTCAAAGAGTCTTGGATGAATGGCGGGATCAATGCCGGGGCCCTGATCGCGCACGCTGATCCGGACCCAATTCCCCTGGTCCTGCAACACGATCTTTACCGATTCGCCTTGGGGGGAATGGCGAATTGCGTTGGCAAGCAAATTGGCCATGACTTGCTGAAAGCGGTCTTGATCGACGACCACCCAGTGTTCGATGTCTGCGCGCTGATCCTCAACGATCCATAGTGCGACCCCGCGGCGCGCGGCAATCATCTGGTGCTGGAGGACCGCTTCATGGATCAAACTTCCGAGTTCCTGCGCTCTGAGCGTCAGGCGCATCCGATCACCATCCAGCCGCGAGAGGTCCAGCAGGTCATCAATTAACCGGCTGAGGCGTTCGCCATTGCGGTGCGCCAGATCAGCCAAGGCTTGGGCCCCCTGGGGCAAGATGCCCGCGGCGCCCCCAGCCATCAGGCCGACGGCACCCAGAAGGGAGGTCAGGGGGGTCCGAAGCTCGTGGGCAACGGAAGCTAGAAATTCGTCGGTGCTTTGCTCGGGAATATTCAAGGGCAATACGCTCGGATACGGCGGGCTGGAAATCCTAGCCAACCCCCCCCCTACCGGCCCTGGAGGATTTCACAAAGGCGCCACCCTTGCTGACCCGCCGGAGCGTTCAATCACGGGATTTGACAACTGAGCGTGCCATGTCCGCCAATCCTCCCGGCATCACCCCTGTGGGCTTGACATTACCCCTGAACGACGCCCAGAGCGGTTCCTGGCGCAGCGTCGATCGGATGTTGCGCGCAATGGATCTGACCCTGGCCGGCTTCGCATTGCTGGTGTTGGCGATCCCGATGGGGCTGACGTTTTGGACAGGCCGGCGAACTCGAGTCCTTGTTAATGGCCAGTTTGGCAGGCCCTTTGAACGATCGATCTGGCGCCCCTCGGCTGGGCACCTGGGACGATTGGGTCGATGTCTGAGTGCGCTCGGGCCCGGCCGTTGGGTCTTGCTGGTGAACATCCTGCGCGGGCAGATGGCATTTGTCGGACCGAGAGCCCGTACCGTGGGGGAACCCGTGCCGGTCGCAACGCTCGGAGTTCGGCCGGGGTTGGTCAATCCATGGTTCATCCGACGCCGAACCCGCGTTGACTTTGGCACTGAGGCCCAGGCGGATGCGGATTACCTCGCGCATCGCGGTGTTGGCCACGATTTGGGCTTGCTGGTGAGAGGTATTCTCGTGGCCCTCCTGCCAAAACCCCTCGAGCGGTTCCCGATCCGTGTGCGCGTTGGTGACGTCGGGTTTGACAATCTCGACATGCAGGAGGCGCTCGCAGCCCTGGACCGCATGCTGGGTGGGACGACTACTCAGCAGGTCATGTTTGTCAATCCCGCCTGCGTGAACATTGCTGCTCGCCATCGCGGCTACCGGAGGGCGCTCTCCCGCGCAGCCCTGGTGCTCCCGGACGGCATTGGCATCAAAATTGGCAGTGATTTACTGGGAACCCCGCTCAAGCAGAATGTCAACGGAACGGATCTGTTCCCGCGCCTGTGTGACCTGCTGGCGGCCCGTGGTGCGAGTCTTTTCCTACTGGGCGGCGGTGCCGGGGTCGCACAAGCCGTCGCTGCCCGCATTGCGCAGGAGTGGCCTCAAATTCGGGTCGTTGGGGCGCGCGATGGCTACTTCAGTGTGGCCGAAGAGGGCGGCGTTGTCGCTCAGATCCGATCGAGCGGTGCCGACTGTCTGCTGGTTGCCCGAGGTGTTCCGGCTCAGGACTTATTGATCGACCGGTACCTCCCGTTGCTGGGGGTCAAGGTTGCACTCGGCGTTGGCGGCTTATTCGACTTTGTCTCGGGCCGTCTGTTACGTGCGCCCGTCTGGATGCGGGAAACCGGACTCGAGTGGGCTTTTCGACTGTTACAGGAACCGCGACGATTGTGGCGCCGTTATCTGGTCGGCAATCTAACGTTCATGGGTCGCATTTGGTTGCAGCGGGCGGGCTTGCGCCAAACTCCGAATGATTCCGTAGGAGCGCGCCGCGACCACTTCTTTGCGAAGCCCTCCTACTTCTCGGAAGCCCTGCCCGATCTCAATCCAACAATCGACTCTAGGTTGAACGGGCCGCCAGGGATGGTTGCTCGAGGGCTCGCTGCGCTAGCGATCGGAGGCATTGCGTTGTTAGGCTCCGGAATGCGTCTGGCCAGTCGTCGGCCAGCCAGCGGGTCGGACCTCCGGTTTTCCCATTTGATCCGTTTGCGGGCCGAATTGGCTGAAGTCGTGACGGGTACCCGGTGCTGGTTTGGGATCCGTCGGCGCAGCCCGGCGCAATGGTCCCGGCTGCCCCGCGAATGGCAATTGATCCTGCGTCGTCAGTCGGTCGGGGTCTTCCATGCGCCGGCATGGTCCGACGGTACAGAATTCGATGAGGAAGCCTGCGCTGCAGCCGATGTCTTCTGGGCGGTCGGGTCAGCGGGAACTCGCTTTTGGACGCTGGTGAGCAGCGTCAGCGCCCGTGTAAGACTGCGTCGATCGGTCGCTGTGGGCGGCCGAGAGTCGGTGGCTCTGAAGTGACGGCAGCATAGGAAGGCGGGGGAGGGACTCGGTCTCGCCTCACCCCGGCACAAAACGGAGGGCGTTAGACGCGCCCTCCGGCATGGCAAGCGGTTTACATCACGGTGCCGGTTGCATGAATGTTCGAGGCCTGCCGACCTTTCGGGCCCTGAACCACATCAAATTCGACTTTTTGTCCTTCCTTGAGAGAACGGAAACCGCCAGTCTGAATGGCGGAGAAATGGGCGAACAGGTCCTCTCCGCCGTCATCGGGCGTGATGAACCCGAATCCCTTGGCGTCATTGAACCACTTGACGATACCGGTAGCCATTGCTGTTAAAACCTCCTGCGAGTGCGACGGGTGAAGATCCCCGCAAGCTGTCCTGAATGGAAAGCAGGCGGGGCGAATTGGGATGTTATGGAACGTCGCCACCCTCGATAGTGAACCTTTTCACGCAATAGTGCCGTCGCGAAGATTCGGAGAAAGGAGTTCTGGCGTGCTGCGACTGCTGTTTGTAGGGCACGGCCAACGTTGTGCGCTCACTTCGTTGCAGAACAGTGTTTAGAATAGGGTCATGCCTGGCCGTCAACTCGATTCCCCCCCCGTCATTGAACGCAAGACCGAGCGGATCAAACCTCCGCCGATGTATCAGGTTTTGATACTCAACGACGACTTCACCCCGATGGAGTTCGTAGTGTTGGTATTACAGCAATTTTTTGGGATGGGGCGCGAGAAAGCGACCCAAGTCATGTTGCAGGTTCACCGCGCAGGCCGTGGGGTCTGTGGGGTTTACCCGCGTGATCTGGCGGCGACCAAGGTGGATCAGGTTTGTAGTTTTGCACGCCAGCACCAGCATCCGCTGCAGTGCGTGATGGAGGAAGCATGATTGCTCAGGAATTAGAAGTCAGCCTCCACATGGCGTTTGTCGAGGCGCGCCAGCAACGTCACGAGTTCATTACGGTCGAGCATCTCTTGCTCGCCTTGCTCGATAATCCTTCAGCGGCCGAGGTCCTGCGCGCATGCGCGGCCAACCTGGACGATCTGCGCAAGAATCTGACGCAGTTCATCCGGGAAAATACGCCGGTTGTTCCCGGGACAGAGGAGATCGACACGCAACCCACTCTGGGGTTTCAACGGGTCATCCAGCGCGCGATCATGCATGTTCAGAGCACCTCGAACGGCAAGAAGGAAGTGACGGGCGCGAATGTGCTGGTGGCAATCTTTGGGGAAAAGGATTCCCACGCGGTGTACTACCTGCATCAGCAGGGGATTACCCGGCTCGACGTGGTCAATTTCATCAGCCACGGGATCACCAAGACACCGCAACCCAAGGAAGCCCCGGGTCGCGAAGAACCCGCTGAGGCCGAAGCGGATGCACAAGCGCCGCAGCAGGCGGGTGCGCTTGACCAGTACACCGCCAACTTGAATATTCAGGCTAAGGAAGGGCGGATCGACCCCTTGATCGGGCGTGAGGCTGAGGTGGAGCGGGTGATCCAGGTGCTTTGCCGGCGGCGAAAGAACAATCCGCTGCTGGTTGGCGAAGCGGGGGTTGGCAAGACCGCGATCGCCGAGGGGCTGGCCTGGAGGATCACCCAGAAAGATGTGCCCGACGTGCTGGCCGAGGCCGTTGTGTTCTCGCTGGACATGGGGTCGCTTCTGGCCGGCACCAAATATCGGGGGGATTTTGAGCAGCGCCTCAAGGCCGTCCTCAAGCAACTCAAGGCCAATCCGAACGCGGTGCTGTTTATCGACGAGATTCACACGCTCATTGGTGCGGGCTCCGCATCTGGCGGGACTCTCGATGCGTCGAACCTGCTTAAGCCCGCTCTGGCGTCGGGGCAACTGAAGTGCATTGGCGCAACGACGTACACCGAATACCGCGGCATCTTCGAAAAAGATCACGCGCTCTCGCGCCGGTTCCAGAAAATCGATGTCAACGAGCCGACGGTGGAGCAGACCGTGCAGATCCTTCGCGGGCTGAAGTCCCGGTTTGAAGAGCATCACGGAGTCAAATATTCCGCATCCGCTCTCTCGGCCGCTGCCGAGCTCGCCGCCAAGTACATCAACGACCGCCATTTGCCGGACAAGGCGATCGATGTCATCGATGAGGCAGGCGCTGCCCAGCGTATCTTGCCCAAGAGTCGCCAGAAGAAAGTGATTGGCAAGAACGAGATCGAGGATATCGTCGCGAAAATCGCCAGGATTCCGCCGGCGTCGGTCTCAAGCGATGATCGCTCCAAACTGCAAGTGCTCGATCGCGACCTTAAGAACGTTGTTTTTGGCCAGGATCAGGCAATCGAAGCGCTTGCTGCGGCGATCAAAATGGCGCGCTCGGGTCTTGGCAAACCCGAAAAACCGATCGGTGCCTTCCTCTTCTCCGGGCCAACCGGGGTTGGTAAGACCGAGGTCGCCAAGCAGCTCGCCTTCATTCTGGGCATTGAGCTGATCCGCTTTGATATGTCGGAGTACATGGAACGCCATGCGGTGTCCCGCCTCATCGGGGCCCCTCCGGGCTATGTTGGCTTTGATCAGGGCGGTCTGCTCACTGAGGCTGTGACCAAAAAACCGCATGCCGTGCTGTTGCTCGACGAGATCGAAAAGGCCCATCCGGATATTTTCAACATCCTGCTGCAGGTCATGGACCACGGTACGCTGACGGACAACAACGGTCGCAAGGCGGATTTCCGCAATGTGATCATGATCATGACGACCAATGCCGGTGCGGAATCCCTGCAGAAGAGTTCGATCGGTTTCTCAAACACCAAGCAGGCCGGTGACGAGATGGTGGACATCAAACGCATGTTCACGCCGGAGTTCCGCAATCGGCTCGATGCGATCATTTCGTTCCGTTCGTTGGATTCTGACGTGATCATGCGGGTGGTTGACAAGTTCCTGATCCAGCTCGAAGACCAGTTGCAGGAGAAGAAGGTCGAAGCCATCTTTACCGACAAGCTTCGTGCTTTCCTGGCTAAGAAAGGGTTCGACCCGCTGATGGGCGCCCGACCGATGCATCGTCTGATTCAGGACATGATCCGGCGTGCGCTGGCGGATGAGCTACTCTTCGGGCGTTTGCTGACCGGCGGTAAGGTCGTGGTCGACCTGGACGAGGCGGACAAGGTGCAACTGTCGTTCGACGGGCCCAACCGGCCGGTTCCACCGACCGGAGAAGGGGAAGAGCGCAGTGGCGTCGAGGTCGTGCCGGCCTGAGCGGCATTCGAGCGCCCTGCGTCAGTTTCATAGGTTTCAATGGACAGGGGAGCGAAGAATTGCTGCCATCACCAACATTTTTGCGCGCGGATCCTGATCCGCAGGTTCAGTTATCCGGGTCCGGTCGTCAGAGGGGCGATTGCCCTTCCGCTGCGGCAACCCGAACCTCTGCGCTGGCCAGCGTTCTGCGCTGGAGGTCACGCCTGACGCAAGGTCGGGTCATGCTCGGTTTGGCGCTCGCGTTCGCAAGTGCATCGGTCCAGGCTCAACCCGCGCCGCCGCAAGCGGGGGTGGACTCCACGATTGCGGGACGCGTACTGGCCTCCAATTGTGCCAACTGCCATGGTGTCGATGGCCGATCCGCCGGTGGCATGCCCACGCTTTCGGGTTACCAGCGCGACGCCATGATCACCACCATGCAGGCGTTTCGGTCTGGACAACGTTCTGCAACGATCATGCATCAGCTCGCCAAGGGGTATACCGACGAGCAGATCACGCTGCTTGCCGAGCATTTTTCGCGGCAGAAAGCCCTGCCGTAAACCGCGACTGCCGCGGCAGTACCTTGGTCACCTGCTGGCGCTGTGACCGCGTCATTTGCCAGTAGCCCCCAATGACAGAAACCGTCCGAAGGCGGTCGAGAGGAGAACACGATGGCCGAACTGATTCAATCCCGCCGGCGATTGCTGCAGGGGGCTGCGGCCATGGGCGCTTCTGCAGGACTTGGCATGATTGCGGGTTGCGCCGCCCCGAGCCCGAATAACACCCCGGTCGCCCCGGCGATCGTCGAACGTCGGTTGGGGCGCATCGGCATCATTGGTGCTGGCTTTGGCGGTGCGACCGCTGCACGCTATCTCAAGCACTGGGGTGGCTCGAGCGTGGATGTGGTGCTGATCGAACGTAACCCGCAGTTTGTCTCCTGTCCGCTATCCAATCTGGTGGTGGGCGGAACCCGCCGGATCGAAGACCTCACCATGGGTTACCAGGGTCTGCGCGACGCGGGTGTCACCGTCCTTGTGGACGAGGTCACCCAAATCGAACCCACGAAGAAAGTGGTCAGTCTGGTCAAGATCGCTGATCAGACGTTCGATCGTCTGATTGTTGCACCGGGAGTGGATTTTCAGTTTGACCAGATTCAGGGTCTGGGCGCAGAGGCTCAGAAGACAGTCTTGCATGCCTGGAAAGCGGGGCCGCAAACGGTCGCCCTGCGCAGTCGGATAGAGGCGATGCGCCAGGGCGGTGTGTTTGTTCTATCGATTCCGCGGGCGCCCTATCGCTGCCCGCCGGGGCCGTATGAACGCGTTTGCCAGGTCGCGTTTTCGCTGAAGGCGAATAATCCCAGTGCAAAAATCATCGTTCTGGACGCGAATGAAGACATCCAGTCAAAGAAGGGTCTCTTTCTGAAGGCCTGGGAGCCCTACGGGAGCATGATCGAATACCGGCCCAATTCGCTGGTGACCGAGGTACAGGCGCAGGAGGGAATCGTCGTTACCGAATTCGGTGATCGGATCCGTGCGGATGTCCTCAATATTATTCCGCCCCATCGCGCGGGTGACCTTGCGCAGAAAACCGGACTGATTACGGTGAATAACCGTTGGTGCGGTGTGGATTGGGTGTCGATGGAGTCTCTCGCTGTCCCAGGTATTCACGTGTTGGGAGACGCTGTGATGGCCGCACCCTTGATGCCGAAATCGGGACATATGGCCAATCAGCACGGCAAGGCAGCAGCAGCAGCGATTCTCGAGATCCTTCATGGGCGGGCACCGCAACCCGCCATGATGGTCAATACCTGCTATTCCTATGTCGACGACCGAAATGTCGTGCATGTAGCGTCGGTGCATCGCTACAATTCCGATCAGAAAACCATGGTGACCGTTGCCGGTTCTGGGGGCCTGTCATCGCAGGCCAACGCGCTCGAGGGGCAGTACGCCGATGCCTGGGCGCGCAATATCTGGCGGGATATGTTTAACGTTTGAGTGCCAACATGACAACTGCTCTCGATTCGCTGCGACGCTGGACGACGGTGGTCGCTGACACGGGCGACTTCAATGCCATGCGGGCCTATGCCCCCCAGGACGCGACGACCAATCCGACGCTCATCCTCAAGGCGGTGGGTAAGCCCGAATACCGAACGCTACTGGATGAAACGGTCGCCAAGCACCGCACAGAGCCACTCGACCTGCTTTGCGACCGCACGCTGGTGAAATTCGGCCTGCAAATTCTCAGCATCGTCCCAGGGCGAGTTTCCAGTGAAGTGGATGCCAGACTGTCCTTCGATACCGAAGCGACTCTGGCCCGTGCGCGCCGCCTTATGAGCCTTTATGAGGCCGAGGGCATTGATCGAAAGCGGGTCCTGATCAAGATTGCGGCAACCTGGGAAGGGATTCAAGCGGCGAAAATCCTGGAGCGTGAAGGGATTCACTGCAATCTGACGCTCCTGTTCTCGTTCGCTCAGGCGGTGGCTTGCGCCGATGCGGGTATTACCCTGATTTCTCCCTTTGTCGGGCGGATTTACGATTGGGCCAAGGCCCGCGCTGGCCGGGATCTGGCACCGCACGAAGACCCGGGTGTCATTTCCGTCACCAAGATTTGGACCTATTTCCGCCACTTCGATGTGAAGACGGAAGTCATGGGGGCGAGTTTTCGCAGCGTTGGCCAGATTCTGGCCCTGGCCGGCTGCGATCTGTTGACGATCAGCCCGGACCTTCTGGAGCAGTTGCGTGCCTCCGGTGATGAGGTCGGGCAGGCACTGTCGCCCGCGGCCGCGAAGGCTGCAGTGCTCGAGAAAGCGCATTTCAACGAGTCGGATTTTCGGTTCTCGGTCAACGATGACGCAATGGCGACCGAGAAACTCGCGGAAGGGATTCGCAGCTTCAACGCAGACGGACGCAAGCTTGAGGCACTCGTCGCGGAGACCGTTGCCCGCGGTTGAGGGCTGTCTTGTGACTTCTTGCGTTACGCCTTATGCCCGCCCGGTGCTGCCGAATCCGCCAGCACCGCGCTCGCTCGACGTGAATGCATCGACGAGATCAAACTGCACCTGCTTGACCGGCACGATGATGAGTTGGGCAATCCGATCCAGCGGTTGCACGGTATACGGCTGAGCGCTGCGATTCCAGCAAGAGACCTGCAGCGGGCCCTGGTAGTCGCTGTCAATCAGTCCAACCAGGTTGCCCAGAACGATCCCGTGCTTATGGCCGAGTCCGGAGCGCGGAAGAATCATCGCGCAGTAGCCTGGGTCGTCGAGATGAATCGCCATGCCGGTTGGCAGCATGACCGCCTGGTCGGGCGCAATGGTCAGCGGCATTTCGATGCAGGCCCGCAAGTCCAGCCCAGCGCTGCCGGGGGTGGCGTAGCTGGGTAGCTGGTCGGAGAGTCTGGGGTCAAGGATGCGGACAGCGATACGCATGAAAGTCTCAAGGGCAGGTTACAGGTTGACAGCTTGGTCGCGATGATGCCGGTCTGTGCGTGGAAGCCAGGTGGTGATCATGCGCGTCGGTGGGCCAGACGCCCAGCGATCTCAGCCACCAACGCCCGGGACAGCGCGTCCTTGGACGCACGGGGTAGGGCGATGGAGCCGAATTCGTCGACCAGTAGCAAGGCATTGTCGTCTCGCCCGAACGTGTCCGGACCGATATTGGCGACAAGGAGCGGGACACGCTTGCGCAGGCGTTTGGCCGAGGCCAGTTCGGCGAGCGCCTGATTCTGGAGATCTCGTCGGTCTGCCGTGGTGTCGTCAGTCTCTGCGGCAAACCCAACGCAATACGGTGCGTTTGGCAGGGCTGCCACTTCGGCGAGGATGTCTGGATTCTCGACAAACCGCAGCTCAGGTGCCACCGCGCCTTCTGCTTTGCGAATCTTTTGGGTCGAGATGGTTGCTGGGCGCCAGTCCGCGACCGCGGCGACGGCGACGAACAGGTCCGCTGGCAAGCTGGCATGCACGGCATCGCGCATTTGCAGGGCCGACTCGATTTCGATGCGTTGTACCCCTCTCGGAGCAGGGAGCGCGGTCGGTCCCGAGACCAGGATGACATCAGCGCCCGCCTCAGTCAGAGCCCGCGCGACGGCGTACCCCATCTTGCCCGATGACCGATTGGTGATGCCGCGAACGGGGTCGATCGCTTCAAAGGTTGGCCCAGCGCTGACGATCGCCCGCTTGCCGGCCAGACGCTTGGGGGCGAACCAGGCGCGCAGATCGTCGATCAATTCCGCAGGCTCGAGCATGCGCCCGTCGCCCACCTCGCCACAGGCTTGGTCGCCGCTCCCGGGACCGAAGATCGCAATGCCATCAGCACGTAATTGCGCGAGATTGCGCTGGGTTGCCGGGTGTTCCCACATCTGTCGGTTCATCGCAGGGGCAACGGCCAGCGGACAATCCCGCGCAAGACATAGCGTGGATAAAAGATCCGGTGCGCGTCCCTGGGCGAGTAGGGCGAGAAAGTCGGCGCTCGCTGGCGCGATCAGAATGCCGTCGGCCTCGCGCGACAGATCGATGTGGGCCATGCCGTTAGCGACCCGGGTATCCCAGGCATCAGTGAATACGGGTCGTCCGGTGACCGCCTGAAACGTGGCCGTCCCGACAAAGCGCGTCGCAGCTTCGGTCATCACCGTCTGGATGCTTGCCACCAGGGCTTTGCTGAGCAGACGCGCTAATTCAACGCTTTTGTAGGCGGCAATCCCCCCCGTAATCCCCAGTACCAGACGTTTATGGGCGAGCGGATCGGGCGGCAGCGCAGGGCTTGATGCGGGCGCTGCTGCGGGAGTGATGGATGCGGACGCTTTTGAAGGAGTCATGGCAATTGTCATCGAAGAGATCTTGGCAATCGTCATTGAGCGGCTTGGCAGCGGGCTGACCCAGGCAGTAACCGGCGTGACGATTGGAGTGCATGCACCATCATCGCCGGTTTATCGCGTACGTGACACTCGCCGGATTTCATCCAGGATCAGAAGACCTGCGCCAATCGTGATGGCGCTATCGGCCACATTGAACGCCGGCCAAAAAAACACTTCGCGCCAGTGTGCCAGCAAAAAATCCACCACTTGGCCCTGCAAGATGCGATCAATCACGTTACCGATGGCGCCACCGAGAATCATCGCGAGTCCAAAGGCGAACAGCCGTTGCCCGCTGTGCCGAGCCAGTAACCAGATCAGATAGGTCGTGGCCAACGCGCCGATGCCGATAAAAAACCAGCGTTGCCAACCCGATGCGTCCGCCAGAAAACTGAATGCGGCACCGCGGTTGAAGACCAAGGTGAGGTCGAACCAGTTCTCCACGATCACAACCCGGTCGCCTGGCTGCAGTAACCGCTGGATTTGGAATTTGGTGGCTTGGTCGAGCGCAAGGATCAGGCTTGCGATGCCTATCCAGGGCAGTAGCCGCGTAACCGTGGCTCGGAGGCGGCTGGATTTTTTCCGGCCAGCCCGGCGCCCCCGACCGCCGGGACGGGGGCCCACGCGCCCGGACTCGTCGCTACCCTCAGGGAGTTGGCGCGGTGGCATCAGGCTTGCGTCCTTGCTTCGCCGATACCGTCCAAATTGTCGACGCAGCGTCCACACAGACCGGGATGGCCCGGGGAGGTATTGACATCCGCACGCCAGTGCCAGCAGCGTTCGCACTTCGTGTGCTGGCTTGGGGTCACAGTGATGATCGGCGTCGGACTTTCTCCGACTTCAAGCGTGGCCCGCGAGACAATCAGAACGAATTTGAGATCCTCACCCAGTCGGGCTAACAGCGCGTGGGCTGAGCCACCAATTCGGATGGTGACTTCAGCCTGCAGGGAGGAGCCCAGGTGGCCCGCAGCACGCTCGGATTCGATGGCTTTGAGGACTTCGGCGCGCAATGTCCGGATGTTGTCCCAGTCGGCCAGGAGTTGTTCCGGTTGATCGATCCCGGGGAGCCCGTGCCAGGTCTGCGAAAAGATGGTCTGAGCCCCAGCAGCGTGTTGCCGGGGGCTAAGCAGGGGAAAGGCTTCTTCGGCGGTGAACGAGAGGATCGGGGCAATCCAGCGCAGCAGGGCATTGGTGACTTGCCACAGGGCCGTCTGCGCTGAGCGGCGGGCGCGTGAATCCGAACGGGTCGTGTACAGGCGGTCTTTCAGAACATCGAGCCAGAACCCACCGAGATCTTCCGTACAAAATCCTTGTACGGTGCTAACAACGGTATGGAAGTCATACTGTTCATAAGCATCAGCGATGATGTCCTGGGTACGCGCGGCCATCGCGATCGCATAACGGTCGATGACGCTCAACGACGCCATGGGCAGCGCATCATGCTCGGGATCGAAATCACTTGTGTTGGCGAGCAGAAAGCGAAGCGTATTGCGGATGCGCCGATAGCTTTCAACGACCCGTTTGAGAATTTCATCCGAAAGGCTCAGCTCGCCCGAGTAATCGGTACTCGCGACCCAGAGGCGCAAAATTTCGGCGCCGAGCGAGTCGGCGACCTTTTGCGGGACGACAACATTGCCGAGCGATTTCGACATCTTGCGACCCTGGCCGTCGACCACGAAACCATGCGTGAGTAGCGCCTTGTAAGGGGCACGACCGTCGATCATGCAAGCGGTGAGCAGGGAGGAATGGAACCAGCCGCGGTGCTGATCGCTGCCTTCCAGATACAGATCGGCTGGAAAGGTCGATTCGGCCGCGTGGGAGCCACGCAGCACGGTGAAGTGGGTCGTTCCGGAGTCGAACCAGACATCGAGGGTGTCGGGGTTCTTGATGTACCACTGTGCAGATTCGGGCCCCTCAGAACCAAGCAGCTCTGCTGGATCAAGTGTCTGCCACGCTTCGATCCCGCCGACTTCGACGCGCTTGGCGACCTGTTCGAGCAATTCCGCCGTACGTGGATGCAGCATGCCGGTTTCACGATGGACAAAAAAGGCCATGGGGACGCCCCACTGCCGTTGTCGGGACAGCGTCCAGTCGGGCCGGTTGGCGATCATGGCATGCAGCCTTGCCTTGCCCCATGCAGGGTAGAAGCGGGTTGCCTCGATCGCGCCCAGGGCCCGTTCCCGCAGACTCGAGCCGCCATCAAGCGGGGTCACATCCATGCCCGCGAACCACTGATTGGTCGCACGGTAGATGATCGGCGTTTTGTGACGCCAGCAGTGCATGTACGGGTGTTTGTAGCGCTGCACCCGAAGCAGCGTACCGGCGTCGCGCAGGGCCTGGACGATACGTGGGTTAGCCTCCCAGATCGACAGGCCGCCAAACAGGGGCAGGGAATCGACGTAATGGCCGTCGCCCAGAACCGGCGTCAAAATCTCGGCGTCGGTCAGGCCGCTGGCTTTACAAGACAGGAAGTCCTCAACACCGTACGCTGGCGACGAATGAACGACTCCGGTTCCGGTTTCGGTCGTGACGTACTCGCCAAGAACCACGTTGGACCGGCGGCGATAAAACGGCTCGACAGGATTGGCCGAGGTGGGTTCAAGGCCATCTCGGCTTGGGGGATGGTTGGCCAAAGGATGGGCAAAGCCGATGCCGCTCAGGGCTCGGCCAGGCGCGGTTGCGCGCACGGCGCCCGCCAGGCCCCAGTCACTGAGACAGTTTTGGGCGCGGTCGGCGGCGACAATGAGCCAACGCGGGCCACCACCGAGTGCAGTGGGTTCGGTGCTGCTTTCGGTCCCGGAGATTACGTCCAACAAGGCATACGTAATCTCCGGATGCAGATTGAGCGCCTGATTGGCGGGTAGGGTCCACGGGGTCGTGGTCCAGATGACGATGGCCCCGGCACGCGTTGCCACTTCACTTGCCTCGACTCCGAACGCGCTGGCGATGGCTGGCAACTGGTCCGGCAGGAAGGCAAACGCAACATCAACCGCAGGATCTTCGCGATCTGCATACTCGACTTCGGCCTCGGCCAGGGCAGACCCGCAATCGAAACACCAGTTGACTGGCTTCAGGCCGCGAAAGACGAAGCCTGCTTCGAGGATGCGGCCGAGTGCGCGGATTTCGTCAGCCTCGGTCTGGGGCGCCATCGTGCGATAGGGGTTTTCCCATTGGCCCAGCACGCCGAGGCGTTGAAAGTCCTTGAGCTGGCGCCCGATCTGCTCTTGCGCATAGGCGCGTGCGAGCGACTGGACTTTGGCGGCGGGCAGCCCTTTACCGTGTTTCTTCTCGATCTGAATTTCGATCGGCATGCCATGACAGTCCCAGCCCGGTACATAGCGGGCATCAAATCCGGCCATCAGCTTGGACTTGACGATGGTGTCCTTCAGAATTTTGTTGACGGCATGACCAATATGAATGTCCCCGTTCGCATACGGTGGGCCGTCGTGCAGCACGAAGAGTGGCCGGCCAGCGGCCAGAGGGCGGATCCGGCGGTAGACGCCGGCGGAGCCGTCCCCATCGGCGTCATTCCATCGAGCGACCCAGAGCGGTTCCCGCTTGGCGAGGTCGCCTCGCATGGGGAACGGGGTGTCGGGCAAGTTCAGCGTGGCGCGCCATTCGGGCATGGACGACATTCAGAGTCCTAGAAATTCAGATGTTCAGCAAACCAGGCACGGGCGTCATCGGCGTCGCGCTGGATCTGGGCGGTTAGTTGGACCAGCGCATCGGGTCCGTCCCAATGCGCTTCGTCTCGGAGCTTGTGCAGGAATTCAACTCGGATCAGATGGCCATAGGCATCGCCCTGCCAATCCAGAAGGTGGGTCTCAAGCAGCATACGGCCTGCATCCTCAACCACCGGCCGAGTGCCAAGGCTGGCGACGGCGGGTAATGGATGCGCGGCAAGACCATGGACCTGGACCACGAACACGCCCTTCGCAGCCGGATGGGCGGTGGGCACTCGCAGGTTCAGCGTCGGGAAGCCAAGCTGGCGGCCTAGTTTTGCGCCATGGAGGACCCGCCCCTCAAGGCTCCAGTGGGCGCCCAGCAGCGCGGCCGCCCCCCCCAGATCGCCTTCAGCCAGCCGCCGGCGAATTGCCGAACTCGAAACCCGGACCCCTGCAGCCGTGGTCACCGTGTCCAGCCGTTCAACCGTGTAGCCCAGCGCCGGTCCGAGCTCTTCGAGCAGCGCGTAATCGCCGCTGCGGCGCGCGCCAAACCGGAAATCATCGCCGACCAGAAGGTGACGGGCACCCAGTTGACCCACGAGCACGTCGGCGACAAAGTCCCGCGCGGACAGGGCTGCCAGCGCAGCGCTGAAGCGGGTGACGCAAACGCGTTCAACGCCGCACGCTGACAGTCGGGCGATCCGGTCGCGCAAGGACGAAATGCGGGTTGGCACCAGGTCGTTGCGCTGCCGGGCGAACCATTCCCGTGGCGCTGGTTCAAAGGTCAGGACGGCCGCTTCAAGCCCACGCGATCGCGCGGACTGGCACAGTTTGGCCAGCAAGGCCTGGTGGCCCAGATGGACGCCGTCAAAGGTACCAATCGCAACGGCACAGGGCTTGCGCTGCGGATGCATCCCGTGCGCGTCTGGGCGATCGGATTTCCCGGCTCCACCACGCACCCGCTGCAGGCGCACCGGACTTGACGGGGAACTGGGCGGGCCCGGGGACAGGATCGGGAAACGGTTGGAGGCGAACTGTTCTAGGGCGCTCATGAGGTGCGAACACAGGATGCGAACATGCTTTTGGAGTGAAGCCGGGGGGTTCGCTTCGGTCAGCTTCGCAAGGCTCTGAATTATAGGGGCTTTAGGCCGTGACTACCGTTTGCGGCAGAGCAGGTGGCCTGGGACAGGGGTGCTACCATCGCTGCGATGCGTCGTATCGTCGTGTTGATTTCCGGGCGGGGCTCCAACCTCGAAGCGATTCTGACTGCCGCCAGGCAGGAACATTGGGATCATCGCATTGTGGGTGTCATTGCCGATCGGGTTGACGCGCAGGGCCTCAGCGTGGCAGGGCAGGCCGGGATTGACAGTGCCGTCATCGCATTTCGGGATTACCCCGGCCGATCAGGCTTTGAACTGGCTCTGCTCCAGCAGATTGAGCGATTCGCGGCGGATCTCGTCGTGTTGGCGGGATTCATGCGCGTGTTGGGCGATGACATCGTCGCCCGATTCCAGGGGCGGCTGATCAATATTCACCCGTCATTGTTGCCGGCGTTTCCTGGATTGCACACCCATCGGCGGGCGCTCGAGGCCGGCGTTCGGGTGCATGGCGCAACCGTCCATCTGGTGACGCCGGTACTGGATCAGGGCCCCATTCTCGCGCAATCGATTGTGCCGGTGCGGTCTGGCGATACTTCGGAAACGCTGGCGATTCGAGTGCTGGAGACCGAGCACCAGATCCTTCCGCGGGCCTTGCGTTGGTTGGCGGATGGTCGGGTCAAACTGCACCAGGGCTCGACGGGGTGTGAGGTAGAGATTGAGGGCGTGAGCGCTCAGGAGCGTTTGCTGGTGATGGATCATTGAAAGGGCGGATCAGAATGGCATATGAGAAGTCCGCAGGGCGCTCAAGACGGCCCCTTCCGGGCGCGCAGGGTGGGGTGATCGGGGGCGGAGTGGCCGGGGCTGGCATGGCGGGTGGCGTGCGCTTCTGGCTGCTCGAGGACGCGGTTCGCAGGTTGTTGCCCTGTATTCGGCCGGCCGACGTGCTGCTGCGAGAGTTTTTCCGGGCGCATCCGGAGCTGGGGCGACGCGATCGGGCGCGAATCGCGCAGGCAGCCTTTGCGGCGCTGCGCCATCGACGCCGGCTGGAGCATCTGATCGCGGGCGGACCGGGGCCGCGCGAGCGCCTGCTGGCGCTACTCGCTCTCTGTATGGTCGCGGGTGAAAAGGCCTGTGCGGGTGTGGTCGCACGCGACCCCGACCTCGCGCGTTGGTTCTCCAACATTGCGCCCGCGCTGGATGATCCAGCCCGTTCGGCCGCGCTCCTGCCGGCCGTGCGGAACAGTCTGCCTGATTGGTTGCACGAACGCCTGGCCGCCCAATGGTCTGGGGATGATCTCGAAGCGCTCGAGACTGCGTTGCTGGCGCCCGCGCCTCTCGACCTCAGAGTCAACGCGCTCAAAGCGGACGTTCCGACCGCGATCGCCGCTCTCGCGGCTGAGGATATCAGCGCAACGGCGCTTGCCCACGTACCGGGTGCTCTGCGTCTGGAGGGGCATCCGGCACTGGAACATTCCAAGACGTTCCTGGACGGTTGGGTCGAGGTGCAGGATGCCGGCAGCCAATGGCTGGTGGCCTGTGTCGGCGCTCGACGGGGGGAGACGATCGTTGACTTCTGTGCCGGTGCAGGCGGCAAGACGTTGGCGCTGGCGGCGGCCATGCGCGGCGGGGGACAGGTGTTTGCCATCGATGTCTCCGAAGGCCGATTGGGCAAGTTGAGGCCGCGACTGTTGCGAGCAGGCGCCACCAATGTCCAGCCGATGCGCATCGACTCGGAGACGGATCCCAAATTGGTTCGACTCTCCAAGCGTGCCGATCGTGTGCTGGTCGACGCGCCCTGTAGCGGCACCGGTACGCTGCGGCGAAACCCCGATCTGAAATGGCGACAAAGCCCCCGCGACATTGCCGAGTTGACCGTTCGTCAGAACAACATCCTTGAGGCGGCGGCCAAATTGGTCAAACCCGGTGGGCGGTTGGTGTATGCCACCTGCAGTTTGCTTGAAGCGGAAAATGACGGGGTCGCCCGACTCTTTGCGCAGACCCATCCGGAATTTGTTGCGGTGGACGCAGACCCTGGCGGTGCTGGGATTGCAACGGGTTTTCCAGGTGCACGGACGCTGTTGCCGCACCGGGAGGGCTGCGACGGTTTCTACGCGGTGGCATTTCAGCGCTTGAAAACCGCGCCGGTCTGATCGGGTTTCGAATGTCTCGACAGATCTGATGGTGGTTGCGTCGGTCTGTTGTTTGCTGGCGACGTGCATGGGACCATCCTGCCGAGTGGAGCGACTCTTGTCTGAATCCGGTTGCCGGTCCGCGAAGGGTCGCTTACCGTAGTCGAGTGTGGTGCTGTCTGCCGTTTTCAGTCTGATTAAGATGAAGGAATTGCATGAGTTTCGATGGGATGTACGCGGTACTGTTTGACTGGGTCGACGGTGGTTTTTTCGACCTGAACTGGTGGCAACTGGTTTTGATCGCACTCGCACTGACGCACGTCACCATCGCGGCGGTGACGATTTTCCTGCACCGTTGCCAGGCGCACCGGTCGCTGGATCTCCATCCGGTTGTCAGCCATTTCTTTCGATTCTGGCTCTGGCTGACCACCGGCATGGTGACGCGGGAGTGGGCGGCGATTCACCGAAAACATCATGCCCGGTGCGAGACGCCGGAAGATCCCCACAGTCCGCAAACCCGGGGCATTCGCACCGTGCTTTTTCGGGGCGCGGAACTCTATGGTGAGGAAGCATCCAACCGCGAAACGATCGAGAAATTCGGCCATGGATGTCCGGATGATTGGCTCGAGCGCAAGGTATATACCGGCCATCCCGTGCTGGGCGTCACTCTGATGGCGATCATCAACCTGATCTTGCTTGGTCCGGTCGGAATTTCTGTGTGGGCGGTCCAGATGATGTGGATTCCGGTTAATGCGGCCGGCATCATCAACGGAATCGGCCATTACTGGGGCTATCGGAATTTCGATTGCGCGGACGCCAGCCGCAATATCTCGCCATGGGGCATCCTGATCGGGGGTGAGGAACTCCACAATAACCACCACTCGTTTCCGACCTCGGCGAAGTTGTCGGCGAAGTGGTACGAATTCGATCTTGGCTGGGCTTACATCCGCCTGCTCTCCATGCTTGGGCTCGCCCGGGTCAAGAAGGTCATGCCCAAGCCCCGTTTTGTAGCGCCCAAGACGCGACCGGATGGGGATTCGTTGAATGCCTTGCTCGCCTACCGGCACGACATCATGAGCGCGTTCGCCAGCCATCTGAAACGGGCTTGCCGTGAAGAGGCGAAGCGCTTGCGCGACGGCCGTGTGGCTGAGTCCAAGCTAGTGGAATCGGCCCGGCGCTGGGTGCCGATTGATGCATCGCGCTGGACCGAGGCACAGCAAGCCCGTCTGGCAGAGGTCTGCGCAGCGAGCGATCGCCTGCGCACTCTGTTGGAGATGCGCGGTGAATTGACGGCCCTGTGGGTTCGATCAACCGCCTCGAGTGATCAGTTGGTGAGTCAACTGCAAGGCTGGTGTCAGCGCGCCGAGGCGAGCGGGGTGCGTGCGTTGGAGGATCTATCCCTGCGGGTACGCTGCTACGCCGCGTGAGATGTGAAAAAGGCCTCCGACAAAGAGGCCTTTTTCGAGTTGAACAGGCTCTCCCGCAGGAGGACCTTTTCGGACTAGCGGCTCAGCGCAGCTTGGTTTCTTTGTAAGCGACGTGCTTGCGCGCAACCGGATCAAACTTCTTGATCTCGAGTTTTTCAGGCGTGGTGCGCTTGTTTTTCGTCGTCGTGTAGAAATGGCCGGTGCCGGCGGTCGATTCAAGCTTGATCTTGTCGCGCATGGTGAGTGATCTCGCGTTCTAAGTTTGGATGATAAAGGTCGGCGTCAGATTTCGCCGCGCGCGCGCAGGTCAACCAGAATCGTGTCGATTCCGACTTTGTCGATGGTACGCAAGCCGGCGTTTGACACGCGCAGACGCACCCAGCGCTTCTCACTCTCGACCCAGAACCGGCGGTATTGCAGGTTGGGCAGAAAGCGACGCTTGGTCTTATTGTTGGCGTGCGAAACGTTGTTGCCGACCATCGGCGCCTTGCCGGTCACTTGGCAAACTCGAGCCATGGTGGAACTCCCTTTCAGAAAAGCCCACTAATTTAGCGCTGATTGCCTGATCATGCAAGTCGCCGGCCCTTCAGAGTTTCCCGTGCGCCGCAAACGAGTGTGTCCGGTGTCCTGCCACAATGATATGGTCCAGGACCCGAACGTCAACCAGAGCGCATGCCGCGCGCAGGGCCTGAGTCAGCACCTGGTCGGCCGTGCTTGGTTCAGCAGCCCCGGACGGGTGATTGTGGGCAAGGATCACCCCGGCAGCGTTGACTGTGAGCGCTCGACGGACGATTTCACGCGGGTAAACCGCCGTTTGCGTCAGCGTTCCCCGAAATAGTTCTTCAGCGACGATGAGACGGTTGCGGGCATCCAAGAACAGGGCTGCAAAGACCTCGAACGGACGGTCGCGCAACCAAAGTTGCAGAAACCCGGCGACCTGGGTCGGATTCGCCAAGGTATCGCCTCGGGTCAGCTCGTCTGCCAAGGCTCGCCGGGCCAGTTCGAGCGCAGCCCGCAATAGGGCTATCGTGGCTTGGCCGACGCCCCGGCGGGCTTCGAGCTCTTGATTTTCGGCAGCGAGTAATCCCGCCAGTCCGCCAAAATCGCTCAACAGGGTGCGAGCGAGTTCGACCGCGCTACTGCCCGCGATCCCTGTGCGCAGAAAGATCGCGAGGAGTTCAGCGTCCGATAAAACCCCGGCACCGAGGGCGAGCAGGCGTTCGCGTGGGCGCTCAGTCGCTGGCCAGTCGGTGATCCGCATTGCATTTCCCTCTGTTCGGGCCGGTATTTCGGCGTCTAGAATGTTGGGATGGACAAAAAACCGCTCAATCCCCTCGCTCCGAAGCCGGTAACCCCGGCTTCTGGTAATTCTTTGCTCAAGGGGCAACCCCAACCGGCGCCACAAGCCTCGTCGGCAGGGCAAGCAACACCCCTGGGCAAAGCCAAATCCGCCGGTTTGTTGGCGCCCTCAGCATCGGCCGGTGGCGCTGTTGCGAGCAACCCAGCCGCGCAGGATGGGCCGCGCGTCCTGGCGGACTCGTTTGTCACCTTGCATTTTAAGATTAGTCTCGCCGATGCGGACGGCGTGGTCGCCGACACATTCGAGGGTCAGCCCGCGACCCTGCAACTGGGCACGGGCCAGTTCAGCCAACCGCTGGAGTATTGCCTGATTGGATTGGCCGAGGGCGAATCGGTCGATGTGGTCGTAGAGCCAGATCAGGCCTACGGCGTGCGAAGCCCCGAACTCGTTCAGGTGATCCTGCGCTCGGTGCTCGATGAACATGGGGAACCCGGTGCGGAATGGGTACCGGGGGACGTGGTCGAATTTCCAGCACCCAATGGTGGAACGTTTGCCGGGGTGCTCAAGATGATCGATGCTAACCGGGCGGTGTTTGATTTCAACCATCCGCTCGCAGGGCAGAGGTTGCGCTTGCAGGCCCGGGTGATTGGAGTGCTGTGATGCAGATTTTACTGGCCCAGCCGCGGGGATTTTGTGCTGGTGTGGACCGTGCGATCGAGATCGTCGAGCGCGCCCTGAATAAATTTGGCGCTCCGATTTATGTCCGCCATGAGATCGTTCATAACGATCATGTGGTTTCCCGGTTGCGCGATATGGGTGCAGTGTTCGTCGACGAACTCGATCAGATCCCGACCGGCGCGACCGTGGTCTTCTCGGCGCATGGCGTCTCGCGGGCGGTACGTGCGGATGCGGAATCGCGTGGGTTGCGGGTCTTTGATGCCACCTGCCCCCTGGTGACCAAGGTCCACGTTGAAGTCGCCAAGATTCAGCGCGAAGGTCGCGAACTCATCATGATTGGGCACCGCGGGCACCCGGAGGTGGAGGGTACGATGGGCCAGGCGCAGGGCGGAATTCATTTGGTGGAAACCGTCGCCGACGTCGCCACGCTCGAGGTCATTGATCCGCAACGTCTCGCCTACGTGACCCAGACGACGCTCTCGGTTGACGATTGCACCTCGATCGTCGCAGCGTTGCGCGAGCGTTTTCCGACCATTGCAGAGCCGAAGAAGGGCGATATCTGTTACGCCACCCAAAATCGGCAGGATGCCGTCAAGCAGATGGCGCCCCAGTGCGATCTGGTCCTGGTGGTGGGTAGCCCAAGCAGTTCAAACAGCAACCGCTTGCGCGAGGTCGCGCAGAATCTGGGTGTCGAAGCGTTGTTGATCGGCAGTGCCGAAGAACTCGATGCAGATCGCGTCCGTGGGCGGCACCGTATCGGGGTGACTGCCGGCGCATCCGCTCCGGAGGTGTTGGTCGAGCAACTCGTGTCGCGGCTTCGCGAACTGGGTGCTGGCGAAGTGCAGATGCTCGATGGATTGGAGGAACATGTGCGCTTCCCCCTGCCAAAAGGGCTTGGCGACTGAGCGAATCGGTCAACGCCCTGGGTACATTGGATGGTTTCGAATTGCCCGACTGCCACTGCCGCGTTTATAGTGTCGGACTTGGCTGCTGTAGCTCAGTTGGTAGAGCAACTGATTCGTAATCAGTAGGTCGGGGGTTCGATTCCTCTCAGCAGCACCAAAAAAATCAGTGGTTTAGGTTGGTTTATCGCGAGCCACTCGACCTCCATCGCGCCCAACTTCTGTCCTGACCTCACGCCGTCAATGCGTGCCAGCGTCTGCGGGCCTCGCTGGAGTAACAGCAAATAGCAGCGACTTCTGCTCTGAAAGCCGCTTCCAGTCCAAGCGGTCCTGCGGACTGCTCACTCCAAACGCTTTCTTAGCAAACAAGGCCAACGCCAACTTCGAAATCGCATTGGCACTTCGAAGTAGGTTGAATTTTCCCCCTTCGAACGCCTCGAGACTGGCGCGTTCAGCGGTGGTCATGTCATCGACGCGTCACAGATCTATTCCATGATTCGATGATCGTGGAAATGACGAATGTTTCCGCTCGTTGCATGAACTGGCTGAGGTCACGATGAAAGTTGGTATCAACGGTATGGGCCGTATCGGCCGCCTTGCCCTGCGCGCTGCCATGGGCGCAGCCGAGCGACCGGTCGACGATCCGCGTGCCGGTAACCGGCTCGAGGTCGTGCATCTCAATGAACTCAAAGGGGGCGCGGCAGCGACCGCACACCTGCTCGCGTTCGACAGCGTGCAGGGCCGCTGGCGCGCAGATATCGCAGCAGTGGATGACAGCAATGTTCGAATTGATGACCGAACGTTGAGGTTTTCTTCACATGCGGCGTCCGCCGAGATTCCGTGGGGCGATCTTGGCGTTGAGCTCGTCCTCGAATGTACGGGCAAGTTTCTAACACCTGAAACTATTCAGGGGCACCTCGACCGCGGGGCGAAACGGGTCATCGTGGCCGCACCGGTCAAAACGGGCGAGGTGCTCAACGTCGTCGTCGGGGTCAACCATCATCTGTACGAACCGGACCGGCACCGAATCGTCACGGCAGCGTCCTGCACCACCAACTGCCTGGCCCCCGTGGTCAAGGTCGTCCACGAAGCGCTGGGTATTCGTCATGGTCAGATCACGACCATTCACGATCCGACCAATACCAATCTCGTTGTCGATGCGCCCCACCGGGATCTGCGTCGGGCGCGCAGCGCGATGCTCAGCCTGGCGCCCACGACGACCGGCAGCGCCACGGCCATTGCACTGATCTACCCCGAACTGAAGGGCAAGCTCAACGGGCATGCGGTGCGCGCTCCGGTGCTTAACGCGTCGTTGACCGATTGCGTGTTTGAACTGAAACGTGAGACCACGGCTGACGAAGTGAACCGTCTCTTCGCTGATGCAGCGAAGGGCACACTGGCCGGGATTCTGGGTTATGAGGAGCGGCCTCTGGTGAGCGCTGACTACGCTCGAGATACGCGATCCTCGATTGTCGATGCGTTGTCCACCCTGGTCACCGATGGCACGATGCTCAAGGTCTATGCGTGGTACGACAACGAAATGGGTTACGCCTGCCGGATGGTTGATCTGGCGTGCTACATGGACGGCTTGGGTCTCTGACGAACATGGGACTCGCCACGCCTTCACCGAACGTACCGGCACCCGAGCCCAATAACGGCGTACCCAATCACGGCGCGCGCAATTACGCCATCGTCACCGCAGCCTATTGGGGCTTCACGCTGACCGATGGTGCGCTGCGTATGCTGGTGCTGCTGCATTTCTACCGGCTGGGCTATTCGCCGTTTACGCTCGCCTTCCTGTTCCTGCTGTACGAGGCGATGGGTGTAGTCGCGAACCTGATCGGCGGCTGGCTAGCCACCCGCTATGGGATCCAGCGCATGCTGGCGGTGGGGCTGTGTACGCAAATCACCGGTTTTGTGCTGCTATCGCAGTTGTCACCCACCTGGACGGCGACCATGTCGGTGGCCTGGGTCGTACTTTCGCAGGGCGTCTGCGGCGTCGCCAAGGATCTGACCAAGACGGCCAGCAAGTCGGCGATCAAGCTCACGGCAAGCGCGGCATCGGGGCAGCTCTTTCAGTGGGTAGCATGGTTTACGGGCAGCAAGAATGCCATGAAGGGTGTGGGTTTCTTTTTGGGAGGGCTGCTGCTGGACCGCCTGGGATTTCAGGTTTCACTCTGGGCAATGGCCGGGCTCTTGGCCCTGGTGTTGGCGGGGGTCGTGATCTTCGTGCCCGCCCTGATGGGCAAGGCCAAGGCGTCGAAATCGGCGAAAGAACTCTTTGCAAAAAATCGTGCGATCAACCTGCTGGCGTTGGCCCGCGTCGCGCTGTTTGGTGCGCGTGATGTCTGGTTTGTCGTCGGGGTACCCGTATTCCTCTATGCCTCGGGCTGGACCTTCACCATGGTGGGGGGATTTCTGGCCGCCTGGACCATCGGCTATGGGTTAGTCCAGGCGCTCGCGCCCATGCTGGTCAAGCGCAGTACTGACGGCTTGAGCACCGAGGTACCCGCAGCGCGCACCTGGTCCGCAATCCTGGCTGGCGTACCCATCGCACTGGCGATCGTCGTCGCGCTGAACGTTCCGTACCTCGTGTGGGTCGTTGTCGGTGGTCTGGGTCTCTTTGGGTTTGCGTTTGCGGTCAATTCCTCGGTGCACTCCTATCTGATCCTCGCCTACGCAGGCTCCGAGAAGGCTGCAGAGGACGTTGGGTTCTATTACGCGGCCAATGCATTGGGCCGATTTTTTGGAACCTTGTTGTCTGGCCTGCTCTATCAGTGGGGTGGGCTATTGTTTTCGCTGGGTGGTTCGGCCGCAATGTTGCTCGCTTGTTGGCTGATCACGTTGGCACTCCCGGACAAGAAGGCGCAGTGATGGACGAAAAGTGATGGACGAAAAAGCGGCGGTGGATTCACTTGCGGCCCTGGCGCAGGGCATGCGTTTGCGGATCTTCCGGGCCCTGGTCGGCGCGGGCCCGCTGGGGATGACACCGGGCGACTTGTCGGCGATGTTGAGCGTGCCAGCCTCGACGCTGTCCTTCCATCTCAAGGAATTGCTGCACTCGGGTCTCGTCTCGCAGGAACGGGTCGGCAGGCATCTCATCTACCGCTCTGATCTCGCGCACATGAATGCCCTGCTTACCTACCTGACGGCGCACTGTTGCCAGGCGACCGAACTCAGCTGTGACCTGAGGCCGCCCCTTTGCTGCAACCCTTAGCGAGTGGCTCGGGTCAGGTGCCGCAAAACGTCCGGTAGCTGGCTGAGACTTCGGCGGGTGCTGGTTCGGCGTAATGGCGCGCGACTGGGCTGTCGCCAAATGGGTCTCTCACTGCGGCCAGCAGGTTCTCAAATGGCGCGAAGTTGGTGTCATCCGAAGCCGCCGAAAGCGCCGCTTCGACTTGATGATTGCGCGGAATCACCAGGGGATTCACTTGACGCATCGCGCGAGCGCGGTCCCTGGCGGCTTGTTCGGGGTGTCGCTGCGCTGCGAGGTCCTCGATCGCACAGCGAGACTTCCATTGGTTGAGCCAGGCATCGAGCGCTTCGGGATCAGAAAACATCGAATGTAAGGATGGTTCTGAACTCTGGGAGGGGTCGCAGATGTCGGCCAAGCGGCGCCATGCCAGAGTGAAATCGACTTGTTGCCGCTGCAGCAGGCCCAGCCAGGCGTCGATCAGCGGTTGATCATCAGCCGCATGCGCGCCGTGGCGCAGCTGTAAGCCGAGCTTCCGACGCTCACCTTCGAGCAGCGCTTGTTCGTACCATTGTGGAAACGCATCGAGCACCTGGGTGGCGAGCATCACGGCCTGATCTGGATCCTCGTGCAACGCGGGCAGTACGGTTTCGGCCAGGCGCGCCAGGTTCCATCGGGCAATACCGGGCTGGTTGGCATAGGCATAGCGGCCCTGACGATCGATCGAGCTAAAGCATGCCCGTGGGTCATAAGCCTCCAGAAAGGCGCAGGGTCCATAGTCGATGGTCTCGCCTGAAATCGTCATGTTGTCGGTATTCATCACGCCATGAATGAACCCGACATTCATCCATTGGGCGATCAGGCTGGCCTGCCGGCGGGCAACCGCCTCGAACCAAACCAGCCCCGCTTCAGGCTGGCCGATCAAGCTGGGGTCATGGCGGGCTACGGCATAGTCCAAGAGCTGGCGAACACGCTCCCGGTCGCCACGCGCTGCGAAGTACTGAAAGGTGCCCACTCTCAGGTGACTGGACGCCACGCGGGTCAGGATCGCCCCAGGCAGTACCTGATCCCGCAAAACTGCGTCTCCGGTCGTGGCCACGGCGAGGGCGCGAGTCGTCGGAATGCCCAGTGCGTGCATGCCTTCGCTCACCAGGACCTCACGCAGCATGGGTCCGAGAGCAGCTTTACCGTCACCACCGCGCGAGTACGGGGTTCGGCCCGATCCCTTGAAGGCCAGGTCAAATCGTTGTCCCTGCGGGTTGAGAACTTCACCGATGAGGAGCGCGCGGCCATCGCCCAATTGTGCAGAGAAGCCTCCGAACTGATGCCCGGCGTACACCTGGGCGATGGGCCGCGCACCATCGGGTAGATCCTGACCGCAAAAGAGAGCGGCGAGTTGTTGGGTATCGCAGTCGTCTAGCCCCAATCTGAGTGCCTTGGACAGGTCGGAGTCGAAATACACCAGGGCCGGGGCGCTGGCGGGTGCGGGCTGCCAATCGACGAAAAAGCCCTCAAGCGTTCGGGCGAAGGTGTTGTCGAATTGGATACGGGCGGATTTCATCGTTCAGTCCTGAGTCAAGGCCCGAGGGCCTCCAAGCATAGCTCGGCCTCGCAGCCCCAGGGCTCGCGGACATCGGCTCGGGACGCATGGTCGCAACATCTGCGTGATACTGTTTTCCTATGACGCGCCGGCTCGCCTTGATTCCCAATTGCGGAAAGAACTGTGCTTGATTTTGAACCGGTTCACGCCGTGATGCACCGCTACGTCGAGGATGATCTGCTCGCGGGGCTCTCGAGCGCCGTGCTGCATGGCTCCGAGGTGGTTGATCTGCATTGCGCTGGCTGGGCGGATCGCGAGAATCGTGTTGCACTTGATCCGGAACATCTCTTCCGAATTTTTTCCAATACCAAGCTCATCACATCCTGCGCAGTATTGGGGATGGTTGAAGAGGGACGGCTTGGACTCGATGATCCGATTGAAGCGTACATACCCCAACTGGGATCGCGCCGGGTCCTGCGCAGGGGTGCCACGGACCTGGCAGACTCCGAACCGGCTCGTTCATCGATCACGGTGCGCCATCTCCTGACGCATACCGCAGGGTTGACCTCAGGCATTCTCGATCCTCAATCGCCATTACATGCGCCGTATCTGAATCGCGGCGTCCGCGATCCCAACACCACGTTGGCCTGCATGGTCGATGCGCTGGCGGACTTGCCCCTGGTGTTCCATCCGGGTACGCAATGGGAGTACTCGATGGCGACCGACGTGCTTGCCCGACTGCTCGAAGTGGTCTGCGGTCAGGCGTTCGATCGTGTCCTGCTGGACAGGATCTTCGAGCCGCTGGCGATGCGCGACACCCGTTTTTGGGTTCCGCCAGAACAACAGCATCGCCTGGTGGCGTATTACGCAGGGGCAAGCCGCACGGATCCAATGCGCCCGGGACTGAACCGCACGGACGACTCCCCTTATCCAGAGGCGTATCGACGCCCATTCAGCCGGCTTTCAGGTGGCGGCGGGCTGGTCTCCAGCCTACGGGATATGATCAAGTTGGTCCGCGCCCTCATGCCTCCCGATCCTGACCAGCGAGGGCGGGCGGATGGCTCGGCGACCTTGCTCAGGCCCGAAACACGTACCTTGATGATGACGAACCAGTTGGCTGAGGGCCTTTGTCTGAAGAGTTCGGTCTTTGGTGAGGTTCGCGGTAAGGGGCACGGGCTGGCGGGGTCGGTGACGCGGGTGGCCTCTGCCATGGAATCGCCTCAGGCGGTGGGCGAATTCCACTGGGGCGGTATCGCGGGAACGCACTGGTGGATTCACCCGCGCCATCGCCTAGCCGGTATCGTCATGACACAGCGCCAGTGGGCGTTCTGGCACCCCTTTGCCTTCGCCTGGAAACGGGCGATTTATCAGCAGGTGCTGGGACAGTGAACCGGTTGGGTCATGGGCATGCCAATGCGATCGTTGCACATGTCCTTGCCTCAAGAACAACCTGAAGCCAGGCAGGATCGACCTGGGACCCTGAACTATCGACCTCGGCCGGTTCATTTTTCATTCGCAGAGATCGAGTTCGCGAACTGATCGATCGCTTGTAGCGCTTCGTTAGAAGCCTGGTAGAACATGTGAAATCCCGAGGTACAGGGGTTTTGTGGCTGTTCTTCTCCGCCTTTGATCAAAACGTATTCGATTTTTTGTTGGTTGGTCTTTTGCATTTTTTCGTACACGGAGCGCGAAGCGGCCGGCATTGATTTCGCGCATCCATCACGCTCATGAGCTAGGAATAAAACCGGAATATTGGCCTGGTCGCTGAAGGTTGAACCATTTCTGGCCGAACTGTAAACGAGACCAGCGACAAGGTCCGTGCTGCTATTTTTTTCAAGCATCCTGTAGAACTCCGTCATGCTGGCGGCGCCATTGCTGTGACCCATCATCCAAACCGGTAAGCGGTACATATCCCTGAAATGGCCCACGACACTTTCAATTCGAAGAAGATGTTCCTTGGTTTGTCGTGAGTGGGGATAGTCGGTACCGGGGGGCAAATTGATTGGCGAGTCAAAGACAACGACATTGAAGATCCCACTCGTCAACGTGGGGTCGCTGAGCGGTCTGAGGGTGGATCCGTAAAAGCCGCCCAGGCTTTTGCGTTCAGGCGTCAAGCCGATTCGTCCTTCTCCGCCCGGTATGAAGACCAGCGTAGCGCGAGCTTTGGGTCCTGCCCAGACAAAGGTGAGTGTCGGAGCATCACTGAATAAAAACCCTTTTTCACTGAAGGGTACAGAAACCACCTGAGCAATCGCCCCACTACCCAGGGCGAATAAGCACAGTGCCAATATGAGGGCATGACGCGCATTCCTGACGATCGAGACATTCAATTTCGACACTCCGTTTAGAGGGGGCTGCGGGCCGGATTCCCGGTCTCCGGCTTAAGCCAAGGTGATCCCAGTCGGTTGTTCGGTGCAGATGGTGCCGCAGCTTCTCGTCCTTGCCACTGTGCTAGTGTCGAGTTCAAGCTTCAAGAGATTCACCAATCGACTGACAACCATGAACAAATTGCTCTCTGTCCGGATTGTGCGCGCTGCAAAAGGCAGTGTCGGCGTCCTCGCTCTGTTGACTGGTCTCTCCATGCCCGCGTTGGCCGAAACTTATCCGGGCCGTCCGGTGACGCTGGTTGTTCCGTTCCCCCCCGGTGGCGTTGCCGATACGGTTGGACGCCCCGTGGCCGAATCGATGGGGCAATTCCTCGGACAACCGATTGTGATCGACAACAAGGCGGGTGCTGGCGGTGGTATCGGCATGGCGCATGTCGCCCGTTCCAAACCGGATGGATTGACCCTGTTGATGGCGCTGGTGTCGATTTCGACCATTCCGGTCTCGGACGAGGTACTTGGTCGCACGCCATCATTCACACTCAATCAGTTCAAACCGATCGCCCGCTTCACCGCCGACCCGACTGTTCTTGCCGTCCGCGCGGACGCGCCCTGGCAAAGCTTTCAGGACTTTGTTGAGTACGCCCGAAAAAATCCGGACAAACTGAACTTCGGCTCCTCTGGCAATTACGGGACGATGCATGTACCCGTCGAGATGCTCAAACTCGAACTCGGCTTGAAAATGACCCATGTACCTTATAAGGGTGCCGGTCCAGCCGTGCTCGGACTTCTCGGAAAAGAAATTGATTTCGTCGCCACCGGCCCGTCGTCGATCGTCGCCCAGGTTAAGGCCGGCAAGGTCAGGGTGTTGGCCCACTGGGGAGAGGGCAAACTGGCGGCATTGCCGGAGGTCCCCAGCCTCAAAAGCCTGGGTGTGAACATCCAGTTTGATCAATGGTCAGGGCTGTTTGTTCCCGCCGGCACACCGGATCCAATTATTCAACGGTTACGTCAGGCGGCCCGCACGGCCGCCAACGACGAGAAAGTGATCGGTACCATCCTTAAAGCCGGCAGCCCGATCGAATACCTCGACGCGCCTGAGTTTCAGAACTATTGGGATACTGACGCTAAGATCCTTGATCGAATCGTGCGAAAAATCGGTCGGGTTGAATAATGGTGGGTCGAGCTGGGGCAGGGATGGGATAGGAGCCACCCGCGGCGGCTGTCGCTCCCGCTCCCCTCTACGCCATTAGGCGATTGAATCAAGATAAAACAATGAAGCATCCCAGCGGGTTCGATCTGAACCGCCTCGAGCGGTTGACCACGCATTTGCAGGGCCGTTACATCGATGAGGGGAAAATCCCAGGTTGCCAGCTGGCGCTGATGCGGCATGGGCATTTGGCCTATCAGCGCAGTCTCGGGCAGATGGATCTTGAGCTCGGCAGGTCGATGGCCGACGATGCGATTTTTCGTATTTTCTCGATGACCAAGCCTGTCACCTCGGTCGCGCTGATGATGCTTTATGAACGTGGCCTGTTTCAGCTCGATGATCCCGTTGCCCGCTGGGTGCCATCCTGGCAAGCGCAATGTGTCTACGTCGCCGGTGACGGCGAGGGACCGTTCCAAACCGAGCCCCTGCACCGGCCCGTGAGCATTCGAGACTTGCTGCGGCACACGAGCGGTCTGACCTATGGCGGCCAGTTGATGGGTGTCGGCGTCGAACACCCGGTCGACTACCGGTATCGCTCACTGGGTGCAACGAGCAGGGATCCTCAAGGCAGCATGATGGGATTTATGGACAAGCTGAGCCAGATCCCACTCGCCTATCAACCCGGTGAGCAATGGATGTATTCACTGGCCACCGACGCCTGCGGAGCACTGGTTGAAATCATCGCTGGTCAGGCATTCCCCGACTATCTTCAGGAACACATTTTCGATCCGCTGGGCATGGTTGATACCGGGTTTCAGGTCCGACCCAACCAGAGATCCCGTCTGGTGGCGAATTACCGGCGCGATGCCAATCGGCAGCTGGAACTGATCGATGATCCGGAGACGAGTCCTTATCTGGATGTACCGAAGTTTGTGTCTGGCGGTGGAGGGCTTGTTGGAACCACGGCAGACTATCTGCGCTTTTGCGAGATGTTGCGCCGCGGGGGCGAGCTCGATGGCGCGCGGATTTTGGGGTCCAGAACCCTGGAAATGATGACGCGTAATCACCTCAAGGAAGGCAAGGACCTGGCGTCCTGGGCCTTGGGCATGTTCTCCGAGAGCCCGAATCGGGGCGTTGGATTTGGTCTGGGTTTTGCGAGTGTCATCGATCCCGTGGTCGCGGGAGTGATGGGAGGGGGAGACTATTACTGGGGTGGCGCCGCTTCAACGCTTTTTCTGGTGGATCCGAAGGAACAGATCAGTTTGGTGTTCATGACCCAGCTCATGCCGTCAAATACCTACAATTTTCGCGGGCAGCTGAAGAACATGATTTATTCGGCGATTGTCGATTAGTCCAGCACAGCCGATATCTGCCCAACGCGCCGCCAAAGACGCAGATCATCGGGCCTCACTGGGGTGAGGTACCACCGTCAAGTCAGGTTTTCGGTGTCGAAATTCGCCGGCATCACAATCTCCAGGATTTCGCAATCGTCGGAGTAATCCAGTACCGCATGACGGATCCCGTTTGGCTGAAGCCAGCAAGAGCCGGTTTCCATGCGAATCGCTCCCTTCCCCTCGAACTCGCTGACCAACCAGCCTTTGAGCACGTAGACCATTTGAAATTCAACGCCATGGCGATGTGGAATCGATACTTCCTTCGGGTCGCAGGGGGGCATCAGACGGATCACATGAGCGACCGCCGCGCCTGAGGTGGCCAGTGCGATACCGAGGTCCCGATAGTGGGCGTAAGCCCGCAAACCCGGTTCAAACGTGGCGTCCTTCAGATGACTGACACTGAATTGATGCTTGGGTTCTTGGTTCATGGTCGTTTCCTTCAAGTTAGCGGGCGCACCTGCCCCAAGACCGATTTCCATCGATCGAAGCCGCATCTGCCCAGATCAGTCTAGCCCATTGCCAGTGCGCTGTGCGGCGCGTTGGTCGCCGGGCCCATGGGCGTCCTCCAGACCAATTGGGACGACCTAGGGTTTGACCTAGGGAGCTCCCGGCCCCGGCCCAGATGAGGATTCTGCTAAGGTCGGGGCGTCTTGGCTATGTCCGGTTGGACGGCAAATTCCAGGCTCATGTCGGAAGCTTTATTGTCCTTAAAAGGCGTTGATCGCAACTTCGGCGGCGTTCAGGCTGTCAATCAACTGTCGTTTGAAATTCGTCCGGGTGAGATCGTTGGTTTGATCGGTCCGAACGGCTCAGGGAAGTCGACCTCGGTCAATCTGATTTCTGGCGCGCTTCCGGTTTCGGCGGGCAGCATTGAATTCGCAGGTCGCTCGATGAATGCGCTGCCGCAATCCGAGCGGGTTGGACTGGGCATGTCCAGAACGTTTCAGACGACCAGCGTATTCGCTGAATTCACCGCTCTGGAACAGGCGCAGACAGCCTGTCACTGCAGATTCCGCTCCAATCCATGGGCAGCGGTATTTCGGCACCGCAGTGGAATGCAGGAAGCGTTGGACCAGCAACGGAAAGCGCAGGAAATCCTGCACTTCGTCGGACTGGGTAGTGTCGCGGACCATGCTTGTGGAACGCTGTCCTCTGCTCAACAGCGGCTTCTGATGATTGCCACTGCGCTGGCGAGTGAACCAAGACTGGTTTTACTCGATGAACCGGCAGCCGGGATGGTTGCAAGTGAACGTAAAGACCTGGCGGCGTTAATCCGCGGGATTCGGGATCGGGGAATCGCCGTTCTTGTGATTGAGCATCACATGGGCCTGATCATGGAGGTTTGTGAACGCATCGTGGTGCTGAATTTTGGCCGCAAGATCGCCGAGGGGACTCCGATCGAAATTCAGACCAATCCAGAAGTCATCCAGGCATATCTGGGTGGAGCGGGCAATGCTTGAGATCCGTGACCTGAGGGCCGGATACGGCAAAGTCGACGTGATTCGGGGGATCAGCTTGCACGTAGATGCAGGGGAATGCGTCGCCCTCGTTGGTGCCAACGGGGCCGGCAAAAGCACAACCCTGAAATGTATCTGTGGCCTGAATCCGGTCCGCAGCGGGCAGATTCTTTTCAATCGCGAGCGGATTGACGGACTGCCGGGGCACCTCATCGTTAAACGCGGAATCACCATGTGTCCGGAAGGTCGCCAGGTATTTCCCGACATGTCAGTGCGGGAGAATCTGGAAATGGGTGCACATACCCGTGGGGATTCGAATCAGGAATTGGATCTTCAATCGATGTTTGACCTCTTCCCCGTGCTGCGGCAACGGGAACGTCAACTCGCTGGAACGCTGTCGGGCGGCGAACAGGAAATGCTCGCGATTGGCCGTGCCCTGATGGCCAAACCCAAGCTTTGTATTTTTGATGAACCCTCGCTGGGTCTGGCCCCAAAAGTGGTTGCGGAGGTGGAGCAAACGCTTCGGCAGATCAGGGCGATGGGGACAACGATTCTGCTGGTTGAGCAAAACGCGGCGATGGCACTACGTCTGGCAGATCGGGCCTATGTATTTGAAGCGGGCGAAGTGGTACTAGAAGGTACGGGCACGGCGCTGCAATCCAATCCGGAAGTGAGCAGAGCCTATCTTGGATATTAGAACGATGCACATAATTATTTTTAGGAGGAGAACGCGATGAACGATCAGATCCGGGCTAAGACCCAACAACACCCCAACGTTCGCTCGGTTCATCGAGCGGGGCGCGCCCTTGTTGTCACGATGCTGACGGGTCTGCTCGTTACGGCACATGCGGCAGACAAGGACTTGCTGATTGGCGTCAATGACGCACTGACGGGACCAGGTGCGGTCTATGGTTTGCCCCAGGCCAATGCCGTTGCGATGGCTGTGGAGGAGATCAATGCCAAGGGCGGTATCAAGGCGGGGGCTGACGTCTACAAACTGAAAATTGTCAGTACCGACGACAAGGCCAATCCGACCGAAGCGACCAATAGCGTGCGCAAGTTGCTCGACCGAGATGGGGTCAAATATCTCGTGGGTTTTTGTTGCTCAGGCTCAACCAGCGCCGTCTCCTCATTTATCGGGAAGGAGAATGCGGTGATGCTGGTTGGCAATGCAGCTGAGCGTGCGATCACTGCGGCTGGCAATCCGAATCTATTCCGGACGCGACCACCGGCTGACTACACCGGGGCGGCGGCGGGTGTTTTTGTCGGCAAGCGCGGCGCGAAAAATATCGCGGTGATCGGGTCGCTCGACGTCTCGTTCTATACCCAGTATCTCGATGCATTTGAGCGGGAATTTGCCAAGTTTGGGGGCAAGATTGTTGCCAAAGAGACCTTCGGTTTGAAGGATCGAGACATGACGCCCCAACTCACCAAAGTCCGCTCGCTCAATCCCGATGCCTTGCTGGTTCTTGGTTACGTCGAGCCGGCCGCGTTCGTCTACCGGCAGTCGATCGAACTCGGCATGAAGTTACCCCGGTACGGTTTCACCAGCGGCAGCGAAGAACAGTTCTTGAAGGTTGCTTCCAGCGAACAGATGGACGGGGTTTGGGATCTCCGACCGACCGAGCTGACCGTCGAGGCGCTCGACGCCAATGCGAAAACTTATATCGCAAGTTACACCAAGAAGTTCGGTGTCCCTCCCTCGCCCAGTTCACCGTACGCCTACGATCAGGTGTATGTCTTGAAGGCGGCGATCGAGCGGGCAGGGAGCGCAGAGGACACGAAAAAGGTTCTGGACGAAATCCGTAAGCTGCCAGTCCCGAAGGAGGTCGTGATGAAATATCTGCCGACCGGGGGAACGATGTTCGATGTCAATGGTCAGGCCTACACCTCAAACGGTGCCTTTCAGTGGCAGAAAGGGAAGTGGGAGTACGTCTCGGATTTGCCATCCGATACGAAAACCTACTCGGACTATCTGCGCAGCCTGCGCAAGTAGGGTCCCTGGGATGATCGTCAATATCCGGATCGTTGGCTGGTGCGGTTGTTGTTGTGCTTGAGATTGTCCAGCAGATATTGAATGGCCTGGCGATCGGGGCGGTCTACACCCTGATCGCCCTCGGCTTGACGGTCGTGTTTGGCATTTTGGGCATCGCGCATTTTGCCCATGGCTCGGTCGCTATGCTCGGTGGCTATCTCACGTTTGCGGTTATGGAACGCTGGGGATTGCCGTTTTTCGTTTCAATGGCCCTGGCCATGATCGCAGGGGTGTTGGCGGGTTTATTGATCGAGCGCCTGGCCTATCGCCCGGTGCGCGATGCGCCGCATATCAATGCATTCATCATCGCGCTGGGACTGACGATGATGGTCGAGGGTTTCAACCTCCTGGCATTCGGTGCGGACCAGGTCGTCATCCAGACGCCCTATCGCGCCGTGTTCAATGTCGGGGGGATTGCAGTGGCCGAATTGCGGGTGATCGTCATCCTCACGGCCTTCAGTCTGATCGGGATCACGGCACTGTTGATCCGGAAGACAAAGACGGGTAAGGCGATCCGGGCCGTCGCACAAAACCGGAACGCTGCGATTTTGATGGGCGTCAACGTGGAGCGGATCTCCCAGGTTGTGTTCGGAATTTCGTCCGCGCTCGGCGTGGCGGCTGGCGCATTGATTGGGGCGTTGCTTGCGATCGCCCCGGGCGTGGGGGAGAGCCTCGCTGTCAAGGGATTCGCTGTTCTGATTCTCGGCGGACTGGGTTCGGTACCCGGCGCCGTGCTGGGGGGGGTGATTCTTGGTATCAGCGAAGCGTTGGCGGCCGGATTTATTTCATCGGCCTACAAGGATGTGATTGCGTTTCTGGTCATGATTGGCGTGTTGCTCCTCAGACCTGAAGGGCTACTGGGTAAGCGATGAATCAGCTCCCGATGTCCTGGCTCAAGGGGTTGGGTGTTTGCATCGCCCTGATCGGTTTTCTGGCCGTGCCCACCTGGCTGACGCTGCCGTATTTTCTCCACTTGTTTATTCTCGCCCTGATCTGGACCATCCTCGCGCAGGGCCAGAATCTGATCCAGGGATTCGTGGGCTATGTTTCGATCGCCCAGGCCGGATTCATGGGGGTGGGTGCGTACTTCTCTACCCTGGTGAGCGTCAATTTGGGCTGGCCAGTCTGGTGTTCGATTGGTTTGACCCCGCTTTTTACCGGGCTGATCTCTCTTCTCGTGGGTTATCCCAGCTTGCGGGTCAAGGGGCATTACTTCGCCATCGTGACGCTGGCCTACAACATGGTCATTTTCACCATCCTGATGACCTGGAAGTCGCTGACTGGTGGCGAGGCAGGGATTCCGAATGTACCCAGACCCGTTGCGATCGAATGGTTTGGGATGGCCATCAATTTTGAAGGCCGTAGCAATCCGAATTACTACTTTCTAGTCCTGGGTCTGGCCGTCATCGCGACCGGACTGTGTTGGTTGATCCTGCACTCTCGCGTTGGCCGGACACTTCTAGCCATACGACAAAACGAGCTGCTTGCGGAGTCGGTGGGTGTCCGGGTCTGGCGCTACAAGCTGTTTGCCTTCGTACTCAGTGCCAGTTTTGCCGGCTTGGCTGGGGCCCTGTACGCCCACTACATCGGATTTTTGAATCCTGATCCGTTCGGGGTTGATCAATCGCTGAACGCCATTCTGGCGGTCATTCTGGGTGGGAGTGGAACCCTCGCCGGACCGGTCGTCGGATCGTTCGCCGTGGTGCTGCTTCCCGAGTATCTGCGGATCGCGGACAGCTATCGATTGATTACCTACGGTTTCATCTTGGTACTTGCGACGATTTTTTTACCTCGGGGTTTAGTACCCGTGCTGGGTGCTGCCATCGGAGCGGGGCTGCGCCGCCTGGGAGTGGTTCGCCATGGATGAACTGCGCTGGTCGCCAGCGGAGACGGCGTTTCTGGAGCGAACTCGCGAATTCGCCCAAGCTCAGGTAGCGCCCCGGGCCAGTGCCTGGGTTCGAAACCGACAGAGTTGTCGTGATCTGCTGCCGGCCGCGTCGCGCGTTGGCATTCTTGGCCTGCGCGTGCCCATCGAAATGGGGGGTCTTGGGTTATCCCTGCGCTGCCAAATGGAGGCCTTGCGCCTGTTGGCACAGGCCGATTTTGGCGTTGCCATGGCGCTGATCAACGCCCATAACGTGGCCGAGCAGATCTCGCGCCTTGCCACCCCCGAAGTCCGAGACCGCCTCCTTCCTGGGCTGTTGGCCGGACACGATGCGGGTTGTACGGCAATCACGGAAATTGAGGCTGGCTCTGACGTGGCGTCTATTCAGACCCGCGCTATCCCGGACTCAACAGGTTGGCAGGTTGACGGTACCAAGGCATGGGTGATCAACGCGCAATATGCGACGAAGATCATTGTGTATGCCCAGACCTCGCTGGAACGGGGAACAGGGGGGATTGCCGCGTTTCTGATCGAATCGGATCAAGCCGGTTTTCGTCGTCGCGATGACTCTCCAGACCCTGGGATTTCCTCAATGGGGGTCGGAGGGTTGGTATTGGAGGGCTATGCCTGCCCCCCTGAATGTTTGATTGCAGGTCCGGGCCTCGCGATGCGGGACATCCTGGGTGCCATCAATGTGGCTCGAATTTACGTTGCGGCCATGTGCTGTGGCATGGTCGAAGACTGTTTGCAGCGTGCTGCAGATTATGGGATGTCGCGTCGTACCTTCGGGGCCCGGTTGCATGATCATCAGGGCTGGCGTTGGACCTTGGCGGATGCCGAGATCGAGCTCGATGCCTTGCGCCTGATGATCGCCCGCGCGGCGCAGCGCGCGGATCATGGTCAGGACGTCCGCAGTGAAGCCGCACGTGCGAAGGTGTTTGCCACCCGGATGGCGTCCCGGCATATTCCAGCGTTGATGCATGCCGTTGGCGCGCAGGCTTTTTCGGAAGCATTGCCCTTCGCCCGACATCTGTTGGCCGCACAGGTGGCCGGTCTCGTCGATGGTTCGACGGAAATGTTGCTCGAGCGGATCTCTCGCGACCTGCGCGCCTGAAACGATTTGAATCACTCTCAGCAAGGATCAACCATGCGTGTTTTCCAGATTGAAGGCGAATGGGGGATGGACCATCTTCGGCTTTCTGAGCGGCCAGTGCCAACGCCCGGTCCGGGTGAGGTGCTGATTCAGATGGCGGCTTCTTCATTGAATTACCGGGACCTGGTCGTTCCAAATCGTGGCTACGGAAGTCATACGGGAACCCTGCCGCTGATTCCGGTCTCTGACGGGATGGGGGTTGTCGTGGAGATTGGTCAAGGCGTACGGAGGGTCGCGGTCGGCGATCGTGTCTGTCCGACTTACTTCCAGAACTGGATTGCCGGCGAACCGGATCTGGAGCGATTGACGCAGTCCCTGGGTGGCCCGATTGACGGCACCATGGCGCAATTCATGTGTTTATCGGAACAAGGCGTCGTCAAAATTCCGGCGGCATATTCCGATCTTGAGGCAGCAACATTGCCTTGTGCGGCGCTGACCGCCTGGAATGCCATCCACAGCGCAACCAGTCTTCGAGCGGGCGACAAGGTGCTGATCCAGGGATGTGGGGGCGTCGCACTATTCGCGGTGCAGTTTGCCCGACTGCTTGGCGCCCACGTCACGGTCATTTCCTCCAGCGAAGAGCGGATGGAGAAGGTGCGTGCGCTGGGAGCACACCATACGATCAATTACCGGGCTTATCCGGAATGGGCGAAAGCCACGAGAGAGATTACCCAGGGTCGCGGTTATGACTTGATCGTCGAACTGGGTGGCGAAAAAACCCTCCCGCAGTCGCTTCGTTGCATCCGACCCGGGGGCACGATCGCCATGATCGGCATCCTTTCGGGTTCGAGTATGGAAACCTCACTGGGATACGTGATCACGCGTCAAGTGCGCTTGCAGGGGGTAACGGTCGGTCACCGCGATGGTTTCGAAGCGATGGTGCGTGCAATTGATCTGCATCAGATCAAGCCCGTCATCGATCGGGTCTTTGCGTTCGAGGAACTGAAGGAAGCCTTTGATTACCTCAAAAGCGGTGCCCAGTTCGGAAAAATCTGTCTCCAACACTGATCCAAATTCAGCGCATGGCGTGACAACTGATGCTGTTCCCGCTCCAACCCGTTGTTCCAGACCCCCAAAAGGTGGCGATCCAGATCTGCGAGACTGGCGATCAAGTCACTTTCGCCCAACTTGAACAGAGCGCGAATCGGGTCGCCAGGGTCTTGCGTTCACTCGGTATTCAGCGCGGTGACCATGTGGCGCTTTTGTTGCCCAATGGGCTTGATTTCCTGCAGGCCTGTTTTGGTCTGGATCGGGCTGGGGTTTATTACACGACGATCAATACGCGGCTGACGCTCGCCGAGATCGTGCATATCCTTCAGGACTGTGATGCCCGCTTGTTCCTGCTGGATTCCCGACTCGATATCGTGCAGGACGGTTTGAAAGAGAGACTGTCTGATCAGGTGTTGAAGTTTTGTGTCGGGGAATCGTTGCCGGGTTTTAGCGACTGGGAGGCTGAACTCAGAGCCGCTTCAGATGTCCCAGTCGAGGATGCCGCGCAGGGCCTCGACATGTTGTATTCCTCGGGCACGACCGGTACGCCAAAGGGAGTGAAGTGGCCCCTGGTTCATCGACCGGCAGGCGAACGGACCATGTTGGTTGACCTCTTGCAACCCTTGTTCTCGTACGATGAACACACGCGGTATCTATCGCCGGCACCCCTGTATCACGCCGCTCCCCTGAGGCACTGTATGACCGTCGTCAAGCTCGGCGGCACGATTTATGTCATGCAGCATTTCGATGCGGAACGTTCACTGGCCTGGATCGATACTTTTAAAATCACCCATGCTCAGTGGGTGCCCACTATGTTTGTGCGTCTCCTGAAACTGCCAGAGGAGAAACGCCTTCAATTTGATTTGTCCTCACTGAACATGGCTTTGCACGCTGCAGCACCTTGTCCGGTGGAAGTCAAACACCGGATGCTCGCGTGGTGGGGAAATGTTATTCATGAGTATTATGCTGGCACTGAGAACAATGGGTTCTGTGCCATCACGCCGGATGAATGGTTGAGGCATCCCGGATCGGTGGGTCGGGCGCGGCAGGGGCGTCTGCACATCTGTGATGACCAGGGGGATGAGTTGCCCGCTGGGGAGACTGGATTGGTCTACTTCTCGGATGGGCCTGAATTTTCGTATCACAAGGACCCTGAGAAAACCGCGCAAAGTCGAAACGCTCTTGGATGGTCAACCTTGGGAGATATTGGATATCTCGACCCTGAGGGTTTTTTGTATCTGGTGGATCGAAAGGCGTTCATGATCATTTCTGGCGGGATCAATATCTATCCGCAGGAAGTTGAGAACGTATTGATCGATCATCCGAAGGTGCTCGACGTCGCAGTGGTCGGGGTTCCAGATGAGGACCTGGGTGAGTCGGTCAAGGCGGTGGTACAGCTGGTCGATCCCCTTGAAGCGAACGCTGCGTTGTCGGAAGAGCTCATCGCTTTTTGTCGACAACGGCTGGCGTCGTTTAAGTGTCCCAGAAGTGTCGACTTTGACCCTGCATTGCCCCGGCACCCGACTGGGAAGCTCTACAAACAGCGTGTTCGCGATCGGTATCGTTGAGGCTCACGTACCGGTCGAATAACCGCCGCCGACCAGCACCCTTCCGGCTGGGAGCAAGGTGGCTGAATGACCTGCGCGAGCCGTGTTCATCGAGCCGTTGATAGCTCAGGTGTTGGCGGCTGCGGCGACCCGTGCGGCGAGGAGTGTGATCATGACCGCGAGCGCCCAAAGAGCCCAGCGCGATTTTGGTGAACGTTGGGGGGATTGCATGGTCGGCACCTCAGCAGGTCACGATACTTTGGTTTGATGGTCTATCTCGACCCGAATCGAAGAGCCTAACTCGTGCCTACCCGGAGTTGCTTGACCTGTGTGGGCGACCGATTCACTCGATCAGGTAACCGTAGTATTTGAGGATCGCTTCGCCGCAGGTTTCCAGACTGTTGATGTCATCAATCCAGATCTCGCCCATCTCCAAATAGTCCATCGCTGTTTCAGGCTGCTCTTGTATCGGGGTCAATTTGAGGTTTGGCAGCACCTGGCTCCATGTGAAATTGGCTAGGGATCGCGTGCCAGAAATTTGTTCGATCACGGCTGGCGAAAAACGAAACTGGTTAAAAAAATAAAACCCGGGACGGTCCTGAATCTGTTGTTGGCTACCTGACTCGAATTGCACTTCCCCTGAGGAGACTCTGGCCATCTGGCTTTGGAGAGTGACCATGATGAAGTCTGTAATTGAGCTGTCCGCCGCAATTAATCCCCCATAGGATTTACGGGTTAACTGCTTAAGCAGTATCTTGATCTGATCAATGTTCACGGTCGGTCCTTTGGAAGTTTTAGCTCGACTCATCCTGCAGGGTTTCGACCCTGGTGATACTCAGGAAGCGATGCCCTGCATACCCAACCGCGCAATGTGGGCGAACGGTACTAAATCAGGAGGCGACCATCGACACAGGTCACACTCTGACCGCCAATCCAGATCTCCCCGTCCGCACGTTCCACGTAGACCCGTCCCGCGCGTCCGAGGGCGGTGCCTTGGCTCGCAACGTAACTTGGTGGCGCATGGCCAGCACCGATCAGCCATTGGGCCAGCCCCGCATTCAGACTGCCCGTGACAGGGTCTTCCACCATCCCGCTGTTACCCGGGAAGAAGGCGCGTACTTCAAATGCGATGTTCTCCTCGTTGGACGGGCCCACGACCCCGACCTTGCCGCGGGGTCCCACCACGCCGATGTCCAGGCCAGCCAGAATCGATGCATCGGGTACCAGGGCCAGAACGTGGTCAGCTGAACGCAGCATGACGCCGCGCCAGCTCGGGCCATTGTCGCACCAGGCATGATCGATGATGTCGTTTCGGGATACACCCAATCCGCGCGCGATCAGTGCGACGTCGGTCTCCTCCAATGGGCCGTGGCGTCGTAGCGGTGGCGCCGCAAAGGCCAGGCGATCGCCTTCGCGGCGGATTTTAACGAGGCCCACCCCACACTCCTGAAGGATGGTTTTCCCCTTCGGCACGCCTCCCGCTTCGAGCCAGGCATGGCAGGCGCCCAACGTGGGATGACCGGCAAAGGGCAATTCGCGGCCAGGACAAAATATGCGGACCCGATAATCCGCCGCGCCATCCAAGGGTGGCAGGACGAATGTCGCCTCGGACAAGTTGGTCCAGTTGGTCAACCGCTGCATCTCGGCTTCGGTCAATCCGGCCGCGTCCAGAATCACTGCAAGGGGGTTTCCCCGGTAGGGTACAGCAGTGAAAACGTCGACTTGCTTGAATGGTCTCGTGCGCATCGTCAGGCGATACCAGTCTTCAGAAATAACCGCTTAACGTCGCACGAGGCCGCGAGAAAAATCCATGATCAGGCGTGTTGCCAGATAGAGTCGGGGTTCGATCGAATCGATCAGAATGTATTCGTCATCGTTCGAATGGGCGCCAAAGCTCAGCAGTCCAAAGCGTTCCAGAACGGGATTGGTTGTTTGTGCGGCCGCAAAGGCTGCATCGGTGCCACCACCGCTGACGCTGTCCACGACCTTGAGCGTCTTGCCAATTTCAGCGTAAATGCGCTGCGCATGCTCACCCACCGAAAGTTGGGCGGGATTGAGCGTCAGTGGTGGACGGCGATTCTCGAACGTCATTTCAACCTTCGTGCCCGGAATCAACTGGTTCTTCATGGTGGACCGGATTTTGGCTTCGAGTCCCGCATAGTCTTCGACATTGGTGACCCGAACATCGGCCGCTGCCTTTGCCTCGGCAGGAATGACATTGCGGTTGGTACCGCCGGAAACCATCGTCCAGTTCATTTTGACGCCCCGACTGGGGTCGGAGAACTGGCGTGTCTGCAACACCTGATGGGAGAGTTCATAGATGGCATTCAGACCGAGTTCTGGTGCGCTGCCGGCATGCGAGGCTTTTCCAGTCACCTTCAGGTTGACGGCGGCGATCCCGGCCGTCGCCAGTGACAGCTGGTCAGAATTTGACGGAGAGCCTTCATGCGACATCGTCAGATCGTGCTCAGCACCCAGTTTCGTCAAAACATTCCTGGAGGCTGGCGAACTGATTTCTTCGTCACCATTGATCAGAACAGTCAGCGTGCCGTAATCCTTGAACGACAGTTGATTGAGCATCGCCAGCGTATGAAGAATCACGGCAATGCCGGCCTTGTCATCCCCAATGGCGAGTCCATAGGCACGATTGCCATCGATTCGGAAGGGTTGCTTCGCGACCATCCCTTTGAGGTACACCGTGTCCATATGGGCGATCAGCAGGATCTTCTTGCTACCGGTCCCCGTAAACGTCGCCTTGACCATCCGGCCAATTTTGGCTGGCGTATCGTGCATCCGATACGAGTCGGTCCCGGGCTCGATGAATTCCACCTTGCCACCCAGACTGACGAGCCGCTCGTAGATGAGTTGGGAGATACGGTCCAGACCTTCGCGATCACCGCTGCCTGATTCGATCGCGACAAGATCCTTCAGGGTATCCAATAAAGGGGCCTTGTGGGCCTGGCTTGCTGACCAAACCGCCGCCTCCGGTTCCGCCAGGGCGAGTTGGGAACCCAACAGGGTCGCAAGGGCCAACACTGGCGCCAAAACAAGACGTTTCGCTAATGGCTTCATCAGGGTTCTACAGCCCGGCGATCAGTAATGTGGTGGCAATTCATCGAACAGACTTCGTGCGACAGGTGTTGGCGAAGCGCTGAAGTTTTCTTGTTGCAGCCGCGCCAATTCGCGCATCAGGAAATCAATTTGGCGTTGCTGGCGAACAATCACTTCGTTGAGTTGATCGAGCGCGTCTTCGGTCAACGTCGCCTTGACCTCCAGATTGGTCAGGCGACTGTCGATCAATTGCAGCTCTGGTTGGCTCAGCTTGCAGCCTCGACGAGCATCCCACTAGCTGCCCGCAGGCGTCGGCTGACGAATTTGGCGATTTCGCGCAGGATTTTCAATGCCAGACTTGGGAAGGTGTTGGACAGGCGGTCGAATTCCGCTGAAGACATAACGATCAGCTTCGCGATTGAAGCAGCCGTGCATGTCGCTGAGCGATTTTCTCCGTCGAGCAAGGCCATCTCGCCGAGGATTCGGCTTTTAAATTCCCGCGTGATCGGGATGGGCTGCTGGCTGGTTCCCTGCTTGGTGATTGAGAACTTACCCTCCACCACAAATGCCATCCAGGTTGCCGTAGCGCCTTCGACGAATACCCGTTCGCCGGTTCGAAAAGCCCGCAGTTCAACAAAGCTTGCCAGCGTACCCAGTTCGGCGGTGGTCAGATCGTCGAAAAACTCGCACCCGCGCAAGACAGAAACCCTCGTTTCATGCTCGACAAGGGCCTTACCCGAGAGGGTTTTGTCAGTGGGAGCGGACATAGCAACCTTCAGTATGGCGATTAAGAGTCAAGATTGACTCTAACCGAGTTTGACACTGCCCGATCTCGGTTGCAACCGCTCGTGGTCCTACTGGTGTCTACCAGCGGCCAGATCCGCCACCGCCGCCAAATCCCCCACCCCCACCGCGGAATCCGCCGCCACCTGACCCGCCACCACGGCCTCCCCCAAACATCCTGCCCAGCCCCAACAGTCCACCACCCCAGAGGGTTAAGGCAAGGGCGATGGCCCCCGCGACGATTGAAATAAAAATGGCCCCGAGCACGAACCAGGCGACCAGGGTGATCAGGATGCCCGTCAGAAGTGCGCCTGGAATACGGCCAAGAATCCGGCGCAAGATCCCTCCCACCAACAGGGCGGAGATCAAGAGCAGCGGGAGGTACTGGCTCAGGGTGTCCAGGCCGTCAGAGGTTTTGGGTGTCGGTTTTGGCAGGGGCTCGCCCTCGAGGATCTGGACGATTTCGCCTATTCCAGCAGCGATACCCCCGTAGATATCGTCCTCCTTGAAGCGCGGCGCAATCGTGTTGTTGATGATCCGTTGGCTTTTCAGGTCGGTCAGCACCCCTTCCAGTCCGTATCCCACTTCGATCCGAAGGCTACGATCCGCTTTGGCGATGACCAGGATGACGCCATCGTCGACTTTCTTGCGTCCAATTTTCCATTGTTCAGCGACACGCAATGCGAAGGGTTCGATTGCTTCTGGACGGGTACTGGGCACCAGTAAAACGGCGATCTGGGTTCCTTTGCGGACCTCAAAGGCAGTCAAAGTCTGTTCGAGAGCCGTTGTCTGTTCTGGACTCAGGGTTTTGGTGAGGTCCGTGACATGGCCTTGAAGGGGCGGGACTGGAACCAGTGCATTGGCGAGCGGCCAGAGTAGGAGCGCCAGTAGGATCGAGCCGACGAGGCTCGCCCGCAGGACCAGAGCCAGGGCGAGCGAGCGGAAGTTCATCGGGGCAATGTGTTCGTCAAGCCCGGTGCTCAATTGGGCCCTGATCCGAAACCGACCCGCGGCGGTTGCGCGATCTTCTGTTCATTCTCAACAGAAAAATTAGGTTTCTCCTTGTAACCGAACACCATCGCAGTCAGATTGGACGGGAACTGGCGGACTGAAACGTTGTATTCCTGTACCGACTTGATGTACCGGTTGCGCGCGACGGTAATCCGGTTTTCGGTACCCTCGAGTTGGGCCTGAAGGTCCCGAAAGGCTTGATTGGCTCTCAGGGTTGGATAGTTTTCGGCAACCACCAGGAGCCTGGAGAGGGCGCCGGTGAGTTGCCCCTGGGCCTGCTGGAATTTCGCAAAAGCGGCGGGATCATTGATCAGTTCGGGGGTGGCCTGAATGCCGGTCGCCTGAGCTCGCGCTTGGATGACCTTGGTTAGAGTGTCCTGCTCAAACTGGGTTTCGCCCTTCACCGTCGCCACCAGGTTGGGCACGAGATCGGCGCGTCGCTGGTACTGATTCAGAACCTCGGACCAACTGGCCTTGATCTGCTCATCCGTGGTTTGGAAGGTGTTGTACCCACAGCCGCTGAGGGCAACGGGTAGTGCAATCAAGAACGGCGCGATCAAGCCCATCAGGAATCGACGCATCGAAGGGTCCTAGGATTGGATTGGCCCTGTGCTGACGCAACTATCAATCCTGCGCGTTTCAGTTAGATCGTCCGGACGAGTGTCTCAGGACTGGATATGACCATCAACGACATCAATTCGGTCTTTGCATCGTTTTGCCAGCGCTGCGTTATGGGTGACGAACAGCACTGTCGTTCCTTGTTCCTGATTGAATTGCGTCAACAAGTCGAAGACCGAATCGGCGCTGCGGCTATCGAGATTACCCGTCGGCTCATCGGCGAGGAGTAGCGCGGGGTTCATTGCGAGTGCCCGGGCCAGGGCCACCCTTTGTTGCTGCCCCCCGCTCAGATGATTTGCCAGATGATCTTGCCAGGGGGTCAGCCCGACCCGACCAATCAGAGACTGCGCGCGGTCGCGCATCGCCGGCGCAGGAAATCCGGCTGCCCCCAGCATTGGGAGCATCACGTTTTCGAGCGCTGTGAATGCGTTGATCAGGTGGTGGTACTGAAAGACAAAACCAATTTTGTGTCCGCGCAGCTGGGTGAGTGCGCGATCGTCCAGGTTGGTGGTTTCTTCACCGCAGACTTCCAGAGTTCCGGCGCTTGGTCGGTCGAGCAATCCGATAATGTTCAGCAGGGTGCTCTTTCCGGAACCGGAGGGGCCCATCACCGCACAGAAACTACCCTGAGGCAGGCTGAGATCTATCTGGTGCAGCACCTCGGTTTCGATCGGCGTACCGATGTTGTATGCCTTGCAGATACCGCGCAGGCTTATGACGGGTGGGGCGGATCCGACGCCGCCAGACTCGCCATGCGCACCCGTCTCAGGCGACGGTTGTGACCCTGGCGACAGCGCGCGGACCGTCATGGCGGGGACTTTTGCATCAGGCACGAATCGCAGCGACAGGGTCGAGTCTTGCCGCCCGCAAGGCAGGGGCAACGGCTGCGCCGAGCCCCGTGATGCTCGCCAGCCCGAACGTCACCAAAAAGAGTGTGGCGTTGAGGACGAGTGGAATCATTGGTGTGCCATCCGGATTGCGCATCAGATGTTGCCAGAGCACCAGCGCGCTGATCCCGATGAGGCAACCAATCATCGATCCTGCCAGTCCGAGAAGTCCACCTTGAAGCAGGAAGACCCGCAAAATCTGGCCTTGCGAAATCCCCATTGCCCGCAAAATGCCGATTTCCCGGGAGCGTTGGACGACTGAGACCACGAGAACGCTGGTGATGCCGAGGGCGACCGACAGTCCGACGAAGAACCGGATCGCGGTATTCGCAGTGGTCTGTGCACTGATCGCGGCGAAAAACTGCGCGCTGGTCTTGATCCAGCTGTTGGCTTCAACGCCAGTGAGTTGGGCAACTTGCTGGGCAATGGTTTCAGCTGCATAGACATCGGTCACTGTGATTTCGAGTGAGGTGATCGCGCCCGGAAGTGCCAGCAGATTCTGGGCGTTTTTCAGGGCAACAAAGACGGACTGTTTGTTCGCGCCGCGGTTGCCGAGGTCGAAAATGCCGATGATATTGAGGATCGCGCTGGCACCGTTCGCGGTATTGACGCGCAGCTTGTCGCCCACATCGACGCCGAAATCAGTCGCCAGATCGGTACCGATCAGGATGTCGGTTCCGGTTAAATTCGATCGACCACGAACAATTTTCTCGTCCAGATGGATGATCGCGTAGTGCAGTTCGGGCTCGATTCCGATCAGGCTAATCCCGCGGCTCGAGTTGCCGCGAATCGCCAGTGCAGAGCCCGAGGCAACGGGCGAGATCACGACGATATCTGGCAGGCTACGAAGCCGGCTCATGATCGCCTGCCATTGATCGATGCGCTGCGTGCGTTGGGCGGGGGGTTGAGTCACTGCATCGACCAGTTCGGTACGCCCGGCAGTGATGGTGGTCGCTGTTTGTGGGCGTGAAACCGCGGGATGCGGAAGAATCTGAATATGCGCTTGTGCCGAAAGGACGCGGCGGATGAAATTCGCCTGCAGGCCAGCCAGAGTCGCCGACATGAACACGATCACTCCCACCCCGATTGCAACCCCCGCCAGAATGAACAGGGTTTGCAGACGGCCTTGACGTAAAAAGCGCAGTGCGACGATCCATTCGAACGGTAACCATGGCGTCAGCATGCGTGGCGTGTTGTTAGGGCGTCGCTTGGCCGGGGATCGGTCCTGGCAGACTGATCGGGCGTACCCGAGCGCCCTCCAGAACCAGTTGTGGCTTGAGAATTACGGTAGCGCCCTCCGCCAAACCTTCTAGGACTTCGGTGTAGAGGCCACTTTGCAGGCCCAGACGAACGGATTTGCGCACGGCATGGCCAGCCTGAGCGATAAACGCGCTGGGTGCATTGCCGCTTGAATTCACAATGGCGCCGCTGGGAACCAGCAGTGCATTGACCCGGCGTGCCACGGCGATTTCGACCGACACTGTCATGTTCTGGCGCAGAAAATCAGGTGGATTTGGCACATCGAGCTTGACTTCCACTGCGCCCGTTTGAACATCGACTCCCGGGTTGATGTAAGCCAGTTCGGCTGGGAACTGGGCCTTTGGAAAGGCGTCGGCGGATGCGATCGCTGATTGTCCGAGAGTGAGGAGTCCCAGATTCTTTTCATCGATCTGAACGACGAGTTGCATCGAGCCGCTCGGCGAAAGCGTCATCAAGCTTTTTCCGGGCTGCACGACGTCGCCGGCCTCGACCTGCCGATGAATCAGGATGCCACCGCGGGGTGCCCGGATGGTCGCGTACTGGAGTCGCGACTCGGCCGCCCGAAGCAGGCCCTGAGCCTGGAGGAGGGCATCACGCGAGACTTGCCAGTCACTGCCTCCGACTTGAACCGTCAGTGCTTGCAGTTGGGCCGAACGGGCTTGTGCGTCGGCGATTTCAGCGGCCTTGACGGCATCCTGTCGTGCAGCATCAGCAATAAAGTTTTGGGTAAAGAGTGCCTCTTGCCGTTGCTGCTGACGCAGTGCGGTCTGAAGGGTGGCCTGCGCCTGACGGAGTTGTTGAAGCGCGACGGGGCGTTGCACGTTTTCGATCTGCATTAGCCGTGAGCGAGCCTGGGCGACGGCGGCTTCAGCCTGTTGCCGCGCGGCGAAGAGTTCAGTCGATTCCAGTTCAACCAGGACCGTGCCCGCCATGACTGTCTGACCTTCACTTACCGGAACCTGACGGACGGTCCCCGTGATTTGCGCACCCAGTTCAACTCGGTGGGGACTTTCAACCCGACCACTTGCGACAATCACTTTGGTCAGACTGCGTCGGGAAATCAGTTCCGTTTCGACTTCTGTTCCAAGCCACCAGCGCAGTCCGAACCAGCCGGGCAGCGCGAGCGCCAGGCTGGCGAGCAGCATCCAGCGCATGATCGAGTTGGATCGAGGTGGCGAAGCCAAGTCTTGATGGTGTGCCGGAAGTGGAGCGCGGGTCGAGCGGTTGCAGCCCGAGGTAGAGTCAGCAACTGGCGCTCCCAGCTATCGAACGCCGACACTTTCGTGACGACGGTCTGGCAGGCCAATCCCGAACGCTCGGACAGCCCCTGGTACGAGTCCATGACCTTGTCTCGCCAGTCGTGGGTCGGTGATTGGGACTCCGTCTTTTGCAGGGTCGCGACCGACCTTCAAGTCATGAGAGAGGCCCGCGATTCGGGCCTAGGCTGTCGCGCTGGTTCAGTCTGCGGCCCACGCATCTCAAGGGTTGGTGATCGGCAAAAATCCGGCTTCGCCGAACTGCCACAGCAGAAAAGAAAAGATGTCGACAATGCGCTCCCGGGATTGTTCTCTCGTGCTCCCCTGGCCGTGTCCAGCCTGATATTCCAGGCGTAAAAGGACAGGTGGGATCGTTTGCCCAAGGGATAAATTCGGGGACGCAGGCAGGGGGGGCAGGGACCCAGCCGGCAGCTTGGCCCGAGCGTGATCGGATTCGGTCATCTGGGCTTGTACCAGCCTCGAAGCAAACTTGGTCGAGTTCGATACCCGCACACGGATATCATTGACGCCATGTACCAAGAGTGTGGCGGGGTAGCGCTTCCCATCCTGAATCGCATGGTACGAACTCATGGCGAGCAACGCCCGAAATTGGTCTTCCTGTTTGGTGGTGCCAAACTCTGGAATGTTTGCGACGCCGTTGGGTTCAAGTTCCATCCGTACGCTGTCCATCACGCCCACCGAGGGAATCGCAGCTGCGAAGAGATCTGGTCGTTCCGTGATGGCCCGACCGACCAGGATGCCACCGGCGCTACCGCCGTAAATGCCCAAGCGGGTTGGCGAGGTGTAACGGTTCTCGATCAACCATTGTGCTGTTGCGATCGCGTCTTTCCAGGTGTTGGGCTTGGTGGCGATCTTGCCTGCGAGGTGCCACTCCGAACCGAGCATGCCACCGCCCCGAACGTGGGCGAATGCATAGATACCGCCGCGTTCGACCCAGGTGTAAACACTCGGACTCAGGAAGGGCGATTCCGTTGTGCCATAGGCACCGTAGCCGTAAAGGATCGTTGGATTGTTTCCATCCAGTTTGACATCGGCGCGCGAAATGATCGACAGGGGAACCAGTGTGCCGTCGTGACTGGGGACCATGACTTCACGAGAGATGATCCCCGGAGGGGTATCGAATGTGCCGGCTTTTGCCAACTGTATCTGCGTCACCTGACCGTTCTTTGGATTAAAACGATAGGGCTTGCTGGTCCGGGTCCAGGCGCCCAGGCTAAGGAGTGCGCCATCGTTGGCTGAATCGGCCGAGAGGCCCACGGTGCCGCTGAATGGCAGGGCGACCGTCTGGATGTCGATACTGTTCTGATGGGGTACCCGAAGCACTGACCCCAGGACGCCATCTCGCTTTGAGATATAAAGACCGTCGCGGGCGGCCGCGAGGTCGTAGATGACGCTCGTGCTCGCGGGAAGAACAACCTCGCTGTGTGCGAAGCTGGGTTTGTCCAGCGGAATGCGCAGGACCTTGAAACGGGGAGCACCGGCGTCCGTTCGAACATAGATCCATCCGCCTCCGAACACGATTCCGTGGACCCGATCGGCCTGGCTGATGACAGGACGCCACCGCGCCTTGCCCTGAATGACGTCGTCGAGATCCGCCAGGTAAAGAGCGTTACGTCGGTCAACGCCAAATGCTGCGATCAGGGCCGCGGTTCGGGTTCCACGGATCTGTGCGACATAGCCCGAAACATAGTCAGGCAAATTGAGCTCAGGCGCTCGTGATGCACTGAAAACGATTCGGTCACCATTCTCGGGGCTTGCGCCATCGAGGCGACGGAAGTGCCGGGCTCTGTCACCAAATCGCTCGGTGGCTGGTCGTTCTTGATAATTGGAACGTAGTCTGGAGTAGAAAAATCCGCTGCTGTCGTCCAACCAGGAAACGCTGGCATATCGAATGGCGTCGACAGGTTCGATCAGTGCGGTGCCGGTGTCGACGTCGACGACGTGCATCGTACCGATTTCGCTACCTCCGACCTGGACCGCATAAGCGACCCGGCGACCATCGGGGGAGGGTGCGTAGTCCATGATGGCATGCGGACTCCCGGTCGATTCACTGAGCGATTTAGGGTCGAAGATGACTTTTTCTGCGCCCTCCAGACCTTGCCGCCAGACGAGTCGAAACTGATTGTCCTCAGGGTCGCGTTTCAGGTAGAACCATCGGTCACTCGCCGTTGGGCGAATCTGTGAGGCTGTGCCGCTCGCCGAGTTTTCCACTTGTGTGAGTCGGGCCAGTAGGGTTGACCGACCAGGGATTTTTTTCAGGATGCTGGCCGTTGCATCTGCCTGATCCCGCATCCACCGGGCAACGTCCGGGTTTTGCGTGTTTTCCAGAAATCGGTAGGGATCGGTGACAGTGACCCCCCAGTAAGTGTCACTGACCGGACTGGCGGGTAGAGGAGGCGCCAGCTCAACGCCTGCAATGCGGGCTGCGAGGGCAATGTTCAGACTCCAGGTGAAGCTGAATGCGAGGGTCAGGATGGATTTCAACGTCCTGCTGACAAATGAAGTTTGAGACATAGTGACTTCAGGAAGGAATGAAAGTTCGGGTGAGTGAGGAGAGCCATGCGTTCGCGAGAGTGCAATCATCGCTTTTCGGTGGGGCCCATGATTGGCTAGGGGAAACCCTTAATTTCGGTTCTCGCGGGCTTCCAGCCCTTGTTTCGGCTGGAATCAGTCCGGCACCGGTAGCATAATTCGGGGTCAGTTTCAGAACCATGGGTTTTCCAATTGTGGGACTGCGATCCCGTGATAGCTACGTTCAACCCTCAAAATCGCCTCAGGAGATCACCATGACCGCTAAGTCCAACGCACCGGCCAAGCGACGCCAGTTTTTGAAAAATACGGCCGTCGGAGCGACGGGTGCTGCCGCACTGGCAGCACCCATGATCAGTACGGCCCAGCCCGTCAGTTTTCGCTTCCAGAGCACCTGGCCGGCCAAGGATATTTTCCACGAGTACGCCAACGACTTCGCCAAGAAGGTCAATGATATGGCGGGTGGTCGTCTGAAAATTGAGGTCCTGCCCTCGGGTGCCGTGGTACCGGCCTTCCAGTTGCTTGATGCGGTGAACAAAGGCACCCTGGACGGCGGTCACGGCGTCCTGGCTTACCACTACGGTAAGAGCAACGCGCTTGCACTGTGGGGGTCGGGCCCGGCCTTCGGGATGGACCCCAATATGGTCCTGGCGTGGCATTACTACGGCGGTGGGAAGGCGCTGCTCGAGGAGATTTACAAGTCGCTCAATATCGATGTCGTGTCGTGTGTGTACGGACCGATGCCCACGCAGCCCCTGGGATGGTTCAAAAAGCCAATCGCAAAAGTCGAAGATCTGAAAGGCTTGAAATACCGGACGGTCGGTTTAGCGGTGGATGTATTCACTGAGCTTGGCGCTGCCGTGAACCCATTGCCAGGTGGGGAAATCGTTCCCGCACTGGACCGCGGACTGATCGATGCGGCTGAGTTCAACAATGCCACATCGGACCGAATACTCGGATTTGCCGATGTCGTGAAAAACTGCATGCTGCAAAGCTTCCATCAGAGTGGCGAACAGTTTGAGATCCTGTTCAACAAAGCCAAATACGACGCGCTGCCAGCGGAACTGAAGTCTGTGATTGATTACGCCGTGCAGGCGTCCAGTGCAGACATGAGTTGGAAGGCAATCGAGCGCAATTCGCAGGATTACATCGAACTGAAAAAATCGGGAGTCAAGTTCTACAAGACTCCTGACGCGATCTTGCGTGCTCAGCTTGATGTTTGGGACAAAGTGATCGCTAAGAAGGCTGGCGAAAACGCTGCGTTCAAGAAAGTGCTGGATTCGCAAAAGGCGTTTGCGCAGCGTGCTGGGCAATGGCAGAACGACTACATGGTCGATTTCAAGATGGCCTATAACCATTATTTTGCTGCGAAAAAAGCCTGATTGTTAGAGGCGGTTGGCAGGCCGGGTTACCGGTTACTGAGATTTGTCCCCAATCTTCCGGTTTCCGGCCGCCGGCCATTCGAGATGCGTCTCGAATGGCCGTTTTGTTTGACTGGTCACGATGAATATCCAAAAACTCCTCCATACCGCGGACCGCTTCAGTATGTTTGCGGGCAAAGCCGCCGCCTGGCTGATCGTTACTTTGATGCTGGTGGTCTGCGCCGAAGTGTTCAAGCGCTACGCCCTGAATGCGCCCACTGCATGGATTTACGATGTCAATAACATGATGTACGGGACGTTATTCATGATGGGGGGCGCCTACACGCTTTCTCAGGATGGTCATGTCCGGGGCGATTTTTTTTACGGCAGCATGAAGCCGAGAACCCAGGCGGTTCTGGATCTCTGTTTGTTCATCCTCTTCTTTCTGCCCGGTATTGGTGCTCTAACCTGGGCTGGCTGGACTTACTTTCACGATTCGCTGGCCATTCATGAGCAGACATTCAATGCGACGCCACTTCCGGTTTACCCGTTCAAGTTTGTGATTCCTCTGGCAGGTGCGATTGTGCTGCTCCAGGGTATCGCTGAGATTATTCGCTGCGCCGTCTGTATCAAGACCGGCGATTGGCCGCCGCGCCTGAAGGATGCTGAGGAAATGGACGTGGTTGAACAACAACTCGCGGGGAGCGAGTTCGTCGACGATGAAGCCCGTCGCGACGCGATTGCAAATGCCAAAGCGATCGAAGAGTCTGCGCATCAGCGTGCAACCGGTGGGGGTAAGTTGTCATGAGCAATCCAGCCCTCGGACTCACGATGCTGGGCCTCATCGTGATAGTCATCATGATGGGCTTCCCGACGGCGTTTACGCTGATGGGCCTTGGCATGATGTTTGGATTCGTTGCTTTCTACGATCCTGCAATCGCGTGGTACGACAATCGAATTTTTGATTTGATGGTGCAGCGCGCCTTCGGTGCGATGACCAATGAGACCCTGCTGTCCATCCCACTTTTCGTGCTGATGGGTTACGTCATGGAACGGGGCGCGTTGGTGGACCGGATGTTCAACAGCGTGCGGCTAGCGTTCCGCGGGGTCCCGGGATCACTCGCGGTGACGACGTTGATCATCTGTACCTTTTGGGGAATTGCCAGCGGACTCGTTGGCGCAGTCGTCGTGTTGATGGGCGTGATCGCCATGCGTCCCATGCTCAATGCTGGATATGACGTCAGAATGGCCTCTGGCGTCATTACTGCCGGCGGCACGTTGGGGATTTTGATCCCGCCCTCGGTCATGATCATCGTGTACGCCGCTGTGGCTGGTCAGTCGGTTGTCAAACTCTATGCGGCGGCGATGTTCCCGGGATTTTTCCTGGCGTTTTTGTATCTCGTGTACGTCATCGGCTGGGCGGTGATCGACCCCAAGGTGGCTCCGAAGCTACCTATCGAGCAAATGCGCGCGCCGATCTCGCCTTGGGTTGCACATCTGGCCGAGGTGTATTCCAAGCGGATGCTCCTAACGCTTCTGACGGCTGTAGTGTCTCCCGGCCGGGCGCTTCAGGCAGCCAGCAAAGGGTTGCGGATCACGTGGCTACAACTGGTCTGGGCGCTGTTTCGTGCACTGGTTCCGGTGTGGTTGGCGGCCGTCTGCCTGGGTGCGACCTGGTGGTATGTGGTCATTCATTCGCAGGAAGTTGATGCGCCCGTTGCGGTGAGCACCTCGATCGCCTCAACGTCCGGCGGGGACGTGAGCGCGGCCGGTGGTTTACAAGAGCCGCCTTCCGCTGGCGGTCTCCAGGAGCCGCCCGGCGCATCGGGCGGCGGTCTGCAGGAACCGCCTGGATCGGCTGTCGGGGGTGTCCAGGAACCCCCGGGCGCGCAGTCTGGCGGTGGCCTGCAGGCAATGGAGGGGGTTCAGACTGAAGTGGCCAAGGCGCCTGGGGTTCCCGAAGGATTCAAGCAAGGCTTCGGTATTGCTGTTTTGCTGACCTTGGGTTTGCTCGCTTGGTACTACGCCAAATTTGACGCGGAGCAGTTTGAAATTTTGACGATGCTGGTCTCCTCGGTGATGCCCTTGGCGACCCTGACCTTGGTTGTTCTTGGCGTGATTTTATTTGGGATCACGACAGCGACGGAATCGGCTGCCGTGGGTGCGGCTGGTGCCTTCCTGATGGCACTTTATGCGCGCTCATTGAATTTCAAGAAGATCAAGGAAGCGGTATTCCTGACAGCGAAGACAACCTCGATGGTGTGTTGGTTGTTCGTGGGCTCGGCACTCTTTTCGGCGGTATTTGCGATTCTGGGTGGGCAGCGTCTCGTCGAGGAATGGGTGATGGCCTTGAACCTCAGCCCACTGCAGTTCATGCTGCTGTCGCAGGCAATCATCTTCGTGCTGGGCTGGCCTCTGGAGTGGACGGAAATCATTGTGATCTTCGTTCCGATCTTTCTGCCACTGCTTCAGCATTTTGAGATCAACCCGATTCTCTGGGGTGTGCTGGTGTTCGTGAATCTCCAGGCAGCGTTCCTCTCCCCGCCAGTCGCGATGTCGGCCTTCTATCTGAAGGGGGTTTCGCCGCCGCATGTCACGATCAACCAGATTTTTGCTGGAATGATGCCGTACATGCTGATCGTGATCTTGTGTATGGTCTTCATGTATGTCTGGCCAGGCCTGACGCTTTGGCTGCCGAACTTCCTCTACGGCGGTTAACCTAGGACCCCTCGCATGAGGTGCAGGATTCGAATCAGGGCAGGATTCGATCCTGCACAAAGATCATGGTCTCCTGATTAACGTGAAAGGATTTTCGCTTGTGGTGGTGCAAGCGAAAGCCGAACTGCAACGGTAAATCCGAATAGGTCGGGTTGGTGTAGATCAGAATGCACGGCTGCTGAGCGAGCTTTCTCAAGACGGCGGTCAGCACGACTTCATCGAACGGGTTGTAGAGGTACGCGATCAGGCGCTCGCCCAACGCCCGGAAGTTCATTGCGCTTGCTTCAGCGACGAGATAGTGCCCGGTATCTCCGAAGAGCTTTCGATGATTTGATTGCGCAATCTGAATCAGCGGCTCGTAGTAATCCACCCCGATGGTTTTCTGGGATGCGCCGGCCCGCAGACATTCCTGATGCCATTGCAGGACCACTTTGCCTTTGCCGCAGCCGATATCCACAAAGCACCACTGCGGGAATGTATCGCCCAGCAGCGCCCGGACCTCACGGAAGTGGATACGGACTTCACTGGTCCAGGAACTGGCATACGAAAGTCCGTGCTCGAATTGGCTGGGGTGCGTCTGAAAATCGGGCCGTGCGAGTGGCAGGCCGGTATCGGTACCGAATCGCCAATCAAACCAGTATCGCTCGAGGAGGTTAGCCCATACGGACCGCAGCCCCTGATGCCGGTAGGTCCGCCAGTAATCAGCGAGGGTGCGCGCCATGGATTCGAACCAGAGTGATCTGTGGTTGGAATGCGTCAGTCCGTTCGCAGACGTCGGTATTTCCCGGCTTCATACGCATCGATCGGGGTTGCCTGATTTCCCCAGGCGCTACGGATGTAGGTGACCACAGCAGCGACTTCGAGATCGCTCAGAAAAGGTCCAGAGGGTGCCATCCCATGAGGTCTGGGATTGCCCGCTGTACCCGGGGCATAGCCACCGTGCATCACGATCTGGATCGTATTGGCGGCAATCGGGAGGGTGACCGTGCGGCTGCCGGCCAGTGCTGGGTAACGGCCGGCTTGGCCAGATCCGTTCTCCCCGTGGCAGTCAGCACAGTGTTTGTCATAAAGTGTGAGGCCCAGTCGAAGGGTGTCGTCGCGTGCGGTCGGCGCTGGAATCCCGGGTGGGGGGCGGCTCTCACCTCGAGGCAGCGACAGCAGAAAGGTCGCCATCGCAGTCAGGTCATCGTCATACAGCCATTGCGTGCTGTTGAAAACCACCTTGGCCATTGGGCCCAGGATGGTTGCACGATCATGGCGTCCATCGCGCAGCAGCGCGACAAGCTCGTCGGTCGACCATGGGCGGGTAGAGCCCGCTTCGGGATGGAGGCGCAGCGAGGGGGCATACCAGTCCTGCGCCGGCAACCAGCCGCCACTGAGCTCTGACATAGGTGCCTTACGGGGGCTTTGGCCGGCGCTGGATTCTGGCCAGACAGGTCCGGTTGCGACCGCACCCAGCGCATTACGGGGGGCATGGCATGCCTCGCAGTGGCCCAGACCGCGAACCAGATAGGCGCCGCGGTTCCAGAGCGCAGAACGTTCAGGATCTGGCCGTTCAATGCCAGGACGAAAATACAGAGCACGCCACAGGACCATGGCGGCCTGCGTGTTGAACGGGAAGCGGAGGTTGTTATCGGGTTGGCGCTGTGAGACCGGTGGCAGGGTTTGAAGCCAGGCGAAGATCGCGTCTGAATCCTCTCGCGTGACCCGGGTCATGTTCGTAAACGGAAACGCGGGGGTCAGGAGCCGGCCATCCCGGGAGCGGCCATGGTGCATGGCTTGCCAGAAGTCGGTCGCGCTCCATCGACCCAATCCGGACTCTGCATCTGGGGTCAGATTTGAGGCGTAAACCACGCCAAATGGGGTTTCGATCGCTTTCCCGCCTGCGAACGCTGCACCCCCTCGCGCGCTGTGGCATCCCACGCAATGACCTGCCCGTGTGAGGTATTCGCCGCGCGCGATTTGCGCTTGGGGGTCTGCGGTTTTAGGGGGTTGTGGCCCGTCGTCACCATGAGCCCCAAGGCCGAGCCAACCGATCAGGCACAAACCAACCAGTGCCAGGGACGCCATTGCGGCAAGCGCGGGACGCCACTTCATCGCGGATGCCCAGATTCAGTCTGAGGTCTTTCTCCGACTGTTGGCATCTCACTGGATTGCGGGATGCCGCCGCACTTGAGCGGCAGTCTGCGCGTGGGTTCGATCGCCGGTTTTACCATCGCTTTCACCGGTTGTGCGGCAAGCCATTGCGCGATGGCTGCGGATTCTTGCGGCTGTAGTTTCTTGGCGATCCCCGCCATGCAGTCAGGATCGTAAGCTCGTCGTGATCCTGCCTGCCAAGCTCCGATCTGGGCGACCAGATAACCGCGGGTCAGCCCCAACAATCCTGGAATCGCGGGCTGCAACCCCATTAACTGTTGACCATGACATTGGACGCAGGCTGGAAGCGCACGCCCAGGGTCGCCCTCGAGGACAAGCCTGCGGCCCAGTTCAATTTGATCGGGCGCCAGTGTGGTTGGCGTCGGTGGGGCGTAGGGCGGATTGAGTGCGGCGAAGTGTTCAGCAATCTCCGTCAGATACGACTCGGGGAGCGGGTCCACCAGCGCTGTCATCCAGGCATAGTGACGCCTGCCAGCCTGAAAATGGCGGAGCTGATTCAGTAAATATCCGGCTGGCTTACCGGCAATCCGCGGGTAATACGCGTCGCGGCCAGACCGGCCCTGATCACCGTGGCAGACCGTGCACGGCGCGATCCGCTCCCCCAGATCCGAAGCTTGTGCGATGCCCGCGATCCACAGCAGACACAGACCCGAGAGCAGTCGGCCCCGCCAACGCCAAATGAAGATCTGGGGGAATAGCCTGATCGGGTAGGCCCGAAACCTCAAGCCGCCTGCGCCAATGCCGAATCGGCGCTCAGTGGTGTGTCCGAGCGGCGGGTCGAACGCAACTGGCTGGCGATGGCGGGCGCCAGTCCGTCGATCCGTTGTGCGATATGAGCCAGAGCCTGCTCGACCTGATCGACCAGAATCAGACACAGATCGCCCGGGCGCAAGCGGCGCAATGCCGTATCGATAGCGAGGAACTCCCCCTGGATTTCATCAATCCTGCGGGTCCGCCGCGCGCCGCTCAGACCTTGCCTCAGCAGCGCCAGGACTTCGCCATCTGCGCGTCCGCGCTGACATGCGTCCTGATAGAGGACGACATCATCGAAGGCCTGCCCGAGGATCCGGGTTTGATCACTGAGATCGATATCGCGTCGATCGCCGGCGCCGCTGATGACGACGGAGCGACGTCGTGCCGGCATCGATTCGACCGCTTCGACCAGCGCGATCATCGCATCGGGATTGTGGCCGTAATCGGCAATCACGGTTGCGCCGCGATGATAGGAAACATTGAAGCGACCTGGCACGCCAGCCGCGTCGGTGCTGAAGGATTCCAACCCGGAGCGGACCAGATTCCAGTCGAGCCCTAGCGCCCAGACTGCAGCAATGGCCGCCATCGCATTTTCGACCTGAAAGCCCAACTGGCCTTGCCCCGTGAATGGGATATCGGACAATACGAAGCGGTGCTCGACATTGCCTTGGACCGCAACGATCGAACCACTGTCCTCAAAGACAACTCGGTTGCCACGCACGCGATGCGCTGCCATGAGCGGATGATGCCGATCGCGGGCAAAGAATGTGATCGCTCCGGGACAGGTCTTCGCCATCTCGGCAACCAGTGGGTCGGCCGCATTCAGGACGGCCATGCCCTTGGGGGCGACGTTGCGAACGATCATTCCCTTGACATTGGCAAGTTGCGCCGCTGTTTCGATGAAATTCATACCAAGATGGTCACCGCGGCCAATGTTGGTCACGACTGCCACATCGCAGCGATCGAATGCCAAGCCCTCGCGCAACATCCCACCGCGTGCCGTTTCAAAGACGGCGGCATCCACATCAGGGTGTGCCAGCACGCTACGTGCGCTAAGCGGTCCGCTGCAATCACCCGTATCAATGCGACGCCCATCGACCCAGACCCCGTCGGTTCCCGTCATGCCAACCCGATGGCCGACTCGCGCCAGGAGGTGTGCGATCAGGCGGACGGTGGTCGTCTTTCCGTTATTGCCGCTCACGGCAACGACCGGAATTCGACCGGTCTCGTCCGCGTCAAAGAGGGCATCGATGATCGCTTCGCCGACGGGTTGTGCTGAACCATAGGAGGGGTCCAGGTGCATCCGCAGACCAGGGGCCGCGTTGACTTCGACAATCCCGCCGCCCTGGACCGCCAGCGGTTGTTCAACAGTCTGGCAGACGATATCGATGCCGCAGATATCCAGTCCCACCATGCGGGCCGCTTCGACGGCGCATTCAGCGAGTTCCGGATGAACCTGAGCAGTCACGTCGGTCGCCGAGCCGCCCGTGCTGAGATTGCAATTGTTGCGAAGCACGACACGACGTCCCGCACTCGGGACAGAAGCGAGAGTCAGACCTTGTTCCGCCAGGGTTGACTGGGTGATCGCATCCGTTGGGATCTTGGTGAGAGAGGTCGCATGACCGCTCCCGCGCCTCGGGTCCAAATTGACGATATCGATCAAGGCCTGAACCGATGAAACGCCATCGCCAGTCACCTGGGGAGGATCCCGACGGGCTGCCGCGACCAGCCGATTCCCGACGACCAGCAGACGAAAGTCATGACCCGGGAAAAATTGTTCGACCAGAACATCGCGTCGAATCTCGGCAGCAGCGTCATAGGCCGCACGAACCTGATCGCCGCTGGTCAGATTAACAGCGACACCCTTGCCTTGATTGCCGTCGCGCGGTTTGACGACCACTGGGAGTCCGATCTCCTGAGCAGCCGCCCAGGCATCGTCCGCACTCTCGGCCTGTCGGCCCTGGGGCACCGGGATGCCGGCGATATTGAGGAGCGTTTTGGTGAGCGCCTTGTCTTGGGCAATCGACTCCGCGATCGCACTCGATTCGCTGGTTTCGGCCGCCTGAATCCGGCGGGCACGGCTTCCCCAGCCAAACCGGACCAGACTACCCTCGGTCAGTCGCGTAAACGGGATCCCGCGTGCGGTTGCCGCGCGAACGATCGACGCCGTGCTGGGTCCCAGACGTTGGTCCTCATCGAGATCACGCAAGCGGATGATGGCGTCCTCGAGGTCAAACGGGCCGCTCTGGATGAGCGCGGCGCAGAGCCCGTGCGCCAGCTCGATCGCGAGTCTTCCGACCGCTTCTTCGCTGTACTCAACGACGATCTGGTGGGTCTGGCTGTCTGCAGTCTCGGCGACATGCAGGAACGAGACTGCGCAGCCCGCCCGGATCTGCAACGTGAGCGCTGTGGCAGCCAGCGCATGCGGGAGGTTGTGCACGACGCCCAATTCCGGGAATGTGGCATGCAGTCGGGCCGAAAGGTCATGTAGCGCGGCGCCAGACGACTCTGCAGCACTGCACTGAATGACCGCTTCGATTGCGGTACGTCGGCTCCAGAGGTTCGGGCCACGGAGCGCACGGACACGGGATACTTCCATCGGGGATATCTCAGACCTGGGATTCTTGGATCACGCCAGTCGGCGGCGGTGGCACGGTGCGCTGTGGCGCCTGTGTCCGTTGGCTAGCCTTGGCGAAAGACGGATTCATGGCTGCGAGGGGTTGCAGTTTGAGCGCGCCGCGCAACTGCGCCGGGGCGATGCCGAGCGCCCAACCGGCTGCTGCAGTTGCGAGCAGGATCTTCAGTGCGGCGTGCCATTGCCCGACGTTGTCGTCATCTGGCGTCACAAAGTCAGCGACCGAACCGAGCACGACCTCATCAGGGCCACACGTGAGGACGATCAGATGGTCTCGGACGATGGCTGCTCGGCCGGAGCGGACGCGATGGTCGACCAGTGCGGGTGCTTGTGCATCCATCGAAAACAGGACAACTTCGCCATCACAGAGGGGTGCCATTTCGAGGGCAATCGGATCGGTGGCATCCAGAACCGCAGCCCCGCTTGGCAGGACCACGTCGACCTGAGTCCGCAGCACCCGCAGGATGGCGTCCGCATCGGTCAGCTCAGGATGTTCGCGGGCTGTATCCGACGCATTGATCACGATGCCGATCTGGCAACGGTCGTAGGCCAGTCCCTCCTGCAGGATGACGCGGCTGTTGTTTTCGATCACTGCAGCTTCCACCAGGGGATTCAGCAGCAGTCGTCGGGCGCTGTTCCAGTTCGCACCATCATCGGTCTGGAGTTGGCGCTGGTCGATCCAGACCCCCTGCGTACAGGCAAGCCCGGTCCGTTGTCCTTCCGCGCGCAGAAGCCTTGCGAGCCCCTGGGCGACCGCGCTGCGGCCGTGACCACCTGTGATCCCGATGAGCGGGATGCGGCCATTGGGTTCACCGGTAAACAGATGAGCCATGATAGCTTGGCCGACAGGCTGGGCAACGCCGGCGGCGGGTTTGAGGTGCATCAGGAGGCCTGGTCCGGCATTGACCTCAACAATCGCGGCCCCCTGTTCGGCGAGCGGGCGGCTGATGTCCTGAGCGACCAGATCGATACCCGCGATATCCAGACCGACGATGCGGGCGGCCAGGCAAACCTGTTCCGCGACCTCCGGATGAATCTGCTCGGTGATATCAAAGGCGACATTTCCGTTGCGCTGAATCAGCACCTCCTGCCCGAGAGCCGGAATCGCTTCGGGCGTCAGGCCTTGCCGCGACAGTTCGATCTGGGCAGCAGAATCGATCCGAACCCGGTTGAGGGGATGATCTTCGGTCGTCCCGCGACGCGGGTCGGAGTTAAGCTGGGATTCGATCAGCGCCAGAACGCTGGACTGGCCGTCGCCGGTGATGGACGCTGTTTGACCGCGGGCACCTGCGATGACTTTGCCGCCCACGACGAGAATGCGGTGTTCATTACCGACAATGAACTCTTCGACGAGCACCGCGCTACCCTCCTGCTCGGCAATACGCCAAGCGGCGATGATCTCTTCCTGCGACGACAGGTGTGTAAAGACCCCGCGGCCGTGATTGCCGTCGGTGGGTTTGATTACGACCGGAAGACCAATCTCTTGCGCCGCCTCCCACGCTTCTTCGGGGCTGGCGACGATACGTCCTTCCGGAACCCGAACGCCGCACTGAGCGAGTAAACGGCGAGTCAGTTCCTTGTCGCGTGATACGCCTTCGGCAATGGCGCTGGTGCGGTCAGTTTCGGCCGTCCAAATCCGGCGCTGCTGGTTGCCGTAGCCGAACTGGACCAAATTGCCGTCATTGAGGCGGATCATCGGTATGCCCCGGGCTTCTGCCGCCTCAGCGATCGCCGACGTACTCGGGCCAAGCCATCGGGATTCGACCAGGTCGCGCAGTTCGGTCAGGGCGCTGGCCAGATCGAATGGCTGGTCGGCGATGGCAGCCAGCACCAGATCTCGAGAAATCTGGAGCGCCAGTCTCGAGACATCTTCCTGCGGGGCGCTAATGATGACTCGATAGACGCCGCGGGTCTCGGTTTCCCGTGCGCGGCCGAATCCAGCAGGCAGGCCAACCAGGCCCAGGAGTTCCAGAGAGACATGTTCGAGAATGTGCGCCGGCCACGTGCCTTCGGTCAGACGCTGAAGGAAACCGCCGCGCACGCCGGGACTGCAGCGGTGCTCGATCAGACCGGGTAGCCATGCCGACAATCGCTCGGAAAAACCGGGGAGCAGATTGGACGGGAAATCCTCTAGCGAGCCGATGTCGACCAGAGCCTCGAGCACCGGGGTATACGTCCAGACATTTGGGCCGCGCAGAATAGTTTCACGGATGAATTCGATCTGATGCGCAAGGGGATTCATACGAACGGTCGGCTGCAAGGTGAGTGCCTGAAGGTCTTGATGTCGAAAACGCGCAGTTGGTCCACTCGGTTGACGTCGCCAAATAAAATTGGCTCCGACAGCCGGACGTCGGCCAAACGCTGGACTGGTGCGTTGAGGGGCTTATGAACCTATCTTCTGCACCGAACGGCGTTGATCTACCCCCGGGCTTGGGCGGGCAAGCACTGGCCGAACTGCATACCGATCTTGACGATCGGCTGCGCTACGCGCAGGGCTGTGTCTGCGTCACTCGGGAGCGATTGCTGGCACGCGCCCCCGGAGAGACGAGCTGGAGCAGTTGGCCACTTCGGGCTGATCTGCGGTTGCAGCGGCGAGATCACGCAGGAGTGGCGAGTCTGGAACTGATCGACTCGCAGGGGCGGGTCGCGATCTGGCGCCATACGCTGGCGCAGCAGGACGACGCCACGCGACTGGTTGCCGTCTTCGAACGGCAAACCGCTCTGCGTTCAATTGCTTCCAATCCGGATCTCAACTCAGGCGCCTGGCGCCAGGCTGATTTTGACAGCACGGCGGATGGCTCGGACGATTCGCTCCAGGACGGGCCGGGCACCGACGACTCTCAGGAGGCGGGCGATGAGGCTGCGACGCCATCATCGACCTGGTCGCTCCTGCGCCTGGGTCGTTTCGCCCGACCGTACCGTACCGAGTTGGCGCTTGGTTTGTTGCTTACGCTGGCAACCACCGCAGCCACCATGGTCCCGCCTTACCTGACGATGCCGCTGATGGACGAAGTTCTGATTCCCTATCAGAACGGTCGTCCAATCGATCCGGTACAGGTGCGCGGTTATCTGGCAGGGCTGCTAGTCGCAGCGATTCTCGCGTGGGTGCTTGGCTGGGCCAGAACCTGGTTGCTTGCGCGGGTCAGCGAACGGATCGGTGCTGATTTGCGGACCACGGCGTTTGCACATCTGCAGTCGCTGTCGCTTGAGTACTTCGGCGCGAAGCGCACGGGCGACCTGATCGCCCGGGTCGGCAACGAGAGTGACCGCATCTGTGTTTTTCTGTCGCTGCATCTGCTCGACTTCACCAATGATGTGCTGATGATCCTGATGACGGCTGCCATCCTGGTCTCCATCGACCCGAAGCTGGCGCTTGTGACTCTGGTCCCGCTGCCCTTCATCGCCTGGACGATTCATCTCGTTCGGGATCGTCTGCGGCATGGCTTTGAGAAGGTCGACCGGAATTGGGGCGAAATCAATAACGTCCTCACAGACACGATTCCCGGGATTCGGGTGGTCAAGGCCTTCGCTCAGGAAAAGCGGGAGATCGCGCGTTTTCGCGAAGCGAACGACCGGAACCTGGCGGTCAATGACCGTGTGAACCGGGTCTGGTCCCTGTTCTCACCGACCGTAACCCTGATGACGGAACTCGGTCTACTCGTGGTCTGGGCGACCGGGATCTGGCAGGTCGCCAATGACCGCATCACGGTGGGTGTGCTGGCGGCGTTTCTGGCCTATATCGGGCGGTTCTATATTCGACTGGACTCCATGAGCCGGATCGTGTCGTTGACACAGAAGGCTGCAGCCGGCGCCAAGCGGATTTTCGATATTCTGGATCACGTCTCGAGCGTCCCCGATCCGATCGATCCAGCCCCGTGTGGTGACCCACGGGGGCGCCTGGAGGGGCGGATCCAGATCCGTGGCATAGGGTTTCGATACGGACACCGGGCGGTGATTCGCGGCATTGATCTGGATATCGCACCGGGCCAGATGATCGGCCTGGTCGGTCACAGCGGTTCAGGCAAAAGCACGCTGGTCAATCTCATTTGCCGCTTCCACGACGTCTCGGAGGGCGCGATTCTGGTCGATGGCGTCGACATCCGACGGTATGCCCTGTCGGACTATCGGCGCAACATTGGCCTTGTGCTGCAGGAGCCGTTTCTGTTTTTTGGTACGATCGCCGAGAACATTGCCTATGGCCGTCCGCAGGCCACCCGGGGCGAAATTGTAAAAGCCGCCCGAGCCGCCCGTGCGCATGAATTTATTCTGCGACTCCCGCATGGCTACGACTCGGTGGTCGGCGAGCGAGGTCAAGCCTTGTCCGGTGGCGAGCGCCAGCGGATCTCGATTGCCCGGGCATTACTGATCGACCCCTGCATTCTCATTCTCGATGAGGCGACCTCTTCGGTCGACACCACCACCGAAATCGAGATTCAGCAGGCGCTCGAGAACCTCATCCGTGGCCGCACGACGATTGCGGTTGCGCATCGGCTCAGCACCTTGCGCCGTGCCGACCGACTGGTCGTGCTCGATCGCGGGATCGTGGTCGAGGAGGGGGGGCATGATGAATTGATGGCGCGCGACGGCGCCTATCGGAAGCTCTATGATGCACAGGCCCGTCAGGCCGCTGCCGAGGCAGCCGCCGATTTGGCGATTCTGTCGCAGGCCCATGTTGGGCCGCCTGTCGAGCTGGTGGTACCCGAGCAAACGATGGCCGCCGTACACGAAGCTGCCCATCTCACCGGCGCCGTTCTCGCAGCCGCCAGCGGGAACGCCGCCGCCCCTGCTGTCATGTCGGCGCAAAGCGGTGAAACCCCCGAGGTGATCCGATGACCATGTCGCCCGAATTCAGCCTGGCCAGAGACGCTTTTGGCCGGCTCATCATGACTTCCGCGGTTGGTGAGACTTGCGTTGGCGTGATCCCAGTGCGGGCGTTTCCGATCACCGCGCCCGACGAAGGGGTCGCTCTGGTCGGACCCCATGGAGAGGAGCTCGCCTGGATTGATCATCTCGATACCCAACCCGAGTCGGTCCGGCGCCTGGTGTCTGAAGAACTCGCGAGCCGGGAATTTATGCCGGAGATTCTGCGCATCGTCGCGGTTTCGGGATACGTCACCCCAAGCACCTGGGAGATCGAAACTAATCGCGGCCCGACTCAGCTGACCTTGCGAGGTGAAGAATATATCCGGCGACTGAGTAGTGTTGGACTGCTCATTACCGACCGCCTCGGCATTCAATTTCTGATTCCGAACCTTCAAGCGTTGGATCGTCAAAGCCGTCAGCACCTCGACCGTTTCTTGTAGGGCCCCGTTGCGCCTGATCCCGGCGCGAGGGCGATCGGGCACGGTAACTGCGTCTTCTTCTGCGCGTTCAGGAGACGATATGCCTAGTCATGGTTCGCAGGCGAATGGTCAGTCCACCGCCGGCCGGTTGGTGGCGGGTCGCCCGACACCCCAAGCCAGTTCTGCCCTGGTTTGTCTCATGGCGTCCGCTTGGCAGCGTATTTTTGAATTGCAATGTCAGACGGCCTTGGGTGTGATTTCCGGGCGGGGGTATGAGGTCGCGGACGACGCGGCAACAGATGTCCTGCCGGCGTATCGATATGCGACGGGTGTTCTGGATATTTGTCGCAACTCCAGCGAATCCATGTTCGGGTTGCTGCGGGCTCAGATGCGTGGTGAACATGACCACGTCGATGCGCTTGCGGAAGCGGCGTTGCACGACTTCGCCTTGACTTCGGCCGATGCGGCACAGGCTGCACGGACCACCTTGTTGACCGGGATCGAAACGGTGTCAGATCTCACCGCTTCAATCGCCGCAGGACGAGTCAACCCAGATCCTGCTTCCGTCCCAAGCTCGGGGGATAGTCTGGAATATCCATTTCTGGGCGCCGCTTTACTGCGCTTTCCAACGATGTTTCCTATGGCGGTCTGACCGGTCCGTGGTTCAACAGGCGGTTTCGGTCGCCCAAATTGTCAAGCAACCTGCCGCTGATTCGCGGTTCATGCGATCCTTCGGTTCAATGGAACCGACAATCGATTCGCTGCTTGACGCGCCCCTCGAACATGCCGCCAGGATTCGTGCGGCTCTGGTCGCTGTGTTGCCTGGCGATCCGGCAACCCTCCTGGAGACTGCGCTCGAACGGCTGTCGACCTGGCATCACGAGGTTGAAGCCGTTGGGGAAAAAATCGAGTCGATGATTCGCGAAATTGATGCAACGACCGAGCGGTTCGTCAGAGCCTCGATCCTCGCGCTTCGCGAAGACGGCGCGGAAGGTGCTGAGTACGGTGCGATGCTTTCGCAGGCGATGGAGCTGGCCTGGTTAGCGGGTGGCAGTGCCGGTGATGTTCCCTCCGTCACCGGGGAACGGCTTCGCCAATCCTTGCTTGACGCCCAACGTTCGCTTGATGCGGCGGGCGACGTCGTGCGGCGTTTCCGCCACGGTGCGGATCATGCCCGGGTGCTCGCTCGTCCTGCAGTGGTCGAACCTGCGGTCCGGGACGCCTCCAAACTGCTCCTGGCGACTCGCAGGGCAGGCCGTGTTCGCAAGGTCATTTCCGAAGCTGCGCGTCGTGGTTGGATGCGCGCAATCGCTGAGGGCAGCCAGCGGGAATTGCTCCTGACCGCGCTCGTGATGATGGAGACCGGGGAAGTCACGGACCGGGAACTTGCCGAGCGCTTCGCTCGCCAGGGTCTCTTGCGGGACCGCCAGGTCGCTCGTGGTGCTGGGGGAGCCTCTCATAGTGCTCAGAGTGCCAACGGCTGGACGGCGCCGTCCGCGCCGTCGGGTAGTGCCCCGGGTGGCACGACATCCGTTGGATCGGGGCCGGGCGCATCGTCAGGCTCCTCGACGAGTTCTCCGGGGGCTGCCACTTCAACGGTGGCCGCAAAGGCTCGATCAGGCACATCAGGCACATCTGGGGTGTCTGACGCTCCGGTGCCAAGCCCCAGACTGGGTACTGTTTCATGATTACCGTTCGATACGCTCGCCAGGCGCCCCGGGAAAATCCCGCGCCTAATCCACGTGCTAATGCCCGGTCAGGCAAAGCTTCCGCCCCAGGTGTGCGCGATGACGCGCCGAGTCCGATGCCTTCCGATGCCCAGGGCGCGACGCAGGCCTTGACCTATGCCCAACCGGGTGGGGTGATCCCAGCCGGCGCATCGGACGGCGCTGCCTTTGCCGCGACTGGATGGACGGAATCCTTGTCCGTCGACGATCCGGTGACAACGCCAACCGTTCGCCCCATGCTGGAGCCAGGGCAGTGGAAGGCGCTGGACGCCTATGCGCCAGCGGCTGTCGATGCACTCCTGGCCGTGGCTGCGCGCAGCGGCGATTCCGTCATGCTGGAGGCGGCCCGCGCGTCCGGGCTGGTCGGAGAAAGTCTCGAAGACTCCGAAACAGGGACGGCTGTGCCGCGTCGGATTCGAGCGGTCTGGCGACTGCTTTGCGCCAATCCACAGCACCGAGCGATTGCCGACGATTGGCTGGCACGCGCGCTGGTTGAATCACCCGGGGCGGTTGTCCGTCTCTTGCTTGAGGTCGGGGCATCGGACTGGACGACATTGGCTGCGGCTGTTCTCGCGGCGGGCGTCGATCCCTGGATGCCGTTGCCGGGCGACGAAACCCGTGTCAGCTGGGGCGATCTCCCTGGGGTTGCGCTTGAGTCGCCATCGATCGTCGCGCTCGCCTTGGCTCGCGGCCCAGAACTACTCGACCGTCCGGACGGTCCTTCGGCATTGCGGGCGCTGGCCCCGCGCGCTCGGGCCGGAGTTCCGATGGTCGGACTGTTGCATGACCTCGGGCACCGCGATCAGCACGGCCGGGCCGTTGATTTTTTCGAGGCGATCGTCGCCTCTTATGAGCGCCGGCCGATGCCCGAGAGTGAATTGGTATTTGCACTCGGTTTGGCGAATCCGACGGCTCCACCCGAGCAGGACGATCTGCTTGCCGAGGCCACGGCTGCAGCCTCGGCACGCGAAGTCGCGACTGCGGCCAGTCAATCCCGAGGCACGACCCAATCCCCGCGGGTGATTCCGCCGTACGGGTCGATCGACGTTTCGGCGGGACAGCACTCCAAAGTCCAGACCCCGATCGAAAGCAGTCTTGCTGCGGCGCTGCGGGCCGGCATGGAGCCAGTGGCTGCGCGGATTGCCGTCCGAGCCGGGGCCCTGCTGGCCAGTTTGATTCGCGATCCAGCCGAACTCGCTGGCGTGAGCCCTGTCGCGGCGCTCGATCGTCCGGAAACCATTGATTCTTTGAAGCGCCAGCGCTGGCTGCTGATCACCCGGCTGGCAGCGCTAGCAGGACCTGCCGCGCGTCCCGATCCAGAACTCGATCGGCATGACCGCGCCCGGCTGATTCCCTGGCCGCTGGCCAGTGTTCTGGCGGCGGGTGCGCCAGCCCGAAGCACGCGGGCTGAGTCTCAGTCCGACGATCGGCGTGCGGCGGCCGGGCTTCGTGCCATTGCCGGTTCTGGACTGGACATCAATGCCATCGATTCCATGGGACGCAGCGCACTCTTGCTCGCCTGTCGTCGCCCCGATCGGGCCGAGACCGTTCGCACCTTGCTCGAACTCGGTGCAAATCCCAACCATGTCGATGCCCGCGGGCAGGATGCATCGACCTATGCGCGTCACGGCGGGAACGTGCAGGTCATCGCGGCTGTGCGCAATGCGCAGGCACGGACCGTTCTGGAACGTTTGCGTGGTCCGGAGTTTGAGTAGTAGTGCGCCCCTCTCGCTTAGAAGCTCGCAAGGGTCTGATTGCTCAGGTCCGTAATGAGCATGGCGCCGGGTGCATGGGTGATCGAGAACGGAATTCGGGCTGCTTGCACAACCGCCTGGGGCGTCACACCGCAGGCCCAGAACACGGGTAGTTCGTCGTCCCGCACCTCGACCGCGTCGCCGTAATCCGGCCTGGACAGGTCATGGATGCCAATCAAGCGGGGATCACCTATATGCACCGGTGCGCCATGAACGGACGGAAAGCGGGAAGTGATCTGAATGGCACGAATGGCGTCGGCTGCACGCAGAGGACGCATGGAAACGACCAGAGGCCCATGAAAGCGACCGGCGGATATGGTGGGAAGGTTCGTTCTGAACATCGCCACATTTCTACCCTGTTCAATATGACGCAGCCCAATGTTGGCCTCGAGCAGGGCGAATTCGAATGAAAACGAGCAACCAATCACGAAACTGACGAGGTCGTCGCGCCAGACATGGGCGACGTCGCTGGGTTCCTCGACGATCTCACCGTGCTGCCAGACCCGGTATCGGGTCAGATCATGACGGATATCGATGTCTTCACCCAGATTTGAGAAACCCGTTTCGCCGGGCCCAGAAACCCCGAGCAATGGACAGGGTTTGGGGTTGCGCTGACAGAACAGTAAAAAATCCTGGGCGTACTCGGCGGGCAGGACGACGAGATTGCCTTGAACCCGGTTGGGCGCAAGCCCCGAGGTATGGCCGCTCACGGCGCCGCTGCGAATTTGCGCACGCAATTCGCGGGCGGATATCTGAAGGTTTTGCATGAAGAACCTCGGGCCTGGAGTGGGGCTGCACCGCGATCAAGCGCGCGGCACTGCCGGATCGAACGAGACCGCGAACCGGGAACCTGGCCAGCGGCTGTCTGTGGAATGTGGATTGGAACATACGCTGACCGTGGCGCCATGCTGTGCCGCGATTTCGCGAACAATAGCCAATCCGAGACCGCTGCCGTTCTGCGTGTTGCCCAGGACCCGATAGAAGCGTTCAAAAACAAGCATCTGTTCGGCGGGCGATATGCCTGGGCCGGTATCTTCCACTTCGAGAACCAGTCGATTGCCCTGGCGGCGCACGCGAACGGTGACGGATCCGCGCTCGGGCGTGTAGCGAAGAGCGTTATCGACGATGTTGTTCACCAGTTCGGTGAGCAAGACGGGTTGGCCGCGTAACCCGGTCTCTTCTGCTTCAGCTTCAAAGCCGAGGTCAATGTTGCGGGTCAGCGCCTGGGGGACCCAGTCTGCAACCGCATGCCGGACGAGGCTGGTCAGATTCAGCGTCTCGAACGCTACCGGATTGCCGGCGTTTTCTGTTCTCGCGAGCATCAGGAGCTGATTGATCAGGTGAGCCGATCGTTGGGAACTGAGCGCAAGCTGTTCGAGAGATCGCCGCAACTGCAATGGATCGGTCTCGCGCATGGCCAGTTCAGCCTGAACCTGTAGCCCCGCCAGCGGGGTTTTCATCTGATGGGCCGCATCGGCGATGAAGCGACGTTGAGCCTGAAGATTTGCCCCGATTCGCTTGAGAAGACCGTTGAATGCGTCGACCAGAGGGGTGATTTCATCTGGCATGCCCTTCGCGTCGATCGAACTGAGATCGTCGCTTGAACGCTCATGAATCTTCTGTTGCAGGGCTTTTAGGGGCGCGATACCGCGCGACAGTCCAAACCAGACCAGGGTGACAGCGATTGGGAGGATTAAAAATTGTGGAAAGATCACACCTTTAACGATCTCGTTGGTCAGTTGGTTTCTTTTGCTCAGCGTTTCCGCCACTTGAACCCAAATGGTTTGGGGGGCGATTCCGTTAGAAAGAACGACCCAGGTATAGGCTTGCCGGATCTCTTCCCCGTGCCACTGGGTGGTGCGCAAGCCGATCACGCCGGGTTGCAGCGCGTCGGTCGGGGAGGGTTGCGGGAGGTCGGGTTCTCCAGACAACAGGATCGGTGCAGCACCTGGCGTCGGGGGCAGCGCCTGGACCTGGAACCAGATCTGGTCGGCGCGATCGGCTTGGATGGGGGCCCGGAGGCTCGTTGGCACGTTGGCGCGAACCCCGCCGTCGGCCACCTGAAGATGCTGCGAAAGCGCCCTGACCCGATCGGCGAGGGCCTGATCAAAGGGTGTGTCTGCCAGCGAGCGGGCTACCAGAAACGTCACTCCAATCGAGACGGGCCACAGGATCAGGAGCGGCACCAACATGAAGTCAAGAATTTCACTAAAAAGTGATCTCTCCCCAGTTCGCAATGATTCGGTAGGGGCCTTGCCCGCCAAGTCCCTCAGGAAGTCTGGCAGGCAGTCCGTCAGAGGCAAGACCGAGCGCCGGCGCGCAGGCTGTTCAGTGAGCGGTTGCATCCGAAGGTGTCCGCACAGACTCAGTGACCCGTTCGAGGCAATAGCCCAAGCCCCGCACGGTTGCGATTCGCACCCCGGAAGGTTCGAGTTTTCTGCGCAGTCGGTGGACATAAACTTCAACCGCATTGTGGCTGACCTCGGCGCCCCATTCGCAGAGATGCTCGACGATTTGTTCCTTGCTGACCAGTCGACCGGTGCGTTGCAACAGGATTTCAAGCAAGCCGGTTTCGCGCGCTGATAGCTCGATGGGCAGGCCAGCCAGAGAGGCGATTCGGCCCACTTGATCATAAGAAAGCAGACCGTACTCGACCGTTGCCGAAGCGCCCCCCATCCCTCGGCGCACCAGGGCCCGGATACGGGCTTCCAGTTCCGAGAGTGCGAATGGCTTGGCCATAAAGTCGTCCGCGCCACAGTCCAGGCCGCGCACGCGTTGTTCCACCGAATCGGCTGCGGTCAGAATCAGGACTGGAGCCCGGGACTTTCGAGCCCGCAGGCGACGCAGAATGTCCATTCCCGACAAACCCGGAAGCCCGAGATCCAGGATGATCAGATCGTAGTCCTGCGCGATCAGCGCGGCGTCCGCCTGCTCGCCATGCCCGACGCAATCGACCGCGTACCCGGTGTGGCGCAGCGAGCGGGAAAGCCCGTCGGCGAGCACGCCATCGTCTTCAGCGATCAGAATCCTCATGCCAGGTTCTGGCGGATGATCGCTTTGCGGATGTCATCGCGGGTCGCGATCGCCGCTGCTCGGGCAGCCTGTCCAAACTCCTCGCCGGCTCCGGCATACAGAATGGCGCGCGATGAATTGATGATGCTAGCCCTAGGACCTGCTGCGCCTAGGGTCGCGTCGAGATCGCCGCCCTGAGCTCCGATGCCCGGGATCAGCAGCGGCATGTCCGGACCCACGATGGCGCGGACTCGGCCGATCTCGGCTGGGAATGTCGCGCCCACGACGAGACCGATCCGCCCTGGGGCATACCAGCCACCGCGATTCTGTGGGGTCGCGGCCTTCGCAGCAACATGCTCGAATAGCGGACGGCCCTCGATCTCGAGGGCCTGAAGATCCGAGCCGCCGGGGTTTGAGGTGCGGCATAGCAGGAACAGCCCCCGCTCCGGCCATTCGAGCCAGGGTGCGATCGAGTCACTTCCCATATAGGGGCTCAGGGTGACGGCATCGGCCTGGTAGCGCTCAAACGCCTCCTGGGCATACATGGCTGCAGTCGGGCCAATGTCGCCCCGTTTCGCGTCCAGAATGACCGGAACCTGGGGATGCGCCCGATGAATATGGGCAATGAGCGCTTCAAGTTGTTCTTCCGCGCGCTGCGCAGCGAAATAGGCGATCTGGGGCTTGAACGCGCAGACCAGATCGGCAGTGGCATCGACGATGGTGCGACAGAATTCAAATACCGCGTCGTGCCTGCCCCGCAGATGTCGTGGCAGGCGTGCGGGGTCCGGGTCCAGTCCGACGCATAACAGGGAGTCCTGTTCGCGCATGAGCCTCTGAAGCGAGGTCGAGAAACCGGCGGCCAGGGCTCCGCCAGCGGCCTGGGGGGGCATCGAGGTGCCAGTTGCCGAGACCTGAACGGGTCGATGTGGGTGATCCATGGTGCTTGCGGTGATTCGCCGCCTCGGTTTGGGCTTGCGCAACCTTATACCAGCGCAACTCGTCTGGAACGAAGCGGGCTTGGATCTGCTGCTGCTTCTTGCAAGTCTCAGGCTTACCGCAGGCTCATCTCAGACTTGCATCGACCGAGTATTGGGTTCACCTCAGCCTTGCATCCGACAAGTAGCCGGCGAGTAGCGGGACGGTAGTGGGATGGTTGAGACAAAAAAATCCACCTGCGGGCGCAATGACCAGCAGGTGGATCCGGGTGGGCCGACCGGACGCGAGTCCGGTTGCCCGATTGGCAGACTCAGAGCTTCGGTGCTTTGTGGGCACTGAAACCCTGAGTGGGATGCCTGGGTATTACATATCCATGCCGCCCATGCCGCCCATGCCACCCATACCGCCCATGCCGCCGCCCATGCCGCCGCCGCTGCCTGGCTTGTCTTCGACCAGCTCAGCGATCATGGCATCGGTGGTGAGCATCAGGCTTGCGACCGAAGCCGCGTTGAGCAGTGCCGTGCGGGTGACCTTGGTCGGGTCGACCACGCCCATCTCGACCATGTCACCGTACTCGCCCGTCTGTGCGTTGTAACCGGTGTTGCCGGTGGCATTGAGCACGGCGTTCACGACAACGCTTGGCTCGTCGCCGGCGTTGGCGACGATCTGGCGCAGTGGCTCTTCGACCGCACGCATCACGATCTTGATGCCAGCTTCCTGGTCAGGGTTGTCACCCTTGACATGGATGGCCGAACGGGCGCGCAGGAGTGCCACGCCGCCACCAGCCACGATGCCCTCTTCGACAGCGGCACGGGTTGCGTGCAGTGCGTCTTCGACACGGGCCTTTTTCTCTTTCATTTCGACTTCGGTGGCAGCACCGACGCGGATGACGGCAACACCGCCGGCCAGCTTGGCCACGCGCTCTTGCAGCTTCTCACGGTCGTAGTCCGAGGTCGCCTCTTCGATCTGGGCACGGATCGATTTGACGCGCGCTTCAATGGTCTTGGCTTCGCCAGCGCCATCGATGATCGTGGTGTTTTCCTTGCCGACTTCGATCCGCTTGGCACGGCCCAGGTCTTGCAGGGTGGCCTTCTCGAGCGTCATGCCGGTCTCTTCCGAGATCACGGTGCCGCCGGTCAGGATGGCCATGTCTTCGAGCATCGCTTTGCGACGATCGCCGAAGCCGGGGGCCTTGACAGCTACGGTCTTCAGGATGCCACGGATGTTGTTAACAACCAGGGTTGCCAGTGCCTCGCCTTCAACTTCTTCGGCGATGATGAGCAGGGGACGACCCGCTTTGGCGACCTGCTCGAGTACGGGCAGCAGTTCGCGGATGTTGGAGACCTTCTTGTCGTGCAGCAGCACAAACGGGTCATCCATGATCGCGATTTGCTTGTCGGGGTTGTTGATGAAGTAGGGCGACAGGTAGCCGCGGTCAAACTGCATGCCCTCGACAACGTCGAGTTCATTGTTCAGTGACTTGCCGTCTTCCACCGTGATCACGCCTTCCTTGCCAACCTTCTCCATGGCTTCGGAAATCAGCTGACCAATTTCATGGTCTGCGTTGGCCGAGATCGCGCCGACCTGAGCGATTTCTTTCGAGGTCGTGCAGGGCTTGCTGATGTTCTTGAGCTCGTCCACGAGAGCGTGCACGGCGCGATCGATACCGCGCTTCAGGTCCATCGGGTTCATGCCAGCCGCCACGAACTTCATGCCTTCGCGAACGATGGCCTGGGCGAGAACGGTTGCAGTCGTGGTGCCATCGCCAGCGTTGTCGCTGGTCTTGGAAGCCACTTCCTTGACCATTTGCGCGCCCATGTTCATGAACTTGTCTTTGAGTTCAATCTCTTTGGCCACCGAGACGCCGTCCTTGGTGACAGTCGGCGCGCCAAACGAACGCTCGAGGATAACGTTACGGCCTTTGGGCCCGAGGGTGACTTTAACGGCATTGGCGAGGATGTTCACACCTTCGACCATGCGGTGACGGGCGTCTTCCCCGAAAAATACTTGCTTTGCAGCCATTGCTGAAAACTCCTGAAATGATTCTCAGATTGAAGAGATGGAGGGTCGAAACTCGGGATCGAGTTACTCGACGACAGCCATGATGTCTTCCTCGCGCAGAACGAGGAGCTCTTCGCCATCGACTTTGACGGTCTGGCCGGCGTACTTGCCGAACAGGACCTTCTCGCCGACCTTGACGCCGACAGCACGAATGCTGCCATCGTCGAGGAACTTGCCATTGCCGACGGCAAGGATTTCGCCTTGATCGGGCTTTTCGGCAGCGTTGTCAGGGATGACGATGCCGGAGGAGGTTTTGCGCTCTTGATCCAAGCGCTTAACGATCACGCGATCGTTCAGGGGACGCAGTTTCATCAGGTTTCTCCTGGAGGTCTGTTTTCGACGGAAGATCCAGACGGGGTAAGTGCCGGTGGGACGCATCACACCGGACCGAATCCCTACCGAACGTGTGTTCGAGGTCAGAATTCGTTGTTAGCACTCATCTGGAGCGAGTGCTAATATACGCGCTCCGAGTATGGTTTTCAAGTCTGGGACCCATCGGGTGTTTATGGCGCGACGCATGGGTCTGGACTGGGCGGGCTCAGATGATGCTCTTGGTACCGTGTTGCCGGCCGCGCGGTTTGGCTCCTTGTCTCCAGGTGGGTTGACGCCCGGCCTCCCCCTCGTCGCGTAAATCGTGCCTGCTGGATCCCGGAGCCCGTTCGGCGGGGCGGTCTGGTGAGCTTGTCAACGCTCGTGGCATCATCGCACCAGCAGGATCCTGACTTCGACGTCCAGATGCTCGATCGAATCACCCCTCCACCCGTTCGCGTTGATTTCCGTACCCAAGGCCTGAGGTGATTTCGAGTTTCCCGCTGCGACGTTTCACTCGCGCGCTGCTATCGCTCATCCCATGGTCGTTCCGGATCGAGCGACCGGCATTGGCGCTCGTTCTGCTGATCGGCATCGCCGGTGCGATGGGCGCAGCGAATGCAAGCGACTCAACCAGAAATTTGACGATTCCAGTCGCTGTCAGCGACGCGCTGCGCCTGGCCGGGATTCCGATGGCTGGCCTGGGCCTGGTTGTTCGGCCCTTGGATGGTCGGGGACCGGTTCTCGAATACCAAGCCGCGCGGGCATTCAATCCCGCGTCCACCATGAAGCTGGTCACCACCTATGCGGCGCTCGGGGTGCTGGGCGCGGACTATCGCTGGCGTACCACCATGCATGCTGGGGGGCCCGTGGTCGGGGACCGATTGCGTGGGGATCTGATTGTGCGCGGCGGGGGCGATCCGAAACTCGTCGTGGAGGACCTCGTCGAACTGATTGCCCGACTTCGCGCCACAGGTTTACGTCAGATTGATGGGGATCTGGTGCTTGATGATGGTTTGTTTCAGGACGATCCTGCCGAGGCGGCCTCGGATGCCCGGGAATTTGATGCGACCCAGCCCTGGGCTGTTCGGCCGTCTGCAGCCCTTCTGAATTTTCGGGCGGTCGGCATCATCGCGACGCCCGGGACGGGTGGGGACGCCGCCCGAATTGCGCTCGACCCGCCCTTAAGCGGCGTCGATATCACAGGCCGCGTGGTGGTTCGACCCGGGGCCTGCCGCGAAGCCCCGTTGCTCGATGCGCGCTGGATGCCGGATGGTGTCGGGCTTCGGGTCGAGGGTCGGATGGCTGCGGGATGCGGCGAGACCTCGACCTGGATTGCAGGTCCCCCCGCAGCTCGATATGCGCGGATGCTTTTTGGCGCGTTGTGGGAGGCGGCTGGCGGGACTCTATCGGGAACGGCGCGGATCGTGCCGGGAGCGGCGCAGGGGCGGCCAGTCATTGCCGAGTGGATTTCACCGCGTAACCTGGCCGATGTGGTTCGGGATGCGAACAAATTCAGCAACAACGTGATGACGCGGCAGTTGCTATTACAGGTGGGTGCGCAGCGAGCGGGCTTGCCCGGGACCACGCAGAAGGGGGCGCGAGTCATCAGCGACTGGCTCGCCGGTCGCGGCGTTGCGCTGCCAGATCTGATTCTGGAAAATGGGTCGGGCTTGTCGCGCATTGAGCGCATCAGTGCGGATTCATTGGCCCGACTTCTGGTTCATGCAGCGGCCGACGCGGACATTGCACCGTCCTTTGTCGAGTCATTGCCGCTTGCCGGTATCGACGGCACGATGAAGCGCCGCCTGCAGGGCGAGTCAATTACGGGTCAGGCCTGGATTAAGACCGGCTCTGCCAATGACGTCCGCTCGATGGCGGGCTATGTTCATGCGGCCTCAGGTCGACGCTGGGCTGTGGTGATGCTGGTCAACGCTCCCGGCGCGCAGGCGTCCACTCAGGCCCAGGATCGGCTGTTACGCTGGGTACATAGTCAACTTTGACGCGTGCTCCCGCAGGCTTCGAGCCGGTAAAGCTGATCTCTTTTCAGGTTTCGCGACCGAGTCCCAAGCTCTCCAGCACGTCCGCCACCCTCGCCTTGACGGCGGCATCCATGGCAATGGTTCGGCCCCATTCCCGTTGGGTTTCGCCTGGCCATTTGTTGGTCGCATCGATGCCCATCTTGGAGCCCAGTCCGGAGACCGGCGAGGCGAAGTCGAGGTAATCAATCGGTGTGGATTCCGCCATCAAGGTGTCGCGTACGGGGTCGACCCGTGTTGTCATTGCCCAAATGACTTCTTTCCAGTCCCGCGCATTGACATCGTCATCGACCACGATGATGAATTTTGTGTACATAAACTGGCGCAGGAAGCTCCAGATACCGAACATCACCCGCTTCGCATGCCCGGGGTATTGCTTGCGGATGGAGACGACGGCCATGCGGTATGAGCATCCCTCGGGCGGCAACCAGAAATCGATGATTTCGGGATACTGCTTGGCCAGGATGGGGACGAACACTTCGTTGAGCGCAAGCCCCAGGATGGCGGGTTCGTCGGGTGGCTTTCCTGTGTAAGTCGAGTGATAAATCGCCCGATCGCGCATCGCCATGCGCTCGATCGTGAATACCGGAAACCAGTCCTGCTCGTTATAGTAACCAGTGTGGTCTCCGAACGGTCCTTCGAGCGCCATTTCCCATCCGGTCCGTGCGGCTGCAGGTAACTCGCCCTGCCACCCCAGCGTCCGTGCATGGCGCATGGTCAGACTACCGTCGGGGTCGGGGCGCAGAACGCCCTCCAGAACGATCTCTGAGGAGGAAGGCACTTGCAAATCCGAGCCCAGGCAACGGACCAATTCTGTGCGTGCGCCCCGCAACAAGCCAGCGAACTGGTACTCCGATAGCGAGTCTGGTACCGGGGTGACCGCACCCAGAATGGTCGCCGGATCTGCCCCTAGAACGGTGACGACCGGGAATGGCGTGCCAGGGTTGGTCTGTGCGTGGTCGCGAAAATCCAGTGCGCCGCCGCGATGCGCGAGCCAGCGCATGATGGTCTGGCGTGGGCCAATGACTTGTTGGCGGTAGATCCCCAGATTTTGTCGGCTGCGGTGAGGGCCGCGCGTGACGACGAGCCCCCAGGTAATGAGCGGGGCCGCATCGCCAGGCCAGCAGTGCTGAATCGGTAAGCGCCCGAGGTCGACCTGGTCACCTTCGAACACCTTGGAGCGCCAGGGCGCATCCGAGACGATTTTAGGTGCCATGCTTAGCACCTGCCGCAGCACAGGCAGTTTTTCCCAGGCGTCTTTCAAGCCGCGCGGTGGATCGGGCTCTTTCAGGTAGGCGAGCAATTTGCCGACTTCGCGTAGCGCTGTTACCGATTCCTCACCCATGCCCAGCGCAACCCGTTGGGGGGTGCCGAACAGGTTGGTCAGTACCGGCATTCCCCAGGTGCGGCCGCTTGCGTCGCGCGCTTGCTCAAACAGCAGCGCGGGGCCACCACTGCGCAAGACGCGATCGGAAATTGCCGTCATTTCCAGATGGGGTGAAACCGCATCGGGGATTCGGCGCAACTCGCCCCGACGTTCGAGCTGGGAAATAAAATCGCGAAGATCGGTGTAACGCATGGACACATTCTCGCACGGCGAAAGATAGTTAAAAGCTATCAGAACGCAACGTTTGTTTGTTGACAGGCGTCGGCCACCTTGCTTACCCTTCCCCTCCCTCGTGGTTGCGTTGGACTTCAAAGCGCGGCTCGAGCAAGAAGCGGTCCCCCTGGGCCGCGATGGAGATCAATGGATGCGTGATCCTCGGATCGCGAGAGGCCGTTTGCCCCGGCGGGCAAAATGGTCCGGATTTTCCCGATGGGCCGAGATGATGGCGCCCCTTGTGGTGGGCTTATCGCTTGGGCTCGTTCCTTTGCCACCCCCGGATGGGGGCGGGCAGTGGCCGGGTGTGCGATCGAAGGGTGGGCAACCCACCCTGGCCGATGGGGAATCCGATCAAGCCGGGTCTCATTCTGCACTGAACGCGGTGTTATCGATGCCAACGCCCGTGATCGTCGCAGGCACAGCCGAGGCATCGAAGCCAGGGCCGATGCAGGCGGAAGGGCGCACGCTGCATACGGCGCCGACAGGCGAAGCCGCGCGGCCGAGCCTCGAACGCAACGCAGTCGGTCCGGATGCAAGCGCATCGGTGTCGGCTGCGGCTTCGGTGGTCGGATCAGGCTCGGCGGGACGCCAAGGTCCGGAACTTTCCAAAGAACAGCACCACGTCGTGGATTTCATCACGCGGACTTATCAAATTGCAGCGGATCAGGCGGGCCCCATTGTCGTGAACGTCTACCGCGCAGCCCGCGATGCCAAACTGGATCCCCATCTGGTTCTCGCTGTGATGTCGATCGAATCGCGCTTTGACCCAAAGGCGAAGAGCCCGCGCGGCGCGCAAGGCTTGATGCAGGTGGTAACCCGCGTGCATGCCCGGCGCTTCGAACCCTTCGGCGGCATTGCCGCGGCATTTGACCCCATCGCCAATATTCGGGTCGGGACTCAGATTCTGAAGGAATACATTCTCAATGCGGGCTCCGCAGAGGCTGGACTCAAGGGCTACGTCGGCGCGAGCAGCGCTGGCGACGACGGAGGTTATGGCAGCAAGGTGCTTGCGGAGCGGGCAAAGTTTGCAGCAGTCGCAGCTGGACGAGCAGCCCCACCAACGGCGCCAAGTTCCAAGGTGCCGCTGCCCGCCCGAAGCGGCAACCCGACGGCCAGCCCGACGCCAAACGACGCCAGACAGCCAGCCGCGGATGGCTTGCCACCAGGTCCAGAAAGTAGGCCGGGTGCATTGCCGCACCAGTTAAGTCTCGACTCGCCGCCCCCTGGCGACCGTCCACGCGCAGGGAGCTGAAATCGTTTCCAGCGATCCCCCGCGTGCCCCACTGGCCCAGCGAACCGAGCAGATCGAACCCTTCCGGGTGATGGAATTTGTTAAACGGGCCGTGGCGCTTGAAGCGCAGGGTCGATCCGTTCTTCACCTCTCCATTGGTGAACCCGATTTCACCGCGCCAGAGCCAGTGATTGCCGCGCTGGAAGCAGCGGCTCGCAGCGGCAGCACCCAGTACACCGCAGCCCTTGGGACGCATCGTTTGCGCGAAGCGATTTCCCAGCACTACGCCGAGCGATGGCATGTACAGGTTGCGCCCGAGCGGATCCTCGTGAGCGCGGGAGCCTCTGCGGCGCTGAACCTCGCTTGCTGCGCGTTGGTTGATCCAGGCGCCGAAGTGTTGATGGCGGATCCCACCTATCCCTGCAATCGCAATTTTGTCGCTGCCCACGACGGCATCGCACGACCGATCACGGTCGATGCCTCAACCCGGTTTCAGTTGACTGCCGCACTGGTGGAACAGCATTGGAGCCCTTTAACCCGAGGCGTTCTGGCTGCAACCCCAGCCAACCCGACTGGAACCTCGATCCCATTTGACGAACTGGGAGCGATTCTCGACCACGTCCGGGCCCGTTCGGGTTTTGCGTTGATTGATGAAATCTATCTCGGCTTGAGCTACGACGCAGCTCCGCGCAGCGTGCTCGAACATGGCGACGATATGGTTGTGGCCAACAGCTTTTCGAAGTTCTTCCATATGACGGGCTGGCGCCTCGGATGGCTGGTCGTTCCACCCGCCTGGGTGCCTGCATTCGAGCGTCTCGCTCAGAACCTCTACATCTGCGCCTCCGCCCTGGCCCAGCACGCTGCGCTTGCGTGTTTTACGCCCGAGGCGATGGCGGAGTTTGACCGTCGCCGCGATGTCTTCCGCGCGCGGCGGGATTGGCTGGTACCCGCGCTCCGAGGATTGGGCTTTGATGTGCCCATCGCGCCCGATGGCGCCTTCTATGTGTGGATGAATTGCGAACGATTCGGCATGGATGCTGGCGTCATGGCCGAACGGCTGCTCGAAGAGGCTGGCGTGGCGCTCGTGCCTGGCGCTGACTTCAGTGCGGCCGACCCGTCCTACTGGCTTCGGGTCTCCTATGCCACCTCGCTTGAACAGTTGCAGGATGCGGTAGAACGTATTCGGGGATTTTTGGCGCGTCTCTGATTTGCGCTGGGCCGTATCGTTCAGACCACGGGGCGGGCGGCTCCGACGGGACTGAACGGGATCTGGTGCCCGATGGGTGTGTCAGGAGGCAAATCCTGTGGTTACAATGATCCGATGGATCCTCAACTCAGAAAAGCTGCCCTCGAATTCCACGAGCGCGGACAGCCCGGCAAGATTTCAGTCACGCCGACCAAACAACTGATCAATCAACGGGACCTGGCGCTCGCCTATTCACCAGGCGTGGCCGCTGCGTGCGAAGAGATCGTTGCCGACCCGGCCAATGCGTTTCGCTACACCGCCCGTGGCAACCTGGTCGCGGTGATCACCAACGGTACTGCAGTCCTCGGTCTGGGCGATATTGGTCCCCTGGCGGCAAAGCCTGTGATGGAGGGCAAAGCGGTCCTCTTCAAGAAGTTCGCCGGCATCGATGTCTTTGATCTTGAGGTTGATGAGAAGAATCTGGATCGACTGGTCGATCTGATTGCAGCGCTCGAGCCCACGTTCGGTGGCGTCAATCTCGAAGACATCAAGGCACCGGATTGTTTCTATGTCGAGCGCAAGCTGCGCGAGCGCATGAAGATTCCGGTCTTTCATGATGATCAACACGGTACGGCGATCGTGGTGGGAGCCGCGATCCTCAACGGGCTCGAGGTGCTCGGAAAATCTCTGCACGACTGCAAGCTCGTTGTCAGCGGGGCAGGGGCGGCGGCGCTCGCCTGCCTGGACCTCCTCGTCGACCTGGGATTCCCGCTGCACAACATCTGGGTGACCGACCTGGCAGGTGTGGTGTACGAAGGGCGCGCCGAATTGATGGATCCGGACAAAGCCCGGTTCGCACAACAGACGGATGCGAGGCAGTTGTCGCAGGTTATCGACGGGGCTGATGTCTTTCTTGGTCTATCGGCCGGCGGGGTACTCAAGCCCGAGATGGTTGTGCGCATGGGACCACGCCCGTTGATCTTGGCTCTCGCCAATCCGGATCCGGAGATCCTGCCGGAAGCCGTCCATGCCGTGCGCGATGATGCCGTTGTCGCGACCGGGCGCAGCGACTATCCCAATCAAGTCAATAACGTTCTCTGTTTTCCCTTCATCTTTCGGGGTGCACTGGACGTCGGCGCGACCACGATCACGCGTGCCATGGAAATTGCAGCGGTGCGTGCCGTCGCAGGCCTGGCGCGTGCAGAAGCCAGTGATGTCGTGACTGCAGCCTACGGTGGCGCATCGTCGATGCAGTTTGGTCCGAATTACCTGATTCCGAAGCCATTTGATCCGCGTCTGATTGTGACGATTGCACCGGCAGTGGCGCGCGCCGCGATGGAGAGCGGTGTGGCCCGGCGTCCGATCACGGACTGGCAGGCCTACCAGGCACAGCTTGAGCAGTTTGTGTACCACTCCGGCAACTTCATGAAACCGATCTTCGCTGCCGCGAAGCGATTGAAGCAGCTGCAGCGCATCGTTTATTGCGAGGGTGAGGACGAGCGGGTATTGCGGGCGGTTCAGATCGTGGTGGACGAGCAGCTTGCCCGGCCGATTCTGATTGGTCGACCCTCGGTGATCGAAAAGCGCCTTGAGCGCGCGGGGCTGCGGGTCCGGCCAGATCTGGATTTTGAGATCGTTAATCCTGAATTTGATGATCGTTATCGAAGTTATTGGCAAGCGTATCTTCAGCTCACCGAGCGCAAGGGGGTCAGCGAGCAGTACGCCAAGATCGAGATGCGTCGCAGGCACACCCTCATTGGCGCCATGATGATGCACAAGGGAGATGCCCAAGGGATGATCTGCGGAACCTTCGGGACCACCGATCAGCACCTGCACTACATCGAGCAGGTCATCGGCCGTCGACCCGGCGCCTCGGTATTCGCCGCGATGAGTATTTTGATGCTGCCCGAGCGAACGGTGACCCTGGTCGACACCCATGTCAATCATGACCCGAGCGCGGAACAAATTGCTGAGATCACCATCATGGCGGCTCAGGAAATGCGGCGGTTCGGTAACCAACCCAAGGCGGCACTGTTGTCGCACTCGCATTTTGGGACGAGCAACGCGCCTTCGGCCCTGAAAATGCGGGCTGCCCGGGAGATCATCCTGGCGCGGGCCCCGTGGCTTGAGGTCGATGGCGAGATGCATGGTGATGCAGCCCTTGATCCCCAGTTGCGCCACTCTCTGGCGTCCTCAACCCTGTCCGGCGAGGCTAACTTGCTCGTCATGCCCAATATTGATGCCGCAAACATTTCGTTCAACTTACTCAAGACGGCAGCAGGTAATAATGTGACCATCGGTCCGGTGCTGCTTGGTGCGGCGCGGCCGGTCCATGTGCTGACACCCTCGGCAACCGTTCGGCGATTGGTCAACATGACCGCCTGGACCGTCGTTGATTGCTCAGAGGCCCGAACATCTGGCGAATGACTGAAGGACGGCAATGACCGCATTTAGCAACATTCCGCCGCAGGCCGTCCTGCCCCTCGGTTCTTATGATTTGGTGGAGTTGCGCCGGGCGGTCGAGCGCGCCGGCCAACGCGTGTTGGAAGCCGAGTGTTCCGCAGTCCAGAATGCGCAGGGCGTTTGTTCTGCCATCGCTGACGGCTTCGTACTCTTGAAGCCCTTCGGAACGGACCTGAAAGCCTTGCTCGCGGGCCTGCTTGAGCTTTCGCCGGGGGATGCCGATCCGCCAGGGTTTGTGATCATGCTGCATCACATTCCCGAAGGGGCTGGTTTCAGCCGTCAGGATCGGGACGCGTTACTCGACGTATTTCGGGATGCGGCCGACCACTTTTTCGATGCCGGTGTAGCGTTTCGGGTGTTCTATTCGATCAACCGGGAATCGCCTTAGAAGTCACCGCACAAGGCTTGCAGCGCGGCAATCGCCGCCAGACCCGCGGTTTCAGTGCGCAATATTCTGGGCCCCATCCGGATCGCCTTGAATCCGGCTCGACCGGCGGCCTCGATCTCTTCCGGAGCAAACCCCGATTCTGGTCCAACCGCCAGCACCCAGCTGGTGCGCTCGTTCATGTCAATCGATTGGACGACTTGGCTTAAGCCTTCCTGAGCGAGCGGGTCGAGGATCAGGCGCTGAGTGTTTGGTGCAAGCGTAGTCTCGGCCATGTTCGAGCCGAGTCGCGCGAACGTCGCCCGCGCCGGTGACGGGGCCTCGATCGTGGGGAGTCGATCTTGTCCACTCTGCATGCAGGCTGAGATGGCGATTCGTTGCCAATGCTGGTGACGCTTCGTCGCGCGCTCCGGGTCGAGTTTGACTGCACTGCGATGGGTCGTCATGGGGAATACACCGCTGACGCCCAGTTCAATGGATTTCTCGATGATCCAGTCCATTCGGTCGGCAGCTGCGATGCCCTGTAGAAGGACGACGGTTAAGGCGGTGGCGGCAGTGGTCGTGATCAAGGTATCAATTTCGACCGAGCACTCGCCTCGATCCGCGCGCACCACCGTGGCCAATGCCCGACGTCCAGCCCCATCGAAGACCTGAATCTGAGCCCCGGGGCTGAGTCGCAAGACGCGTACGGCATGGTGTGCGGCCTCGGCGGACAGTTCGACCCGGGCGGATTCCAACAGTTGCTCGGGCATCAGCAAAAATCTTGGTGTCATTGGGGTGTCATTGGGGTGTCATTGGGGTGTCATCAGGAAATTCATTCAAAACCCCGATGCTAAACTAGAGGGCTGTCGAGGGCTGGGTTCAAAAGAGGTGTGTTGATGACGATTCGTGTTGCAATCAATGGCTACGGCCGCATTGGCCGCAATGTTCTGCGCGCTCACTACGAAAGCAGTAAGTCACACCCGCTTGAAATTGTGGCCATCAATGACCTCGGCGATGCTGAGACGAATGCCCACCTGACCCGATATGACACAGCCCATGGTCGGTTTCCGGGGACGGTCTCGGTCGAGGGTGACGCCATGAACGTCAATGGCGATCGGATTCGGGTGTTTGCCGAGCGCAACCCAGCGGCGTTACCGTGGGGAGAGCTCGGTGTGGACGTGGTGCTGGAGTGTACGGGCTTGTTCACCAGCAAGGCGAAGGCTGGCGCCCACCTGCAGGGTGGTGCCAAAAAGGTGATCATCTCGGCGCCCGGTGGCGCAGATGTGGATGCCACGATTGTGTTTGGGATCAACCAGAACGTTCTGAAATCCAGCCATACCGTGATTTCCAACGCTTCCTGCACGACCAACTGCTTGGCTCCGCTCGTCAAGCCCCTGCACGATGCGATTGGTCTCGAGAGCGGTCTGATGACGACCGTCCATGCCTATACCAATGATCAGGTGTTGACCGACGTCTATCACGAGGATCTTCGGCGGGCGCGCAGCGCCACCATGTCGATGATTCCCACCAAGACCGGTGCCGCTGCCGCGGTCGGTCTGGTGCTGCCCGAACTGAACGGGCGTCTGGATGGTTACGCGATCCGGGTCCCCACCATCAATGTCTCGATTGTCGATCTTTCGTTCATTGCTGCTCGTGATACCAGCGTTGCCGAAGTCAATGCCATCATGAAAGCGGCCGCCGACGGTCCGCTGAAAGGCATCCTCGCCTATAACCAGGCGCCCCTGGTATCCGTTGACTTCAATCATGACCCGCACTCCAGCACCTTCGATTCGACTCTGACCAAGGTCAGTGGCCGCCTGGTGAAGGTTTCGAGTTGGTACGACAACGAATGGGGTTTCAGCAACCGGATGCTCGATACAGCGATGGCGCTGATGGCTGCGGTCTGATTCGGCTAGCAGCCGACTCTCTGGTGCGTTGAAAAAAATCAGAATTTGAGCGGAGACCTCACGCCATGAAATTCAGACGACTTGGGGATCTCGATCTGGCCGGCCAGCGGGTCTTCATCCGTGCCGACCTGAATATCCCGCTCAACGATGACGGCGCCATCACGGATGACACCCGGATCCGGGCGTCGGTTCCCGGGATTCGACATGCCATCGATGCGGGCGCCGCGGTGATGGTGACCTCGCATCTGGGTCGTCCGGTGGAGGGGCAGGTGCGGCCTGAAGACTCACTTGCACCCGTTGCCCAGCGCCTGAGTGATTTGCTCGGCTGCGAAGTTCGCTTGATTACCGACTGGGTTCCGGCGACTGCGCACAGTGCGCCTTCGTTTTCGGTGGCGCCGGGTGAGGTGGTTCTGCTCGAGAATTGCCGCTGCAATGAAGGTGAAAAAAAGAATGACCCGGCGCTTGCTGCCCGGATTGCCTCGCTATTCGACATCTATGTCAATGATGCGTTTGGAACGGCACATCGAGCCGAAGTGACGACGCATGGACTGGCGCTCGCCGCGAAGATTGCTTGCGCGGGTCCCCTGATGGCGGGGGAACTCGATGCACTGGGTCGCGCGCTGTCGAATCCCTGCAAGCCGATGGTTGCCATCGTGGCGGGCAGCAAAGTGTCGACCAAACTCAAGTTGCTTCGGACCCTGTCACGCCAGGTCGATCAGTTGATTGTCGGCGGTGGGATCGCGAATACCTTCCTGCTGGCGCAAGGGGTTCCGATCGGTCGTTCGCTGGCGGAACCAGATCTTGTCGGTGAAGCGCGGGCCATCATGGATGAAATGCGCGCCCGGGGCGCTGACGTTCCGCTGCCCGTTGATGTGGTGGTGGCAGAGGAGTTCTCGGCTCAGGCACCCGCCAAACATGTTTCCGTTGACCAGGTGGGCGCTCAGGATCGAATTCTGGACATCGGCCCTCGGTCGACCATTCGCCTGGCGCAAATCGTTTCGGAAGCGGGAACGATTGTCTGGAATGGTCCATTGGGTGTTTTTGAGTATGACCAGTTCGCCGGCGGCACCCGGCTGTTGGCCGCTGCCATTGCCCATTCGACTGCGTTTTCCATTGCCGGGGGTGGAGACACCCTGGCTGCGATTACAAAATTTGGAATTTCTCGCCAGGTGGGCTACATCTCAACCGGGGGCGGGGCGTTCCTGGAGTTTCTTGAAGGCCGGGATCTCCCGGCGGTGGTCGCCCTCGAAGCCCGAGCCTGAGGTTTAAAGGGTCGGGCTAGACGGGGCCAGTCGAAAACCGAGCGAGCGCAAGCCGGACCCCATCAGGGCAATCAATTCTTGCGGTTGCTCGATCCCGTCGGTGGGGAATTCGTTATCCGCAAGCGTGATGCCGTCGTGATCCAGGATTTCGATTCTGAGGCCTCGTCGTGAGGTCAGTGTTCGTGAGGTGCGTGCCTGAAGCTGGTTGGTATTTCGTCCAGCCGCGACGAGACGGTCGCGCCGATCGGCCAGGTTTCGTACAAGCCAGCTGATGACGCCGCTCTGAAGGGAAACGAATGCAATACGCGGGATATCCAGGAGTTCGACCGGGACGCGAAGGTGTCGCCTCAGGATGGGCTCCAACCGGGTACGGAGCTGTTCAAGGATGGGTTCGTCGGATGGTTGTTTGGGGTTGTCTGCGGGCTGCTCGAGGACCAGGAGGAGAAAACGCAATTGCCAAGGCCCGACCTCAGGGGAGGGTTCGGACCCGGTTCCAGCAATCCGGTCAAGAACGTTGACGCCGTCAGCCACGGCCTGAATCAGGTGTTGCATCGGCAACCACCGCAGACCTGACAGCGTGCGCGCCGGCACCAGTCCGGGCAACACGAGCGTCGCAGTCTGCATGGCCAACGGTTCGTTGCTGAGTAATTGAGTCAGTTCGAGTCGGGCCTCGTCGTGGAGCCGATAGTTGAATGGACCCGAGATGGCAATCGGAAAGGCATAGACCGAGCGCATGGGACGACGACGTTCATCGGGCTGGCAACTCGGGCATTGTGCGCGACAGGCAAAGTCATCTGCGACGCTGAGCAGAAGATCGAGTGCTTTGCGGTCGTTGCTGGTTTCGGTGGACTCAGACGATGGGGGCGTCAACGCCCAATCAGCGCTACGGTCCAGATCGGCGAGGATGCCAGCCGGTTGTGCCAGGGCGCCAGAGACCAGGTCGACCTGAGACTCAACGGGTTGCGCCCCCAACGCCACCAGAGCGGCGCGTAAGGCGCACTCCCGACCAGCACAAAATTCGATCCCCAGCATTTCCGCCAGCGCATCCGTCTGGCGTCTGGACTCTGAAGGCTTTGAATTCGCGAGTCGGCGGGCTTCATCGATCAAACGACGGGTGGTCTCGTCAGAACTGCGTCGGCGGGCGCCTGACCATGCAATCGGATTGGGCGGTCGATGGGCTTGGGTGAGGTACTGGGTACGATCGGTATCTGGCACGGGGAGTGGCTCATGGGCGCAAAATTGGAAGGCAGCAACTGGGTCGCCAGCAAGCGCCAGTCCCAAACGGTCTTCGGGTTGGAAGTAGTTGCCGTCTTTTGGCCGTTGACCGGTCCTGGATAGCGCTAAACTGCGGCCATGGCTCGCGGAGGCTGGCTTTCTGGCTGTTCCTGATGCCGGCCATCGCTTCGGAGTTTCACTTATGACCATGCATCGTGCGACCAAGATTGTCGCGACCCTTGGCCCAGCCACCGCCGACCCCGCCGTCCTTGAGCGGGTTCTCGCTGCCGGCGTTAACGTGGTCCGGATGAATTTCTCCCATGGCAGTGCCGAGGAACATACCGCCCGGGTTGCTCTGGTACGTCGCCTAGCGGCTGCCCTTGGCCGAGACGTGGGCATCCTGGCCGACTTGCAGGGCCCCAAGATCCGCATCGGCAAATTCGCGCAAGAGCGTATCGAACTTCAAGAAGGCGACGTTTTTACATTTGATATCGACTGCACCCTGGGGGATCAGGAGCGGGTTGGGCTGGATTACCCCGAGCTGATCGAGGACGTCCAGGCCGCAGACATCCTTCTGCTCGATGACGGGCGCATGAAAATGCGCGTCGACCAGGTCGCCAGTCGCACGATTCGTTGCACCGTGTTGCAGAACGGCAGTCTGTCGAACCGCAAGGGCATCAATCGTCAGGGGGGCGGGTTGTCGGCTCCCGCATTGACAGCGAAGGATATGGACGACATCCGGGTCGCCGTCTCCTTTGACGCGGATTTCATCGCCGTGTCGTTTCCTAAAACCGCCGCTGACATGTACATGGCACGTGAACTCGCCCGCGCCGCCGGCGGACGTGCCCAGATGATCGCCAAGATCGAACGGTTTGAAGCCATTGATGAACTGGCCAGCATTCTCGAAGCAAGCGACGGTGTCATGGTCGCGCGCGGCGATCTGGCGGTCGAGGTCGGTGACGCCGCGGTACCTGGTCTGCAGAAGCGCATCATCCGCATGGCCCGCGAACTCAATCGGTTCACCATCACGGCAACCCAGATGATGGAATCGATGATCGAATCTCCAGTGCCGACCCGGGCTGAGGTTTCAGACGTTGCCAATGCAGTTCTGGATGGAACCGACGCGGTGATGCTGTCCGCCGAAACAGCGGCGGGGCATTACCCAGTTGAAGCGGTTCAGGCGATGGATCGGGTCTGCGTCGAGGCCGAGAAATCCCACCCGGTGCGGCTCGACACTGGGCTTCTGGATCGTGGCTTCACGCGGATCGATCAGTCGATCGCAGTCAGTGCGCTGTTCGCGGCCCATCATATGAAGGCAAGGGCGTTGGTCGCGCTGACCCAGTCGGGTTCGACTGCGTTGTGGATGAGTCGTTTCAATAGCGGCGTACCGATTTTCGCGTTGACCCCTGAAGACAAGACGCGCCGGCGCGTCAGCCTGTATCGGGATGTCACGCCGGTATTGATGCCGGGTGGCGTGGCTGAGGATCGGGATATGTTGATGGCCGAAGCGGAGGCCTTGTTGCTGGCCCGGGGTATCGCCAGCCCTGGCGATGTGATTGTCGTGACCTGCGGTGAACCGCTTGGAAAAAGCGGCGGAACCAACACAATGAAGATTATCAAGGTCGGGGTCGATCGGTAATGTTCGAACGTTTAACAAATGTCAGAGTGATGGCAACCTGAATCATCTGGAGGAGACTACGATGCCGCTCGTTTCTATGCGCCAATTGCTGGACCATGCCGCCGAAGCCGGCTATGGCATTCCGGCTTTCAACGTCAATAATCTGGAGCAGGTGCAGGCGATCATGTCGGCCGCGGCTGAAGTTGATGCGCCGGTGATCATGCAGGCCTCTGCAGGCGCGCGCAAATACGCGGGTGAGCTGTTTTTGCGTCACCTCATCGAGGCGGCCTTGGAAAGCTATCCGCAGGTACCTGTGGTCATGCACCAGGATCATGGTCAGTCGCCCGCGGTTTGCACGCAAGCGATGCGACTCGGTTTCTCATCCGTGATGATGGACGGATCGCTGGAAGAAGACGGGAAGACGATCGCGTCCTACGATTACAACGTGGAGGTGACGCGTCGGGTGGTCGACACGGCCCATTCGATCGGCGTCACGGTGGAGGGGGAACTGGGCTGCCTGGGGTCGCTTGAGACCATGAAGGGTGACAAGGAAGATGGTCATGGGACTGAGGACACCATGACCCGCGAGCAACTCCTGACCGATCCGGAACAGGCAGCGGATTTTGTCCAGCGCACTCAGGTCGATGCCCTTGCGATCGCGATCGGAACCAGCCATGGCGCCTATAAATTCTCACGCAAACCCACGGGCGATATCCTGGCGATCGACCGGATCCGGGAGATCCACCAGCGGCTTCCGAACACCCATCTCGTCATGCACGGATCGTCGAGCGTGCCTCAGGATCTGCTTGCCAAGATCCGGGAATTCGGCGGCAACATGAACGAGACGTATGGTGTGCCGGTGGAAGAGATCCAGCATGCGATCAAGTTCGGCGTGCGCAAGATCAACATTGACACCGACATTCGCCTGGCGATGACTGCGGCGATCCGCGAATATCTCTATCTCCATCCCGATAAATTTGATCCGCGAGACTACCTGAAACCCGCCACCGCAGCGGCTAAGGCAATCTGCAAGCAGCGCTACGAAGAATTCGGTTGCGCTGGTCAGGCGTCAAAGATTCGTCCGCTCAATCTCTCGGTGATGATTGATCGCTACAAGCGCGGAGAACTCGCACAAGTCATTCATTGATCCTCAGTCGCGCCGGAAGGCGATGGTGAGTTCACCGACCCGAACACCCCAGAACCGCATGTCCGCGCGGTTCAGTAGCGTGCTTTCGTCGACCAGAATCATCCAGTCGTCCATGCGAACGTCCAAGGTGGTATCGCCGTAGGGAATTCGCAGGAAATAAGCCCAGTTCAGGGCGTTGCCAGCGGCGGTGCCACTAGCGCCGCCGATGACATCGCCCGCCTCGCCACGGTATTGACCAGGCGATTCCTCGGTAATCTGCCAGACCCGTTTTTGTTGCTCGCCATCCGACCAGACGAAACGCTCATCGAGCGTGCCGTGGGGTCGGCCATCCTTCGTCTCCCATCGCGCGTCGATATCGACCACAAATCGGCGCAACACTTTGCCGGAACGGTCCTGCACCATGCCCCATCCGCGGACATGGCCATTGAAGTATTTCTTGATGTCGAGTTTGGGGGTGGCGTTCGCGTATTCAGCCGGTTGGGGTGCGGCACATCCGGTCAATTGGGCAGCGCCGAGTAGCCCCAGGGGCAATAGAAGTGCGGTACTGAAGGATCGCAGGCGTGCGATCCATCGCTGTCTGGTCGTCATGGTGATTGGTCCTGTCTGGTTGGCTCAGCCGGAGTGGGATCTGGCCAGGTGCGCAGCATGCCACTGAACGAGATCATCCAGGCAAACGCGATCATTCGATTTTGGAAAAGCATCGGTGTTCGATGGGGTCGTCCAGCCGGTGCGCACGTGAAGGCCTGGGCCACTGGCGAACGTGCCCTCATCGCTGGCACGCTCAAAATAGACGCTGCGGGTCAGGATCACTGGTATCCGGGCGCCGCAGGCGGCTTGGATCCCATTGGGCGAATCCTCGATGGCGACTGTCTGCATGGCCGAAATTCCGCTTTCGCCCAGGTGCGCTGCGGCGCGTTCATAAGCCTCGGGATGCGGTTTTTTTGCACCGACGTCTTCGCCGCAAATCAGGATCTGAAACCACTGCGACCAATGCCGGCCAAGATGAGGCGTCAGGAGTGCGTCAACATTGCTCCGGCTGGTCGTGGTCACGATGCCTTGAATCATCGCCCGGTCCCGGCATTCGGTCAGCAGCTCGAGCACTCCAGGACGCAGCGGGATCGGATGCGACCCCATGCGTTGGGCATAGAGGGTGTTCTTGTGCTGATGCAGTTGACGGGCGAGCGCCTCGCGTTGCGCGAGATCCGATGGGGCCGCGGGTTGCGCCAGAAGATCGTGCAGGATACGTTCACGACCGCCCGTGATCTGCAGCAGTTCACCATACCGTTCGGCTTCCCATCGCCAGCCTAAACCGGCTGACTCGAAGGCCAGATTGAATGCGGGCCGGTGGCCATCCCGTTCGGTTTCGGCCAGCGTTCCATCGACATCCCAAAGAATCGCGCGCAGCGCCGGGGTTGCCATCAGAGCGTCCGCTCAGCTCCAGTTGTGGGCAGGGTGCCCGAACGCACTCCAGGCACCCCGAGCACATAGTCGGCCATTTCCTGCAGCGAATGAAACAGCTGGTCGGGATTGGCCGCTGTGATCGGTATGCCGCCGTTATAGCCGTAGGGCACGGCCCAGGCGGCCACACCCGCATTGGTGGCTGCCTGTACATCCGTCACTGAATCGCCGATGTGTGCAAGACGCTCGGGCGCGATCCCGAGCGTTCTGGCGACATGCAACAGGACGCTTGGATGCGGTTTTTTCTGCGCCAGGGTATCGCCGCCGATGACCAGTTCAAAGTGGGTTGCGAGCTGGTGAACTTCGAGCGCCTGAACCGCATGCCGATAATCTTTATTGGTCACACAGACCAGCCGCACGCCTGCGTTGAGCAGTCGTTCGAGTGCCTGATGCGTTCCCGGATAAGGACTCGAGCTGGTACCGGTTGTGTCACCGTAGTGCGCATCGAAACTGGCAAATAACTGCTCGGCAGTCAGCCGCTGTCCGACTGCCGGGTCTTGGGTGACGGCTTCAGTGTGCAGCGATTGGATGAGTGAGCGTCCCCCATGACCGATCAGGCTGGTGATCTGGGCTTCGGGGCGACGCTCGAGACCATGGGTCTCTAGGGCTCGATTGGCCGCCTCGGCGATTTCCGAGGCGGTATCGATCAGCGTCCCGTCGAGATCGAAACTGATCAGGTCATAGGCCATGGACATTGACTGCAAACTCTTGGTGGTACCCGAGGGATCTGGGCAATTCAGGACGCCAGCTGCGCTGCAGCGAGGACTCGGGCGGCAAGATTTTCTGGGGTCAGGCCGAAATGCTTGAAGACCTCGGGTGCAGGGGCGGATTCACCAAACGTATCGATTCCGAGTGCATCGACACAACCATACTGGCCCCACCAACGGGTCACACCCGCTTCGATGCCGATCCGGGGCAGACCGTGCCCCAGGACTTCTTCGCGATAGGCGCGTTCTTGCCGGTCAAAGATCGAACTCGATGGGATTGAGACCACTCGTACCGGGCAGCCTTGGGCTTCCAGCAGCGCGGCTGCCTGCGTGGCAAGACCAACCTCAGAACCAGTCGCCAGAATCACTGCGCGAGCGCCGGTGCGATCCTGCAGCACATAGCCCCCCCGTTGAATGGCCGCGATCTGTGCCGCTGTGCGCGGCTGAGGGATGAGATTTTGACGTGTCAGCAGCAGGGCGCTTGGATGATGGCGCTCAGAGACTGCGTGGGCCCAGGCGCTCGCGGTCTCGGTGCCATCGCACGGGCGCCACACATCCAGACCCGGGATCAGGCGCAGACTCGCCGCATGTTCGACCGGTTGGTGGGTGGGGCCATCCTCGCCAACCCCAATGGAATCATGGGTGAACACGTGGATCACCCGGATTTTCATCAACGCGGCCATCCGGATCGCATTGCGACTGTAGTCGCTAAAGGTCAGGAAGGTGCCGCCGTATGGAATGAAACCGCCGTGCAGCGCGATCCCGTTGAGGGCTGCGGCCATGCCGAATTCGCGCACGCCGTAGTTAATGTAGCGGCCCCCAGGTTGACCGCCGCGCACTGCACCACAGCCCGGGAAATCGGTCAGGTTCGAGCCTGTGAGATCTGCGCTGCCACCGAGCAGCTCTGGCAGTAAGGGGGCAAGTTCAGCGAGCGCCTTCTGCGAGGACTTACGACTGGCAAGCGTCTCGCCCGCGGCAGCAAATTTGTCGACGATGGCATGCAAGGCCGCATCGGTTTCGGCGAGCGCATCACCCGCCATGCGCCGCTCGAATTCTGCAGCCAGCGCCGGATGAGCCTTGCGATAGGCGGCAAAGGCCTCGTTCCACTGCGATTCAAAGCGTTCTCCGGATGCATGCGCATCCCAGCGAGCTGCGATATCCGCCGGAATCTCGAACGGGGGGTGATTCCATCCGATGGCTTCCCGAGCGGCCTTGATCTCATCGGCGCCCAGGGGCTCGCCATGGGCTTTGGCCGTTCCGGCCCGGCCTGGTGAGCCCGCGCCGATTGTTGTTCGGCAAAGAATGATATTTGGGCGATGTTGCTCGGTCTTGGCGAGGGCGATGGCGGCACTCACCGCCTCGATATCATGGCCATCGATCGGGCCGATCACATTCCAGCCGTAGGCGCGAAAGCGCCCGACCGTATCGTCGCCAAACCAGCCGCTGACGGGACCGTCGATGCTGATTCCATTGTCGTCATACAGTGCGACGAGTTTGTTGAGCTGGAGGACGCCTGCAAGCGAGCAGGCTTCGTGGCTGATGCCCTCCATCAGGCAACCGTCGCCGAGAAACACATAGGTGCGGTGATCCACGATGGTGTGGCCAGGCTGATTGAACTGGTCACCGAGGAGCTTTTCGGCCAACGCCATGCCCACCGCGTTGGTGATGCCCTGTCCAAGCGGGCCAGTGGTCGTTTCAATACCAACCGTCATGCCGACTTCGGGGTGTCCGGGGGTCTTGCTGTGCATCTGCCGAAAGCGCTTGAGTTCGCTGATGGGCAAGTCGTAGCCAGACAGGTGCAGCAGGGCGTACAGAATCATCGAGGCATGACCGTTCGAGAGCACAAAGCGATCTCGGTCGGGCCAATGCGGGTTGGCGGGATTGTGGCGCAGATGGCGATTCCAGAGCGCAACCGCCATTTCGGCCATCCCCATCGGGGCACCCGGATGGCCTGAGTTGGCCTGCTGGACAGCGTCCATGGCGAGTGCCCGGATGGCATTGGCCAGTGGGTCGGTGTGCATGGGACTTCCGCGCAGGACGCGCTCGGTGGAATTTGACGACATCAGTGGGCTCCAAGGGCGCGGCGACGGCGGTCCATCATCCGCCAGACGAATGGGGTAAAAATCAATTGCATGGCAATCTCCATCTTGCCACCGGGAACAACGATCGTGTTGGCTCGCGACATCCAGGAGTCATTGATCATGTTCAGCAGGTAAGGGAAGTCGATGCCTTTCGGGTTCGCGAAACGAATGACCACCATACTTTCGTCAGGTGTTGGAATCTCCCGGCTCACGAATGGATTTGAAGTGTCGACAACGGGCACGCGCTGAAAATTGACATGGGTGCGGGCGAACTGGGGACAGATGTAATTCACGTAGTCGGGCATGCGGCGCAGGATAATGTCGGTCACCGCAGCCTGGCTGTAACCGCGCTGGGTCTTGTCCCGAATGAGCTTCTGGATCCATTCCAGATTGATCACCGGGACCACCCCGATCAGCAGATCCACATGTTGCGCGACATCCACGTCCTCGGTCACCACAGCGCCATGCAGTCCTTCATAGAACAGCATATCGGTATCTTCAGGGATGTCCTCCCATGCCGTGAAAGTGCCTGGTTCCTGTTGATAGGGGGCGGCTTCCTCGGGATTGTGCAGGTACTTTCGGATCTGTCCCTGACCTGATTCGCTGTAGCTCCGAAACAGGCCGGCCAGCTCAGCCAGCAAATTGGTGTCGGGTCCGAAGTGACTGAAGTTGGTATTCCCCGCGGCTTCTGCCGCGGCTTGGCGGGCACGCATTTCCCGACGGTCGAAGCGATGAAAGCTGTCACCTTCGACAATCGCGGCCTTGACGCCCTCACGGCGAAAGATGTTGCCAAAGGTCTTGGTGACGGTCGAGGTCCCGGCACCAGAGGAGCCGGTGATTGCGATCACGGGATGGCGTTCGGACATGAGGGCTGCTCCTGGAGATAATATGGCGAACCGATTCGGCCCCCCGATCTAGTCCCGAAAAAGGCTACGCTCGGTGAAGAGTTGCAGCCCTTCATCTTGCGCCTTGGGTTGTCGGTGATATTGCTCGATGCGTTCGACCTCCTGACGCGAGCCGAACATCAGCCCAACGCTTTGATGGATCCCCTCCGGGGTGAGGTCGAGGACGCCCGCACGGCCGGTAGTGGCGCGCCCTCCCGCCTGTTCGATCAGGAATCCAATCGGATTGGCTTCTTGGAGCAGTCGCCGCGGACCCGGTTGCTTGGGATCCCGGGTGTTGCGGGGTTCGAGAAAGACGCCGCCATGCATCAGGATCCTGTGGGCCTCGGCCGCCATGCTCGCGATCCAGCGCATGTTGAAGTCCTTGCCACGCGGCCCTGATTTGCCGGCCAGGCACTCATCGACATAGCGCTTGATCGGCGGCTCCCAGAAGCGGGAATTGGCACTGTTGATCGCAAATTCCTGGGTCTTTTCCGGCAGCTTGATATTCGGATGCGTCAACACGAACTCGCCAAGATTGTGGTTGAGCGTGAATCCGCTGACGCCGTTGCCTGCGCTCAACACCATCATCGTTGCGGGGCCATAGAGCGCATAGCCGGCTGCGACCTGCTGGGTGCCCGGCTGCAGGAAGTCGCTCACCTTGGCATCACGGTTGCCATCGACCAGGTCCTGCGGCGCGCGCAGGATTGAAAAAATACTGCCGACAGCGACATTGAAGTCGGTCGGGCCGGAACCTTCCAGGGGATTGAAGGCAAGCAGGTACTTCCCGCGAGGTCGTCCCGCTGGAAGCTGAACGGGATCCTTTAAGGCCGACGAAACCATTCCTGCGGTATGGCCGTTCCATTCGTTGATCCGAAGAAAAATGTCCTGGCTCAACACGTTCAATGCGGGATGGTCTGCAGGCTTTGCATCGACGCCCGGCGCGCCGGATGAATCGAGTGCCTTGACCGAGGATGAAGCAACCGTCATCTGTTCCCCAAGTTCTCCAAAGGAGACGATCCGCGCGATTGCTTTACAGGCGACTGCGATATCGAGCAGCAAACCATTCAGCGCTCCGCTGGCCTGGGGAAATCGCCGACGCTCTTCAATCAGGTGATGGGTCAGGGTTCGGCGGTGCGAAAGGGGCATGGAGGGACTCTCAAAGGAGTGGGTACCTGGGGTGAATCTGTGACGGCGGCTCAAGCACCGCGACTGGACTTGGCCGTGGGGTCATCGAACTAGGACGGTACCCCCGGAACTCCGGCGGCCGGGGAGCCACTGGCGTTGAACAGTCTGCTGGCACGAATGTCGTCCGATTCGATCGTGCAGAGATCGGCGCGGGTGAAGGCGCGATCGCGATCCGCGAAGAGCCGGCTGGCCTGTCGCAGACGCGCCCGGTCCAATGCATTGCGGACGCTTCGCGCATTGGCAAAGTGGGGTTGTTCGAGCCTGCGGTTGAGGTATTCAGCAAAGGCGTCGCGCCCACCACCGCCGAACTGGTAGTTCATCGTCTGCAGCATACGATCTCCGATCTGCAGGAGTTCTGCATGGCTGTAGTCTGGAAAATCAAGATGATGGGCGATGCGGGAGCTCATTCCGGGATTGGACTGAAAAAAAGTATCCATCCGATCCTTGTAACCAGCCAGTATCACCACGAGATCGTCGCGATTGTTCTCCATGACCTGGAGCAGGATTTCGATGGCTTCCTGTCCATAATCACGTTCATTCTCTGGTCGATAAAGATAGTAAGCCTCATCAATGAAGAGAACGCCACCCATCGCTTTCTTCAGGATCTCCTTGGTTTTGGGGGCGGTGTGGCCAATGTACTGACCAACCAGATCATCCCGGGTGACCGCCACCAGGTGACCCTTGCGCACATAGCCCAATCGGTGCAGCAGTTGCGCCATCCGCATCGCGACGGTGGTTTTCCCGGTGCCGGGGTTTCCGGTGAAACTCATGTGCAGACTGGGCGACTGCGCCTGTAATCCGACTCCGGCTCGCAGCTGATCGATGACCAGGAGCGCTGAAATGTCCCGGATCCGTTGCTTGACCGGCATCAGTCCGATCAGATCGCGATCCAACTCGTCCATGACCGCTTCGATCTGACTTTGCGTCAACACGTCGTTGACGGTCTGCGGCGCTGGTGGCGTTTCGGTCGCCAGCGCAACCGCCGAAGTTGCCGCGGGTGCCTGACCGGATAGGTGCGACGTCGCTGACCGCGTCGGGGTTGGCGCGGTGTTATCTGACTCGGATGGAAGGTGTCGGGTGCTTCCCGGTATCGAATACATGGCTGCTTTCACCAGTTGGTCGGCGCGTCGTCTCAGTAACGCTCACCTTCGGGTTTGTTGGTTGCGTAACTCTGAATGGTGTAGCGGATCGTCCGGCCGTTGACCTCCTGGCGCGCGAGGCTAAAACCCGGTTCATGGGCAGGGCGGTTGACGATGAAACTCATGGCAATGGATTCGATCCCACGGGTTGAATCGAATGCCATCAGGCGAATGTAGTGGTTGGGAAACGTCTTTCGGCAGGCATGAAGTTCGAGCAAGACGCCGGCGGCATCGTTCAAGTCGAACATCGGCATTCCGAACATTTCCCAGTAGGTGTTTCGCGGATGAGGATCGTCGGTGTATTCGATACTCCACGCATAACCTTTATTCAGGCCATATTCGATCTGCAGACTGATTTCATTGTCGGTGAGTTCGGGCAGGAAGCTGAACTGACCCTGAGTGATGCGACCGGTCGGGTTGGTCATCATGATGGTTTGCTCCGGATGGATTGTGCAATGTTAGGAAAGGCTGGGCCGCCTGAGGCGACCGTCCTGTTTTGACCCGATCAGCTCGACACAGCGGGAGTGAGGGCGTAATCGCTGCTGTCGGTCGCTGTGTAGTTGAAGCTGATGTCCCCCCAGGTGTCGAGGGCTTGCTTGAGCGGGGTGCAGAAGGCGGCTGCCTTGCGCAGAATGTCGGGTCCTTCCTCGGCGATGTTCTTGCCTTCATTCCGGGCTTTCACGATGGCCTCAAGCGCGACCCGGTTCGCGACCGCGCCTGCCTGGATACCAGCCGGATGGCCAATGGTGCCGCCACCAAACTGCAGAACGACGTCATCGCCAAAGAGGTCGATCAGCTGATGCATCTGACCCGCATGGATCCCGCCGGATGCGACCGGCATGACCTTCTTGGTGTCTGCCCAGTCCATATCGAAGAACAGACCGCGTGGGAGGTCGGTTCGCGTATAGCTGTCCCGACAGACGTTGTAATAGCCTTGAACGGTCATCGGATCGCCTTCGAGTTTGCCCACGGCAGTACCCGCATGCACGTGATCGCAACCCGCGAGTCGAAGCCACTTTGCCATCACGCGGAAGCTCACACCATGATTCTTCTGCCGGGTGTAAGTGCCGTGGCCGGCACGATGCATGTGCATGATCATGTCGTTCTTGCGACACCAATTGGCGATTGACTGTATCGCGGTCCAGCCGATGACGAGGTCGACCATGATGATGACCGAACCCAAGTCCTTGGCAAATTCAGCGCGCTCGTACATGTCCTCCATGGTCGCCGCCGTGATGTTGAGATAACTGCCTTTGACCTCGCCGGTCATGGCGCTGGCCTTGTTGACGCCGTCCATGACGTACAGGAAGCGGTCACGCCAGTGCATGAAGGGCTGCGAATTGATGTTTTCGTCGTCCTTCATGAAGTCGAGCCCGCCCTTGAGGCCCTCATAAATCACGCGGCCATAATTGCGTCCCGACAGGCCGAGCTTGGGCTTGGTGGTGGCGCCGAGCAGGGGGCGTCCGAACTTGTCCAGGCGCTCACGTTCGACGATCAATCCGGTCGGTGGTCCCTTGAAGGTTTTGATGTAAGCAACCGGAATCCGGATGTCCTCCAGGCGGGCGGCCTTGAGGGGTTTGAAGGAGAAGACGTTGCCAATGAGACTGGCCGTCATGTTCGCAATGGACCCCTCTTCGAAGAGGATCAGGTCATAGGCAACCCACGCGAAAAACTCGCCGGGTCGCCCCGGGACGGGCTCCACCTTGTAGGCCTTGGCCCGATAGCTGTCACAGGCGCTGAGGCGGTCGGTCCAGACGACGGTCCAGGTTGCCGTGCTCGACTCGCCGGCGACCGCTGCCGCAGCTTCGATCGGATCGACACCGTCCTGCGGGGTGATGCGGAAGAGGCAAAGCGTATCGGTTTCCTTGGGAACGTAGTCGGAGTCCCAGTAACCCATCTGGCGGTATTTCAGAACGCCGGCGCTGTAGCGCTTCTTGGCATCCTTGATCTGGGTCTCGCCGGAGGCGGTTGGATTGCTGTCGTCAGAGCCGGTGCTCCCGAGCGAGCTCAAGTCGGTGGGTTTGTTCATGCGTGCTCCTGAATCGCAGATTGACTTCGTCTCCGGTCGTCCCCGACGGCCGATTTTGGAGACCTTAAGGCCGGATGAACATCAAAAAAAGTCAGGATTTATTGTTATTTCGTTCAGAAAAATTTATCTTTATGCGCTGGTCAACCCGGTTTCCCTTGCGCCTGGACGCTCGCTCCGATGAACATCACCCTGCGTCAGCTCCAGATTTTTTCCGAGGTGGTGCGTTGCTCCAGCATGGCGCGTGCGGCTGAGTCACTGCACCTGACGGCCCCAGCCGTTTCGATGCAGATTCGGGAGCTCGAAGCCCAGGTTGGGCTTCCCCTGTTTGATCGGGAGGGGCGCACGATCCGTTTATCGACTGCGGGTGAATATTTTTTAGTGCACGCGCGCAGGATGTTGCTGGTTCTCAAGGAGGCCAACAACGCGATGGCCCGACTGAGAAAACTGGAAAGTGGCTCGCTGACGATCGGCATGGTAAGCACCGCCAAGTACTTTGTGCCACGCCTGTTATCGCAATTTCGTCAGGAACATCCGGGGATCGATATTCGGTTAGAGGTGGCTGGCAACCGCGAACGTCTGGTGGCTCTGATGCAGGCGGGAGAACTCGATCTGGCCGTGATGGGGCGCCCGCCACGGGAGTTGGCCACCCGCGCGGAAGCCTTCGCGGCGCATCCGATGGTCTTCGTGGCCGCACCCGATCATCGACTGGTCGCGACCAGTCCGATTCCCGTTTCTGAATTAGACACCTATCCAATCATCGTCCGTGAACACGGTTCTGGCACCCGAAGCACCCTGCAGCAGTTCTGTGCGGAACATGGCTACGAACCCCGAATCGCCATGGAGGTGTCCAGTAACGAGACGATCAAGCAGGCGGTGATGGCGGGCATGGGCATGAGTTTCTTATCCCTGCACACGCTCGGGCTTGAATTGCGCAATCGCCTGCTGACGGTGATCCAGGTCGCGCATACGCCCGTGATGCGCACTTGGCATGTCGTTCATCTGCAGGCTAAGGTGCTGTCGCCGGCGGCCGAAGCGTTTCGTTATTTTTTGATTGAAGAGGGTGAGCGTTATCTCGCCGCACAGGATCTCGAACTCCTGGGCGCCTGACCGGCAGCGCCAGGTCGGCTGTGCTTGGTCGGAGGCGGATATCCGCGATTGGGTATCAGGTCCCGAAGAGGGAGCGACGAAGTTCCGGTGCGGTCGTTTTCGGATCCAGCCAGATCGAAAAAAAGGCGCGCGCGAAGGCAGGATCGTCGACGGTGCCAAGGGCGCGGTCGGTGCGCCAGAATCGAACGCCTCGATTGGGCAGATGCACGCCGGTGATGGCATCGCCCGGGTTCACATCCGGAAACAGCGTGGTCATTCGCGCAAGCCAGGTTTCGCGTTGCGCTGCCGGAACAATGCCCAGCTTGTCCATCTCCTGCAGGCTGCTTTTGGCGATCTCGGCGCCACGCAGTGCTCGGGCATAGGTGAGCCGAAGCCCAAAGGACTGTTGCGGCCATTGGTCGTCACGCAGGACTTGGGTTGCCAGCAGTTCGGCATCGTAGACGGTGAGGCCAAACCAGCGAAAACGACCCTGGCCTTGACGCCGGGCCTCGCGCAGGGCTTCGTCCGGCGGGAACGGTTTGGGAGCGTCTTCCGCGCGTAACCCACCGGGTGCCGCGATGGGCAGCGTCAGGATGATGGACAACGAGCATCCCAGCAGGGTGCGGCGTTTCGGATCGGATGGGTTGTCAGTCGATGGCAAGCTCATGGCCCCTTGTCGGTCGGTCGGGTTGGCTGCATGGGATCGATTCGACCCATGCGACAATCCCGAACGTTATGAATGTTTTCGGTTAGATCACTTGTCTGAATTCTCCGCCCCTGCGCTTTTCGAATCGTCGCTGCATTCACTACCGCTCGTCGGTCGGGGCAAGGTACGCGACATCTATGCCATCGGCGCAGATCGCTTGCTGATCATCACGACGGATCGCCTGTCTGCATTCGATGTTGTGCTCAGCGAACCGATTCCGGGTAAGGGACAGATCCTCAATGGCATGGCTCAGTTCTGGTTTGATCGACTGAAGTCGATCGTACCGAATCACCTCACAGGTATATTGCCAGAAACCGTTGTGGCACCTCAGGAGCGCGCGCAGGTTCAGGGGCGTTCCATGGTCGTCAAACGGTTGCAGCCGATCCCGGTCGAAGCCGTTGTGCGCGGTTATCTGATTGGTTCGGGCTGGAAAGATTATCAGGCGAGCGGAGCCGTTTGCGGGATCGAACTGCCAGCCGGCTTGCGACAGGCCGAGCGGCTTGCGGAACCGATCTTCACGCCTGCAACCAAAGCCGATGTGGGCGACCATGACGAGAACATTGCATTCGAAGAGATGGTTGTTCGGATCGGGGAACCCTTGGCCCAGCAGATCCGTTCGGTCAGTCTGGCCCTCTATCGCAACGCCTGCGAATACGCAGCAGCCAAAGGGATCCTGATTGCCGACACCAAGTTTGAATTCGGTCTCGACGAGGCTGGAACCCTCCATCTGATGGACGAGGTTCTGACCGCCGATTCCTCGCGCTTCTGGCCTGCCGATACCTGGGTTGTTGGCGAATCGCCACCGTCCTTTGATAAACAATTCGTGCGCGACTGGCTCGAGAGTCAGCACTGGGACAAACAGGCGCCTGCGCCGCATCTGCCTCCGGAGGTCGTTGCGCGTACGGCTGAAAAATACCGTGAAGCCTTGTTTAGGCTAACAGGGCAGCCTCTCGGGGGACCCGGCGCCGACCGCAAAAACGGGGAGTTAACACCATGAGCGCCGCATCGTTGAAGAGCCCCGTCCGGGTGGGCGTGGTCATGGGAAGCGCAAGCGATTGGGAAACCATGCGGCATGCGGTCGAGATGCTGGCGTCATTTGGCGTTGCCCATGAAGCACGGGTGATTTCCGCGCATCGGATGCCGGATGCCTTGTTCGCCTATGCGCAGGCAGCCCAGGGACGGGGGCTATGCGCCATCATTGCGGGTGCTGGCGGGGCGGCGCATCTGCCGGGCATGCTGGCCGCCAAAACGATTGTTCCGGTTCTTGGCGTGCCGGTTCCGTCCCGGCATCTGCAGGGTCAGGACTCGCTTCTGTCGATTGTGCAAATGCCACGCGGCATTCCAGTCGCTACCTTTGCCATTGGGGAAGCCGGTGCCGCCAACGCAGCGCTGCATGCTGTTGCCGTACTGGCGCTCACGGACCCTGAACTCGCAAAGGCGCTGGAGGCGTTTCGACAGCGTCAGACCGCCGCTGCAACTGCGATGGTCGTCCCCCCGGGCCCTACGTCTCCATGAAACCAGCCCCATTGTCCGCGGGCAGCTGGGTGGCTGTGTTGGGCGGTGGGCAATTGGGTCGACTGTTCTGCATGGCGGCCCAGTCTCTGGGCTACCGCGTTTGTGTTCTGGATCCTGCGGCCGACTGTCCCGCTGGTGCGGTCGCAGATCGTCATCTGCAGGCCGATTATGATGATCCGTCGGCGCTCGCCGACATTGCCCGAACCTGTGCAGCCGCGACCACCGAATTTGAAAATGTGCCGGCCCAAGCGCTGCGGTTTCTGGCGGGCCAGATCCGGGTTGCGCCGGCGGCGGAGTCCGTGGCGATCGCTCAGGACCGGATTGCCGAAAAATTCTTTCTTCGCCACACAGGGTTGCCGGTCGGGGACTATGCGGTGATTGCTTGCAGGCAGGACCTTCGGGATGCGCCCGATCACCTGTTCCCTGGCATCCTCAAGGCGGCGAGGTTCGGATACGACGGTAAGGGGCAGGTCTCAGTTGCCGATCGGGACGAGGCGCTTGCTGCGTTGGAGCATCACTTTGGCTATCCGTCTGGGGCGGCTCAGTCAAGTCCGGATGGCGTTCCATGCATTCTCGAGCGGCGCCTCGATTTGGCCTGCGAAGTCTCGGTGATGGTGGCGCGCGGCCTGGATGGAGCGCTTCTGACTTGGCCCGTGACCCGCAATGTGCACTGCAACGGGGTGCTCGCGACGTCGACCGTCCCGGCCAATGTGGGTGACCTGATCGAGCGGAAGGCGATCGATGCCGCCATCCGAGTGGCTCAAAGCCTGAATTATTCGGGCGTGCTGGGCGTTGAGTTCTTCGTACTGAACGATAATTCTGTTCTGGTAAATGAGATTGCCCCGCGCCCCCATAACTCTGGCCACTGGACCCTCGATGCTGCTGTGACAAGTCAGTTTGAGCAGCAAGCGCGGATTCTCGCGGGGCTACCTCTGGGCGCAACCGACCTGCTGGTCCCAGCCGCCATGCTCAATCTTTTGGGGGATTGCTGGTATGAGCCCAGCCCTGAGCAAGGTGCGGGGGCGGTGGATCCCGATTGGGCAGCGGTGCTGAGTGAGTCAACAGCGAAGCTGTACCTTTACGGTAAGCGTTCGGCTCGCCCCGGGCGCAAGATGGGACATGTCACTGTGCTGGGCATTGACGGGGTTGATGCGCCCATGACCCTGATCCGGATCGCCCAGCGACTGGGTGCAAGCCATTGAATACGCAGGCTGCCGCCCAGGCCTTGCGGGCCGGGGAGATCGTTGCATTCCCGACCGAGACGGTCTATGGCCTTGGAGCAGATGCCAGCAATGCCGATGCGGTCGCAGCGATTTATCGGATCAAGGGACGGCCGTCAGGACATCCGTTGATCGTTCATGTTTCCAGCATTGTCGGGGCGCAAGCCTGGGCCCATTGGAACGATGAGGCGCAGCGTCTGGCACAGGCGTTCTGGCCAGGCCCGCTGACGCTGATTTTGCCTCGTCTGCGCTCGGCCCCCGCGTACGCCTGCGGAGGCCAGGATTCGATCGGTCTGCGTTGTCCGTCGCATCCGGTTGCGCAGGCGCTCCTTGAGGCGTTTGAAGCACTGGGTGGCCATGGCGTCGCGGCGCCCTCGGCGAATCGGTTTGGCCGGGTCAGTCCGACTTGCGCAGACCATGTTCGCGCTGATCTTGGTCAGGACGTGCAATGGGTCCTGGAGGGGAAACCGGCGCAGATCGGGATTGAATCGACGATTATCGATCTGAGCCGTGCACAGCCTGCCCTGCTTCGCCCGGGGCGTTTGCAGCGGGGTGCCATCGAAGCCGTGCTGGGGTCGTCGCTTGCCGAGCCAGATGCTGAGGCCCCACGGGTATCGGGATCATTGCCCTCGCATTACGCACCCGACACGCCGGTCGAACTGATTGCCCCGGAGTCATTGCTGTTTCGCCTCGGTGTCATTGCGGATACCGGCGAGTCCTACGTGGTTTGGGCTCGCCGCGAGCGGCCGATGCTCTTGGCCGCCCGGTCCAATCTGCTGTGGCATCGCGCGCCGGACCTGTCTGACGACTACGAGCAGGTGCTCTACGCTCGCTTGCGCGAGTTTGACCGACTGGGAAGCCAGCGGATCGTTATTGAACGTCCTCCGTCCGAGCCAGCTTGGCTGGCAGTGATTGACCGTTTGCAGCGCGCTGCCGCCCGGCGCTGAATGCGCTGTTGGTGGCTCGGCTCAGGGCCGAGGTCCGGACCTGGTGGCGAATGGCGAAGGTCATCCAATCGAGCGCCCAGTCCTCCGGGCTTGGGCCCATCTGGGACGCCGTCGAACCGAGATCGCGAACGATCCCTCGCATCCAGTCGAAATTCAGGCGAATGAGGCTGGTCCCGCTATCAAAGACATGGTGGGCAGCGCAACGCAGAGACTCCAGGCGCTCCGCTCGCGAATCCGTACCAGCGTTGTCAATCGCGTTTGAAGTTTCCCCATCCGGCATGGTGTCCGTGGCGATGGGCGTGTCCTCGTTGGACCGCGTGAATGGGATGAAGGCTCGGCTCAGGGTCAGCGGCATGGGGACTCAGCTTGGTTGGGGATTTGTTCAGGAAGCCCCCAATGAACGCAGCCGTCAACGAATGGGCGATGCGGCGGTGCCCAGGCGCGGATGATCGGTCAGCACACGCTTGACATGCGATCGAAGGGCCTCAGGGGCTTACTGTTGCACTAAATTAAGGTTAACCTGCGGCGTGTAAATTTTTTGGCCGGTCAAGATGGACGCACAACTCGAGGAATTCGACGAATTTCTGCCTGATTTTCGTATTGCCGATCCGACCTTGGCGGCTACGGGCCGCAGGGAAATCGGGATTGCCCAAAAGGAAATGCCAGGTCTGATGGCCCTGCGTTCCGAGTTTGGTGACGAAAAACCACTCGAAGGTGCCCGAATCGCCGGCGCTGTCCATATGACCGTTCAGACCGCTGTGCTGGTCGAAACCCTGCGCGTATTGGGCGCTGACGTCCGATGGGCCTCGAGCGATCTGCTTTCAACCAGGGACGAAGCGGCGGCGGCATTGGTTGCCAAGGGCAACCATATCTTCGCGTTTAAGGGCGAGTCGCCGGCGCGCTATTGGGAGTACATGCACCGGATTTTTGAATTCCCGGTGTCCGACGAAAATCCCCACGGTACGGCGAATCTGATACTTGATGACGGGGGCGACGCAACGTTCCTGCTGCATATCGGTGCGCAGGCTGCTCTAGATCCGACGATCCTCGAGCGTCACGAAAGCGAGGATGCGCGCTGGTTTTTCGCCTCCATTCGGGACCGCCTGGCGACGGACCCTGCCTGGTATCAGCGCCAATTGGATCAGATTATTGGCGTCACGGAGGAAAGCCATACCGGGGCGTTGCGTCTGGAAGAACTCAGCCACGCGGGGCTCCTGAAGGTTCGCGCCGTTAATGTCAATGATTCAGTGACCAAGGCAAAGTTCGACAGCTTCTACGGTTGCCGGGAATCCTTGGTGGATTCCCTCAAGCGGGCGACTGACATTATGATTGCCGGCAAGATTGCCGTGGTTGCCGGCTTTGGAGATGTCGGTAAAGGCTGTGCACAGGCCTTGCGCGCCCTGTCGGCACAGGTCTGGGTCACTGAAATCGACCCTATCTGCGCGCTGCAAGCGGCGCTCGAGGGCTACCGGGTCGTGACCATGAAGGAGGCGGCCGTCCATGGTGATATTTTTGTTACCACGACTGGTAATACCCGGGTCATTACTCGGGCCCATATGGATCAGATGAAGGATGAAGCCATCCTGTGCAATATGGGCCATTATGATGATGAGATCGATATCGCATCGATCCGAGGCGAGGCCAGCGGATGCACGTGGCAAAACGTCAAACCGCAGGTCGATGAGGTCTTGTTTCCAAACGGACGGCGTTTGATCGTATTGGCCGAGGGGCGGTTGGTTAATTTGGGATGCGGCGCGGGGCATCCGAGCTTTGTGATGTCTGGCGTTTTCACCAATCAGGTGATTGCTCAGATCGATCTTTTCAGAAACCCTGAACATTATCGGGTCGGCGCGGTGCATCCCCTGCCGAAACGACTGGATGAGCAGGTTGCGCGACTGCACCTCAAAAAGATCGGGGTTCATTTGACGGAATTGACCGACGAACAGGCCGCTTACATTGGTGTTCCAAAAGCCGGGCCGTTTAAGGTGAAGTCGTACCGCTACTGATCGTTTTCGATCCAGATCGGTTTTAAATTTTTCGAACCAGGTAATAGAGGTGAATCAGGTGAGTCAACAGCAGACCAGGATCAAGAGCGAGAGTATTTCGTCCCTGGTGCGTAATTATGAGTTCATTGCGCTGGTTTTTCAGGGTGGCGGGGCATTAGGGTCGTATCAGGCGGGCGTTTTCGAGGGCTTGAGCGAGGCTGGGATTGAGCCAAACTGGATGTCCGGAGTTTCGATCGGGGCGATCAATGCCTCCATCATCGCCGGCAATAAACCTGAGAATCGCGTTGCGAAACTCAGGGAATTCTGGGAAACGGTCACCGATCACGGATATGCCAGTCATCTTGCCGGCAATGATGACCTGCGCACGTTTCACAACATGACCAGCGCATTCATGTCGATGCTCTCCGGAGTTCCGGGTTTTTACAAACCGCGTATGTTGAGCCCGTATCAGCAGGTCCCTGGGCAGGCGGGTGCAACCAGCCATTACGATACGAGCGACCTGAAAGACCACCTGAACAGCCTGATCGACTGGGACATTCTCAACAGCAACAGTCATCGGCTGAGCGTTGGTGCTGTCAATGTCCGGACCGGAAACTACAAGTATTTCGATACGGCTCTGGAGCGACTCGGCCCTGAGCACATCATGGCCAGCGGTGCGCTGCCACCCGCCTTCCCGGCGATGAAGATCGGTTCCGAGTTCTATTGGGACGGCGGTATCGTCTCAAATACGCCGCTGCAGTACCTGCTCGAGCTCCACAAATTGCACCAGGCACTGGTTTTTCAGGTTGACCTGTTCAATGCCCGTGGCGACATGCCGAAGACGATGCCCGAAGTGATGTCGCGCCAGAAAGACATCATGTATTCCAGCCGGACTCGGAACGCGACCAATCGCTACAAAAAAATTCATGATTTGCAGATTCAACTTCGAGACGCCCTGAGCCGGATCGAGCCAGGCAAATGGACCTCCGAAGACAAGAAAATGCTGGAGGAGCTCCAGGACACGCCGCAGATCAATGTCCTGCAGCTGATTTACCATCATGCCGACTACGAGGGCGATTCCAAAGACTACGAGTTCTCTAAGTGGACCATGCGTGAGCATTGGGCAGCAGGTCTAGAGGACGCACGGCGAACGCTTTCGCATCCGGAGTGGCTCAAGTTACCCGATCAGGCTGTCGGTATGACCGTGCACGATGTGCATCGCGAGGACGGGCGCTGATTTGAGTCGACCGGCGCGACAGGGCGTCGGTCGAAATAACGCAGGATAAAAAAACGCTGCCCTCAGGCAGCGTTTTTCGTTACAAGCCCGCTAATTAGTGAGCGACCCAGCCGCCTTCCACGGCAATGTGGGTGCCCGTGATCGAAGCGGCAGCGTCAGACGACAGGAAAATCGTCGTGCCAGCGATCTGTTCGACGGTCACGAACTGCTTCGTGGGTTGCGCCGCCAGTAGAACATCCGTTTTGACCTGCTCTTCGGTCATGCCGCGTGCTTTTGCGGTATCGGGGATCTGCTTCTCGACCAGCGGGGTCAGGACGTAACCCGGGCAAATCGCGTTGACAGTCACGCCGTGGGTGGCGACTTCAAGGGCGACCGTTTTGGTCAGGCCGAGGATGCCATGCTTGGCCGCGACGTAGGCCGATTTGAATGGCGAAGCCACGAGCGCATGGGCGGAAGCGATGTTGATGATCCGGCCCCAATGCTTTTGCTTCATGTAGGGCACTGCGAGTCGGGTCGTATGGAATGCCGAGCTCAGGTTGATCGCGATGATGGCGTCCCACTTGGCGACCGGGAACTCCTCGATCGGGCAAACGTGCTGGATACCAGCGTTATTCACGAGAATATCGACACCGCCGAACGTATCGGCTGCATGTTTCATCATCGCCTCGATCTGCTCGCCCTTACTCATATCGGCGCCATCATAGATCGCCTTGATGTGATACGTTTTTTCGAGACCCGCGCGAATTGCTTCGATTTCAGCGGCATCACCAAATCCGTTCAGAACGAGATTGACGCCTTCTTTGGCCAGGCCTTCTGCGATTCCGAGGCCAATTCCGCTCGTTGAGCCAGTCACGAGTGCCGTTTTACCTTTGAGCATTTGGAGTTCCTGAAGAGTTTTGTGAAATAAAGAAGACGGTAGGGCCAGCGCTGGGAATCATCAAAAGAAAAGACCATTCGAAGCGAGCGAGAATCCCCGAGGCGAACGTTACACGCTTAATGTTGCTCAGGGTCAGTTCAATCAGGGGATTTTATTGGTTTTGATATGACGGGCCGATCGATCAAGTGGATGGTCGTCCGCCATTTTGGGCAGGGTTTGGCTGATCGCCCTGGCCTGATGGGTGAGCAACTCAACGAAGCGGGTCACGAAACGCCTCGGGGTTCGACCCACGGGTAGGGCAACAAAGCTGGTCTTGATTCCAAATAAGTGGCGGCAGTCCAGCGCGATCAGCGGGTGATCTGCAATCGGATCGAAGGCGACCGAGGCGATCAATCCCACCCCAAGGCCCAGACGCACATAGGTTTTGATCACATCGGCATCCAGCGCACTGATTGCGACCTCGGGCCTGAGGCCTTCATCGGCGAAAACCAGATCGATCGTATTGCGGCCTGCAAAGGCTGCGTCATAGGTCAGCAGCGGGTACTGCGCTAGGTCGGCAGCGCTCACGGTGTTGGCTGACTGGATTACCAGCGGGTGCTCGGGCGGTACCACCGCGACATGGGACCACTGCAAGAATGGCGTGGCCAGCAGTTGATCAACCCGGCTGACGGCTTCCGTTGCAACGGCGAGGTCTGCCTTGCCATCAAGGACCGCGCGGACCACCTGCTCTGGGTCGCCCTGACGCAGTGTGACTGCGACCCGCGGATGATCGCGCCTGAACTGTGCGACCACGCCTGGCAGCGTGTAGCGGGCTTGGGTGTGGGTAGTCGCGATGGTCAGGGTCCCGGCTTCGCTGTCGGCCCACTCCCGGCCCACCCGATGAAGGTCTTCGAGGTCGTCCAGGATCCGTTCTGCGATCGCGAGCGCCGCTCGTCCGGGTTCGGTCAACCCGGTCAAGCGTCGGCCGCGCCGCTCAAAGATCTGACAGCCAAGTTCCTCTTCGAGTTCAAGGATCTGTCGACTGACGCCCGGCTGTGAAGTGTGCAGCGCGGCCGCGGCCGCGGTCAGGTTGAGATTTCGCCGGGCGATTTCCCGGAGATAGCGCAGTCGCTGCAGGTTCATTCGGTGTTCGAGCCCGAGGTTTGATGCTCTTAAAGGGAGTAATTCGTATTCTAAATGCTTTCAGATTATTTGCAGAGTAGATCGAATTGGTTCCCCGTTGGTGGAAAACGGGAGACACTGCGCCCTCGCAGCACTTCCCCCCCTGCTCCCCTATGTATCAATACGACGAATACGATCAGCGCATTGTGGACGACCGGGTCACGCTCTATCGCGACCAGACCCGGCGCTTCCTGGCCGGCGAACTGTCCGAGGAAGAGTTCCGTCCGCTACGGCTGCAAAACGGGCTTTACATCCAGCGGCATGCCCCGATGCTGCGGATCGCCATTCCCTACGGCACGCTGTCCAGCCACCAGTTGCGGGCATTGGGTGACATTGCTCAGCGCTGGGACGAGGGCTGGGGTCATTTCAGTACCCGACAGAATCTCCAGCTCAATGCGCCCCGGCTAGAAGACACGCCCGACATTCTGGCGGCGCTGGCTCAGGTACAGATGCACGCCATCCAGACCAGCGGCAATTGTGTGCGCAACGTCACCAGCGATCACTTCGCCGGCATCGCGCCCGATGAGATTCTGGATCCGCGTCCCTGGTGCGAGATCCTGCGTCAGTGGAGCACCTTTCATCCAGAATTCTCCGCGCTGCCGCGCAAGTTCAAGATTGCAGTGACCGCGAGTGAGGCCGATCGTGCGGCCGTCCAGGTGCACGACATCGGTCTGAGGGCTTTGCGGGGACCGTTGGGTCAGATCGGTTTTGAGGTCTGGGCCGGCGGTGGGCTTGGCCGTACCCCGGTGATCGGGACCCGGATTCGGAGCTGGCTGCCTGCGCCCGATTTACTGCTGTATGTGGAAGCGATCCTGCGGGTCTATAACGCCGATGGCCGTCGCGACAACCCTTATAAGGCCCGAATCAAGATTCTGGTGCGCGAGATGGGGGCAGACGCCTTCACGCAGGCGGTGGAGCAGGAGTTTTCCCGTCTCGAGGGCGGTCCTGGACAATTGACTGAGGCCGAGATGCAGCGCGTGGTTCGTCAGTTTGCGCCACCGCCGTATGCGCATGTCGATGAGCATTCGCTGGTCGCGGATGCGCAGGCAATCGCCGATGCGGTGCAGGCACAGCCGGGTTTCGAGCGATGGCTCGCCCGTAACGTCCATGAACATCGGCAGGCGGGTTACGCGGCGGTTAGCGTATCGCTCAAGCGGGCTGGAAAACCCCCCGGAGATGCGACGTCCGATGAAATGCGCCTGGTGGCTGATCTGGCGGAGGCCCACGGATTTGGCGAAATCCGCGTGACCCATCACCAGAATCTGGTGCTGCCCGATGTCCGTCGCGCCAGCCTGCCCGAGCTCTATGCCGCGCTGAAGGCGACTGGGTTGGCAACGCCCAATATCGGCTTGTTGACCGACATGATTGCCTGCCCTGGGGGGGACTATTGCGCGCTGGCCAATGCTCGATCCATCCCGGTCGCGGAGGCCATCCGGGCACGATTCGAAGACCTCGACGATCTGTTTGATATCGGTGAACTCGAACTGAATATCTCGGGATGTATCAACTCTTGCGGGCATCACCACATCGCCCAGATCGGCATTCTTGGCGTCGATAAAAACGGGGAGGAGTGGTACCAGATCACGCTGGGCGGCACGCAAGGTCCAGAGGCTGCGATCGGTAAGGTGATTGGCCCTTCGTTCTCTGCGGACGAAGTACCCGATGCCGTCGAGACGGTCGTGCGTACCTACGTGGCGCAACGGACCTCCCGCGAAGAACGCTTTAACGAGACACTGGCCCGGATTGGTCAGGCTCCGTTTCGGGAGGCGGTCTATGCCGAAACTCATTGACCGACAGGGTCAGGTCCTGTCCCCTGACGCGGGATTGACCTGGCTGACCCTGACGCAATGGCGGGAGCAGGGCGCGGCGATGGTGGGGCAGCGTCTGGGCCTCGAATTTCAGCCCGATGAGCATCCTGAATCCGTGGCCCAGGAACTGGCGCAATTCGCTGCGCTGGCGGCGCGGTTTCCGAAATTCACCGACGGGAGAGGCATGACGATTGCCCAGCGACTGCGGGTTCGCTATGGCTGGCGTGGACCACTCTGGGCGGTCGGCGAGATTTTGCAGGATCAATTATTTGCCCTCGCCCGAGTGGGATTTGATCATTTTGCTTTACGTGACGATCAGAAGGTGGAACTCGCTCAAGCCGCGTTCGCCGATCATCAGGTTCGCTATCAGGGCGCGTGGGACGAAGCCCAGCCGCTTTGGCGTCGTGCGGATCGATTGGGTCTTGCCCCGTGAGCGCCCGCCCGAATAATGCCCGGGCCGATGCACCGCAGGCTTTCGGGCAACTGCCCCCCGCGGGTGTTAACTCTGCGGGCAAATCCTCATTGGCTGGTTTTGAGGCGAGTGCGATTGCGTTGCTGCGTGAAGCGGTCGCTCTGGGGCCAGCTGCATTGGCATCGAGCATGGGCAAAGAAGATCAGGCCATGACGGCCCTGATTGCGCGAGAGAAGCTGCCAATTAGCATTTTCACGCTCGATACCGGTCGTTTGCCGCCACAGACACTAGACCTGATCGCCCAGACCGAAGCGCGGTATCGGTTGCGGATTCGCGTGTTGTTCCCGGAGTCTGCTGCCGTCGAACACTTCGTTGCGATCCATGGTGTCAATGGGTTTCGGGACAGTGTTTCTCAGCGCAAGCATTGTTGTGAAATTCGGAAGATTGAGCCGCTCAAACGGGCGTTGCGTGGCCAGGCGGTCTGGGTGGCCGGGCTGCGTCGGGCCCACGGCGAATTGCGTGCCGATCTGGCACCGATCGCAGCCGATGCGCTTACCGGACTGCCCAAGTGCGTCCCGCTGCATGACTGGTCCGATGAGACGCTCGACGAATTTCTAACGACCCATGAGGTGCCGATCAATGCGCTGCATGGTCAGGGCTACCCCAGCATCGGTTGCGCGCCTTGCACCAGAGCGATCGGGCCTGGCGAGGCTGTGCGAGCGGGACGCTGGTGGTGGGAACAGGGCGCCGCGCGCGAGTGCGGGTTACACGTGACAGGAGTCTAATGATGACCGACCTCAGCATCTCAAACCGCACTCAGGCATCGGGCTGGGTCGACCCAGCAGGGATGGCGATGGCCGCCCCTGCGGTCAAACTCGCCAACGATCATCTGGACGATCTTGAAGCCGAGGGGATCCATATCCTGCGCGAAGCCGTTGCCGAGCGCAAAAATCCGGTCTTGCTGTTCTCCGGAGGCAAGGACTCCGCGGTTGTGCTCCGTCTGGCTGAAAAAGCATTCCGGCCTGGTCGGTTTCCGTTTCCCTTGATGCATGTCGATACCGGACACAATTTTGAGGAAGTGATCGCTTATCGGGATGCCCGTGTCGCCGAGCTGGGTGAGAGGCTGATCGTGGCCAGCGTGGAGGAGTCGATTCGAACCGGTCGAGTGCGCCTGGCTGACCCAGCCGGCTCTCGTAATGCGGCGCAGTCGATCACACTCCTGGACGCCATCAAGTCACACGGGTTTGATTGCTGTTTTGGCGGAGCCCGTCGCGACGAAGAAAAAGCGCGCGCCAAGGAGCGCGTGTTCTCGGTGCGCGATCGGTTTGGTCGCTGGGATCCGCGTAATCAGCGCCCCGAGCTCTGGAATCTCTGGAATGCGCGGGTCTCGGCCGGCGGGCATTTGAGGGTGTTTCCGATTAGCAACTGGACCGAACTCGACGTCTGGCAGTACATCGCCCGCGAGCAGATTGCACTGCCGACGCTTTATCGGTCACATCTGCGCGATGTCGTTCGCCGCGACGGGCGAATCATTGCGGTCACCGATGTCACGCCGGCCGAGCCTGGCGAGAAGGTCGAACGGATCCCAGTTCGATTTCGTACCGTGGGCGATATCACCTGTACATGCCCGGTCGAAAGTACCGCCCAAACCGAGGCCGACATCATTGCCGAGACGCTGGTATCGAGCGTGACCGAACGTGGGGCGACGCGCATGGACGACGCGACCGACGAGGCCTCGATGGAAAAACGCAAGCGCGAGGGGTACTTCTGAGATGGGCGACTGCACAATCCAGGCCTCTGAGTGGGGGAACCCGACATGCTGACTCGATTTGTAACGGCTGGTTCGGTCGATGATGGCAAAAGCACGCTGATCGGCCGGTTGCTATGGGATACGCGGGCAGTGTTTGAGGATCAGGTCGCGGCCATTTCGGCGGCCTCCCAGCGCCGGGGGCATGCCCAACCGGATCTGTCGCTCCTCACTGACGGTTTGATGGCCGAGCGCGAGCAGGGTATTACGATTGATGTGGCGTATCGCTACTTCAATACGGCCCAGCGCAAGTTCATCGTGGCCGACTGCCCGGGGCATGAGCAGTACACCCGCAACATGGTCACCGGTGCGAGTAATGCCGACGTGGCGGTGCTGCTCGTGGATGCGCGCAAGGGTCTTCTGCCGCAAACCCATCGTCATGCAGCCGTGTGCAGCTGGCTGGGTCTGAAACGCATCATTCTTGCCGTCAATAAGATCGATCTCGTCGACTGGTCCCAGGCCCGGTTTGAAGAGATTGCCCGGGAGTTTGCATCCTGGTGCGAACCACTCGGATTGCCCGATGTCGTCGCGGTGCCGGTTTCGGCGCTGGAGGGCGATGGCGTGGTGTTCCGGGGCGAGCACCTCGATTGGTACCAGGGGCCTACGCTGCTCGAGATCCTCGAGCGCCCGCTCGAGGGCGAACGGGATGGGGTGATCGATACTGGGGCGGCGGCGTTGCCACTGCGTTTCCCGGTGCAATGGGTCATTCGGGGTGCAGCCGATATTGATCCCGATTTTCGGGGGTTTGCCGGGCGGATTGAGTCGGGAACGGTGAGGGTCGGCGACGAAGTCATCGTGCAGCGGGATCAGACGGTGCAGCACGCCCGCGTTGCGCAGATCTGTCTGGGCGAACGTCGCCTGATGCTTGCGCAAGCGGGACGATCGGTTACCTTGCGACTGGATCGCGAGGTCGATGTCTCTCGCGGGGACTGGCTCGTGGCCGCAGGCTCAGGCGCACAGCCAGCGTTGGTTGACAGCCTCGTTGCGCAAATCTGCTGGTTCTCCGATCAGCCGATGCGTGCGGGCGATCGCTATCTCCTCAAAATGGGCACCCGGACCGTTCGGACCGAAGTGGACGCGATCGAATCACTGATTGATGTCGAGTTGCTGTTGGCGCAGACGGTTTGCGCTGAAGTTGGGTCCGTACAGGCCAACGATCTCGCCCAGGTCCGCCTGGCCTTACATGAACCGATACTGGTCGACCTGCTTGGCTCAGGGGAACGTCTTGGTGTGGGTTCGCGGTTTCTGCTCATCGATGAGGCGACCGATATCACTGTAGGGGCAGGCGTATTACGTCGATAGACAACAGGGACTCATCCCGCGCCGGGCGTTCGGACCGTGCCGGGTAAGGTCTGGTTCGTTGGGGCCGGACCGGGCGCAGCCGATTTGTTGACCCTGCGTGCCCTGCGGATTATGGGGCAGGCAGACATTATTCTTTATGACGCGCTGGTTGGGCCGGAGGTGCTCGACCACGCGCCTCAGGCAAGGAAGCTTGCGGTCGGTAAACGCTATGCCCGCGTCTCGACCGAACAGTCCGAAATTGATCGGCTACTTGTGTCGTCGGCGATGGACCATGCGGTCGTCGTCCGACTCAAGGGGGGGGACCCCACGCTGTTCGGACGCCTAGATGAGGAGATCGCGGCGCTCGACGCGGTCGGGATTGCCTGGGAAATTGTTCCCGGAGTCACGGCGGCCACCGCAGCAGCGGCAGTGCTAGGGCGAAGTCTGACCCGCCGCGGGCGCTCTCGCCGGGTGGTGATTGCGACCCCGCGTAGCGGGCGGGGTGAAGCACCCAATCATCGCTGGGCCCGGTGGCTGGAACCCGACGATACGGCGGTGCTCTACATGGCGTCCCATGTGGCTTCGGACAGTGCCAGGGCCTTGCTGGAGCAGGGATTCACGCCCGAAACAGCGGTTGCCTTGATTCATGCGGCAACCCGCCAGGATCAGTGGGTGATGCGCACGACCCTGGGCGCGCTGGCGGCCGGTCTGGTCCAGGAGCCGGCCACGGAGGACCGGCCTGCGTTGCTGATTGTTGGCGCCCCTGCGGAGTGAGACCGGTCAGCAAACCTGGGTCATGACTCGGCGCAACTTGCCGCTGACCGGATGCCGCCACGGGATTTCGGGCCCCGGCACGATACGGATGTTGGAGAGCCCGTGTTTTTGCAACAGGTCCCGAACAGCGCACTGGCCACGGACCATGGCATCACCGGCTTCACGCTCGGGGTCCATCCGCAGTTCCAGCGTCAGCGGGTCCTGACGCACTAACTGAAATGCATGGACGTGGGCGACGTCCTCGAGCGCGCCCACCAGCATCAGGGGCGCTATCCGAATCGTTCGGCCGAGGGGATTGGCGAGTTCCAGAATGTCGTCATCTCGACCGTCGACTCGGATGGTCATGAAGGGCGATCCACATCGACAGGGCAGGGGCATCCGGGTCACGCGGTCCCCGAGGTCGTAGCGCAGCAGCGGCTGCAGATGGTTGGCGAGGTTTGTCAGAAGCACGGTATCGGAGACGGCTCCTGGAGGAACAGGCTGCAGGTTTCGGTCGACGGGCTCGAGCAAAACCCAGTCCTCATTTACATGGAGTGCGCCCAGCGGACATTCCCATGCAATCGGAAGGCACTCGGACGCGCCATAGTCATCGCGGATCGGACAATCAAAGGTTTCGGTCAGTCGGGCTCGGGTGCTGGGGTCAAGCGTTTCGCCGCCGGTCCACAGACCTTTGAGTTGGAGCGTCATGCTGCCCGCTCGTTGGGCGTCTGCGAGCAAGTCGGCGCTCGAGGGATAGCTCGCGAGCCACTGTGGATCGAAGGCCTGAAGCTGGGCCGCCAGTTGGTCGGTCGGCAGCATCCCGTCAAATGCGTGAACGCAGAGATTCAGCCAGGGATGGAGGCGGCGCATCCGTTGCACTGAGGCGAGCGTTGCGAAGTGGCCACCGGTCATGCACACGACCGCATAGCGGTCGGCGGGTGCTGGCCAGGGCCATTGACTGATCGGCCAAGGGGTCCATCGGGGCAGGATCGGCCATGAGGGCCAGTTCGAGCGCACGAGTTCGAGGGCATCGTAAATGGCCAATGCAATGGGATCGTGGATAAACAGGCCAGGGGTTCCGGTGGTTCCAGAACTTGTCCAGACAGCATAGTCCCCGTGGAAGGGTTCGCCGACCTGATCGAGATCACTCATAAAGCGTTCGATTTCGGCACGGTGGATGCGCGAATCCGTGACCCAATCGTCGAAGTGCGCCATGGCTTCGACGCGTTGCATCGGCGGTATTTCAGAGAGCGGGGTATGGACTGGGTCGACCCCCCGAAGGTGTTTCGCCATCCATGGCGAGCGCTGTTGTGCGACGTCGACGAGGCTGGTCAGGCGCGCCCGGGTCAGAACCGCCAGTTGAGCGGGACTGCAAACGGAGCCGAACGCTACCTGGGCGAGCGCATTGGCGCTACGCAGGGAGTCATTGAAGGGATCCAGAAGGGTGTTGATTGCCGCACTCCCGGGGGGAAACGAAGTACTGCAGGACAGCAGGAATCAGTCCCGCGCGGGAGCAATCGGACTCTGATCGGCGTGCGGTCATTCGGGGGGCGTGTCGGGGGGCGTGTCGAGCTGCGTGGGGAGCGGCTTTTTCAGTCCTCAGGCAGAGCCTGAACGTCCTGAAAAAGCCGGCTCCCCACGCTCTGGTCGGCCGGCGTACGCAGACAACGCCCCCGGGGTTGACCCGAATGCTTAGGACTTCGATGGTGCCCTCGGATGCCTCCTTTAGACCCTATCGCCCTGCGTGAGGACATCCTTTTTCAGGACGTTCAGGCTTTGCCTGAGGACTGAAAAAGGATGTCCTCACGCTTAGCGGCCTCAGCTCACGCTTAGCGGCCTCAGCTCACGCTTAGCGGCCTCAGCTCACGCTTAG
>JBBAOE010000002.1:211874-241865 GCA_040401595.1 Burkholderiaceae bacterium
TCAGCTCACGCTTAGCGGCCTCAGCTCACGCTTAGCGGCCTCAGCTCACGCTTAGCGGCCTCAGCTCACGCTTAGCCCGGCTCAGCCCCCACCTGCGGCCTTGCGTAATTGTGTAATCGTTGCGGTCGGCGTAATTATTTCGGGATCTACCAGCAGATGCAACAAGGCGGGTCCATCGACTGCCATCATTCGGTCCAGCGCCGTTTCCAGTTGATCTTCCCGCTCCACACGCTCGCCCCAGGCACCATAGGCGCGGGCCAGCATCGCAAAGTCGGGTTGACCCAGGGATGATCCAAAGACCCGGCCCGGGAAGTGTTTCTCCTGGTGCATTCGGATCGTCCCATACATGCCGTTGTCGACAACGATGACTCGAATCCGTGCGCGCTCCCGCACGGCCGTGGCCATCTCCTGCCCGTTCATCAGGAAACAGCCATCCCCCGCAAATGCCACCACGGTGCGATCAGGATGCGCTACCGCCGCCGCAATCGCCGCCGGGACTCCGTATCCCATCGATCCATTGGTCGGTCCGAGTTGGGTCGCGAACTGCCGCCACTGCAGGTACCGGTGGACCCAAATCGAGTAGTTTCCTGCGCCGTTGGCAACGATGGCATCTGCCGGAAGGCGAACGCGCAGCATGTTCATCAGCGAGTCCATGGCCGGTGCGCCGGATGGCTCAGCTCCGACCGGCGGGGTATTCCAGTCTAGCCACTGCGCATGTGTGGCAGCAGCCGACTCCCGCCAAGGCGGTATCGCGTCTGGGCTCAGGGCGACCTGAGCTGTTGTGGGGATTGAGTCCTCAGGCCCGGCGAAGCCTGGCATCGCCGCCGCTGCCGCGCAGAACTCCTGCATGCCGGCAAGAATCGGTAGATCGGCCGCATACACCCGACCCAGTTCATCCGGTCCTGGCTGCACATGGACCAATGCCTGTCGGGGGCGGGGTATGTCGAACAGCGTGTAGCCGTTGGTGGTCGCTTCGCCGAGACGCGGCCCGATTGCCAGGATGAGGTCGGCTTCACGCACACGAGCGGCGAGGGTCGGGCGGATGCCCAGCCCGACATCGCCGGCATACAGCGGGTGAAGATTGTCGAACAGGTCCTGATGCCGAAAGGCGCAGGCCACGGGTAGTGCCCATCGCTCAGCGAATTGTTGAAGGTCGGCGCATGCGGCTGCGTTCCAGCCACCGCCCCCAACGATGACCAGCGGACGCTGGGCGCCCTGCAGTCGCTGTCGCAATTCTTCCATCGCGGCGGGCGCAGGGCTTGCGGCAACTCGTCGCCAGGATTGGGTGGGTGCCTGCAGGCAGGCGTCGTCGAGCATGTCCTCCGGTAGTGCCAGCACGACGGGACCGGGGCGCCCTGACGTCGCCGCATGAAACGCGTGGGAAACGTATTCGGGGATCCGACGGGCGTCCTCGATCTGCGCGACCCATTTTGCGAGGGAGCCAAACATCTGACGGTAGTCCACCTCCTGAAACGCCTCGCGATCAGTCGCCGAACGGGCGATCTGACCCACGAAGAGGATCATCGGCGTCGAATCCTGGAACGCCGTGTGCACGCCAATCGACGCATTGGTGGCGCCTGGACCACGGGTGACAAAACAGATACCTGGGCGCCCAGTCAGCTTGCCCCAGGCCTCAGCCATGTAGGCTGCGCCACCCTCCTGGCGGCAGGTGACGAGGCGAAATCGGTTTTCCACATCATGCAAGGCATCCAGCACTTGCAGGTAGCTCTCTCCGGGCACACCAAATCCGGTATCGGCGCCGTGCGCCAGCAGGGAATCCACCAGGGCTTGGGCGCCGGTGCGGGAAACAGTCATTTGAACTCCAGAATGACATTGGGATGCGATATTGTGACTTCCTTCGATCAGGAATTTTCATGAGTACCTCTCTTTCGATTCGAACGCTCGAAACCGCGATTCTCGGTGGCGGCTGTTTTTGGTGTCTGGAGGCTGTTTTTCTCGAGGTTGAGGGCGTTCATGCCGTGATGTCGGGATATGCCGGTGGTCAGGTTGCCAATCCTTCTTATGAGCAGGTCTGCGGCAAGCGCACGGGGCATGTCGAAGTGGTCCGGGTTGAGTTCGATCCGGTGCGGATTTCCTTTACGGAATTGCTGGAGATTTTTTTCGTTATTCACGACCCGACGACGCAGGATCGCCAGGGTGCTGACTCAGGCCCGCAATATCGGTCGGCCATTTATGCGACCAGTACGGAGCAGCTCGAACAGGCGCGGGCGATGATTGCGAAGTTCAATACAGATCGGACGTTTGATGCCAGTGTGGTGACCCAGACCGGGCCGTTGGGCACTGGCGCAGACCGTTTTTGGCCTGCTGAGGCGGAACACCAGCGCTACTTCGAACGTAATCCGTACCAGGGATACTGCACTTATGTGGTTGCGCCCAAAGTCGAGAAGTTTCGCCAGGCGTTTGCCCGCCGGCGCCGCCGCATTCCACTCTAAGTCACCCGGCTGGTGGGAGAGCGCGGCCGGTGCATGGACCAGCGCGATGAAGTGAATTCTGAAGGAACGCGACGACGCGACTGCTGAGCGATCAACGCATTCAACGACGATCTTAATGAATGATGGAGATACCTTGGGAGAGGCTTACTCGTCGCGTCCGATGAGGATAGCCCCCAGACGTTCGAGCTCGGCGGCAGCGGTTGCCGCGACTTCGATTGGGGTTTCGCATTGCATGGGCGCAATCTCGACCGCGCAGCCTTCGATCCGTTGACCATTCTCGGGGCCACCCTCGTCATCGGTTTCGCTCTCGCGCATGGCTTCCGGGTGGGGAGCGCCGGCACGGAACACCTGAACGGCGACCACAGGGCCCATTTCGTTGGCGAGTTCCATGACCCGGGCCCGGACAACGCCCGTACCCGTCCCATGGCGTGACGGTCGGGCCCTCATCTCGGAAACCATGCGGCGCAGCGTCCGCTCGCGTTCGCTGGTCGCTGCGGCGCGGACCGCTTCAAAAAATGGGAGCGGCCAGGGACCGATGCGGACGGATCGGCCAGTTGCACGCGCCAGTGCGTGGCCAAAGGAGGTTTGCCAGGGTGCAAAGCGTTCGAGTCGATCGTCTTGTGACTCGCCGGGGCGCTCAAAGGGATCGGGATCGGAGGCGCGAAGGATCACTGCAAAAATCAGAATGGCCGTCTCGGGCATCAGCGCGTCCTCGGGGCGTTCTTCGTCCCCACGCTCTGGTTCGAGTCCTGGCATGTCTGCATTACTCAATGCAGCCGATGCAAGATCACTGACGAGCGCCTCGCCATCGAGCCAATCATAGCGGCCGAAACGCTCGGCCGGCATCAGCGCCGGTAGTAGCACGATCTGCACATCGCGCACGATGCCTGACTCGATGAAGGCTTCCGAGAGCGTATGGACCGCGACATCCGAGAGCCGGTTCGGGAATGGGGTACCAGCTTCCTGAGGCGAAACCGGGACCCCATACAAGCGTGCTTTGATCGGAATGGGTAGCGACCCATGCCGACGTGCCGGGACCTCACCTGCGGGAACGCTCGTGAAGGCGGCTTCAACCAGGCTGCGCAGGAGCGCCAGGCCGGGCATTCCGTGGGAGGACCAGACCTCACCGATTGCACGCTCCAGTAGTTCGCTTTGCGGTGGGTCGCTTGCCACCAGATCGCCAACAACCATCTCCACCATGGCGGACATGGAACTGTTATTGGGGTCTTCGGTCAGCGTTCCGATGCAATCAACCAGGGTGCGATAGCGTCGCAATCGTCCGATTGGACCAAAGGTTGCAGAGGCGAGCGGAAAGAGCGGGGGGCGTCGTGCCATGGTTTCTTGCAGGATCCTCTGCTAGGGAGCGAGTCGCTCGATCTGCCACGCGGTTGCGGCATCGCCCGGCGATTGCTCGTTCGATGCGCGGGTGACTCCCTGGGCGGTTTCGGTATCCCGGTAAAAGCGCAGGCGATCGTGCAGTCGGGAGGGACGGCCCTGCCAGAATTCGATCGCGTGTGGTCGCACGCGATATCCCCCCCAGTGCGGCGGACGCGGCGGATCTTCGCCAAAGCGTACCCGGACTTCGGTCGCGCGGTCTTCGAGCATCTGCCGATTGGGGATGACGACGCTTTGCGGTGACGCCCAGGCGCCTAGCCGGCTTTCCAGCGGGCGCGAGGCGAAATAGACATCACTCTCCTGCCCGTCAATCGGATGGACCTCCCCTTCAATCCGGACCTGGCGTTCCAGATCGGCCCACCAGAACACCAGAGCCGCATGGGGACATGCCTGAAAGTCCTGCCCCTTGCGGCTGGCGTAATTGGTGAAAAAGGTGAATCCGCGGTGGTCAACCCCTTTGAGCAACAAAATACGGGCCGATGGCCGGGACTGCGCGTCGACGCTGACCACGGTCATCCCGTTCGGTTCCGGAATCTGAGCCGCGATCGCATCGTCGAACCAGTGTCGAAACAGGGCAATGGGATCGGTCCCAACGGTCGATTCGTCGAGCGAAGCCATCCGATAGTCACGCCGCAGATCCGCGATAGGGATATCCATACTCAATCCAGTCGGGCGCCAGTCCGTTGCACGATCGGGCCCCATTTCGATGTTTCCTCCCGCATCATGCGGGCAAGGCGGTCTGGCGGTCCACCCAGGGGTTCCATTCCCGAACTTTGCAGACGCGCCCGTACGTCTGGTAGCGCGAGCGCATGATTGATTTCCGCGTTTAGTTTTAGAACGACATCACGTGGCGTGCCCACGGGCGCCACAATGCCATTCCAGAGTGGCGCGATGACCCGCGGCAGGCCGCTCTCAGCCAGCGTTGGCAGGTCCGGAAGGGCGGTACTGCGCTGTTCGTCAGCGCTTGCCAGAAGTTTTAATCGGCCAGCCTTCGCTTGCGCTTGCACGTTGGAGAGCGCCGTGAACAGCGCGTCGACATCGCCGCTGATCAGCGCCTGCGTTGCGGCTGGACCGCCGCCGTAGGGAATATGGACGATGAACAGGCCAGCCTCGTCTTTCAGCAATTCCATCGATAGGTGGGAGGCGCTGGCGTTACCGACCGAAGCGTAATTAAGACGCCCCGGGCGGGCGCGGACCTGGCTTAACCACTCGCGGACCGTGCCGGGAGCATCGTTCTTGACGGCCAGGACATGGGGCTGGGCCACGGTCGCGATGATGGGTTCAAAGGATTTGAACGGGTCGTAACTGAGTTTTGAAAAGAGTAGTGGGGCGGTCGCCAGCGGGCCATTGAAGCCGACGAATAAAACATGTCCGTCGGCAGGCGCGCGTGCGACTTCGGACGCCGCGATGGTTCCTCCGGCCCCCGGCCGGTTTTCGATCAGGACGGGTTGACCCAGGCGATCTCGTAACACCTCTGCAAGGATGCGCGCAGCAATATCGACCGAGCTGCCGGGCGGTGTCGGGACCAGCAGGCGTATGGGTTTACTCGGGAACACGGCCGTACTTGCGCCTTGCGTGGCCGGGCTGCTGGCCGCGCCACCCGTCTGTGCCCAAGCGATCGGTCCCGTACTGAGTGCGATCGCAAGCGTCAGGCAGATCCGGCGCCACGGACTCAAGAAGTGCAGGAAGCGCTGCAGAAGCGTCTGGCGCCAGCACCACCAGTCGATGCGCTGCGTCGTGCTGGCAGCGCGGTCTGGATGCTCTATTGGCAGCATCAGCAACAAGGGCAGCTGGTTTGGGCGCAGAAGATTCATGGGCAGGGCTGATGGCGTGGTACGGCGCTTTGTTTGATGTCGAGCTTAACGCATTGTTGGATTGCCGATTACCATGGGGGCCAGGATGAGGATCAACGTGGATTCGACGATTTCCCGGTCCGTTCCCTATCGGACTGTCGTGGCGCTGGCACTCATCGCAGCGCTGTTGCTCCATGGTCTGGCGCTGGGAGGGCTGATCTGGTTTTCGCCGGCTTTGAAGGTCGAAAAACCAGGACTGATCGGTGATCTGCACTGGATCTCGATGGTCGAACCGGTGCTGACGGGACCGGTTATCCCGGAGGCACCGCTTGCACAGGCGTCTGAGTCACGGGTCGTATCGCAACCGCCTGAGCTGCCTGCCGCTGGCCCTGCCGCCGCTTCGGATCCAATTCCAGTTCTGCCGTCAAGCCTTGGCGCGGGTCCGGCAATCCCTGTGGCGGCAGTGTCGCTCGGTCTCGCGCAGCCAGCGACGAGCCTGGCTGCCGTCGACGCCCCGCGGATGCCAGCCATCGATCCGACCCAAGCCATCGATACGACACAGCCCGTGGATCCTAGGACGCCGATGGAACGGGTTGCGCATCGGGCGCTTGCCGATCCGCAGCATTCGGCCCTTCATCCAGGGCCGGTTGGGCCGGCCGCGCCGCCCATTCCCGCTTCAGCCGTCCGTGTCAGCGCTGAGCCTCACGGCCATGCAACGTCTGAGGCTTCCAGCGCTTCTCAGGACCGTCACCACAATGAACGGGTGCTCGCCGCTCTGCCAGCGCAGAGCCGAAGAACGTTCGATGTGTATCTCGGCGATTTTTCACTCGGACAGCGCGTGGCCTCGATGGAGTACCTGTTTGAGTTCGATGAACTGCACTATCGCTTGCGCACCGAGGGGCGGGCGACCGGTCTGATGGGCTTGGTGTATGGGGGATTGCTGACTCAGGATAGTCGGGGGCGGATCGGGCCGGAGGGGCTGCTGCCCGAGCGCTATACCGAACGGCGTGGTGAGCGAGCTGCCCGTGTTGTCACCTTTGACCGGGCAACTGGGCTTGCAGAGACCGACGATGGCGCTACCCAGCCCTTGGCCCAAGGGGCTCAGGACCAACTGAGCGCGTTTTGGCAACTCGCCCTGGTTGCCCGGCTAACGCCCACGCAATTGGCGATTGGCCAAGAGCTTCGTTGGCCAATCGCCCGCGGGCGCCGGTTGCACGCCATGCGGATCGTTTCGCTTGGCGAAGAAATCCTGAATCCCGCCCACAGCCCTCCGATCAGGACCCTGCATCTCGCGCTGACATCAGTCATGGAACCTGAGGACGGACGTATTGATGTGTGGCTGGCGAGCGATGACGCGATGCAGCCGATCCGCATGAAAATTGCCTCAGCCCAGGGCCTGGTACTCGATCAGATAATGCGTGGGCCGAAGTAGCACCGATTGACAGGATACGATCGATGACGTCAGATGCCTCACCCATGCCGCCAACTTCCAATATGAACGCACCGACTGCGCCCGAGCCTGAACTGTGCCTTGCCGTGGTCCCAGTGACGCCTTTTACGCAAAATTGCTCCATCGTCGTGTGCAGCCGGACCGGGCAGGCGGCGGTGATCGACCCCGGCGGTGACCTGGATGCGATTGACGAAGCGCTCAAGCAGTGCGCTGGTCACCTGGTCAAAGTCATGCTGACGCACGGTCATATTGATCACTGCGGACAGGCCGCCGAGTATGCCCGTCGTCATGGTGTGCCGATCGAGGGGCCGCATCAGGCCGACGCGTTCTGGATCGATCAGTTACCGGCGCAGGGCCGGATGTTTGGTTTTCCGACACTGGACGCCTTCACCCCCGATCGCTGGCTCGTCAATGGGGATCATGTACAGGTGGGTGATCTGGATTTTCAGGTAATTCATTGCCCGGGGCATACGCCCGGGCATGTCGTGTTTTTCCATGCGCCCAGTCGGCTTGCAATCGTGGGTGATGTCCTGTTCGAGGGGTCGATCGGACGAACCGACTTTCCGCGGGGTGATCATGCGGCGCTCATTCGTTCTATTCGAGAGGGTCTTTTTCCCCTCGGGGACGATGTCGACTTTGTGCCCGGCCACGGGCCGATGTCGACATTTGGCGCCGAACGCCGCTCAAATCCCTACGTCAGTGACGCTGCGCTCGGTCTTTGAGCGCGGCGGTGCAATCGTGGCTGAGTAGAAGTCGTTCAGCGGGCCTTCGGGTCTGCCTTGGAATCTTTCAGTGAAACGATCTGATTGAAGACCGGCATTCCCGGGTGATGGTCGACCCGGTCAGCGACGAAATAGCCGTGTCGTTCGAACTGGAATCGCTGTTCCGGATCGCTCTGTGCGGCTGCTGGCTCGACGCGCGCGCGGCTCGATACAAAGGAGTCGGGATTCAGACATGCCAACCAGTCATCCCGAGCGGCTGGGTTGGGGTCGTTGAACAGCGGGGCATAACGGCGGATTTCAGCCTCAGGCGCGAATTCGGGCAGCCAGTGGATGTTGCCCTTGACCTTGTAGCTGTCCGCCCCCGGTGTGCCTGATTTGGAGTCGGGCAGAACCCGGGCATGGACCAGCGCGGGTTGCCCGTGTTCCCCGGCTTCCCAACCAGTGCATTCGATGACATGTCCGTAGCGTAGCCGGACGCGGGCACCCGGAGTCAGGCGAAAAAACCCCTTCGGGGGTTCGACTGCAAAGTCTTCGCGTTCAATCCAGAGCTTGCGGCCAAACGTCAGGCGGCGTTGGCCAAGTTCCGGGTGATGGGGATGAATGGGTGCCAGGCACGTGTCGGTTAGTTCTTCTGGCCAGTCCTCCAGCACCAGGAGCAACGGGTCCAGTACGGCGGTGGCGCGCGGTGCATGCCGATCGAGATCATCGCGCAGGGACTGTTCGAGAACGAACGGTTCGATCCAGCTGTCCGCCCTTGCCACACCGATACGTTCACAAAACAGGCGGATTGCGCCAGGCGTGTACCCGCGCCGGCGCAGTCCCGCCAGGGTCGGCATGCGGGGGTCGTCCCAGCCACTCACCGTACCCGAGCTCACCAGCGCCTGTAGCTTGCGTTTGCTGGTCAGGGTGCCGGTGAGATTGAGCCGTGCGAATTCGGTCTGTTGAGGCACCGGTTGACTCAGGCAGCCGAGGTCAGCCAGACGCGCGAGAAGCCAGTCATAGAGCGGGCGGTGATCTTCGAATTCGAGCGTACAGATCGAATGGGTAATGTTCTCCAGTGCGTCCGAGATCGGATGTGCAAAGTCGTACATCGGGTAGACGCACCACTGGTCGCCGGTCCGATGATGGCTCGCATGACGGATCCGATACAGGACCGGATCGCGCAGATTGAGGTTGGGCGATGCCATATCAATCTTCGCCCGCAGCACATGTGCGCCCTCGGCATGTTGGCCATCGCGCATCTCGCGCAGCAGACCAAGATTGTCTGCGGGGCTTCGATCCCGCCAGGGGCTCGCCAGGCCGGGTTCGGTAAGGGTGCCTCGCGAGGTGCGCATCGCTTCGGCACTTTGCGAATCGACATAAGCGAATCCGCCGGCAATCAGGGCCTCAGCAAATTCGTACAGCGTGCCGAAATGGTCGCTGGCGAAGTACAGGTGATCGGTTCCAAAGGCGGTCCAACTGAATCCGAGCCACTGCACCGCATCGATGATGGCATCGACGTATTCCTGCTCTTCTTTGGTTGGATTGGTGTCGTCGAGGCGCAGGTGGCAGACACCACCGAATTCTTGCGCAAGGCCAAAGTTCAGGCAGATGGATTTCGCGTGGCCCACATGCAGATAGCCATTGGGCTCAGGGGGGAATCGGGTCCGAATCCTGGCCGGATCAGCCGCAGCCTGGGCCTGGTCTCTGGCTGTTCCAGGCGTACCTCGCCAGCGGCGACCCTGCCAGTGGCCGGAAGCCAGGTCCGCTTCGATGCGATGACGAATGAAGTTCGAGGCAACGAGGCTGGGAGCCTCGGGCGCAGCGGCGGGTTTCACGAGGCTTACACGCCGACCAGTTCGACCTCAAACAGCAAGGTCGCGTTTGGGGGGATCACGCCGCCAGCGCCGTAGGCTCCGTAGCCCAGGTCCGGTGGGATCACAAGGCGGCGCAGGCCGCCGACACGCATGCCAGCCACGCCCTGGTCCCAGCCCTCGATGACCCGACCTGCGCCGAGGGGGAACGCAAAGGGTTCCCCACGGGAGCGGCTGGAATCAAACTGCTGGGTCGCAGCACCATCTTCATAGAGCCAGCCGGTGTAGTGCACCTGGACATGTGCACCCGGGGTGGCCAGTGCGCCCTCGCCGATGCGGACGTCTTCAATCTGGAGGTCAGAATTCATGGTCGGTCAGGGTCGGGTTCGGAGTTGGTTGCTGCGGAATTGGCGCCTGGGTCACTGCGCTTTACGCAAGCGACGGACCAGGCTGGAGGTATCCCATCGAGCGCCGCCCATGCCGATCACGTCGCCATAGAACTGATCCACCAACGCAGTGATCGGGAGATGAGCGCCATTGCGCTTGGACTCGTCCAGGCACAGGCCGAGATCTTTGCGCATCCACTCGACGGCGAAGCCAAAGTCAAACTTGTCATCCACCATCGTGTGGCCACGATTATCCATCTGCCAGGATTGGGCGGCACCTTTGCCGATCACCCCGAGCACCTGTTTCATGTCCAGTCCGGCAGCCTGACCAAAGGCGACGCCCTCGGACAGACCCTGGACCAGGCCGGCGATACAGATCTGGTTGACCATCTTGGCCAACTGCCCCGCACCCGAAGGACCGAGCAGCGTGCAGGCGCGCGAGAATGCCATCGCGACGGGTTGAATGCGATCGAATGCAGCCTGCTCGCCACCGCACATCACCGTGAGCAGGCCGTTCTGAGCCCCAGCCTGCCCGCCCGACACCGGTGCGTCCACGAAATGCAGGTGGTGGGCTGCGGCCGCTGCAGCCAGTTCGCGGGCGACCGCAGCCGATGCGGTGGTGTGGTCGACAAAGACAGCGTCGGCTGCCATGCCGGCAAATGCGCCGTCAGCGCCCAGCGTGACACTGCGCAGGTCATCATCATTGCCAACACAGGCAAACACGATAGTGGCACCCGCGGCAGCCTCGCGTGGGGTCGCAGCGACCTTGCCGCGATACTGTGCTGCCCAGGCATCCGCCCGTGCGCTCGTGCGGTTATAGACGGTGACATGGTGCCCAGCCGCGGCCAGATGACCGGCCATGGGCCCGCCCATGGTGCCCAGGCCCAGAAAGGCAACGTTCAGTGCGGAGATGGGTTCGTACGTTCGGCTCATGTTGATTCAAAGAATAAGAGTTGGTTCAGTCTTCGCCCTGGAAGGCCTCGTCACGTTTCTTGGCGATGCTGGGCAGGAAAACGATCGCAAGCAGCAGGACGGCCAAGGCAAGCAGCGTTGCCGAGAGGGGGCGCGTGAGGAACACCATCGGATCGCCGCGCGAAATCGTCATCGCCCGGCGCAGAAACTCTTCCATCAGTTTGCCCAGTACGAAGCCCAGCAGCAGGGGCGCCGGCTCACAGTCAAACTTCTTAAAGAGGTAGCCCAGGATCGCAAACGGGATCGTCATGAACACATCAAAGATGTTGTTATTGATGGAATAGGCCCCGACGCAGCAGAACAGCAGGATGGCGGGGAAGAGCACACGATAAGGTACGGACAGCAGCTTGATCCAGATTCCGATCAAGGGAAGGTTCAGGACCACCAGCATCAGGTTGCCAATCCACATCGAAGCGATCAGACCCCAGAACAGCGCCGGGTTGCTGCTCATCACCTGCGGGCCGGGCTGGATGTTGTGGATCATCATCGCTGCGACCATCAGCGCCATCACGGGCGTGGTGGGGATTCCGAGCGTGAGCATTGGGATGAAGCTCGTCTGCGCGCCGGCATTGTTGGCCGACTCAGGGCCAGCAACGCCTTCGATCGCGCCCTTGCCGAAACGCTCCGGGGTCTTGCTGATTTTCTTCTCAAGGGCATAGCTTGAGAACGAGGCGAGGATGGCTCCGCCACCGGGGAGTACGCCAAGAATCGATCCAAGCGCTGTGCCCCGACACATCGCCGGGAATGCCGTCTTCAGATCGGTCCAGGTCGGCAGCAGCCCCTTGACCTTGTCGGTGAAGACCTCGCGGTTTTCTTTCTGTTCGAGGTTGATGATGATTTCGGCAAAACCAAACATTCCCATCGCGACGACGGCGAACTCGATTCCGTCGGAGAGTTCAGGGATTTCGAAGCTGAACCGCGAAACGCCCGAGTTGACGTCCGTGCCGATCATGCCAAGCAGCAGCCCAAGGACAACCATGGCCAATGCTTTCCAGATCGAACCATGCGCGAGTACGACTGCAGCGATCAGACCCAGAACCATTAGTGCGAAGTACTCGGCGGGGCCGAATTTGAAGGCCAATTCGGCCAGCGGCGGGGCAAAGGCTGCGAGCAGGAAGGTAGCGATCGTGCCAGCAAAAAAGGAGCCGATGGCTGAAATGCCCAGCGCGGCGCCAGCGCGACCTTGCCGTGCCATCTGGTAGCCGTCGAGCGTGGTCACGACCGAAGACGACTCACCCGGCAGGTTGACCAGAATCGCGGTGGTGGAACCGCCGTACTGGGCGCCGTAATAAATGCCCGCGAGCATGATCAGGGCACTGGTCGGGTCCGCCATCTTGTAGGTGGCGGGCAGCAACATCGCGATCGTTGCGAGTGGCCCGATCCCAGGGAGCACGCCGATGAGCGTACCGAGCAGGACTCCAATCAGACAGACCAGCAGGTTCGCAGGGGTGGCCGCAGTCGCGAATCCAAGTCCCAGGTTTGAAAGAAGTTCCATGAGCAAAAAGCCGTTAATTCGTGGGTTTTAGCGGAGGTCGATCTTGATCGCAGCCGGTGCGGTCTGGATCAGCGCGGGGCTAGGAAAATTGGTAGCAGGGGGAATTGGAGTTCCAGCCCCTTCACAAACACCAGCCATGACAGTGCAAGCAGCGCGACCGACGCGATGGCGGTATCGCGAAGTTTGAACTCGTGGCTGGCGACCGAACTGATGAAAATGAGCAACATCAGCGACACGACGAGGCCCATTTTCGGTAGCAGGGCCGCGAAGAGCGCGACCGCGACCAGAATGGTGGTGACGGGCTTCCACTGGAAGGCCTCGATCCGCAGTGCCGGCGCCTTTGCGCCAACACCGCCCGCAGCGATCAACAGTCCTAGAAATACGAGAAGGCCACCCAGCACGGTCGGAAAGTAAGCCGGCCCCATCTTGGCCGCGGTCCCCATGTTGTAGGCCCGGGAGGCAATCATGAAGAGGATGCCAAACAAGATAAACATTAGTCCTGCGGCGAGGTCACGATGATTACGTATTTGCATAATGTGAAAAAAGAGGCCGGTAAAAAAAGAAGCTGGCAAAGACTACAAACCAACGCTGATGGGTTCCAGCGGCGTATTTTTCGAGTGCTGCGAATAATCTCCCGAATAACTCTTTGAATCAACGGGATTCAGGAGGGGTATTCGCAATTCTCAGGAAGTCAGGTTTGGCCAGCCGTCTTCAGCGTGTAATTGAGGATGCGCCCGTTAAACCACGCCGTCATGCCGCAGCGCAGCAAGGGCTTCAATCGTCAGTCCTCCGAGGGTGCTCAGGATTTCATCGGTATCGGCTCCCAGCGCCGGCGGCGCCCGCTCCAAACGTACCGGCGTTGCCGATAGGCGAATCGGATTGGCCACCGTGCGAACCGTCGCGCCATCCCGATCCAGCCCAACCCCCAATTCCCGGGCCAGGACCTGGGGATGCTTGAACACTTGGCCCAAGTCCTGAATCGGGCCGCAGGGAACCCCAACGGCCTCAAGCGCATCGATCCACCATGCTGCGGCTTTGCGCTTCACCATCTGTTCGAGCACGGGGATAAGCGTATCCCGGCCACGGACCCGATCGGCGTTACGCGCCCAGCGAGGGTCGTTCGCGAGCCCAGGTTCCCCGCCTGTTGTGACAAAACGACGAAATTGCTCATCGTTGCCGACGGCCACAATGATCCAGCCATCGGCCGCGCGAAAGGTTTGATAGGGCACGATGTTCGGATGGGCATTGCCTTGCCGAACCGGTGGCTTGTCGTTGGCGAGGTAATTGGTGGCCATATTGGCCATCATGGCCACACCCACATCGAGTAGCGCGAGGTCAATGTGCTGCCCCTGTCCGGTGCGCCCGCGTGCAATGAGTGCAGCGAGGATCGCCTGCGTGGCATACATACCGGTCATCAGATCGGTCACGGCGACACCCGCTTTCTGGGGCCCGCCGCCGGGACGGTCGTCGGCTTCGCCAGTGACGGACATGAACCCGCACAGACCCTGGATCACAAAGTCGTATCCGGCGCGGTGAGCCCAGGGGCCTGTTTGTCCAAACCCTGTGATCGAGCAATAGATCAACCGAGGATTGAGTTTGAGCAGGGAGGCTGCGTCGAGTCCATAGCGAGCGAGCTGGCCGACCCGATAATTTTCCAGAAGCACATCGCATTGTGAGACGAGGGTGCGCACGAGGGCCTGACCCCGAGGGTCTGCAAGATTGATGGTCACCGAACGTTTGCCCCGATTCGCGGCGGCAAAGTAGGCAGCATCGCTCGTCTCCACGTGATCGGCATCCCGCAGAAACGGCGGGCCCCAGCCCCGCGTGTCGTCGCCTGCGCCCGGACGTTCCACCTTGATGACGTCGGCGCCCAGATCGGCAAGGTTCTGGCCGCAAAAAGGACCGGCGAGAATGCGGCTCAGGTCGAGCACACGAATGCCGTCGAGCGGCGCTGCAGATAGGGCAGTCATGGGTTTAAGCGTCGTTTGGGGGTGGACGGGGCCGACGATAGGCGGTTGCACAGGGTCAGAGGAATCACCGGGGGAGGCGGAAAATGCGTTTCACTTTGACGATCACGGCCTCGAGGATGAAAATACACGGTTTGCTCGTTGGCTGGCATCCCGCCGGCCGCGAGATTTAGCCATGCGTTGCTGTGACGATGAAGTCCGCTGACATACGAACCGCCTTTCTCAAGTTCTTCGAGTCGAAAGGGCACACGGTTGTGCCCTCGAGTTCGTTGGTGCCCGTCAATGATCCGACGCTTCTGTTCACCAACTCCGGAATGGTCCAGTTCAAGGACGTTTTTCTGGGCCGTGAGCAGCGACCCTATCGTCGAGCAACCACGGCACAGCGCAGCGTGCGTGCCGGTGGCAAACATAATGATCTTGAGAACGTGGGCTACACCGCTCGCCACCATACGTTCTTCGAAATGCTGGGTAACTTCAGTTTTGGAGATTATTTCAAGCGCGATGCAATTCGGTTTGCCTGGGAACTGTTGACCCAGGTTTATCGATTGCCTGTGGAAAAACTCTGGGTCACGGTCTATGCCGAGGATGAAGAGGCCTATGACCTTTGGGCGACGATGATTGGAGTCCCACCCGAGCGGATTGTTCGCATTGGCGACAATAAAGGCGCGCGCTATGCGTCGGACAACTTCTGGCAGATGGCCGAAACGGGGCCGTGTGGTCCGTGCACTGAAATCTTTTTTGACCATGGTCCCGAGGTCGCTGGCGGCCCCCCAGGATCTCCGGACGAGGATGGAGATCGGTATATCGAGATCTGGAACCTTGTGTTCATGCAGTACGAACGCGACGCGGCCGGAACGCTCACGCCGTTGCCAAGGCCCTGTGTGGACACGGGGATGGGGCTGGAGCGACTCGCGGCGGTCCTGCAGCACGTACATTCCAATTATGAAATTGATCTGTTCCAGGCCCTGATCGCCGCCGCGGGGCAGGCAACCGGGACCACGAACCTGGCCTCACCCAGCCTGCGGGTGATCGCAGACCACATCCGTGCCTGCGCCTTTCTTGTGGTGGACGGGGTGATCCCGGGCAATGAGGGGCGGGGCTATGTGTTGCGCCGCATCGCCCGACGCGCCATGCGCCACGGCCACCAGCTGGGGGCTCATGGCCTGTTTTTTCATCAGTTGGTCGACGCGCTTGATGTTCAGATGGGAGACGCCTATCCAGAGTTGCGTGCGGCGCGCGCCAATGTCAAAGCAGTGCTGCGTCAGGAAGAAGAACGGTTTGCTGAGACCCTGGCGCACGGCTTATCCATCCTGGAAGCGGCGCTGCAGGGTGGCGCGAAAACGCTCGACGGCGAGACAGCCTTCAAACTCTATGACACGTATGGATTTCCGCTCGACCTGACCGCTGATGTCTGCCGCGAACGCGGCGTCTCGGTCGATGAGCCCGGCTTTGAGCTGGCGATGAGTCGTCAGCGGGAGCAGGCGCGGGCGGCCGGTAAATTTCGTGCCGATGCCGCCCTGGCATTCGAGGGTCAAGAGACAACATTCGTCGGCTATGAGCGCCTTGAGCAGGTCACGACGATACGTGGCCTTTTTGTCGGCACCACGCCGGTCCCGTTCATCGAGGGCGACTCGATTGCGGCCGTGATCATTCTGGAGACCAGCCCTTTTTATGCGGAGAGTGGCGGTCAGGTCGGAGATCAGGGGGCGCTCCTGTCGCCCGACCTCGCGCTGCAGAGCCTCGAGGGCGCCCCGGGCGGGTCAGCGCCCAGTGGTGCGTTCGAGTTTGTCGTTGAAGACACGCAGAAAGTGCGCGCCGACGTTCTGGGGCACCACGGCATCCTGCGCAGCGGGCGGCTGGCGGTCGGGGATCGCGTACTCGCCCGGGTGGACCTCGGGCGGCGGGAGGCGATTCGTAACAATCATTCGGCGACCCATCTGCTGCATTCGGCCTTGCGCGAGATCCTGGGACCGCACGTCGCCCAGAAAGGGTCGCTGGTAGATGATCAGCGGACCCGCTTTGATTTCTCGCATCATTCCTCGCTCTCGCATGAGGAGATCCGCCGCATTGAGACCTGGGTCAACACGGCTATCCGGGCCAATGTGCCAGTGACGGTGCGGTTGATGGCATTTGATGACGCCGTGGCAGCGGGCGCGATGGCCCTTTTCGGTGAGAAATATGCAGCCGAGGTGCGGGTGTTGGGTATGGATCGCTTCTCGACCGAGTTGTGCGGTGGCACCCATGTGGGACGAACCGGCGATATCGGTTTCTTCAAGATTCTGACCGAAGGTGGGGTTGCAGCGGGCGTGCGCCGCATCGAGGCGACCACCGGTGCTGGTGCGCTCATACAGGTGCAGGCACTGGAAACCCGGCTGGTTGACGCGGCGGCAGCGCTCAAGTCGGCACCCGATGAAATCGGTGCCCGGATCGCTCAGGTGCTGGCCGACGCGCGGGCGCTCGAAAAAGAACTCGGGCGCCTGAAGTCCAAGTTAGCGGCCAGTGCAGGGAGTGATCTGGCTGCACAGGCAGTTGATGTCGGTGGTAGCGCTGGCGTGATCAAGGTGCTCGCTGCGCAACTCGAAGGCGTCGATGCCGGGCAGTTGCGTCAGACGCTGGATCAGTTGAAAACCCGTCTGGGTTGTTCAGCGATCGTGCTCGCCGCCGTCAACGAAGGCAAAGTGCAATTGGCTGCTGGCGTGACTGCCGATGCGATCGGTCGGGTCAAGGCCGGTGAATTGGTCAATTTTGTTGCCCAGCAAGTCGGTGGCAAAGGTGGCGGTCGGCCGGATCTGGCGATGGCGGGTGGTACCAATCCGGCTGGACTGGAGGGAGCGCTTGCATCGGTGGCCGAGTGGGTTGCCCAGCGTGCTTGAGGAGAACCAAGAATGAAACCGACCGACGGCCAATATGATCTCGAGGTGGATGCCCGCCATCTCAACTGCCCCCTGCCAATATTAAGAACCAAGAAAGCCTTGAGTCAGCTTGAGAGCGGACAGATGCTGAAGGTCATGTCGACCGATCCTGGAAGCCAGCGCGACTTCGAGGCCTTTGCCCGCCAGACTGGCAATGAACTGGTGGGTTCAAGCCAGAGTGGCGAGGAGTGGACCTTCTTTCTAAAGCGACGTTGATCCGACGTTGATCCGTCGCTGATCAGTCGTCGGCAGATTCAGGCCCGTCCCCCTCCGCGTCTGCGAGGATCGACTCCGGAATCTCGACGTCAAAGAGCGCCATACATTCGGGCGGTACCCAACTGCAAGGCGCGCTCACCGGCGCGGGCGATCGCGTGGCCACATGGCGGATGACGCTCAGCGGGCCTTCCCGGCTGCGCATGCGTTCCGTAATCCGGGCAAGCTGTTTTTCAGCCTCCTGAGCGTTCAGGTGGCTTGCACGCTCCTGCCCGTCGACTGTGATGCGAAAAAAATGCGATTCGATCCCCGCATGTGTATGCAGTTCGATCAGCGTTCGAGCCGACATCCAGAACTCCCTTCAAGCGTAAAAGACGCTCAAAGCATCGCCGTCGGATCGAACAAAGTCGCGGGGTTTTTTCTTCTATCTTGGTAAAAAATGTAACCGTTGGTTCTGGTTCGGGTTGGAGCGATGGGGCTGAATTCTTTCAGCCCTGTCCGTGGTTGACCTGGGCCAGTTGTTCGCGCATCCGCTCCAGCGCCATCCCGAACTCCGCCACCCGACGCCTTTCCTGTTCGACCACCGCAGCGGGTGCGCGCGCAACGAAGCCCGCATTGTCGAGCTTGGCCTGAGCTTTGGCGATCTCTCCGACCAGGCGTTGGATTTCCTTACTGAGACGTTCACGTTCAGCATCGAGATTGATTTCGATCTGAAACATTAGTCGCGCTTCACCCACGAGCTGCACAGGAGCCCTGGCACCCGCAGGAAGTACATCCACAACCGTCACCGTATCAATCCGCGCCAGCGCCCGCAGGCTGGGGGCGAAGGCCTGCAGGCGTTCACGCCCAGTCGCGCTGGCATGCGCCAGGACAAGAGGGACCTTCTGCGTGGGCGCAATGGCCATCTCGCCACGCAGTGCCCGGCAGGCGTCGATCATGGCCTTGAGCTCGCCGACCCAGGCCTCGGCATCCGTATCGACCCGGTCGGGTTCTGCCACCGGGTAGCGTTGGGTCATGACCGAGTAACGACGCTCAGCCAGCGCGAGGTCCAGCTCTGGCCCCGTGAGGGTCTGCTCACCCCGTTCGCCGTAGCGATGGGCGAGCGGTGCCACTTTTTGCCACAGTTCTTCGGTGATGAACGGAATGATCGGATGGGCCAGGCGTAGCACGGTTTCAAGGACCCGGAGCAGGGTGCGGCGGGTGGCTCTTGCAGCCGCAGGGTCGGCAGCCTGGGCATCGGGCTGAAGCTGGACTTTGGCCAGTTCAAGATACCAGTCACAGTATTCGTTCCAGACAAACTCATAAATTGCGCGGGCTGCGTTGTCAAAGCGATAGTCGGTGAGTGACTGCGCAACCTCGGTTTCGGTGCGCTGCAGCGCCGAGACGATCCAGCGATCTGCTGGCGTGAATCGTAGATAGGGACTGACCGCTTCGGGTGCACATTGGGCCGCAGTGTGCGTCTGCAGCCCGCAGTCCTGACCTTCGCATTGCATCAGTACGAAGCGGGTCGCGTTCCAGAGCTTGTTGCAGAAATTCCGATAACCCTCACAGCGATTGAGATCGAAGTTCAGCGTTCTGGCGAAGGTCGCCATCGATGCGAAGGTGAAGCGCAGGGCATCGGCGCCAAAGGCTGGAATACCGTTTGCATAGTTCTTGCGCAGCGCCCGCTCGACTTTTTCCCGGTGGTCGGCGCGCATCAGACTGGTCGTACTTTTCGCGATCAGGGTCTCCAGATCGATCCCATCGATGAGATCGAGCGGGTCGATGGTGTTGCCCTTGGATTTGGACATCTTCTGGCCCTCGGCATCGCGAACGATGGCGTTGACATAGACATCGCGAAACGGAACTTCCCCCGTGAGGTGCATGGTCATCATCACCATCCGCGCAACCCAGAAGAAAATGATGTCAAAGCCTGTGACGAGAACGTCGCTGGGCAGGTAGCGATGGAGTTCTGGGGTGTCTCGGGGCCAACCCAGCGACGAGAACGGGACCAGTGCCGATGAGAACCAGGTGTCCAGCACATCGGGGTCGCGCACCAGCGGGCTGTCGGCCGGATAGCCCGCTGCCGTGGCTTTGGCGCGCGCCTCGGCCTCATCGCGTCCGACATGCACCCGGCCCAGGTTGTCATACCAGGCGGGGATCTGGTGTCCCCACCAGAGTTGTCGCGAGATACACCAGTCCTGAATATTCTCGAGCCAGTGACGATAGGTGGTCGTCCAGTGCTCGGGGTGAAACCGGATCTTGCCAGAGGTGACGGCCTCGAGCGCGACTTCCGCGATTGAGCGACCGGGAAAGCGGGACCCAGAGTGTTGCGTTTTGGTGGTTGCGACAAACCATTGGTCGGTCAGCATCGGTTCGACAATGACACCGGTCCGCCCCGAGCGCGGAACGTTCAGCTTGTGCGGCTTCTCCGACACCAGACAACCGAGGGCGGCGAGATCGACCAGAATCTGAGCCCGTGCCTTGAATCGGTCGAGGCCCCGATAGGCCTCAGGGGCTTCTTCAACGATGTGGGCGTCCAGTGTCAGGATGTTGATCGCTGGCAGTTGATGCCGCTCACCGATCTTCCAGTCATTGAAATCATGGGCTGGTGTGACCTTGACGCAACCGGTGCCAAAGGCTGGGTCAACATGGGTATCAGCGATGATCGGGAGTTCACGACCGACCAGGGGAAGTCGCAGTTTTTGTCCGATCAGGCTGGCGTAGCGGGGATCTTCCGGGTGGACTGCGACGGCGACATCGCCCAGCATGGTCTCCGGTCGGGTGGTTGCAACGACCAGGGAGTCCAGAGAACCTTGCGGGTTGAGTAGCGGGTAGCGGATCTCCCAGATCTTGCCATCTTCTTCTTCGCTGTCGACTTCAAGATCAGAGACCGCAGTCATCAGGGTCGGGTCCCAGTTGACCAGACGTTTACCGCGATAAATCAGCCCCTGCTCATGCAGTCGGACAAAGGTCTCAACCACCGCCGTGCTCATGGCGGAGTCCATCGTGAAGTAGCCCGCCTGCTGACCTTCCGAATCCGCGAAGGTCCAGTTGGCGCTCGTCCCCAAACGGCGCATCTGACGGGTGATGGTCGAACCGCTCTCCTGTTTCCAGGACCAGACGCGCTCAAGAAATGCTTCGCGACCCAGGTCATGGCGGGTTAGGCCCTGCGCCTGCAACTGCCGCTCGACCACAATTTGCGTGGCGATCCCCGCATGATCGGTACCCACGACCCAGTTTGTGGCATCGCCCTTCATTCGGTGATACCGGATCAGGGTGTCCATCAGCGTCTGCTGAAACGCGTGCCCCATGTGGAGCGTCCCAGTGACATTGGGCGGGGGCAACTGGATGCAGTAGCTCGGTCGGGCGGTGGCGTCCTCTGGTGCCTGGCCAGCCCCCTCATGTGGCTGCGCCGCGGGCAGGGGCGGTGACTGAAAGAGTCCGCGCGACTCCCAGATCGGATACCAGCAGGCCTCAATGTCGGCGGGTTCAAAACTCTTGGCAAGCGAATTCATGGTTGGGCAGGTCGGGGGTTGCCGACTTCATGGGTATGGATCGGATAACCGCGATCGCGATAAAAACGCCATCGATCGCGGGCGGACGATCGGTCCGTGGGGTCGGTCGACACCAGTTCAATCAGTCGTTCGTAGCGGCTGAAATGGGCTGGGGGTTCGGCGCCATCCCCGATCAGACTGACTAGGATCGATCGGTCTGGGCGCTCGATACTGGTGCTGCTCAGAAGGATCGGAGTGTCCGGCGCAAGTGGATCCAGGGCGGGCACGTGGGGGATGAATTCAGTCGGCGAGAACGACCAGAGCAACTGATCCCACTGCGCGAGCAGTGCGGCATCGGGGCACCAGAAGGTCGCCCGCTCGCCGCTTCGCACGATTTTTCGTGCGAGCCGGCAAGCGTAGTTCAACCGATCGGGAAGATTAAAGTGGAAGTCGATCCGGGTCATTCAGCGGCGCGACTGGCGCGCTTGCGCGCAACGGCCTTGGCCGGCTTGGCTGGGGTAGCGGCAGCCTGCGCGCGGTCCATCAAAAACCGGGTCAGCATCGGAACGGGGCGCCCGGTTGAACCCTTGGCCGCACCAGATTTCCAGGCCGTACCAGCAATATCGAGATGGGCCCAATCGTAACCCTTGGCAAATCGTGCCAGAAAACAGGCTGCCGTAATCGAGCCTCCGGGACGCCCCCCGATATTGGCCATGTCCGCGAAGGGGCTCTTGATTTGCTCCTGATATTCGTCATCGAGAGGCATCCGCCAGCAGGTATCGAGCATGTCCTTACCCGCCCGCAGGAGGTCCTGCGCGAGCGTATCGTTTTGGCTGAACAAACCGCTGTGGTGATGGCCCAGCGCGATGACGCAAGCGCCCGTGAGGGTCGCGAGGTCGATCACGGTCGACGGTTCAAAGCGCGCGACGTAGGTCAGCGCATCACACAGAATCAAGCGTCCCTCTGCGTCGGTATTGAGGATCTCGATCGTCTGCCCTGACATGCTGGTGACGATATCGCCCGGTTTGACCGCACGCCCGCTTGGCATGTTCTCGGTCGCGGGAATCACGGCGACGATATTCATGGGCAACTTCATCGCTGCCACCGCGCTCATGGTGCCCAGGACCGCACTGGCGCCAGACATGTCGTATTTCATCTCGTCCATGGCCTCGCCAGGCTTGAGCGAGATGCCGCCGCTGTCAAAGGTGACGCCCTTGCCGACCAGAGCGATCGGCGCAGCGCCGCGCTCGCCACCGCGCCACTCGAGCACGATCAGTTTTGGCGGCTCATCCGAACCCTGTGCGACCGCCAGCAGGGATCCCATGCGCAGGGCTTCCATCTGCTTTCGTTCAAGGATCTGAACCTTGAGCCCGCTGCGACGGGCTAGGGCGCGGGCTTCATCGGCGAGAACGGTCGGGGTGCACAGATTGCCAGGGAGGTTCCCCAGGTCGCGCGCCAGAGCGACGCCATCGGCGATCGCCACGCTGCGATCCAGACTATGGCTGGCGGTCGGGGCATCGGTTGGCGGGACGGCGATCCCAATAGCGTCGGGTTCGCGACGTGTTTCGCGTTTACTGCGCAGCCGATCGAAGCGATAACTCACCTCGCGCGCCGCGAGGATCTGCACCTGCACATTCCACTCGATACCGCGGTCGCCCGGAACGCCCACGTCGACTTCAGCCAGGAAGGACAACACTGAGTGCGCCCCGGTCGCGAAGGCCGCCCGGAACGCTGTTTTGCAGGCCTCTTGAAAACCGCGCTCGGTCGGTGTTTCTTGGGTGCTGGCACCATCCAGGCTTGCCTTGCTGACTGCGCCCTTGCGCTTCGCGTTTTTGGGATTGGCTGCACTCCGATTGGCGACTGTGGCCACCAGCAGGACCCGCTGGATCTCGGTGTTGCCTGGAATCAACAGGACCGAGTTGGCGGCATCGGCTAAATCCCCGCGTTCGAGAGCGGCAGTCAGTGCCCCATCCAGAAGTACGTCGAGGGCCTGTCCAGCCGTCCCCAGGTGATGGCCTGCAAATACCGGAACGATCGCGCAGCCAGTTCGCGTCTGGGCAGGGCTCGCGCGGCGACGGGCGTTCGGTCGGGGTTTGGGTTCGGCCGGGTGGAGGGGTGGTTGCGAAGCTGGGTGGGACCCGAAAAGCCCCGAGGTCTCTATGCTAAATTGCATCGTAGTGCCTGACGTCTGGCGTTGAACGAAACCATTGATTATAGGCGTCGATGCTCTTTGAGAAATCGCTCCGTCGCGACATCACCAATCTGGCGGGGGTGGTGTTCGCCTCCCTGTTCGCGATTTTTCTGACGACATCGGTCATCCGACTGCTCGGCCGAGCCGCCGGGGGCAAGATCGACACGACCAGCGTGCTGCCCTTCATCGCGTATTCCTCGGTTGTCGCGCTTCCCGCATTAATGGTCCTGACGCTCTATGTTGCGGTGCTGTTGGCGGTCGGTCGGGCGTGGCGGGATTCTGAGATGGTGATCTGGTTCTCAGCTGGCCGTAGCCTGGGCGCATGGATCGGTCCGGTCGCCCGGCTGGCAATTCCCTGGGTCGTGCTGATTGCGATGATTTCCTTCGTGGGAGCCCCTTGGGCCAATCGGCAGATGACCGATTTGCGACAACGCTTCGATGCCCGCGAGGACGTTGCCCAGATCGCGCCAGGGCGCTTTCGCGAGTCCGTGGCGGCTTCGCGCGTTTTTTTCGTTGAATCGGTGGATGAGTCCCGCGGGACGGTCGGCAATGTGTTTGTCGCCAGCCGACGGGGTGACGCGGTCACGGTGATCGCATCGGCTGCCGGTCGGATTGAGCAGGCCGGTTCTGAACGATTCCTGGTCCTGGAAAAGGGGCGGCAATACGATGGGCCTCTCAGCCTGACACCTCTGGCTCCAATCGTGGCGGGTGAGCGGGATGACGGGCTCAGTTTTCGGGTGCTCGAGTATGAACGGTATGGCCTGCGGCTCGAGCAGGCTGAACCGCCCACACCCGAGCGGATTGCGCGAAATCTGGAAACCATGGAATTACTCCGTGACCCGACTCGTTGGAATCTGGGAGAGCTCGCCTGGCGCTTCGGACTGCCGATGGCTGCGATGTGGATGGTGCTGTTGGCGATTCCGCTGTCCTACGTCAATCCGCGCACGGGACGAACCGGAAATCTGATCATCGCGCTGCTGGCCTGCATTGTTTACTTCAATCTGTTGACCATCGGCTCGGTCTGGATCGCGCAGGGCAAGGCCTCCGTGGTCGCGGGCACTCTCCTGCCGCATCTGGCGTTGGCGCTGACGGTTGCCTGGCTTTTTTCGCGCCACTTTAGACTCGAGTCCTTTCCTCGCTTGCTACTGCGCCAGCTTCGGGGGCGATGGGGGCAAAGCCCGGCGGGGGCGTCCCAGAGGTCGCGCTCGTGACGATCCTTGGGCGTTATCTTTCTCGGGAAATTTTCCAGGCAACCTTGATGGTGCTGGGCGGGTTTCTTGGCCTGTTCGGATTTTTCGATCTATTCGAAGAACTGGAAAATATTGGTCGTGGTAACTACCGGCTGGTCGATGCCCTGACCCGGGTTGTTCTGGCCATGCCGTCCCATATTTATGAACTGATGCCGATCGCTGTTCTGATCGGCGCAATCTGGGCGCTGGCGATGTTTGCCCAGAATGCCGAGTTCACAGCCATGCGGGCGGCTGGTCTCGGGCGCATGAAGGCGATGCGGGAGTTGCTCGCGCTGGGCCTGGTCTGCGTTGGCGTGACGGCCCTGTTCGGGGAAGTGCTTGCGCCACCGGCTGAGCGTCTGGCCCAGAGCCTGCGTTTGGGTGCCATGGGCGCAAGCCTGAGCGCCGAATTTCGATCCGGCATCTGGGTCAAGGACACCCTTCGTGACGACGCGGGCGAGCTTCGAAGAATCCGTTTCGTCAATGTCGCCCAGGTTCGCCCGGATGCCACTCTGCGGGAACTGCGGGTTTATGAATTCGATCCCCAATTTCGATTGCGGGCACTCCTGCTCGCTGCTGAGGGTCGCTATACCAGCGATGGGCAGTGGCTCTTGACCGATGTGGTGGACACGCAGCTCGAAGTGCAAGCATTGGCCCTTTCGCCTGGGCTCGATGACACCGGGGTGGCACACGCCAAACGGGTTCAGTTTGCCGAGAAAATCTGGAATTCCGGGCTCGACCCCTCGATCGTCAGCGTTCTGCTGGTCCAGCCAGAGCGCATGTCGGCACTTGATCTGCTCCACTACGTCCAGCATTTGCGTGAGAACCGCCAGCAGGTGAGTCGTTATGAAATTGCGCTCTGGAAGAAAATCATCTATCCGTTCGCAGCGCTCGTCATGTTGGCCCTGGCGCTGCCCTTCGGCTATTTGCAGACGCGTTCGGGTGGCATCGCGCTGAAAGTGTTCTCGGGCATCATGCTGGGCGTTGCCTTCCATTTTCTGAATGGACTGGCTTCCCACCTCGGGCTTCTGAATACCTGGCCCGCCTGGATCGCAGCCATGGTCCCCAGCGCCTGTGCGCTTGCACTCGCTCTCGGCTTGCTGGCCTGGGTCGATCGTGCGCGCTGATCTTTTTTTGAGGTTCCTCTGATGCCCTTTCCTGCTGTCATTCTCTTCGCCCATGGGGCCCGCGACCCAGCCTGGGCGAACCCGTTTCACGCGTTACGCGACGCGTTGCTGCGTGCTCAACCTGAGAGGCGTGTCGAGATCGCCTATCTGGAACTGATGAGCCCGAGCTTGCCGGACCTGGTGGCAGAGCTTGCCGGGCAGGGGCACGGTGAGATCGTTGTCGTTCCGGTCTTTCTCGGCCGTGGCGGACATCTCCGACGCGACTTTCCCGTGCTGATGGAACAGGCTAAAGCGCTGACGCCTGGGGTGTCGCTGCGCGCGACACCCGCCGTCGGCGAGTTGCCAGCCGTTATCGCAGCAATGTCCGGCGCTATTTTGGGCGTCATCGAGACCAGCGTCGGTGGCCATGCGTCGGGCGCCGGGTTCAGCGACCCGGTCATCGAGTCCTGACTCTCGGTGATTACCCGATGTTGATGGCAAATGGCGTCGAAATGAGCCCGGATCGCGGGTTTTTCCGGGGGGCATATCCGTGGACGAAACCTTGTTGCTTGGATAGGATCTCGTCCATGTGCTGCGTCTATGGTGACCTTCGGGGAGGTTTCGAAGCGATTGGCCTGACGCAGTGGACGGAGTTCGAGGAGGAGGAGAGGCAGCTCGACTGCCATTTCAAGGCGCACAGCAATGTGCGCCTTTTTTCTTCCCGCTTGCCATGAATCCTCCGATCCGCATTACCGTCGTCGGAGCCGGATCGGTGGGCGGCGTGTTGGCTTTTCGGCTGGCTCGCGCCGGGCATGTGGTGTCGGTGATTGCGCGTGGTGACCATCTGGGGGCGATTCAGGCGCGCGGGTTGACCTTGATCGAGGGATCAGATCGCCCAAACCCGAACCCCCGGCCCGACACAATTGCCATGCAAGCCAGCGACGATCCGGCCGTGCTGGCCCGGTCAAGCGGTCCATCGGACCTGATCATCATCGCGTTGAAAGCCCATTCAATCCCGCAGATGCTGCCCCGTCTGAGTCCTCTGCTGCAGGATCAAACACGGGTTGTCGCGGCCATCAATGGCGTACCGTGGTGGTATTTCAATGGCCATGGCGGCCGCCATGCGGGTCGCCCGTTACAGACCCTGGACCCCGACGGTCGAGCTGCACTGGCCATTGACCCTTCGCGTCTGGTGGGTTGCATCGTGCACCTGTCCGCTGAAGTCCCCGCGCCCGGGGTCGTTCGCCATACCGCAGGCAAGCGTCTGATCCTGGGCGAAGTCCTGGATCCGGAGACGGATGGCGGCAAGGCGTCTGGTCATGATTCGGGCAGGCAGTTGCGCAGACTGGGCGCCGCCGATATTGCGGTGCTCTGCGGGGCAGCTGGATTCACGGCCGAACATACTCAGGATATCCGCAGAGAAGTCTGGACCAAGCTCATCGGAAATCTTTCCTTCAATCCGGTCTCGGCATTGACTGGCTTGCGTATGGACGGTCTGTGCGCGGATCCTCTCGTCTGTGACCTGTTGCGAACCTTGATTGACGAAGGCAAGGCGGTGGCGAGTGCGATGGGCGTCGCGGTGGCCATCGATGCCGACGCTCGAATTGCGATGGCGCGTTCTCTCGGCCCGGTCCGCACCTCGACTCTGCAGGATTTTGAGGCTGGGCGCCCCCCCGAACTGGATGCGCTGGTCGGCGCGGTGATCGAACTGGCGCAGTGGTACCAGGTGCCCGTTCCAGCACTCCGTCAGGTTCATGCCCTGGCGCAGGCCAAGGCACGGGCGCTGGGTTTGTATGGCGCTCAAGGGGTTGCATGACGGCCGAGCCGCCGTCCAGGATGACGGGTCGGATGCTTGTTCAGATGCTTCTGATGGGTGGCTCTGTTCTGATAACGTAAGCGGGGAGCGCGTGCGAGCATCCGCTTTGTTGCGTGTCTGCCGGAGCGCCGTCCTGCCTAGCTGACCGAATCACTTTCTGCGACCTTACCCTCAAGCAGTGCCAAATGAATAATCTCCCGAACAGCCCGACGAACGCCGCGAGGACCACCCCTGGAAGCCGTGGCCCGGTCCTGAGTCCGCCGCTACCCAAACGGCCCCTTCCTCCTGCGCCGACGCCGCCATTTGCGGCGCTGCTGAGCGCGGGTCAGATCAGCGTGCCGGAGTGGATCGGACGCGTGCGGCTGGCGGCGGCATGCCGCCTCATGGCGAAACTGGGTTGGGAAGAACCGCTGATTACGCAAATCACCTTGCGGGTCCCGGGAAGCCACGGTGCCGTGATCCTGGTCCCCGCCTTCGGCGTCCCCTTGGCCGAGGTGGGCGTGAGTGATCTCGTGCGGATTGCACCCGACGGCACAGCCTTTCCGCCTTTGCATGGCGAACGACCCGAGGGTGCGACACCCTCAGTGGACTTGGCCGGCTTGCGTCCTCATCTTGCCCTTTACGCTGCCCGCCAGGATGTGCAGTGCGTAGTGCGCATCCATACCCCGGCCGCGCTCGCAGTGGCTTGCCAGGGTGAAGGCTTGCGGATTGACAATGCCTGGGGAGCACAGCTCGCGGGACGTATCGCGAGCCACGATTTCGGCGGACTCGACTTCGAAGATGCAGAGTGCGCCGATCTTGTCAAAGACCTTGGGGTACGCGATGTCCTCATTCTTCGCAGTTATGGTTTCCTGGTTGTCGGTTCCGGACTCGAATCTGCCTGGCACACGCTGTCGGTGCTCGAGCGTTCCTTGGAAGCGCAGGTGGCGACCGAATCGATGAGCGGTGCGAATGAGCCACTCACCCCGAACATGGCGCGCCGGTGTGCCGAGACCTTCCTGACCCTGGATCCCAGGGTTGTGGAAATGGGCTTCGATCGCGCCCTTGGAGGCGCCGGGATTCGACTCGTGGATGTACTCACAGGGCACTAAAGGGCCTGTACTCGAGGGTCTGTTCTGCAGGGCCCGCTCTAAAGAGCCCGCTCTGGGCCCTTTAGCCGCCGAGTCTTGCAACACAGTCGGCACTGCAAGGCCGCGCCCTTGATCGCCCTAACGTGACGGCGGGGCAGGCGATTGCAGGGATGAGGCCGAAAAGTCTGATCTGGGGCCCTGAGGCATCGCGATCGGAGCCGGTGGCGCCAGATTCGGTGCATCCGGTTGCCGAGGCGAGGAGGGCGTCAACGGTGTGAAGCCCTGGATCGGGAACGCTGGCCGGGTTAATCGGAATGGGATGCCGGTGTACTTGAACGTTCCATCGGGCAGAATCTTTGGCTCTGCCATGCAGCAGCGCATGTCGGCAACAGCACGCTCAGGGACGATGCCCAATAGTAGAGCGAACGCTAGCGTCAAACCACAGGCGAGCACATTGCCACGGCTTTGCCAGCTCGATGCCGCGTACAACGGGCTGGCCCTTTCGGGCCTGCTGGCTGCGAAGCTGGGGTTCACGGCACAGTCGGACGCAGACAGAGCGCGATAGCGGCACGCGTCAGGGGGTGACTGGCATTCTGGAGGGCGTCGACCACCGTGAAGTGATCGGTGCCAGGCATCGGGATATCTTCGAGAAAGTTATTCGGCCAGTGTTGCGCGATGAGCTGATTCTGCCGTTTGAACTCGCTGCTTTCCGATCCGCCCACGGCGGTGATCGCCGGGCATCCCGATTGAGGCGGTAGGTACGCCGCACTCAGGCGAGCGACCGAGGCAGCGTCGAGTTTCAGGTCGCCATTGACGAACGGAGCCGATAATAGAGGCTCCAGATCGTAGATCCCGCTGACGAGCAAGGCCGCTTTGGCCAGGTCGGGAGGAAGGTCGGTCGCCCACATTGGCCACTGGGCGCACAGCAGCATCGCCGCGAGATGGGCACCGGCGGAATGACCGCCGACCGTGATCAGTTCGCGGTCGAATGCGAACGTATCGGTACTGCGGTAGAGCCAGGCGCAGGCCTCCATCAATTGGCGCACGATGTCCTCAATCGAGACCTGCGGGCAAAGCGCATAGTTCACCACTGCGACATCAATGTGCGCAGCCAGAAAGGGGCCCGCGACCCATGAAAAATCATGCTTGTCGAGCGAGCGCCAATATCCGCCGTGAATGAAGACGAAGAGCGGCGCGCCGGGGACCCCAGAGCTGAAATAATCCAGCGTCGACCCGTCCGACTCCGCATAGGCGCAGTGCAGGTGCGTTCCCGGATCGTTCTGATGAATAGTCCGGAATTGTTTGCCCGCGTCGGCCCAGCGCTTGAAAATGGCCGCGTGCTCGGGCACCAGGACGCGGTTGTTGTATTCGCGTTCGCAGAATTCGACCGAATAGGACATAGGAGATCTCGCGTGGTGGTCTAACATGGAAACGGCTAAAACCTGCGGGAAGGCTAGGTCCCCGGCCAATGCTACACTCGTGCGCGAGGGCCGATAGCTCAGCTGGGAGAGCGCTGCGTTCGCAATGCAGAGGTCGGGAGTTCGATCCTCCT
>JBBAOE010000003.1:0-7027 GCA_040401595.1 Burkholderiaceae bacterium
ATATGTCCTCCCAGGCCATGGGCGGCATCCGCGCACTCGATGACTGCGGAGAGTTGCGGATACCCGACTCCGGTCATCTTGCGGGTGGTACAAACCGAACCTGGCCCGATGCCCACCTTGACGATATCGGCGCCGGACAGAATGAGTTCCTCCGCAATCTCACCCGTCACAACGTTGCCCGCCATGATCGTCAGGGTCGGGTAGCGGTCCCGAATCCGGCGAACGAAACTCGTGAAGGTCTCGGTATAGCCGTTGGCGACATCGATACAGACGTAGCGGATCGTTTCGGGCGCCCGGTCCATCGCCTGGCGAAATTTGGCTTCATCGGCGCGGGTGATCCCCATCGACCAGAAAGCTGCCGATTTGCGTTCGAGCCCAGCGAAGAATGGGATCAGTTCTTCCACCGAGTAATGCTTGTGCAAGGCGGTGCTCAGACCCAGTGCGCCGAGGGCACCCGCCATCTCGACGGTCCCGATGGTGTCCATGTTGGCGGCGATGATGGGAATGCCCTGATAAATCTCGCTGCTGTGGCGAAAGCGAAATTCTCGGGCGATATCGACCTCGGCCCTCGACCCGAGCGTGGAACGCTTGGGCCGGATCAGGACGTCTTTAAAGTCGAGTTTGATTTCTTGTTCGATGCGCATGCAACGATCTTACAATGCCAGGAAACCAATCGAACTCCCGGCGCGTCCGGAAGCCCTCTGGAGAACCCGCGATGAACCACCCCTTTCCTCATGCGCCTGTGCTCGCGATCGATCGCGTGCCGCTTCCGACCGGGTTTGAGGCTGCTGCCCAAGCGCGATTCGCGGATCGGTACTCCACGGGTGAGTCGGTCCGGGAACAGCACGGGCGGGACGAATCCCCGTTTTTGCCGATGCCCCCAGACGCGGTCATCTTTGCTCGCACGGTCGACGAGGTGGTCGCTGCGGTCGACCTGTGCCGACAGTACCAGGTGCCGCTGATCCCCTATGGCGTTGGTTCTTCGATCGAAGGCTCCCTGCTCGCTAGTCAGGGTGGTGTATCACTGGACCTGTCGGGGATGAATCGCGTGTTGGCGATCCACGCCGAGGATGGGACCGCCACGGTCGAGCCGGGGGTGACCCGGATGCAACTCAATCGCGAACTCGCGGGAACGGGACTCTTTTTTCCGATCGATCCCGGCGCCGACGCCAGTATCGGGGGCATGTGCGCGACGCGCGCGTCGGGGACCAATGCCGTTCGCTACGGGACGATGCGGGAAAACGTCTTGTCGCTCACCGTCGTGACGGCCGATGGCAAGGTCGTCCGAACCGCTCGCAGAGCCCGCAAGAGTTCTGCTGGCTATGATTTGACCCGCCTCTTCGTCGGCTCCGAGGGCACGCTGGGTGTCATCGTCGAGGCCACCGTTCGGCTCTATCCCCAGCCGGAATCGATGAGCGCTGCGGTCGTCAGCTTTCCGGACGTGCGCTCTGCGATCAATACCGTGATTCAAACCATTCAAATGGGTGTGCCGATCGCTCGCAGCGAGTACCTGTGCGAGCGCACGATCCGGGCGATCAACGCCTACCAGAAGACCGCGATGGGCGAGCAGCCCACGCTCTTTCTGGAGTTTCATGGGACCGAAGCCGGGGTGGCCGAGCAAATCGAAACGGTCCAGGCGATTGCCAATGAGTTGGGTGGGCAAAACTTTGAATGGGCCTCGCGTCCGGAGGATCGAACCCGCTTGTGGCAGGCCCGCCACCATGCGTATTTTGCGTGTCTGCAGGTCCGACCCGGGTCACGGGCGATCTCGACCGACACCTGTGTACCGATTTCGCGGCTGGCAGACTCGATCGAAGGGGCCCGTCAAATCCTGGACAGCGCGTCCATGCCATCCATGCTGTTTGGCCATGTCGGCGATGGCAACTTTCATGGCGTGATTCTGGTTGATCCCCTGGATCGGGCCGAGATGGTTGAGGCTGAGCGGCTCAATGCCGAGATCGTGCGCCTGGCGCTGACCATGGACGGTACCTGTACCGGTGAGCACGGAGTCGGTCTGCACAAAATCGACTTCCTGGTCGAAGAGCACGGCGACGACACGATCGACCTGATGCGACGCATCAAGCGGGCGCTCGATCCCGCGGGGATTCTGAACCCTGGCAAGATCTTCCGCGTCTGAGCCCGGTCGAACAATCGACTCAGCGCTCGAGGAGTTTGTCCGCAGCGACCAGCAGATCACGCAGTTGCTCAACGCCCACCAGGAGTTGACGCAATTCGTCGCGATAGGCGTCCCGGGTCTCTGCGGCCCGGGCCAAGGCCCAGAGCCATCCCCCGGCGGAATCCCGTTCAACCATGCCAAGCGCTTCCATCTGATGGAGCTTGCGCCGGATGGTTTCGCGCGGTAGACCGGTTGATGCGACCAGTTCGCGGATGCGTTGGGAGCGCTTTGGCCAGGGTCCCAGGGCTGGGTCGGGCAGGCCATCTTTGCGCAGTCGCTGCAACGCTTCGTCGCTTCGCAACAGACCGGCACCGACAGTGACCGTCATCAACGCACTCGCAATGTGCGCCTGGTCGAGATCGCCATGATGTTGATCGCGCAAATCCTGCAGGTTGCGCAACCGCAAGCGGTTCAGATGCAGGGCGATCGCTAGAAATCCGCGGTCAAATCCGCGGTCAAATCCGGATTCCAGGCTCTTGGATGATTGGACCGCCGCGCTGCTGGCGGGGTTCGGTGAGGATTGAGTCTTTTTCAAGGAGGTGTCTACTGTCACTAGACACCGTTCTTACTCCAATTTTTTGGGCGAATCGTCTGGTCACCCTACTTTGGGCAGCCGTTCGTCGGATGGACGCTGGCCAGAGTCTCAAGCGCGCGCTTTGACGGCTTGCGCCGACGCCAGAGCCGTCATGTTGATGACCCGGCGCATCGTTGCCGACGGCGTCAGGATGTGGGCCGGGCGGGCAGCGCCGAGCAGGATAGGCCCGACGGTGACGCCCTTGCTGCCAATCACTTTCAGGACATTGAAGAGAATATTGGCGGCATCCAGATTGGGCATGACCAGCAGGTTAGCGCTTCCCGATAGCGTGGTTTCGGGCAGGAAGCTGCGCCGCAACTCATCGGAAAGCGCTGCATCCCCATGCATCTCGCCATCGCACTCGATCTCGGGGGCGATGCTGGCAAAACGTTCGCGGGCCGCTCGCATCCGAAGGGCGGCCGGACGGTCGCTCGAGCCGAACATGGAATGCGACAGAAAAGCGACTTTGGGTGGCAGTCCGAAGTGTCGAATCACCTCGGCTGCCATCAGCGCAATGCCCGCCAAGTGCTCGGCATCGGGCTCCTCGTTGACGAAGGTGTCCGTCACGAAGAGGGTATGTTCGGGGAGCATCAGGGCGTTGAGCGCAGCCAGGCAGGGTGCGCCCTCGCGCAGGCCGATGACGTCACGCACATGACCCAGATGCTCGTCAAAGCGTCCGACCAGGCCGCACAGCATGGCGTCGGCGTCGCCGCGTTCGACCATCAGCGACGCGATCAGGGTGCTCGAGCGACGCACCTGCGCCTTGGCCAATTCCGGCGTGATGCCTTTGCGGCCCATTCGGGCCCGATAGTCCGTCCAGTAGTCCCGAAACCGCACGTCGTTTTCGGGATCGACCAGATCAAAATCACGCCCAGCGAGCAGCGGAAGGCCGGCCTGTTGCAGGCGGTTGGCGATTACTTCCGGCCGACCGATCAGAGTGGGCCTGGCCAGGCCTTCGTCGAGGATGGCCTGCAGTGCCTGCAGGACGCGCGGATCTTCGCCTTCGGCATAGACGACGCGGGCGGGGTTGGACTTGGCCGCTTCGAAGACCGGCCGCATGAGCAGCCCGGTCTGTGTCACGAACTGTTCGAGGGATTGCCGATAGGCATCGAGGTCGGCGATCGGGCGCGTGGCGACCCCGGATTCAGCGGCCGCCCTGGCGACCGCCGGGGCAATGCGCAGGATCAGTCTGGAGTCGAACGGTTTCGGGATCAGATAGTCGGACCCGAAGCGCAGTTCCTGCCCTGCGTACGCTGAGGCGACTTCTTCGCTGACCGGCGATTTGGCCAGTTCAGCGATCTCGCGCACACAGGCGAGTTTCATGGCGTCGGTGATCCGAGTCGCTCCCGAATCCAGTGCACCCCGAAAGATGTACGGGAAGCACAAGACGTTATTGACCTGGTTCGGGTAATCCGAGCGGCCCGTGGCGATGATGGCGTCCGGGCGTGCGGCCAGCGCAATCTCAGGGCGAATTTCTGGTTCCGGATTCGCCAGCGCCAGCAGAATCGGCTGCCTCGCCATGCTCTTGACCATGTCGCCGTTGACCACACCGGCGGCAGAGCAGCCCAGGAACACATCCGCGCCTTCTAGCGCATCGGCCAGCGTGCGCGCACCGGTGTCCCGGCACCAGCGCTGTTTGGATGCATCCACCAGTTCGCGTCGCGCGGAGTGCAACACGCCCTTGGAATCGACGACCAGCACGTTCGTTTCCCGAATCCCGAGCGCGGTCCAGAGTCCCAGGCAGGCGATGGCGGCAGCCCCTGCTCCCGACACCACCACGCGCACGTCTTCCATCCGCTTGCCGGTGAGCTCCAGGCCATTGAGCAGCGCGGCGGCCGAAATGATCGCTGTCCCGTGCTGGTCGTCGTGGAAGACTGGAATCGACAGTCGTTCACTGAGGCGTCGCTCGATCTCGAAGCATTCCGGCGCCTTGATGTCTTCGAGATTGATCCCGCCCAGCGTCGGTTCGAGCGCGGCGATGATGTCGACCAGTCGATCGACGTTGGTCTCGGCCAATTCGATGTCAAAGACGTCGATGCCGGCAAACTTCTTGAACAGGCACGCTTTGCCTTCCATCACTGGCTTGCCGGCGAGCGGGCCAATATCGCCCAGGCCCAATACCGCAGTCCCGTTGGTAATCACGCCCACCAGGTTGGCACGCGAGGTGTACTCGGCCGCGAGCGCAGGATCCCGTTCAATTTCGAGACAGGCGTAGGCCACCCCTGGTGAATAAGCCAGCGACAGATCGCGCTGGTTCGCCAGTGGTTTGGTCGGTGAGATCGCAAGCTTGCCGCGGGTGGGGGAGCGGTGATATTCCAGGGCCGCCGTGCGCAGCGCTTGTTCCGCGGAGTCGCGCGGCATCTCTAAGGGTTTCAAAACAGCTCTCCTGTGGAATTTCTCACATTGTGAAGCGTCCGCGACCGCGTGTGAAAGCCAAAATGATCAAAAGCCGGCACCGCGGGTTGAATCTCCATCAAATGCTGGGTCGTGACCGTTACCCATCCTTGCACTGATTTCAGGCAGTTCTGCTTCGACTCCCCTGGCGCTCGCATCGATGCACCCAAAAACGCACCCAAAAACGCACCCAAAACAAGCCTAGGCAGTGCACTGCAATGGGGAATTCGGTGGGGCGTCGCGTTGACGTCGGTCCTTGAAGGGCCATCTTGGTGCTATTTGATTCCAGTTTGTGGTGCTTCATCAACGGAGCGTCCCATGGCATGGGGGTTGCAAAGGCATGGCCCGAACGCTTGACTTGCGATCACCTCCTCCCGATTTTTCTAAAACCCTTACCAATATCTGAGGCTATCCATGACCCAACGCCGAGATTTTCTGAAGGCTGCGGCCGCAACAGGCTCTGTCGTGACCCTCTCGGGTCCTTCGATTCTGTTCGCGCAGGACAAGTCGCCGATCAAGGTCGGCATCCTGCATTCGCTGTCGGGCACGATGGCCATCTCTGAGACTGCACTCAAGAACACCGCCGTCATGACGCTTGAGGCCTTCAATGCCAAGGGCGGTATTCTGGGACGTCAACTGGAGCCCGTGATTGTGGATCCAGCGTCGAACTGGCCGCTGTTTGCTGAAAAGGCTCGCCAGCTGATCACCCAGGACAAGGTGTCTGCCGTCTTCGGTTGCTGGACGTCGGTCTCCCGCAAGAGCGTGCTGCCCGTGTTTGAAGAGCTCAACAACCTGCTCTTTTATCCGGTTCAGTACGAAGGCGAAGAGCTGTCGCAAAACGTGTTCTACACCGGCGCAGCGCCCAACCAACAGGCGATCCCGGCCGTCGAGTACCTCATGGGCAAACAGGGTGGCTCGGCCAAGCGCTGGTTCCTGCTGGGGACCGACTACGTCTATCCGCGCACGACCAACAAGATTCTGCGCGCCTTCCTGAAGAGCAAGGGGGTTGCGGAGAAAGATATTGAAGAGGTTTACACGCCGTTTGGGCACAGCGACTATCAGACCATCGTTGCCAACATTAAGAAGTTTTCGGCTGGTGGCAAGACTGCAGTGATTTCGACGGTGAACGGTGACTCCAACGTCCCCTTCTACAAAGAGTTGGGCAACGCCGGCCTCAAAGCGACCGATGTCCCGGTCGTGGCGTTCTCGGTCGGTGAGGAAGAGCTGCGCGGCGTCGATACCAAGCCGCTGGTGGGCCATCTCGCCGCCTGGAACTACTTCATGAGCGTCAAAGCGCCTGAGAACACCGCCTTTGTGAAGATGTACAAAGAGTGGGCGATGAAGAACAAGATCCCCAATGCCGACACGGTCGTCACCAACGACCCGATGGAAGCGACCTATGTGGGTCTGAACATGTGGAAGCAGGCGGTTGAGAAAGCCAAGTCGGTCGAAGTCGATAAGGTCCGTATCGCGATGGCTGGCCAGACCTTCAAGGCACCTTGCGGCATGGAACTGATGATGGACAAGACCAACCATCACCTGCACAAGCCAGTGATGATCGGCGAGATTCAAGCCAATGGGCAGTTCTCCGTCGTGTACAAGACCAAGGGCCCGATCCGTGCCCAGCCCTGGTCGCCCTTCATCGAAGGCAACGAGTCCAAGCAGAAGATCTGATCGTTCTGACATTCGAGTCAGGGGATTGCGCAGACCCCCTGGCCGAATGGTAAAGGCCGTTCAAGGTTTCGCGCCCTCCCCGGCGTGCCGTATCCCTGTCCGGGGTGGCGCGTTGGGTCCAGGGTGTGGCAAGGTGTGTGCCCGCCCCGAATCCATTCCCGACGTCTGGTCGGAACCCGATGCGCTGCTTTCGTTTTTTACCCCGCATG
>JBBAOE010000003.1:7127-136958 GCA_040401595.1 Burkholderiaceae bacterium
CCCCGCATGGGGCCCCGTATGCTATGGCGCCGGATCGCTTGGATTTTGCTGTCCGGAACCTGGCTGTTGGGTCTGACAACCGTCCGGGCAGAAGTGTCGCAGCAGGCGCTTCAGGGGCTCGGTAGTGACGAGTTCGAGGCCCGGGTTGCGGCGATCGAGCAGCTGGTCGCGGGTGCCGATCCCCGGGTCGCAGTGATCCTGAAGGCTCTGGTCGATGGGGAATTGTTGACCGGACCGGGCGGGGTGATCTGGCTGACCGAAGACGGCAAGCTGGTTGATGCCGCGAGCGGCGCGCCGGTGGCAAAGCCAGCGATCGAGCCCGAGGCGATCATGGCCAACAATGCGTTGCGCCAGCAGGCCGAATCTGCGCTGGCCTCACTCAGACTGTTTTCGCCTGACCCCCAAATCCGACTGACCGCCGTCCGAGAACTGCTTGGGCAGGTTGAGTCATCGATGTTGCCCATGCTCGATCGGGCGCTGGCGGCGGAACGGGATCCTGTGGTGTTGCCCATTCTGCGCATGGTTCAGGCCTTCGCCGCTGCGAGCGCTCCCGAGGCCGAGCGCCGCCTCGAGGCCGTGCGGACGCTCGCGAGCAGTGAGTTGCCGGCCGTGCGGACCTTGTTGGCGCGGATTGCGGCCGAAGGGGGCGATGAGGACCGCCGGGTTCGTGGCGCGGCTGCGGCCGCGCTGGCTCAGGTGGAAGCGCGACTGAGTCGGGGCGAGTGGCTGGGGCGGATCTTTGCCGGCCTGTCGCTCGGTTCGATTCTGATGCTGGCGGCGATCGGTCTGGCCATTACGTACGGACTGCTGGGCGTGATCAACATGGCCCATGGCGAAATGATCATGATCGGCGCCTATGCGACCTGGGGGGTCCAGACCGCATTTCGAGCTTGGGCGCCGCAGGCGTTCGACTGGTATCCGCTGGTGGCCTTGCCCATCGCTTTTTTGGCAGCCGCTTCGGTTGGGGCCTTGCTCGAGCGCGCCATCATTCGACATTTGTACGGCCGCCCGCTCGAAACCCTGCTGGCGACCTGGGGCATTTCGCTCGCCCTGATCCAGACAGTTCGCACCCTGGTGGGTCCGCAGAACGTCGAGATCCAGAACCCCTCCTGGCTATCCGGCGCGCTGACCGTAGCCGGTGCCACCCTGCCGTGGAACCGGATTTTCATCATTGGGTTTTCGCTGGCGGTTCTTCTCATGATTGCATTGCTGCTCTCGCAGACGCGATTGGGACTGTTCGTGCGCGGCGTCACCCAGAATCGGGCGATGGCGTCGGCGATCGGGGTCCCCACCGATCGGGTTGATCTGATGGCCTTTGGCTTGGGATCGGGCGTCGCGGGTCTGGCAGGTGTAGCGCTCAGTCAGATCGGGAACGTCGGCCCTGACCTGGGGCAGAGTTTCGTCATTGATTCGTTCATGGTGGTCGTGCTCGGCGGGGTGGGGCAACTGGCCGGCACGGTGGTGGCGGGTTTCGGTCTGGGCCTGGCGTCCAAATTCCTGGAGCCGTCGGTTGGCGCCGTGATCGCCAAGATCGCGATCCTGGTCGGGATCATCGCTTTCATCCAGAAGCGGCCCCAGGGCTTGTTTGCATTGCGTGGTCGCGCGCTCGAGTCCTGACATGAATGATCCGCTGGTTGTTGAACGCCGATTGTTCGGACGCTTTGAATGGTTGCTTATCGGGGCCGTCGTTCTCCTTGCGGGCGTCATCGCGCCGCTAGCCCATGCGCTCTTGCCCGATGGCGCAGCCTGGCGTCCGTCATCCTATGTGGTCACGCTGGTGGGGAAATTTGCCTGTTACGCCATGTTGGCGCTTGCCATGGACCTGATCTGGGGCTACGCCGGAATCCTGTCGCTGGGGCAATCCTTGTGGTTTGCCCTTGGTGGCTACGTGTTCGGCATGCATCTGATGCGCGGCATTGGCCGAGAGGGGCAATATCAGAGTGATTTGCCCGACTTCATGGTCTTTCTGGACTGGAAGACCTTGCCCTGGCACTGGTGGAACAGTGACAGCTTCGCATGGTCACTCCTGTTGGTCATCCTGGTGCCCGGCGTGCTGGCGTTTATCTTCGGATGGTTTGCGTTTCGCTCACGGATCCGCGGCGTCTATTTTTCGATCATCACCCAGGCGCTCACCTACGCCGCGATGTTGCTGTTCTTTCGCAATGAAACCGGTTTTGGTGGCAATAACGGATTTACCGACTTCAAGACGCTGCTGGGTTTCAGAATCACTGACCCGGCGGTACGTGCCACCTTGCTTGCCATCACCGTGGGTTCGCTGGCCGCGGTCTTTGTGTTCTCACGCTGGCTGGTGCAGACCCGATTCGGCCGGGTCCTGCAGGCGATCCGGGACGCCGAGGGCCGGGTGCGCTTTTGTGGCTACGACACGCTGCGCTACAAACTCGGGATCTGGACCGTGGCGGCGGTTATCAGCGGCGTCGCAGGCGCACTCTATGTGCCGCAGGTCGGGATCATCAACCCGGGCGAGATGAGCCCGGCCAACGGGATCGAAATCGCGGTCTGGACCGCAGTCGGCGGGCGTGGCACCCTGATTGGTCCCATCCTCGGCGCCTGGCTGGTGAACGGTGCCAAGAGCTGGTTCACGATGGCATTCCCCGAGTACTGGTTATTTTTTCTGGGCGCACTCTTTGTCGGTGTGACGCTGTATCTGCCCGGTGGCGTGATCGGGTTTCTGCGCTCGATTCCGGGCTTTGGCGCCCTTGGCGCCCGCGGCCTGTTGGGCGCTTCGAAGAGCGTAGGCGATGATGTCAATGGCGCCTCGGGGCCGGGGAGTCGATCATGACGGTCCAGAGCGCAACGGTGCCAGCCGATCGGGCTGGGCTCAGTGGTTCCCCGACATCTGGCGTGGCAGCCTCAAAACCGCTCAGCCCGGTTCGCCATGATGGGGTCGACGTTTCGCACGGGCCGATTCTGTATTTGGAGTCGGTGACCGTCAGCTTTGATGGATTCAAGGCGCTCAATGAGCTTTCGCTGACGGTCGATGATGGGGAGTTGCGTTGCGTGATCGGCCCCAATGGTGCGGGCAAGACTACGATGATGGATGTGATTACGGGCAAGACACGGCCCGATCTGGGGCGGGTCTCATTTGGTCAGTCGATCGATCTGACCCGGATGACCGAAGATCGCATTGTGCAGGCCGGTATCGGGCGCAAGTTCCAGCGACCGACCGTGTTCGAGACGCTTACCGTGTTCGAGAACATGGAGTTGGCGGTGAAATCGGATCGTCGGCCGCGGGCGACCCTGCGCGCGACGCTGGATTCGACGCAAGTCGATCAGATTGATTCAGTTCTTACGCGGGTGAATTTGCGCCAGGCGCATCGCCGCATCGCGGGCAGTCTGAGCCATGGTCAGAAGCAGTGGCTTGAGATCGGCATGCTACTGGCGCAGCAGCCCAAGCTCATTCTGCTCGATGAACCGGTGGCCGGCATGACGGATGCGGAAACGGATCAGACCGCGGAACTGTGTCTTTCGCTCGAGGGTCGGCATTCGCTGGTGGTCGTTGAGCACGACATGGCGTTCGTGGAAAAGATTGCGCGCCGAGTGACCGTCCTGCACGAGGGCTCGGTGCTGACCGAAGGGTCGCTGGCCCAAGTGCGTGCCGATGAGCGCGTGGTTTCTGTGTATCTGGGGCGTTGAGGATGTTGCGCATCGAAGGCCTGAACCAGTTTTATGGCGGCAGCCACGTGTTGCGCGATATTTCGCTTGAGGTGCCCACGGGCCAGGTCACCGCCTTGCTCGGTCGCAACGGCGTGGGCAAAACCACCCTGCTGAAATGCCTCACCGGCCTCTTGCCGATCCGCTCTGGGCGCATTCTTCTGGATGGTCAGGATATTTCGAATTTGCCGCCACACCGGCGCGCACGCCTGGGGCTGGGCTATGTGCCGCAGGGGCGCGAGATTTTTGCGCGTCTGACGGTTGAAGAAAACCTGCGCATTGCGATGGCGGCTTCCGGGCATGACGGTCCGATTCCGGAATGGGTCTTTGAGACGTTCCCGATCATCAAGACCTTCCTGCGGCGCCGTGGCGGCGACCTGTCGGGCGGCCAGCAGCAACAACTGGCCATCGCACGGGCTCTGGTCACCAAGCCGCGTCTGCTCATTCTGGATGAGCCTACGGAGGGCATTCAACCGAATGTCATCCAGATGATCGAGCAGGTCATTGCGGGTCTGGCCGAGCGACGGGAAATGGCCATTCTGCTGGTTGAACAATACTATGATTTTGCACGATCATTGGCCGATCATTACGCGGTTCTGCAGCGTGGCGAGGTCATTGCGTCGGGACTTGGCGCAGAGATGGAAGCCAACGGCGTGCGCGAATTGGTGGCTGTTTGAGGGAAGGTTCTGTTGCAGCGACTGAGGGCGTTTGCGCGCCCGCAGGGTCAGGCGCGGACAACGCTCGCGCAGACGGTCTTTTGCGCGGCTCGTCGTTGCGCCATTGGTCGGCTTCGCTCGACTTGCGATTTGCGGCTCGCGCGGACCAGACCGTGCTGGTCAGCAACCGCCATCGTGGGCCTTTGCGACTGATCAAGGCCTTGCATGCCGACGCGGCCGAACCTTCAGCGGTGCCATCGCTCAGACGGGGTCGACTTGACGCCATCATTGTTCATCCGCCGGGCGGCCTGGTCGATGGCGATTCGCTGCAGCTGACGATCGATCTGGACGAGGGCGCGTGTGTGCGTTCCACCACCCCGGGCTCGCAAAAGTGGTACCGCGGCCGGGCAAGTGCCCGAACGCATATTCGGGTGGCGAGCGGGGCGCAGCTCGAGTGGTTGCCGCAACCCACGATCGTCTATGACGGTGCCTATGTCGATCAATCGCTACTGATTGAATTGGCCGGACAAGCCTCGACCATCGGTTCTGAGTGTCTGGTTCTGGGGCGGCGGTCGATGGGCGAACGCTTTGTCCGCGGATGGCTTCGCCAGTCGATCCGCATTCACCGCGACGGCAGCCCGATCTGGCAGGAGCGCACGGACGCTGGTGCCGACTCCGGGTTATGGCAATCCCCGGCCGGCTGGGCGGGCCGGGTCGTCTGCGCTTCCGTTTGGGCGATCGGCGGGCGCGACCAGACGTGGGACGACGCGGCGCTGGTCGAAGACTGGCGTGGCGCACTCGAGGTCGCTACCGCGCACGAGGCTTCGCAGGGGCGGCATATCCTGGCGGGCGCAACGCGGATGTACTCCGGAATTGTATTGGCCAAAATTCTGGGCGACGAAGCGGGCGAAGTCGCGGCCTTGGCTCAGCAGCTCTGGGCATTGGCCCGGCCGGGCGTCCTGGGTGAGCCAGCGCAACCCGTTCGGATTTGGGCGACTTGAACCACCAGGGCCGGAGAAGTTTTTCGAGCGCTGGGGCTGCGTCTTTGGAGCGCAATCGACGGGCTAGGGTTGGGGGGCCAAGCTTGACTGGAGCGTGGCGCTCGCCTTCAACTTTGGTGGCGTTTCGCGTATGGTTAATCCCCGGTTTCCATCTCAACAATGGGTTGCAAATGGCGGCCCACCTGCCGGAACGATCGCAATGGATTTGACCCCGCGTGAAAAAGATAAATTGTTGATTTTTACGGCGGCGCTGCTCGCTGAACGTCGACAGGCCAGAGGCTTGAAGCTCAATGTGCCCGAGGCGATTGCACTCATTACGGCGGCCGTGATGGAAGGGGCGCGTGATGGTCGCACTGTGGCCGAGCTGATGTCGTCCGGCGCCAGCATCCTGACGCGCGATCAGGTGATGGAAGGCGTGGCCGAAATGATTCCCGATATTCAGGTTGAAGCGACTTTTCCGGATGGCACCAAGCTCGTCACCGTGCATCAACCGATCCGCTAGGAAAACGCCTGCCTGTTTCAAGTCTTTTGCATTCTTCACTGCTGGAGCTTCCCCCATGATTCCCGGCGAATTGCTGCCCGAAGCGGGTGACCTTGAACTCAACGTGGGCCGCTCGACCGTCGAGCTGCGCGTCACCAATACCGGTGACCGGCCGATTCAAGTCGGTTCGCACTATCACTTCGCTGAGACCAATGCGGCACTCGACTTTGACCGGGTGGCGGCGCGCGGGTTCCGGCTTGATATTGCCGCTGGCACGGCGGTTCGATTCGAGCCTGGACAATCGCGTCCGGTTCGTCTGGTCGCGTTGGCTGGCGCGCGCTGCGTCGTGGGCTTTCGCGGTCTGGTGATGGGTAAGTTGGAGAATTGACGCAATGGCAACCCGAATTTCGCGCCGCGCGTATGCGGAGATGTTTGGTCCCACCACGGGGGATCGGGTCCGTCTGGCTGACACCAATCTCGTGATCGAAGTCGAGCACGACCACACGGTTTACGGCGAAGAGGTCAAGTTTGGGGGTGGCAAGGTCATCCGCGACGGCATGGGACAGGGCCAGGGTCTGGCTGCCGAGGTTGCCGATACGGTGATCACCAACGCGCTCATCGTCGATGCCGTTCTGGGCATCCTAAAGGCGGATATCGGTCTGAAAGCCGGTCGGATCTGGCGGATCGGCAAGGCGGGCAATCCGGATATTCAACCTGCTGTCACGATCCCGATTGGCGCCGCCACCGAGATCATTGCGGGTGAAGGGATGATTGTGACCGCTGGAGGGATCGATACCCACATCCACTTCATCTGCCCACAGCAGGTCGATGAGGCGCTTGCAAGCGGCATCACGACCATGATCGGCGGTGGAACGGGTCCAGCAACCGGCACCAATGCAACGACCGTGACACCAGGTCCGTGGCATCTGGAGCGCATGCTGCAGGCGGCTGAAGCTCTGCCGATGAACATCGGTTTTACCGGCAAGGGCAATGTCAGCCGACCCGAACCCTTACGCGAACAGATCGAGGCGGGCGCCATCGGGCTCAAACTGCACGAAGACTGGGGGACGACACCGCAAGCGATCGACACCTGCCTGAGCGTGGCAGACGAGATGGATGTCCAGGTGGCGATTCATACCGATACCCTGAATGAAAGCGGGTTCGTGGAAGCGTCGATCGCAGCGATGCGGGGGCGGGTGATTCACACTTATCACACCGAGGGCGCCGGCGGTGGGCACGCGCCCGATATTCTGAAGGTGGTCGGTGAGTCGAATGTGCTGCCCTCGTCGACCAATCCGACCCGACCCTTTACGGTCAACACCCTCGACGAACACCTCGACATGTTGATGGTGTGTCATCACCTGGATGCATCGATCGCCGAGGATCTGGCCTTTGCCGAGAGCCGGATCCGGCGTGAAACGATCGCGGCCGAAGATATCCTGCACGACATCGGTGCGATCTCGATGATGTCGAGTGATTCTCAGGCGATGGGTCGTCCGGGGGAAGTGATTCTGCGGACCTGGCAGACGGCCCACAAGATGAAGTCGCAGTTTGGTGCCTTGCGCATGGATGCAGCGCGCGCGGACGGTGAGCGCAATGACAACTGGCGTATTCGTCGCTATATCGCCAAGTACACGATCAACCCTGCCATCACCCATGGCATCGCCCATGAGGTCGGCTCGATCGAGGAAGGCAAATGGGCGGATCTCGTCCTGTGGCGCCCGGCGTTTTTTGGGGTCAAGCCTTCGATGGTGATCAAGGGTGGAACGATTGCGTTGGCGCTGATGGGCGATCCCAACGCTTCCATTCCAACCCCGCAACCGGTGCATTACCGACCGATGTTCGGTAGCCTGGGCGGAGCGCTGACCCACTCCTCATTGACCTTCGTATCGGGCGCTGCGCTGGCGGCTGGTGTCGGTTCACGGTACGGTCTGGCCAAGCCACTGGTGGCCGTGCGCGGGATGCGCACACTCTCCAAACGCGATCTGCTCTGGAACGATGCCCTGCCGGTGATGTCGATCGATCCGGAGACTTACGAGGTCCGCGCCGACGGGAAGCTACTGGTCTGTGAGCCAGCTTCGGTGTTGCCGATGGCACAGCGGTATTTTCTGTTTTGATCGGTGCCGAGCTAGCAAATCCCATGACCCCCAGCCCCGAGATGCATCCACCCCTGTCAGCCGCTGTGAGTGCAGCACCCATTCCCATGGTGACCGGCTTAGCCGACGCCCAGGCACGTGTCGACGAGATTCTCGAACTACCCTTTGAGCGCCGCGAAAAGAGCCGGTTTCGTGCCGTGCTGCTGTCGGGTGAAGCGATCGGCATCTCGATGCCGCCCGGTACTTTGCTGCGTCATGGCACCCGACTCCAGCTCGACGATGGCCGTGTGATCGCGGTCGAGGCACAACTCGAGACCTTGCTCGAAGTGCGTGCTGAGGACGCTCAAGAACTGGCTCGAATCGCCTACCATGTCGGCAATCGACATGTGCCGCTGCAGATCGGAGAAAACTGTCTGTGGTTGCTGCCAGACCATGTGCTGAGAGCGATGGTGCTGGGACTGGGTGGGCAGGTGCAGGAAGTTCAGGCCGCCTTCGAGCCCGAGAGTGGGGCTTATGGTCATTCGCATGTCCACCATCAGCATGATGATCAGGGCCATGGCGGACGAATCCACGTGTTCGATCCGCGTCACGAACAGCCCTGAGATGCTCGTTCGCCTGTTGCAGCTTGCGAGTCCGATGCTGCCGATCGGCGCCTTTAGCTATTCCTCGGGCCTTGAATCAGCGATCGAGGCTGGTGATGTTCACGACGCCCCGAGCGGCGCACGGTGGATTGGTGATGTGCTGGAGTGGAACCTCGCGCGCCAGGATGCGCCGCTGGTCGCCGCTGCCCATCTTGCCTGGACCGGCTTGCACGCAAATGATCCCGAGCGGGCAAAGGTGTCGCCGGCACCCGCCGCAATCATGACGGACACCGAGGATCCGATGCACTGGTTGCGGCAACTCAATGATCTGGCCTTCGCTACCCGCGAGACGGCCGAGCAACGACTCGAATGTACGCAGACCGGGCATTCGCTCGGTGTTTGGATCGAACGGTCGCTGGACCCGTCGGCGTTCGTGCTTGAGGCGCTCGGAGCGCTTGCGCCGATCGCGTATCCCACGGCCTGGGCAGCGGCAGGGGTGCAACTCGAACTCAGTGCGCGCGATACGGTACTCGGACTGCTTTGGGGTTTCGTCGAAAATCAGACCAGTGCGCTGATGAAAGCCCTTCCTCTGGGGCAGACGCCTGCCCAGCGCATGCTGCTGGCGCTCGGGCCCCAGATCGAGCGGGCTGCGGACGAGGCGCTGCGGCGGGCTTCTCCGGATCCAGGCGAGGCCGCGGCGCTGGCGCCTTCGGCCTCGTCGCAGGATCGAACGTTGGTGGCCGGTGCAATGCCTGCGCTTGCCATCGCATCGATGCGTCATGAGATCCAATACTCTCGTCTCTTTCGGTCTTGAACCCACAACTTTTTTGAACTCAGGACTTCCCATGAAAACGCATGGACCGCTTCGTATCGGCATTGGTGGCCCGGTCGGCTCTGGTAAGACGGCCTTGACCCTCGCGCTGTGCCAGCGGCTTCGCGCGCGGTACGAAATCGCTGCCGTTACGAATGACATCTATACCCGTGAAGATGCCGAGTTCCTGGTCCGGCATGACGCTTTGCCCAAGGAGCGGATCCTCGGCGTCGAGACGGGTGGTTGCCCGCACACCGCGATCCGGGAAGATGCCTCGATCAACCTCGAGGCGGTTGATCGCCTGGTCCGTGCATTCCCCCAATTGCAGATCGTTTTTGTTGAAAGCGGTGGCGATAATCTCGCCGCAACGTTTTCGCCTGAATTGTCGGACTACACGATCTACGTGATCGATGTCGCCGCAGGAGAAAAGATCCCCCGCAAAGGCGGCCCCGGCATTCTGAAGAGCGATCTGCTCGTGATCAACAAGACGGATCTCGCGCCCTACGTGGGCGCTTCACTGGAAGTGATGGAGATCGATGCTCGCCGGATGCGTGGCAATCGGCCCTTTGTCTTTTCCAATCTGAAAGTTGGCGATGGACTTGACGCGATCGTCCATCACATCGAGCAGGAGGGGATGCTCACCGCCGCCTCCTGAGTCAGGACCCGTTGCTGCGGGGATGACCCCGAATACTCTGACCAATGCGTACGCCATCTGATTCGGCGCTGGAGGCCACCGATTCCAGTCAGTCTGCCGTGGTGCGGCTGCTTGCGCTGGCTGGACCGCTTGGGCGGGTGCGGCTGCGAGACCTTTGCCAGGCTGTGGGTCTTGTCGCCCCCGGTCGGCCGGGGCCGGGGCCGGGCACCGATGCCCTGCTCAACCTGATCGAAGGCGGGGTCGCCAGAGGCTGGATCGTCCCGGTCGATACCCTGGGGTTTGGGGTCGCGCCGGCCCTGCAACGGAGCGCTATTCTGGCGGCCGTGCGGGTGGGCGATCTTGCCCGGTGGCGCGACGTCCTGCTGGAACTGCATGGTATCGGTTCGCCGCGCGGTGATGGTTCAGGGGCGGTCATGCCCATCTCGCGGCCCCAGGATGATGTCCGAATCGCCCGATTATTATGGCTGGCACCGGCCACCCTGGGTGAGCGGCGGTGGTTCGCGCAGCGCGTAGCCCATCGGGAAGGGCTGGCCTGCGCATTGCTGGAAGCGCTCTGCCGCCCGGTGTTTGATCCCGAGATGCTCGAACTGCTCGCCCCGCCGTGGCGGGCTATGGTGGTCGATGCCTGGCTGGTACGTTCCATCTCTGTGCCCCGGCCCAGTGACCAGGAAGCGATCGAGTGGGCTGTGCGGGCCTGTGCCCAGGATGACCCAACCCCCTCCGACGCCTGGGTCGCCGCCAACGAGGCCCTGTTCATGTCGGGGTTTACTGACGGACGGGGATTCGCGTCCAATGGGGACATGACGGCGCCAGCGGCGTCGGCTGCTCGCCTGCGTTTGCGCTGGCGCACTGCTGAGCTGCTCTCGTGGCAGGGCCGTCTGCAGCCAGCCGAACGCTTGCTTTCCGGTCACGATGATCCGATCGCGATAGCCTTGCGCGGGCAGTTCGCGGTATTGGCCGGGCAATGGGATCAGGCCGAAGCCGCATTCGATTCGGCGCGGCGCCGGTTGCGCGATGTTCTGGGACGACGCACCGGTCTGTTGCCGTTATCTCAGCAGTGGCTGCATGTCATCGGCCTGTTGCTCAACAATACGCCGACGGCGAACGAAGCGGCTCGCAAGCTGTGCCGCGCAGAGGGTAAGGCATCGGGAGCACCGAGCTGGTTATGGGCAGCGCTCGAAGCGGTTGCCGAAGTGCGATTGGGGGATCGGGCCGCCGAATCCGTGTCGATTGAGTTGTCCCGCGACGATGGTTTCATCGCCCTCAACGAGGCGCTGCGGGCGGGGTGGCTCAAGCGCAACGTGTCGCAGTCGGCGATGTTGGATACTTGGTCCAATCGCTTCGCTGCGGCCGGATATCAGCGGATCGCCGATGAATTTTTGGTCGCTCGGGCGGTCTCCGAGGGGCGTGAACTGCCTCTGACGGGGCCCACTCTGGCCAGCGCGTTTGCCAATGAAACGCCGTGGCGTCATGCGCTCACCGCGATTGCTGGTCTGGCCGAGGCCGAGCGCGGCACCCCCGCGCAGAGCGGGTCTGCCAGCGAAACCCGACTGATCTGGATGGTCGATATCGAAGCGTTTTCCGACCTTGGGGAGACTCGCGAGCGTTCTGATGATCAGGACGATCGTGATGATTGGGATGGTGCGGATTCCGAGAGCTTCCCACCCCCAGCCGGACGGATATCGGTGTTGCCCTTCGAACAAAAGCGCGGACAACGGGGCTGGGGGAAACCCAAGTCAATTCCCCTGGCCAGACTCGCACGGTCAGATTCATTGACCGATGCGGATGCCCAGGTCGCGCGTCTGCTGAAAAAACTCCCCGCCAATCGCTGGGCGTTGGATTCGCAGGCGGCCCTGCTCGCCTTGATCGGGCATCCGCACGTTTTTTATCCGTCCACACCCGAGACGCCAGTCGAATTGGTGGCGGGTCTGCCCGAACTCACGGTGGAACGCAGCCCCGATGGCGCTCGTCTGCGACTGGGGGTCACGGCGGAATTGCGTGCCGCGTTCACGCCGATTCCTTCCAAAGATCCCTACACGGGCGAGTTGCGCAGTTTGCTTAAGCCGCCCATTGCGGTTCTGATTCCGGATACGCCGAGCCGGGCTCGGGTGGTGCGAATCGTCCCGGCGCACCGGCGCATTGTTGAGTTGGTTGGCGCTGGCCTGGAACTGCCGGCTGGCGAAGGCGGCGAATTGCTGGCTCGGGCGCTCCATGCGGCCGCTGTGCACTTTGCGGTTCAGGACAATGGTGCGACCGCCAGTGAACGGGATGCCGATGGCACCCTGATTGCGGAACTGGCACCCGCTGGCAGTGGCATACGCTTACGCCTGGCCGTCAGGCCGCTGGGCCAGGATGGGCCGCGGGCATTGCCGGGACGTGGCGGCGCGCGCTTACTGGCGGATGTGCAGGGTGAGCGACGTGCGGTGCGCCGTGACCTCAAGGCGGAACGGGCCGTCCTGGTCCGGCTTATGGATGCGTTGCCATGGTTGAGCGGGGAGAATCCGACGCTCGAGTGGCGCCTGGAGGATCCTCAGGACGCGTTGGCCCTGATCGAGGGGTTGCAGATTTTTCAGAGTGCCGGTGAATCCTTGCGAACCGAGTGGCCCTCAGGGGCGCGGCTCCGGGTCTCCCGTGCCCATGGTTCGGGTGAGCTGCGACTGCGCTTTGCCGGTGCCGGCGACTGGTTACAAATCGATGGCGGCCTCGCGCTCGATGACGGCCGTGTGATCGCCATGAGGGTCTTACTCGATGCTGCGAATGCCCATGGCGGGCGCTATCTTCCTTTGGGCGAGGGGGACTATCTGGCGATCACCAGTGAACTACGCGATCGTATCGATGCCCTGGCCGCACTCGCAGCGCCGGGCGATGCCGTGCGGGTGGATTCGGTGGCCGCTCTCGCGCTCGATGAGTTGGTACCGCAGGCACAGATCGAACGCGACCAGGCCTGGCAGGAGCGCCTCGATCGGATGCGGGGCGCCAGCGAATTGACGCCGGCCGTTCCTTCGACCTTGTGTGCCGATCTGCGTCCCTACCAGCTCGATGGGTTTGTCTGGCTGGCACGCCTGGCGCATTGGGGTGCTGGCGCCTGTCTGGCCGACGACATGGGGCTGGGTAAAACCGTTCAAACCCTGGCCCTGTTGCTGCACCGGGCCGCAAGCGGACCCGCACTGGTGATCGCACCCACATCCGTATGCGCGAACTGGGCCGCAGAAGCCGCGCGATTCGCCCCGACGCTGCGGGCCACGCGTTTGCATGAACAGAATGATCGTGCCGATGTCATCGCTGCGGCCGGGCCTAATGATTTGATCATCGCGAGTTACGGACTGCTGACTCTGCATGACGACGCGCTGGCGGGTCGCGAATGGTCGACGCTCGTTCTCGATGAGGCGCAGGCAATCAAGAACGCCGATACCCGCCGGGCTCAGGCTGCACTGCGCATCAACGCCTCAATGCGGGTCGCGGTAACGGGCACGCCGATCGAGAACCGGCTCGATGAACTGTGGACACTCATGCACCTGCTCAACCCCGGCTTGCTCGGACCGCGTGAACGCTTCGCAGCGCGCTTCGCCCTGCCGATTGAGCGGGATCGCGATCCGCATGCTGCGCAGCGTTTACGCCGACTGCTGCGTCCCTTCTTGCTGCGGCGAACCAAGGCGGAGGTCTTGACCGATCTGCCCGAACGTACCGAGATCACCCTGCGCATCGAGGCGTCTGCAGACGAAGTGGCCTTTCACACCGCGCTGCGTGCGGAGGCGCTTGAGGCGGTCAGCGCAATGGCGAGCCGCGGGGGAGACGCTCGTTTTCATGTGCTGGCGCAGATTATGCGGCTGCGCCGCGCCGCGTGTGATCCGCGACTGGCAGTCGCGGGTGCGGTCGGTGGTGCGAAACTGGACGCGCTGCTCGAGCTCATCGATGAACTGATTGCGAACCGCCACAAGGCGCTTGTTTTCAGTCAGTTCACCGGCTTTCTGGATCTGGCCCAGGAACGGCTGAAGGCACGCGGGATTCACTTTCATCGGCTCGACGGATCGACGCCCGCCACTGCCCGAGCCGCACGAGTGGCGGCGTTCCAGGCCGGGGAGGGCGATGTGTTTCTGATCAGCCTAAAAGCGGGCGGGTCCGGCTTGAATCTGACCGCCGCCGACTATGTGATCCTCTGCGACCCTTGGTGGAATCCCGCTGTTGAGGCGCAAGCAGCCGGCCGTTCGCATCGGATCGGTCAGAACCGCCCGGTGACGGTGTATCGGTTGCTCACGGCCGGCACGATCGAGGAACGGATCATCGCGATGCACGAGACCAAGCGGGCGATTGCCGATGCCTTGCTAGATCACGCCGATGAGGCGCTGGGGGGCTCAGGCGGCGCACTCGACGTGGATGAGTTGATTGACCTGATGCGCGGCTAGGCGTGGCTCACCAGATGCGGATTCGCTGCTCGCGGGCCTTGAACATCCGATCGCCAGGTTGTGTCGCGAAGGCCTCGTGGAACCCATCGTGATTCACGGCGGCCCCGTTGGCGCGGAATTCACCCGGTGAGTGCGGGTCAGTCGTTAGCAGTTGCAAGGCGCGCTCCTCGCGCTCTTTTTTGCGCCAGGCTTGCGACCAGCCCAGAAAGAACCGCTGTTGCCCGGTATAACCGGCGATCACCGGGCTGGGCTTACCGCCCAGTGCATGCAGATACGCTTTGTAGGCGATCTGCAGTCCGGACAAGTCGGCAATGTTTTCGCCCAGCGTTAACTTGCCGTTGAGCTTTTTGCCGGGGATCGGCTCATAGGTCTCAAACTGGGCGATGAGGCGGGCTCCGATGGCTTCGAAGGCCTGCCGGTCCTCGGGCGTCCACCAGTTCCGAAGGACGCCATCCCCATCAAATTGGCTGCCCCGGTCGTCAAACCCATGGCTGATTTCATGACCGATAACGGCCCCGATGGCGCCGTAATTGACCGCATCGTCGGCGGCCATGTCAAAAAACGGCGGCTGCAGAATGGCCGCCGGGAAAACTATCTCATTTTTTGAACTGTTATAATATGCATTAACAGTCTGTGGCGTCATGCTCCACTCGGTTCGGTCAACCGGTTGCCCCACCCGCGCTGCGATCCTCTGCCATTCGAACTGATTGGAACGCGTCTGATTGGCGAAGGGCTCTGTCGGTTCAACGACGAGGCGGGTGTAGTCCCGCCAGACATCGGGATAGGCGATTTTAGTTCTGTATTTTGATAATTTATCCTGAGCTGCAATCTTGGTGGCGGGCGACATCCAGCTCAGGCGATCGATCGATTCTTTGTAGGCACCCATCAGATTGGCCACCAATTCGGCCATCCGGGCCTTGTACGCCGGCGGGAAATGCCGGGCGACGTAGAGCTGTCCAACGCCATGGCCCAGGGCGGCATTGACTTCGGCAATGCCCTGTTGCCAGCGAGGGCGTTCGGCCTTTGCCCCTGTCAGTGCTCTCCCATGGAAGGCAAAATGGGCTTCCCGAAATGGCTGGGGCAGAACGCCCGCATGGGCATCGAGGGCGCGCAGCTTCAAGTACGCTTTCCATTGCTCCAGCGGTGCGGTTGTCAGCAGGGTGGCCAGTGCGACCACCGCGCTTGGCTGGGACACCGAGAGCCCATCAATCCCGTTGAGCTGCGCCGATCCCAGAAAGGCGGACCAGTCGAATGCGGGTGCGCGTGCCGCCAGATCCGCGAGGGTCATCGGGTTATACGTTCTTGCTGGGTTACGATTCTCGATCTTGTCCCAGTGCGCAACGGCAATGCGCTGTTCGAGCCCCATCACCTGGCTGGCCAACACGGCCGGCATGGTTTCGCCTGCGAGTGTGGCGAGTTTCGTCAGATACGTTTCATAGGCCGCGCGCGCCTTGCTGATTCGGGCCTCGTCTTCCAGATAATAGTCACGATTGGGCAAACCCAGGCCGCCTTGCCCGAGGACCGCCTGGTTGATCCCGGGGTCCTTGAAGTCCGGTCTGACGCCGAGCAGCAATGGCATGTTGAGGTGGCCTTGGGCATGGCCAATCCAGCGCGCCAGATCGGTTCGATTTTGGATGGCATCAATGCTGGCGAGCAGCGATCGGGCTGGGGTCAAACCAGCTCGATCAATCGCGGCGGTGTCGATGTAGGCGGTATAGAACGTGGCAATTTTCTGCTCGAGCGCGCTTTTCTGACCTGTCCGGGTAACCAACTCTTCAATGATCCGGCGGACTCGCTCATCAGACAGATCGCGCAACTGCAAGAACGTGCCGTAGGTCGATTTGTCTTCCGGGATTTCAGTCCTCGCAAGCCAACCCCCGTTGACGGCCAGAAACAGATCATCCTGGGTGCGAACCCCCGGGTCGAAGCTGGGGAGGTCGAGGCCGGAGGAGAGACCGGAGGAGAGAGCGGCTGAATGGCCCGCCGTTGGCTCGGCCGCAAGGGTGCTGGCAGAGCCCAGCAACAAGAGTGTCGTCAGAAGGCTAGCGTGAATGTTCATGGCGAGGATGATCGGACCCTGAGTCGAGCCCGGTAGAGGGTGCAGAAGCCACGCTAGAGAGTACGCGATGGCGGGCCGAGATGTCCGGTTGGGCGGGCGTATCAGCGCGGACTAAAGGTCGCGAACGCAGCGAAAGCCAACATAGACGGCAAAGAAGTGCGCAGGCTTGCTGGCGCGATGGTCGACGTGCATCTGTGCGGCCCCGTACCACCACGATCCGCCCCGGGTGCGGCGCTCTGCGCCGACAACCTCGTCAACCCATTCCCATGCGTTGGCGCCCATGTCGAATAAACCGTTCACGCCGGCTTTGGTCTGGCCGGCTCGGGCGTGTCCCCGACCCCGATCACCCGCCAATGACTGGGCGGCCAACGTTGGGGCCTGACCGCAGTCGCCGAGGCAATTGGCCCCCTCAGGTTGATTGCCGGTTGGATAGGGATAGGATCGGTCACGTTCGAACCCAGGCGGGGGCTCGGGACGGCGTTCGGTGTGCCCGGCCTCAACCCATTGCGCGTCGGTTGGGAGCTTCATGCCGCGCCAGAGACAGACGGCTTGCGCTTCGGCAAAGCTGAGGTGAACCGCAGGCTCATCGGCAGACGCTGGAACGCCGAACGGGGTGCGCCAGGTCCACCCGGGCCGGCGCGACCAACCCCCATTAAAAACGTAGCCGCCCCCTTCGCGTTCAGCTTGTGAGAGGAATCCGGTGGCTTGTGCAAAGGCATCAACTTCACCAATGGTCACTTCGGTGCGGTCGATCGCAAAATTTGTGATCGCTTGGGGCGGGAGCATTCGGCCATTCGAGATGACCGCCGAGGTGCTTACTCTTGGGGGTTGAACGTTGACCTGACGCGCCTGTGCTGGCGACGAACCCGTGATCCAGAATGCGAGGATCAACGCGTGAGCGAAAGAGGCTCCTGAGGCGGATCCATTCATCGTTCGTTTGAAGCGCATGGACGTCGAAATCCTGCTGGTCTTCAGGCGCTACCCACGGCACCAGACAGGGCCTGGCGCGCCACCTTCGTGCCGGATTCGGAGCCGATTCCCGGTCCTGTCGCGGTGTCGGGCATAGGCCTGTCGTGCCCCGCTTCCAATGCCCGTTCGATGAGCGCCGCCGGCAGTTGCTTGGTCGGTTTGACCCCCAGTTCGCGCAGCATCTCGGCCTGGCGGATCACGTTGCCCCGGTTGCTGGCGAGTTTGCTGCGTGCCGTGCTCCAACTCTCCTGCGCCTGCTGGAGGCGCTCGCCGACCCGGTCCAGATCGGCGACGAAGGCAGCAAGGCGGTCGTAGAGTTCGGCCCCACGCCGCGCAATCTCCTGAGCATTTCGATTTTGCGCCTCGGTACGCCAGAGATGCGCCACCGTGCGCACGACGAACATCAGGGTCGAGGGGCTGACGAGCAAGACATTGCGGCTCCACGCCTCGTTGAACAGATCGCTGTCCTGCGTGATCGCGGTCATGAACGCAGGTTCGATTGGCACGAACATCAGGACGCAATCCAGCGATTGCAGCCCATAGAGCGCCGGATAGTCGCGCTCGCTCAGTCCGCGCAGGTGCGTGCGCATGGAATCCAGGTGTCGCTTCAGATGTCGCGCCCGCGTCTCATCGTCGGGCGCTGCAACCAGATCGTCATAAGCGTTGAGTGAAACTTTGGCATCAACGACGAGGCAGCGGTCGCCCGGTAAATGAATCACCACATCGGGCTGGGCGCGGGTACCGTCCTCACGTACGCGGCTGTCCTGCACAACATAGCCCTGTCCGCGCTGCAGACCAGCTGATTCCAGCACCCGTTCCAGAATCAGTTCGCCCCAGTTGCCCTGGGTCTTGTTGTCGCCCTTCAGGGCGCGCGTCAGGTTCTGCGCCTCTTCGCTCAGGCTACGGTTCAGATCCATCAACTGGCGGACTTGTTCAGCCAGCGCCCCCCGGTCGCGGGTCTCTTTGACGTAGACGTCTTCGACCTTGGCCTGAAACTCGACGATACGCGTGCGTAGCGGGTCCAGCAGTTGGCCGAGGCTGGTCTGGTTTTGTTCGGTAAAGCGTTTGCTCTTTTCGTCCAGGATGTCGGCCGCGAGCTGGCGAAACTGGCTGGTCAGTGACTCGCGCGCTTCCAGAAGCAGGGCGATCTTCTCTTGCGCCGATGCGCGTTCGGCGTCGATGCGCTCGGCCAGTTGGGCGCGTTCATCCTGGGTCTGATCCAGTCGTTCGCGCAATCGCTCGATCTCGTGCTCGAGGACTGGTACGCGTTGGGCGCGTTCGCTCATGCTGGCCAGGGCTGCCGCAGACTTGAGTTGCGCTTCTGCGCGCCCCTGTTCGGCGGCGACCTGGAGTTCGCCCCGTGAGCGCGACCAGACGACGCCGGCACCGATGCCAAGCCCTGTGACGAGGCCGAAAAGACCGAGCAAAACCGTTGTCAGGATGCCTGTGGATTCCATGGCACTGCACGATACCCGAGAAGCGCGTGCGGTGTCGGCGTCTGGCCTCCCATGCGCAGTGCGGCGCGCGTTGCCTTGAATAACGCGGCAAGATCGGTCAGCCTATTTCTTCTCGGCTGGGACCCCTTGGGTATCCAGCCCTGTGACCCGGGCGAGCTTAGTCAGCCGCGTAGATGTCAATGTCCTTGGTTTCTTTAACGAAGATCAGACCGATGACCAGAGTAACGGCGGCGACAATGATCGGATACCAGAGGCCGTAGTAGATGTCGCCGGTAGCGGCGACCATCGCGAAGGCGGTGGTGGGAAGGAAGCCGCCAAACCAGCCATTACCGATGTGATAAGGCAGGGACATCGAGGTGTAGCGGATCCGGGTCGGAAACAGTTCGACCAGGATGGCCGCGATAGGTGCGTACACCATCGTCACATACACGACCAGAATAAACAGCAGCAGAACGATCATCGGCTTATTGGCCACCGCCATGTCGGCCTTGGCCGGATAACCGGCCCCGCGGATCGCATCGGTCATGGACTTGTTGAAGTCGTCGGTTGCCTTCTTGGCGTCGTCTTTATTGAGGCCAGTCGCTTCGAAGGCGTCGACGACGATCTCGCCCACTTTGACACGGGCCAGCGCGCCGGACCCAGCCGACTCATTTCGGTAGTTGACGGAATTGCGGGCGAGAAAACTTTTGGCGATGTCGCAGGACGAGGTGAATTTGGCCGTCCCGACCGGATTGAACTGAAACGAACACGCGTTGGGATCAGCGATCACCACCACAGGGGCCTTCTCCTGTGCGGCTGCGAGTGCGGGGTTACCGTATTCCACCAGCATCTTGAATAGCGGAAAATACGTCAGGACCGCGAGCGCCAGACCGGCCATGATGATGGGCTTGCGGCCAATCCGGTCCGAGAGCGAACCGAAGATCACGAAGAAAGGGGTTCCCAGCAACAGGGCGATGGCGACAAGAATATTGGCCGTCGCGCCATCCAGTTTGACGGTCTGGGTCAGAAAAAACAGGGCGTAGAACTGACCCGTGTACCAGACCACCGCCTGACCAGCGACCAGTCCGAGCAGGGCAAGAATCACCACCTTGAGGTTCTTCCACTCGGCAAATGCCTCGGTCAGTGGCGCTTTGGAGCCCCGCCCCTCGGCCTTCATTTTCTGGAAAGCGGGGGATTCGTTCATCTGCAGCCGGATCCAGATCGAGATTCCAAGCAGCAAGATCGAGACCAGAAATGGAACCCGCCAGCCCCAGTCGGCAAATGCCTCTTCACCAATAACGGTTCTGGTCCCAAGAATGACCATCAGGGACAGGAAAAGCCCCAGCGTTGCCGTGGTCTGAATCCAGGATGTGAACGCGCCCCGCCGTCCATGCGGAGCATGCTCCGCGACATAGGTGGCTGCGCCGCCATACTCGCCGCCCAGGGCAAGTCCCTGCAGAAGTCGGAGCGCGATCAGGATGATGGGGCTCGCGATACCGATGCTGGCGTAGTTCGGCAGGATGCCGACGATAAACGTTGAACCACCCATGATCAGGATCGTGACCAAAAAGGTGTATTTGCGTCCGATCAGGTCGCCCAGACGACCAAAGAAGATCGCCCCAAAGGGTCGTACGGCAAAGCCGGCAGCGAATGCCATCAACGCGAAGATGAACGCGGCAGTTTCGTTAACGCCAGAAAAGAACTGTTTTGAAATGATCGCGGCCAGCGATCCGTACAGATAGAAGTCATACCATTCGAAAACGGTGCCCAGCGATGACGCGAAGATCACCTTTTTCTCTTCGTCAGTCATTCCCTCTCGGGGGGATGATGCCGCTGGGGGCGATAGGCTGGCCATAGAAGTCTCCTCGCATTTCTCGTCGTTGGACATGGCAGCCTCTTGACTGCATGAAAACCACGATATCGACGGAAACTTACGGTTGACTGAAAGTCACTGACCAGGACTTACAAATCTGCCCTAAAATTGTAAGTATTAATTATTTTTTAACGAAATCGCCAGGTTCCGAGTGCGTCTCATGCCTGCGGGTTTGGGCCGCAAGCAACGAGTGACTCAGATCGCGAGATATTGCTGCCGGAGATCCGAGTTTTCGATGACCTCTTTTGCGGTGCCATCAAAGACAATCTCGCCCATGTCGAGGATCAGAGCGCGGTCTGATAGGTGTAGCGCAGCAATGGCATTTTGTTCCACGATAATAGTTGTGAAACCTAGGCCTTTAATTTCTTCCAGAATTTTCTCTATTTCGCGAACGATAACGGGTGCAAGACCCTCATAGGGTTCGTCTAGCAGCAGGAGTTTCACATCACGTGCCAGGGCGCGCGCAACGGCCAGCATCTGTTGCTCGCCGCCCGACATGGTGACAGCCTCCTGCTTTCTGCGCTCGGCAAGGCGGGGGAAGTGATCATAAAGACGCTCGATCGACCAGCCGATGGGCTCTTCGATCTGGGCGAGTTGTAGATTTTCCTCCACTGTGAGGCTCGGGATAATGCGCCGGTCTTCCGGCACCAGGCCCACGCCGCAGCGCGAAGCCTGATACGCGCTCATCGTATGGAGCGCCTGACCGTCCAGCCAGATCTCGCCTTTTTGCAGGTGTGGTGCATCCAGACGTGCAATGGATCGCATGGTGGAGGTTTTGCCGGCACCGTTACGACCCAGTAGTGCAACGATTTCGCCTTCCTTGATCTCGAAACTGACGCCCTGAACGACGTAGCTCTGCCCGTAATAGGAGTGAATATCCCGGCACGAAAAGTAGGCTGATGGGGCGGTACCGCTGGTTTTGGACGGGTTACTCACAGATGGGCTCCTCCCAGATAGGCTTCCTGCACGCGGGGATCCCCTTTGATGTCGTTGGGCGCCCCCTCTGCGATGACGGTGCCCTGAGCCATGACGCTGATCTTTTCAGCCAGTGAAAAAACGACATGCATATCGTGTTCGATGATGATCTTGGTCACCTTACCGTCGCCCAGGCGCTTGAGCAGATCAATGGTGTTGTTGGTGTCAGCGCGCGACATGCCGGCCGTTGGTTCATCGAGAAGCAGGAGCTTGGGCTCCTGGGTCAGGCACATGGCGAGTTCAAGACGACGCTTGTCGCCCCGCGAGAGGCTGTTGGCAATCGTATGACGTTTGCTGGCAAGACCGACGTCCTCGAGCATATGCTCGACGCGGTCCAGCACCTCCGATTGGTGATCGGTGCGCGACCAGCCATTGGCTTTGAATGCCCCGTCCCGGTGGGCGAGCGTCGGAATCAGCACATTGTCGAGGAGGCTGAGTTCGCCAAAGATTTCCGGCGTCTGAAAGACCCGGACCACGCCGGTCTGATTGATCTGGTGGGGTTGCAGTCCGATCAGGGACGTACCGTTGAAGGTGACGCTCCCGGTGTCCGGGATCAGGCGTCCAACGAAGCAGTTCAAAAGCGTCGACTTGCCCGCTCCGTTCGGTCCGATGATGGCATGAACGCTGCCCGCCTCGACGCGCAGGTTGACTTCGTTGAGGGCGCGCAGGCCGCCAAATCGTTTGTTCAGGCCAGAGACTTCAAGCATGGACATGGTGGAATCTCCTCAGGCCTGACCAGGGATCGTTTTCGGACCGGCATTGCCCCCGCGCGCGGGGGCACTTGAAGCGGACGATTCGCCAAAAAACCGGATGCGCAGTCTCCGCACGCCTTCCATCAGACCACCGGGTAGGAAAACGATTAAAACAAGGAACATCACCCCGAGGGTCAGTTCCCAGCCTTCGCCCACGAACAGCGCGACGACGCTAACGACCGGCTTTTCGATCGCATCGGGCAGGAACCCGAAAAAGCTGTGCAGGACCTGATGGTTGAAGGACGAGAAGATGTTCTCAAGATACTTGATGATTCCGGCGCCCATCACGGGTCCCAGCATGGTTCCCGCACCCCCGAGAATAGTCATCAGAACGATTTCACCCGAGGCCGTCCACTGCATGCGGTCGGCCCCAGCGAGCGGGTCGGTGACCGCGAGCAGCGCCCCCGCGAGTCCGGCATAGCAACCCGAAATCACAAACGCCGTCAGCGCGTAGGACCGGGTGTTGATGCCGGTGTACTTCAGACGGTTCTGGTTCGACTTCACCGCCTTGAGCATCAGTCCGAACGGTGAGCGCGTGATGCGCAGGGCCAAATAGAAACTGAGGATCAGCAGTACCGCGCAAAAATAGAATCCCGACCATCCGATCAGGCTCATGCCAAACAGGTCGGTCGACGGAATGCCCTGACCGACGGGGATGCCAAAGAACCGGTCCAGGATTCTCGGGTCGCTGCGGGTGAGTTGCAGTCCGGTTTCACCGTTGGTGATCGGCGTGAGCACCGAGTAGGCCAGGTTGTAGGACATCTGGGCAAAGGCCAGCGTGAGAATCGAAAAGTAGATGCCTGAGCGCCTCAGGCTGATGTAGCCGATGAGCAGGGCGAACACCGCGGACATGAGCACGCTCAGGATGACCGCCGGTAGCACGTTCATGGTCAACAGCTTGAAGCACCAGACGGCGGTATACGAGCCCACCCCCAGGAACGCCGCATGGCCAAAGGAGAGGTATCCGGTGAGGCCAAAGAGGATGTTGTAACCGATCGCGAAAATGCCAAAAATCGCGAATTTTTGCAGCAGATCCGGGTACCCGGCCCCGAGCGGTGTCAGAACAATGGGACCGCTGAGCACTGCGATCGTAAAGCCGATCAGCAGCAGTCGATCTTCTTTTGATGAAACCGGCATCATGTTCAATCCTCCATCACGCCTTTACGGCCCATGAGTCCGCGCGGACGGGTGAGCAGGATCACCACGGCAACCAGATAGATAATGATCTGGTCGATCCCTGGGATCAGTTGCTTGACTTCATTCATCGATGCGAGGGACTGAAGGATGCCGAGCATGAACCCAGCCAGTACCGCCCCAGGTAGCGACCCCATACCGCCGACCACAACGACCACGAAAGAGAGGACCAGAAAGTCCATCCCCATGCGGTAGTCCGGGGTGACGATTGGTGTGTACATCGCCCCCGCAACGCCGGCGACGATGACCGCAATGCCAAACACGATCGTGAATCGACGCTCGATGTGAATTCCCAGTAAGCCCACGGTTTCACGGTCGCGCATCCCTGCCCGCACCACCATGCCAAAGGTGGTGAACTGCAGGAATGCAAACACCAGTGCGATGACGACCAGCGAAAAACCGAAGTACACCAGCCGCCACCAGGGATAGGACACCGAGTCGCCCAGGCCAATCCAGGCCCCGATATTGGCGCTCCCCGCAAACAGTGCGGGCGCCGGCGATGGGATCGGATTTGCGCCGAAGAAGGCCTTGATGACCTCCTGCAGGACGATCGCCAGTCCAAACGTGACCAGAATCTGATCAGCATGCGTGCGGTTGTAGAAATGCCGGATCAGGCCCCGCTCCATCACGACACCGATGAGCAGCATCATCGGAATCGCCAGCAGGATCGACAGCGGGACCGCGTAGTTGATCATCTGCAATCCCGCATCGCCAAACCAGACCTGAAGGTAGGGTACGTCGATGTAGCTATCAAAGAAGGTCACGCTCGTATCTTTCACCTGCTTGGACATCTTCAGCAGCAACTGCATGCTGACGGCACAGAACGCCCCCAGCATGAACAGCGCTCCATGGGTGAAGTTGACGACGCCGAGGGTGCCGAAAATCAACGTCAGACCGAGAGCGATGAGCGCATAGGCCCCACCCTTGTCCAGACCGTTAAGCAGTTGAAGAACGATCGCGTCCATAAATCACATTGAGGCTTCTGACAGGAGGGGTGGGAACCAGGGGCGTTACGAATGGCGACCCGGGCTGGCCCGCGACGCAAAAGCGACTCGCTCAAAAGATCGCCCCCCGGCCCAGATTGGGGCCTGGGCCGGGGGGCAGGGACCGAGCGCGGGCCTGTGCGGGCCCGCGTGGTATCGGATCCGCTGGCGTTTAGACCTTGTAAGGTCCGAGGTTGCCGCCAAAAATCTTCGGATCGTAGTCAACGTCCTTGCGGGGAACGACCTGAACAATATCCATCAGGTCGTATTTGCCGGCCGGCTTCTGTTTGCCACGCACCACCAGCACATCCTTCATGCACTGATGGTCTTCGGCGCGGTACTCGGTCGGGCCATTGCCCATGCCGTCGAACTTGTGGCCTTCCAGCGCTTTGATCACCTGCTCTGGATTAAAGGTACCGGCGCGCTCGACTGCGTCGGCATACAGCAGCGTCTGCACATAAGCGGTGTGAGCCGCCTGGGATGGGGGCATCTTGTAGACAGCACCAAAGGACTTGACGAAGTTCTGTGAGGCAGCGTCAGGCAACTGCCAGTCCCAGTTGGCCGTACCCAGGATGCCCTTGATGGCATCACCCGCGCCCTGTGCCATGAGTTCCGAGAACAAGGGCACCACCACCTCAAACCGTTTTCCGTTGACCTGCTTGTCGCGCAGGCCGAACTGCACGGCCTGGGTCAGCGAGTTGATCATGTCCTTGCCATAGTGGTTCAGGATCAGGACGTCGGCGCCCGAGTTCAGGACTGGGGTGATGTACTGCGAGAAGTCGGCTGCGCCCAGCGGCGTACGAACGGCATTGGCGGTTTTCCAGCCCAGCGCCTCGGTCGAATTCTTCATCGACTCTTCCTGGGTCCAGCCCCAGGTGTAGTCCGCCGTCAGGTGATAGGCCCGACGCTCCTTGCCGTATTCCTTCGCGAGGATCGGTCCCAGCGCCCGTCCCGACATATAGGCATTAAAGAAATGCCGAAAGCCGTAGCGACGCTTGTCTTTGCCCGTGGTGTCATTGGAGTGGGTCAGCGCGCACATGTAGATCACGCCCATTTCCTGCGCCAGCGACTGCACTGCAATCGCTTCGGCCGAGGAAGACCCACCGGTGTACATGATCACGCCGTCTTTTTCGATCATGCGCTTGGCGAGCGCGCGGGCAGCGTCCGCTTTGGTCTGGGTGTCGCCCGTCACGTACTCGACCTTTTTGCCCAGAATGCCATTGCCTTTGAGCGAAAGCGGCTTCATGGTTTTGAGCATGCCACCGTCGCCCTCGCCATTGATGTGCTTGACGGCGAGTTCGTAGGCGCGCAGCTCGTCCGCGCCTTCATCCGCGTAGGCGCCGGTTTGTGGCACGGTGAAACCAAATTTGACCGTCGCGCTCTTGCTTGGATCATTACGGAAATCATTCGCCCAGGCGTTCTTGACATAAAAGGAGGGGGCGACCGCCGATGCGCTGAAGCCAGCCATCGATTTAAGGGCTTTGCGGCGTGAATCGTTTTGCATGATGTCTCCGTGCAGGCTTTAGACTAGAGTGACTAAGAAAATCAACAGTCGGTGAGTCTCTCCGGAAGATGCAATGATTACAATCTTTTGGACATAGGGGTTACCCTAATCTTGAGTGTCCGCCAATCGGTCGAAGCGACAGAATCGGGGAAACGTGGCGTCCAGACGGTATCGTTCGGTCTGACGATGATTCAAAAGGTTCTGGATTTTGGATTTTTCTCCGCGCGAGGTTGGGATGATTTTGTCGGAATCCACAGCTCATGGTCCGCTCGCGCCGCAGCGGGCGGTGGATGCCAGCCGTCAGTCACAGGTTGCCGCGGCCCTGCGGTCTGCATTGCCGCAACGCTGCGTGTTATGGCGCGAGGAAGATACCCGGCCCTATGAGTGCGACGGGCTCTCCATGTACCGACAGCTGCCGATGGTCGTGGTGTTGCCGGAGACCGAGGAACAGGTCGTCGCGGTCCTGAAGATCTGTCGGGACCTGTCGGTTCCGGTGGTGGCGCGCGGTGCCGGGACCGGACTCTCAGGCGGGGCGATGCCCCACGCCGAGGGCGTCCTTCTGGGGATGGCGAAGTTCAACCGGATCACCATGGTGGACCCGCTTTCCCGAACCGCAACCGTGCAGCCCGGGGTCCGCAATCTGGCCATCAGCGAAGCCGCTGCCCCGTTCGGGCTTTACTACGCACCCGATCCATCGTCGCAGATCGCCTGCAGCATCGGCGGCAACATTGCGGAAAATTCGGGCGGTGTGCATTGTTTGAAGTACGGTTTGACGGTCCATAACGTCATCCGTGCCCGGGTGGTGACGATCGACGGCGACGTCATCGAACTCGGCGGATTGGCACCGGATGCGCCAGGTCTGGATCTGCTCGCGCTCTACATCGGTTCCGAGGGGATGCTGGGGGTTTTGACCGAGGCGACGGTCCGGCTCGTCCCCAAACCCCGTCTCGCGCGGGTCATCATGGCCTCGTTCGCCACCGTGGAGGCGGCGGGCGATGCTGTCAGCGCGGTGATTTCTGCGGGCATCATTCCCGCGGGCCTGGAGATGATTGACCGCAAGGGCGTCGCGATGGTTGAGCCCTTTGCGAAGGCGGGTTATGACCTCGACGCAGCGGCCATTCTGTTGTGCGAATCGGATGGCACACCGGAAGAAGTAGCTGAAGAAGTCGCCCACATGCAGCAGGTGTTTGAACGGGCTGGTGCAACCCGATTGGCCGTGTCCCGGGACGAAGCCGAGCGACTGCGGTTCTGGGCTGGGCGCAAGAATGCATTTCCGGCCGCCGGACGGGTCTCGCCCGATTACTACTGCATGGATGGGACGATTCCGCGCAAACGACTGGGCGAGGTTCTGAACGCCATCGCAGCGATGGAGGAGCGTTACCAGTTGCGCTGCGCCAACGTCTTTCATGCTGGAGATGGCAATCTGCATCCGCTGATTCTCTTCGATGCCAATAATCGTGATGAGCTGGCGCGTGCCGATGCCTTTGGTGTGGAGATCCTCGAACTGTGCGTCGCGGTCGGCGGAACCGTCACGGGCGAGCATGGGGTCGGGATCGAGAAGATCAATCAGATGTGCAGCCAGTTTTCGCGCGAAGAGCTGGACTATTTTTTGGCCGTCAAAAAGGCGTTCGACCCTCACGCGCTGCTGAATCCCGACAAACTGATTCCGACCCTGCATCGTTGTGCCGAGTACGGGCGTATGCGGGTCCATGGTGGACAGTTGCCGTTCGCCGACCTGCCCCGGTTCTGAGAGATGTCCGAAGCGATTCTGGCGCGGCTGCGCGAGCGGATTCTGGCGGCCAGCGCCAGCAGCACGACGCTCTCTCCGGTCGGGGGCGGGACCAAGGCTTTTTACGGCAACCGTTGCACCGGCGAGTCACCGCCCCAGCCGCTCTCGGTGCGCGACCTGACCGGGCTCCTTGCCTATGAGCCTAGCGAACTCGTGGTTGTCGCGCGCGCTGGAACCCCACTGGTGGAACTCGAATCGGCGCTGGCCGAACGTGGGCAGATGCTTGGCTTCGAGCCCCCGCATTTCGGCCCGGGCGCGACGATTGGGGGTTGTGTCGCGGCCGGGCTTTCGGGCCCGCGGCGCATGGCGGCTGGCGCTGTACGGGACTTCGTCTTGGGTGTTCGGTTGCTCGATGCACAAGCCAGGGAGCTTTCGTTTGGCGGACAGGTGATGAAAAATGTGGCTGGCTATGATGTTGCCCGACTCATGGCGGGGTCGCTTGGAACGCTGGGCCTGCTGACCGAAGTGTCTCTCAAGGTGCTGCCTCGCCCTGCGGCCGAAGCCACGGTGCGATTGCCGATGTCGCAGGCCCAGGCGCTCCAGGCGTTTGACACTTGGTCCGGGCAGCCGCTGCCGATTTCGGCCATGTCATGGTTCGAGGAGATCGCATCGATCCGCTTTTCAGGCGCTCGCGCCGCTGTTTTTGCGGCCGTGCAAGAATTGGGGCAGGGACGAGCGACCGAAGACCCGGTCGCGGCGCAGGCCTACTGGACTTCGTTACGCGAACAAACCCATCCGTTTTTTCAATCGATGCAAACGCTTGAATCGATTCCCATCGGTCAGGGATCCGTGGCCCAGGATTCGGCGGATTCGGCGGATTCGGGCATGACCCTGTGGCGTCTGGCGCTTCCCTCGCGCGTGAGCCCGCTCGCGATTCCGGGGTCAGATTCAACCCTGGTCGAGTGGGGTGGAGCCCAGCGCTGGATTCATAGCACGGCCGACGCCGCGCAGATCCGTTCAGTCGTTGCTGGCGTTGGCGGACATGCGACGCGCTTTCGCGCGCCTGCGGATTCTGCAGCGCCAGCATTCTCACCCCTGGCCCCGGCGCTGCTCAAGATCCAGCGCAACCTGAAGCGCGTCTTCGACCCCCAGGGCCTGTTCAACCCCGGACGCCTGCACCCGCAGGCCTGAATCCATGGAAACGCACCTCGCTGAATGGCTGCAGGGCACGCGCGATGGCGAGGCAGCGGAAGCGATTCTGCGCCGCTGTGTGCACTGCGGTTTCTGCACCGCCACCTGTCCGACCTATCAACTGCTCGGCGATGAACTTGATAGCCCACGCGGTCGCATTTATCTGATCAAGCAGGTCGTCGAGGGCTTGAAGCCCACGGCTACGACCCAATTGCATCTCGATCGTTGCCTGACCTGTCGGAACTGCGAAACGACTTGTCCCTCGGGGGTCGAGTACGGGCGCCTGATCGATATCGGTCGACGCCTGGTGGACGCGCAGGTCGAACGTCCAGTCGCACAGCGCGTCGTGCGTGGTCTGCTCCAGGAGACCCTGACTCGCCGCTGGCTGTTCGATCCGGCGATGCGTATCGGCCAGGCAGTCCGCACGGTGTTGCCCGACGGCTTGAAGGCCAAGGTTCCCGAGCGTCGCAGTGCCGGGGCTTGGCCCCGGGTTGTCGCCCGAGGCAATGGCAGACAAGTGTTTCTGCTCAATGGCTGCGTGCAGCCCACGATGATGCCGTCGATTGATTCGGCCACCGCTCGAGTGCTGGCGGCCATCGGAGTGGGTGTGTCGTATGCTCAGGAATCGGGTTGTTGCGGTGCGATCCGCCATCACCTCGATGATCCGGCGGGTGCGCTGGAAGACGCCCGGCGCAATGTGGATGCCTGGTTCCCGGCACTCGAGATGCAAGCCGTCGAGGCCATCGTGATCAACACGTCCGGTTGTGGCGCCATGGTCAAGGAATACGGGCATTTGCTGGCTGATGATCCTGCTTATGCGGATCGAGCCAAAAGGGTCTCGGCGTCGGTGCGCGATCTCGGTGAATTTCTGACCCCAGAAGTGGATCGTCTGGGCGCGGCATTGCGTGCCGCTCAGAGTTCTCAGTCAGAGGCCAAGGAACCGGAGGCAAGTCGCGCTGCCGGGACGACTGGCAGGGCGTTGCAACGGGTAGCGTTCCATCCGCCTTGCACCTTGCAGCATGGCCAAAAACTGGGTGGGGTGGTGGAGGCGCTACTCGAGCCACTGCTGCGGCAGGCGGGCGCGCAGAGGGTCCCATTTGCCGAATCGCATCTGTGCTGCGGGTCGGCTGGGACCTACTCGGTGCTTCAGCCTGAACTGTCGACGCGCCTGCGTGATCGCAAGCTTGCCAATATCGACATCAGCCGGCCCGATCTGATTCTGTCGGCTAACATCGGTTGCATCACCCATCTTCAGAACGGCACCGTCACGCCGATCCGGCATTGGGTGGAATGGCTAGACGGCGCTCTGTCGCCCTGATCTGAACTTACTCGACCGCCTTGACCATGTCCTCGACGACTTTCTTGGCATCGCCAAAGACCATCATCGTGCGATCGAGGTAAAACAACTCGTTATCCAGGCCAGCATAGCCTGAGGCCATCGATCGCTTGTTCACGATGATCGTCCGGGCCTTGTAGGCTTCCAGAATTGGCATCCCTGCGATCGCGCTTTGCGGATCTGTCTTGGCCGCCGGGTTGACGACGTCGTTCGCGCCAAGAACCAGCACCACGTCTGTCTGGCCAAATTCGGGGTTGATGTCCTCCATCTCGACCACCTGCTCGTAGGGCACTTCGGCCTCGGCCAGCAACACATTCATGTGGCCCGGCATCCGACCTGCGACGGGGTGAATGGCATAGCGCACGTTGACGCCCCGATGGGTCAGTTTTTCGGCGAGCTCCTTGAGGGCGTGCTGCGCGCGGGCCACAGCCAGGCCGTAGCCCGGAACAATGATCACGCTCTCGGCGTTACTCAGCAGAAACGCAGCGTCGTCGGGCGAACCGCTGCGAACGCTGCGCTGGACGCCGCCAGCACCGCCCGCTGCAGGTGAGATCGCTTCGCCACCGAAGCCGCCCAGAATGACGTTGAAAAACGAGCGGTTCATGGCCTTGCACATGATGTAGCTCAGGATCGCGCCTGAGCTGCCCACGAGGGATCCCGCCACGATCAGCATCGCGTTGTTGAGCGAGAATCCGATTCCTGCGGCAGCCCAGCCCGAGTAGCTGTTGAGCATCGAGACCACGACGGGCATATCGGCGCCGCCGATCGGAATGATGATCAGAACCCCCAGAATGAAGGCGAGCAGCAACATCGCGAGGAACGGTGTCCACTGCGGTTCGGCGCCCGGCGCAAACGCGTAGATCAGGCCCAGTCCGATCATGGCGATCGCGAGCACGAGATTGAGCACATGCTGACCTGAAAAAACCACAGGGGCGCCCTGGAAGAGACGGAATTTGTACTTCCCCGACAATTTTCCAAACGCGATCACTGAGCCTGAGAAGGTGATGGCCCCGATGGCCGTTCCCAGGAATAGTTCAATCCGGTTACCCAGCGGAATGGGGTCGCCACCCAGCTTCACAATGCCGAGCGCACGGGGCTCGGCGACCGCCGCGACCGCAATACAGACTGCTGCCAGACCGATCAGCGAGTGCATGAGTGCGACCAGCTCGGGCATCTTGGTCATTTCGACCCGATTGGCGGCCACTGCACCGATTCCGCCGCCGACAATCAATCCGCCAAAGAGGAGTGCGAGGCCCTGCGGGAGATGGGCTGCCGCCTCGGGGCTGGTGGTGATCTGGGTGATCGCGGCCAGTGTGGTCAAGATAGCGATCGCCATCCCGACCATTCCAAAGGTATTGCCACGGCGGGCCGTGGTCGGATGGGACAGTCCCTTGAGCGCCTGGATCAGGCAGACCGACGCGACCAGGTAAAGCAGCGCGACGAGGTTGGCGTTCATGCAGCGCCTCCACCATGGGAGGCAGGGCTGCTTTCCGCTTGGGATTTGGCAGCCCGGGGTTCCTTGCGACGGAACATTTCCAGCATGCGCCGGGTCACCAGAAAGCCGCCAAAGACATTAACCGCCGCCAGTGCGACCGCCAGTGTGCCCATGGTCTGACCGATCGGGCCTTCGGTGAGGGCGGCTGCCAGCATGGCGCCGACGATCACGATCGCGGAGATCGCATTCGTCACCGCCATGAGTGGGGTGTGCAGTGCGGGCGTAACGTTCCAGACCACGTGGTAGCCGACGTAGATCGCCAGCACAAAAATGATCAGATTGGTCACGCCGGGGCTGAGCGCATCCATGGGTTTTCTCCTGGTCCTGTGAAGCTTGCGCGATTAGCCGCGCAAGACCTGACCGTCACGGCACACCAGTACCGCGCGGACAATTTCATCTTCCGTATCGATGTGAAGGTGACCCTCACGATCGATGACGAGCTTGAGGAAGTCGAGCACGTTGCGCGCGTATAGCGCGCTCGCGTCGGCCGCCAGCATCGCGGGTAGGTTGGTTTCTCCTACGATGACGATGCCATGGCGTACAACGTTGCGATCCGCTTCGGACAGTTCGCAGTTGCCGCAGATCCCATCGGCACCGCGACCCGCAGCCATGTCAACGATCACGGCACCTGCACGCATGCTGGCGACCATCGAACCTGTCACCAGCAGCGGCGCTGCACGACCCGGAATCAGAGCGGTCGTAATGACCACATCCGCGAGTGCAACCCGTTCGGCTACGAGCACGCTCTGGCGCCGTTTGTAGTCTTCGCCCATTTCACGGGCATAGCCGCCTTGACCCTTCGCTAGCGCTGCCTCTTCGGGGGTCAAGGGGACTTCGACAAACTTGGCGCCCAGCGACTCGACTTGCTCCTTCACATCCGGGCGGACATCGAAGGCTTCGACGACGGCGCCCAGGCGCTTCGCCGTTGCGATCGCCTGCAGGCCAGCAACACCCGCGCCCAGTACCAGTACTCGCGCAGCTTTGACGGTGCCTGCTGCGGTCATGAGCATCGGGAAGAAGCGCGGATAGACATTGGCGGCAATCAGCACCGCCTTGTACCCGGCGATGTTGGCCTGGCTTGAGAGGACGTCCAGGCTTTGCGCGCGAGTGATCCGGGGCGCGGCTTCGAGTGCGAATGCCGTCAGCCCACTGGCAGCCATCGCTTCGAGGCCAGGGCGATCGAATGGGTCGAGCATGCCGACCACGGCCGCGCCCGGGCGCATCAGGTTCAACTCGCCCGCTTGCGGTGAGCGCACCTTGAGAACCAGATCGCAGCTCAGGGCGACCTCGGCGGCAACGATTTCGGCACCTGAGGCCGCATAGGCGGCATCTGGTTGCGCTGCTGGCAAACCCGCCCCAGCCTGGACCATGACTTCATGGCCGGCTGCGACCAGCTTTTTGACAGTTTCCGCCGTTCCCGCCACCCTGACTTCGCCGGGGCGCGTTTCGGCCGGAATACCGATACGCATGGCTGACTCCTTTTGCAAGTGATACTACTGCTCTGAATTGTTGGCTCTTATAGCACGTGGCCGGCTGCAATGGCCCAACGGTGCCCCCCGGGTGGGTGGATGCCATTAGACTTCAAGATTGCCAACTCGCGATTTTCTCCCGATTTTTCATCCCATGTCATCCGAAGTCTCTGACGACATCTCTGCTCATGATCTGGACCGATGGCTTCAAGCGGTCCCCGAGGGGCATGGCCGTCGTGTTGTTGTGGGTCTATCCGGCGGAGTCGACTCCTCGGTATCTGCATGGGTCCTGAAACAGACCGGGTGGGATGTGATCGGGCTGTTCATGAAGAACTGGGAGGACGACGATCAAGGGGAGTATTGTTCGACCCGCCAGGATCTCATCGATGCCGCCAGTGCGGCCGATTGCGCCGGCGTAGCGCTGGAAGCAGTCAATTTTTCAGCGCAATACAAGGACCGCGTGTTCGCCGAGTTCCTGCGTGAGTACGAAGCCGGACGGACCCCCAACCCCGATATTCTTTGCAATGCAGAGATTAAATTCCGGTCATTTCTCGACCATGCACTGATGCTTGGCGCCGATCGGATTGCCACCGGTCACTATGCGCGGGTTCGACAGGCGGCGGGCGCGGGCACTTGGGAATTGTTGCGTGGACTGGATGAGGCTAAGGATCAGAGTTACTTCCTCCACCGTCTCAATCAGGCGCAACTCGCCCGCACGATTTTTCCAGTTGGACATCTGCCGAAACCGATCGTACGTGCGATCGCGCACCGTATCGGATTACCCAATGCCGCCAAGAAAGATTCCACCGGGATCTGTTTCATCGGCGAACGGCCGTTCCGGGAGTTTCTGGCGCGCTACCTTGCGCATCGTCCGGGCCCGATCCGTGAGCCCGGCGGGCGGGTGCTGGGCGAGCATGTGGGGCTGAGTTTTTATACGCTTGGCCAGCGCAAAGGCATTGGCGTCGGTGGCTCCCGAGCCGGCAACGGCGACGCCTGGTACGTTGCCCGCAAGGAGATGGCCAGCAACACGCTCTGGGTCGTTCAGGGACACGATCACCCATGGCTGCTGTCCGACGCACTGGAAGCCATGGATGTTCACTGGATTTCGGGTGCAGCGCCTGAGGCACTCGCTGTGCTCAGCGCCAAGACGCGTTATCGGCAGGCGGATGCGTCCTGCGGATTTCGCACTGGGACCCCATCGGCGAGCGAGCGGTTTGAGCTGGCGTTTCCCCAGCCCCAATGGGCAGTGACCCCCGGGCAGTCTGCCGTTCTGTACAGCGGCGAAGTCTGTCTGGGCGGCGGCGTGATCAGGTCATTTAGTTCTTCAGAATGTTCACTCGCGGGAGCCTCTTGATAACGATGAGTCGGTTTTTTGCCTTTCAATTATCGGTGCTGGCCAGTGTGGTCTTGGTCGTCCTCGGCGCTAACGGGCTTGTCCATGGAGCGTGGGCCCTGGGACCGATCGCTCTGATGCTGATCGGATTTCGCGACCTGTATCAGACGCGTCATGCGATCCAGCGTAACTATCCGATCATCGGCCACTTGCGCTTCATGCTGGAGTACATCGGGCCGGAGATTCGCCAGTACTTCATCGAGAGCGATACGGAGGCTGCGCCGTTCTCTCGGCAACAACGCGCGATCGTCTACCAGCGCTCAAAGAATGTTCTCGACAAACGACCCTTTGGCACGCAGCACGACCCCTATGCCGTTGGCTTCGAGTGGATCAACCATTCGATCGCACCAGCACCGGTGGCCGAGCCCGCTGATTTCCGGGTGCGCATCGGTAGCGAGCGGGCCCAGCCCTACGATGCGTCGGTCTTCAATGTCTCCGCAATGAGCTTCGGGGCGCTGTCCGGAAATGCGATCCAGTCATTGAACCGGGGGGCCAAGCTCGGTCGTTTCGCGCATGACACGGGTGAGGGCTCGATTTCGGTCCATCACCGCGAACATGGCGGCGATCTGATCTGGGAGATCGGCAGCGGATACTTTGGTTGCCGATCGGGCGACGGGCAGTTCGACCCGGACCGCTTTGCTGCCCAGGCAACCCATCCGCAGGTCAAGATGATCGAGATCAAACTCTCGCAGGGCGCCAAGCCCGGGCACGGCGGCGTGCTGCCCGGGCCGAAGGTGACGCCCGAGATTGCGCAGGCACGCGGTGTTCCGGTGTGGACCGATTGTATTTCGCCAGCGAGCCATCAGGCCTTTTCGACACCGATCGAACTGCTGGAATTCATCGTTCGCTTGCGCCAGCTCTCTGGGGATAAACCAACCGGATTCAAGCTTGCGATCGGTCATCCCTGGGAGTGGTTCGCAATTGCCAAGGCGATGCAGGAAACTGGAATTACACCGGATTTCATCGTGGTCGACGGCAAAGAAGGGGGCACTGGGGCCGCCCCCGCGGAGTTTTTGGACCACGTGGGGATGCCGATGCGCGACGGGCTGCGCTTGGTCCACAACACGCTGCTGGGCCTTGATCTTCGGGGGCGCGTTCGTATCGGGGCTGCGGGGCGGATGATCACAGCATTTGATATCGCAGGCACGATGGCGCTCGGCGCTGACTGGTGTAATGCCGCGCGCGGCTTCATGTTCGCCATCGGCTGTATCCAGGCCCAGCATTGCCATACCGGTGCGTGTCCCAGCGGAGTAGCGACTCAGGATCCGTCCCGACAGCGCGCACTGGTGGTCACCGATAAGGCGCAGCGGGTCTACAACTTTCATCGCAACACGGTCGAAGCGCTGGCGGAGCTGGTGGCCGCTGCGGGCCTGGAACATCCGGGACGCTTACGGGCACAACACGTCATGCGGCGGATCTCACACACCGAGATTTCGTCACTGGCCGACCTCTATCCCACGATGCCCCATGGGGCTTTGCTGTCTGGCGAACCGCCGATCGAAGTGTTTCGCCGGTACTGGCCAGGGGCGCGGGCTGATCGGTTCGGGCAGCCTTTGTACTAGTCCCGGTCGCGCGACGCCCGGTATGGTCTGAGTACCTCAGCGTTGGGCTCTGTTGCAGCGTTATTGATGCGTTTACATCAGGACAATATCGTACTGTTCTTGAGAGTAAATAGTTTCTACGCTCAGAGCCACAGGCTTGCCGATACGCTCCGTCAGGGTGGCTAGAAACCCAGCCTCATCATCGAGGAATAGATCGATCACCGCCTGTGACGCCACGATCCGGAACTGGCGTGGATTGAACTGACGCGCCTCACGTTCGATCTCGCGCAAAATTTCGTAACAGACCGTGCGTGCGGTCTTGAGCGTGCCGCGACCATGACAGATTTTGCAAGGTTCACAGAGTTGTTGGGCAAGCGACTCACGGGTGCGCTTGCGCGTGACTTCAACCAGGCCCAGGGTTGTAAAGCCGCTTGCCGTGGTGCGGGTGCGGTCTTTGGCGAGCGCCCGACTCAGTTCGGCCAAGACTGCTTCGCGATGCTCGGCGTTTTGCATGTCGATAAAGTCGATGATGATGATCCCGCCCAGATTGCGCAGGCGCATCTGTCGCGCGATCGCCTGCGCAGCTTCCAGATTGGTCTTGAAGACCGTGTCATCAAAGCTGCGCCCACCGACAAAGCCACCCGTGTTGACGTCGATCGTGGTCAGGGCTTCAGTCGGATCAATGATGAGATAACCGCCCGACTTGAGTCCCACCCTGCGTTCGATGGCACGACCGATCTCTTCTTCGATGCCATGGAGATCGAAGATCGGGCGATCGCCCTGATGCCGGGCCAGTTTGGTGGCGAGCGATGGCATGTAGTCCAGAGCGAAGGCGTGCAGCGCGTCGTATGCCTCGACCGAATCCACCAGGATCGTTCTGGTTTCGTCGCAGATCAGGTCGCGCACAACCCGCTGCGACAGGCTGAGTTCCTGACACAACAAGGCAGGTGGCGGATGTTTGGCGCTACCCTCGACGATCTGGCGCCAACGTCGGCGCAGGTATTCGACGTCTGCCGCTAATTCGCTGTCGGTGGCTTCCTCGGCGACCGTGCGGGCAATAAAGCCGCCACGCTCGTCTGCGGGGATCGCTGCACGTACCCGTGCTCTCAGGGCTTCACGCTGGGCCTCTTCGCCGATGCGCTGACTGATGCCGATATGGGGATCCTGGGGCAGGTAGACCAGAAACCGCCCAGCGATCGACAGATGCGTTGATAATCGGGCGCCCTTGCTCCCGATCGGATCTTTGATGATCTGGACAATCAGGCGATCGCCCTCATGCAGGAGGCGTTCAATCGGCAGTGGACCCTGGGCACGGCCGTGGCCGATGCCTGGCGCAGGCACCCGTGCCAGATCTGGGTCGGCGGGGGCCTCGGCAGGCGCCTGCCAGACGTCGGCAACATGCAAAAACGCGGATCGCTCCAGACCAATGTCAACAAAGGCGGACTGCATGCCGGGCAAGACTCTCGTGATACGGCCCAGCCAGATGTCGCCCACCAGACCACGGCCCCCGGAACGTTCGATATGGAGTTCCTGCAACGCCCCGTTATGCACGACGCCGACCCGCACCTCCTGCGGCATCACATTGATCAGGATATCTTCGGACACACTTTGCCTTGGTTTTATCGGGGGAGAACGCCAACGCTCTGCAGCAGGCGGGCTGCTTCGTAGAGCGGCAGACCCATGATGCCGGTGTCGCTACCGTCGATGCGCCGCACGAAGGCGCCAGCCCCCCCCTGCACCGCGTAGGCGCCCGCCTTGTCCATCGGTTCACCCGAGGCTACATAACGGGCAATCTGAGCCTGACTGAGGCGCGCGAATCGGACCCGCGAAACGCTAGTTGCCCGAAGTATCCGCGCGTGCCAGAAAGGTAACTCCACGGGCGTGCTGCTGTCGGGCGCTAGCGCAATGCTGGCCGGCCGCGGCCTCGCAACGGCAACTGCGGTCAGAACGCGGTGGGTGCGCCCCGACAGTGCGCTCAGCATTGATGACGCCTCGTTAGCGTCGGCGGGTTTGCCCAGAATCCGGCCGCCGATCGCAACTGTGGTGTCGGCAACCAGAATCGGGGCCGCCTCAAGTCCCCGTCGCTGATGGCGGGCCATGGCGGCTTCGAGTTTGGCTTGGACGACCCGCTCGACATATTGGGTCGGATTCTCTTCCGGCAGCGGATGTTCGAGTGCCTCGACATCTTCGACGATATCGATCTCGGGATCAGCCAGTAGGAGTTCGGTGCGAACCCCAAGCCTGTTCAGAAGTTCGCGTCGTCGGGGGCTTTGCGAGGCAAGCCAGATAAATTCAAAGGCGGGCATCAGTCGCGATGGTAGGGGTGGTTGCTCAGGATGGTCCAGGCGCGAAAGAGTTGTTCAGCAATCACGACCCGAACCAATGCATGCGGCAGGGTCAGGCTGGAGAGTCGAATCCGCTCGTGGGCTTCGCGTTTGAGTCCGGGATCGAGTCCATCGGGCCCACCGATCAGGATGGCCAGCGGAGCGCTGCGGTCCCGCCAGCGCTCGAGTCGGGTTGCCAAACCGCGGCTGGTGAGATCGTCACCGTGCTCGTCCAAGGCAACCACCGTAGCACCGCTTGGAATGGCCTCGCGAATGCGGTGTGCCTCGGCTGCCATCCACGCCGGCGGGTGTCCGCTGGGGCCCCGGATGTCCGGTCGCACTTCGGTCCACTCAAGACGCAGTTCCGGTGGCAGGCGTTCGGCATAGTCACGCGCCGCATCACGGACCCACGCTGGCGGCTTGAGGCCGACTGCAATCATGCGGATGCGCATGGCCATCAGGGGACCGTAGCGGATCAGGTCGCGGTTTTAGGTTTGGCTACCCGTCGGGTGGCGACCTTTTTGGTCGGGGTCGGTGTCGGTTCGGCCAGCTGTGGTGTGGGTTTTCGGGTGCGTACAGGCTTCGGGATCAGTGGCAGGTCTGGGGCGCCCAGACGCACCCGAACCGTCTTTCCGCCCCAGATTTCTTCGAGGTGGTAGTACTGACGGATCGCGGGTTGCATGATGTGGACGATGATGTCGCCCAGATCGACCAGAACCCATTCGCCAGTCTCTTCGCCTTCCACTGCAATCACGTCACCGCCTGCGGCCTTGGCCTTATCGCGTACGTTGCTGGCAATCGCGCGACTTTGGCGATTGGAGGTTGCCGAGGCGATGATGACCCGATCAAACAGGGAGGTCAGCTTGGTGGTATCAAAGACTTGAATATCCTGAGCCTTGATATCTTCGAGGGCGTCGACGACGACGCGTTGCAGTTTTCGCAATTCCATGGGGCCAGGGTTTCTCAACAAAAAGGGTCAGAACGGAACGGGTCAGGATGCGGCGGGGCGATCAGCGGTAGAGACCGACACGATCGATGATATCGAGCACCCCGGCGGACAGCAGTTCGTGGGGTCGTTCGCCCGCCTGTAATTGCCTGCGCAACGCAGTCGACGAGATGGGGACTGGCGGCATTCGGAACAGCACGATACTGCCACCGGCACCCTCGATCCCGGGCAGATTTCGCGCCGGCAGGGCGTCGCGACCTCGCTCGGCGAGCAGGGCTTGCATCGCAGCTGGCAATTGTCCCATGCCTTCCGGTCCTCGCGAAGTCACCGCCAGGTGGACAGCATCAAGCAATTCCTGCCAGCGATGCCAGGTCGGCAGGTTGGCAAACTGATCGGCGCCCATCAACCAGACAAGTTGGGCCTGCGGGCCGTATTCGGCCCGCAGTTCCTGCAGCGTATCGATCGTGAACGTGGGGCCCTCGCGCCGCATCTCTCGATCATCCACTTCGAGGCGCCAATGCTCGCCGGGACAGGGAGGCCGATCACGGACGGCGGCACAGAGCATCTGTAGACGGTCGTGGGCTGATGTGGCGAGGGCGGTTTTTTGCCAAGGCTTCCCACTGGGAATGAGACGGACCTCATCCAGATCCAGGGCTATTGCAGCCGATCGTGCGAGGACGAGGTGACCGATGTGCGGCGGATCAAACGTACCACCGAACAGTCCTATCCGTGCGCACCCGGCCGGGCGTTGTAACGGGGACGCTGCTTCGGCGGGGCCGTTCGTCAAATCCAGGTCCTCGGCACCAGGTAATGCTCCAGAAGAAGGGCCTCGGGCGAGCCGGGTTCGGGATGATGGTCGTACGCCCATTGAACGCCTGGCGGCATCGACATGAGGATGCTTTCGGTACGTCCGCCCGATTGCAGGCCGAACAGGGTTCCTCGGTCCCAGACCAGATTGAACTCCACATAGCGCCCGCGCCGCAGCGCCTGCCAATGGCGCTCGCGTTCGCCGTACGCCAAGGTGCGCCGGCGTTGCGCGATGGGCAGCCAGGCCTGGAGAAAACCGTTACCAACGGCCTGGGTCAAGCCGAACGCGGTGTCGAAATCGGGTTCGGCCAGATCGTCGAAAAAGATACCGCCGATCCCGCGCGGTTCTCGGCGGTGTTTCAGAAAAAAATACTCGTCACACCCGGCTTTGAAGCGCGGGTAGGTTTCGGCGCCAAAGGGTTCGAGCGCATCGGCACAGGTTCGATGAAAATGTACGGCATCTTCTTCGAACCCGTAGTAAGGCGTGAGGTCCATCCCGCCGCCAAACCACCAGATCGGTTCCCCCTCTGAACCCGAGGGTTGCGCGACAAAGAAGCGGACGTTCAGATGGACAGTTGGTATGTAGGGGTTGCGAGGATGCAGGACCAGGGACACGCCCATCGCTTCCCAATGGCGACCCGCCAACTGTGGCCGGGCTGCGGTCGCCGAGGGCGGCAGGCGCGTGCCCGAGACATGCGAAAAACCGATACCCCCGCGCTCCAACAGGGCGCCGTCTTCGAGGATGCAGGTGATACCGCCTCCTCCGGTGAGTGCCGGTTGCGCGGTTGTCGCACTGCTCGCGTCACCCGCCGCAGCGCTCGATTTGTCGCTGTCTGCGTTATCGTGCGGTCCGACCGAACCGATGGGGCGCTCACGTTGCCAGCGATCCTCGCGAAAACGACCGCCATCGGCAGCCTCAAGCGTCGTGACAATCTGCTGTTGCAGACCAAGCAGCCAGTTCCGAACGGCAGCGGCATCCGCGGCAGGGGGGTGGGCGTTGAAGTTCATGGGTTCAGGTCAACGGGTGAAGAGATTCGAGTGCTCGGTGGCCAATGTCCCGACGCATCTGCAGACCCGCAAAATCGATCTGGTCAATGGCTGCGTAGGCCCGCTCGCTTGCCTGACGAACGGTTTCTCCGAGTGCGGTGACACATAGAACCCGTCCGCCGCTGGTGAGGAGCTGATCCTGATCCGATTGCGTACCTGCGTGAAACGCCATGACGTTCGGGGCAAGCGTATTTCCCCGGACCGGCAGGCCAAGGACGGGGTCACCTTTGCGGGGCGCTTCCGGGTAGCCGGCGGCGGCGAGGACGACACCAAGCGCAACCTGTGGGTCCCATTGGGCCTGCACCTGATCGAGCCGGCCATCGATTGCGGCCTCGAGAAGTTCGACCAGATCGGACTGCAGCCGCGCCAGAATCGGTTGCGTCTCGGGATCGCCAAGGCGGCAGTTGAATTCCAGGGTCTTGACGCCGCCATCCGGGTCGATCATCAAACCTGCGTAGAGAAAACCGGTATAGGGGATTCCATCTGCAGCCATTCCCCGGACGGCCGGCAGGATGATCTCGCGCAGAGCCCGTTCATGGACGGCGGGGGTGACAACCGGGGCTGGAGAATACGCGCCCATCCCACCGGTGTTGGGGCCTTGATCTCCGTCGCGCAGGCGTTTGTGATCCTGACTGGAGGCGAGTGCCAGCACATGGGTACCGTCGGCCATGACGATGAAACTGGCCTCTTCGCCGGCTAGAAAAGACTCGATCACGACCCGTGCGCCGGCCCCGCCCAGCCGATTGCCCACCAGCATCTGGTCGATGGCTTCATGGGCTTCGTCAAGGGATTGTGCGACCACGACTCCTTTACCCGCCGCCAGACCATCGGCCTTGATCACGATCGGAGCGCCATGCTGGTCGACATAGGCATGCGCTTCCGCGGCCCGCGTAAAACTGCCATAGGCCGCGGTCGGAATGGCATGGCGTGTCATGAAGGCTTTGGCAAAGTCTTTGGAGCTTTCCAACTGTGCTGCTGCGGCGCTCGGCCCGAAGATCCGGAGTCCGCGGGTTCGGAAGGCGTCCACGATGCCGGCTGCCAGCGGCCCCTCGGGCCCGACAACCGTCAGTGCGATCCCCTGAGCCTGAACCAGTTCTGCGAGCGCGACGATGCCATCGGGCGTCGTACCGTCAATGGGTACGTTGATCATGCCGGGTTCGCGAGCAGTACCCCCATTGCCAGGTGCGACAAAAACGGTTTGTACCTGCGGTGATTGCAGCAGGCGCCAGGCCAGCGCATGTTCCCGTCCGCCGCCGCCAACCACTAGAATCTTGAGTGCCCGATCCGGACGCTTGTCGTTCATTTTAAAAATGGGAATCGTATTGGACATTGAATCGGGAATCGCCGGCTCAGTCCCCGGGACAGTTAGACCAATTCGGCATTGGTGTAGACGTCTTGGACGTCATCCAGGTTTTCGATGACATCGAGCAGTTTCTGCATGCGTTCTGCATCGTCCCCATGAAGAGGCGTCGAGGTCTCAGGACGCATGGTCAAGGCGGCGATCTCCGCGTGAAGACCCGCCGCCAGCAATGCGTCGCGAACCGTCGAGAAGCTGGCGGGCTCACACAGCAACTCAATGCCACCCTCTTCGTCCGGAATCACGTCGTCTGCGCCCGCTTCGAGCGCGATCTCCAGGAGTCGGTCTTCCGTCGTCGAGCCAGGTGCAAACAGAAATTGGCCGCAGTGACGAAACAAAAACGCAACCGAACCGTCGGTGCCGAGGTTCCCGCCATATTTTGCAAACGCATGACGAACCTCAGCCACCGTGCGGGTTCGGTTGTCCGTCAGGCAGTCAACGATCACCGCAGCGCCCCCGATCCCGTACCCTTCGTAGCGGATCTCGGTGTAATCCACACCGTCGAGTTGCCCCGAGCCCCGTTGAACCGCCTTGGTCACCGTGTCTTTGGGCATGTTAGCGTCCGAGGCCTTGTCCATCGCCAGACGAAGGCGCGGGTTGACACTCACGTCGGCGCCACCGAGTTTGGCGGCGACCGTAATTTCCTTGATCAAGCGCGTAAAGAGTTTGCCGCGCCGCTCATCCTGCCGACCCTTGCGGTGCTGGATGTTTGCCCACTTGGAATGACCTGCCATAGCGGATGCATTTCCTCAATGAAAAGCACAAAATTCTAGCATCGGTCGCGATGAATGACCTCAAGCCCCATGACACGAGCCAATACGACCATGACTTCTGAATACTCCGATACCGCCGGACCTCTGGCCATTGTGCAGGTTCTGGGCCCGCAGGAGGCCGCGAGTCCGATGCCACGAGAGGGCCCGCAGGAGTTTGCCCGCGAGATTGGCCTGCTGCCCGCGTTCGCCAATCGCCATGGTCTTATCACGGGCGCCACGGGGACTGGCAAGACGGTGACGCTGCAGCGGATGGCCGAGCGCCTCAGCCGAAACGGCGTCCCGGTTTTCATGGCCGATGTCAAGGGCGACCTGACCGGGATGGCGATGCCGGGGGCGGAGTCGCCCAAATTCCTCCAGCGTTGCGAACGCCTCGGGATTCCGGCGCCCCGGTTTGCGGCATGCCCGGTGGCGCTTTGGGATGTGTTCGGCGGGCGTGGGCACCCCCTGCGCGCCACCATTTCCGATATGGGACCTCTGTTGCTGGCGCGCATGCTGGGACTCAATGAGACCCAGACCGGTGTGTTGCAACTGGTCTTTCGCGTCGCCGACGATGCTGGCCTGCTCTTGCTCGACACCAAGGACCTGCGGGCCATGCTGATCCATGTGGCCGAGCGTGCCGAGCAACTGCGGACCGAATACGGCAATGTCTCGAGCGCATCGATTGGTGCGATCCAGCGGGGTCTGCTGAGCCTTGACGAGCAGGGCGGAGATGTTTTTTTTGGCGAACCGATGCTCGATCTGGACGACTTGTTGCGCACGGACGACCGGGGCCGTGGCGTGGTCAACATTCTCGCCGCTGATCGCTTGTTGCAGGCGCCGCGTCTCTATGCAACGTTTCTGCTGTGGTTGCTCTCGGAACTCTTCGAGCAACTGCCCGAGGTGGGCGATCTCGACCAGCCCCTGCTGGTGTTCTTTTTCGACGAGGCCCATTTGCTTTTCGAGGGTGCCCCTGCGGTTCTGGTCGAAAAGATCGAACAGGTCGTGCGGCTCATCCGCTCCAAGGGTGTCGGGGTCTACTTCGTCACCCAGAACCCCCTGGATGTGCCCGAATCCGTACTCGGTCAGTTGGGCAATCGGGTACAGCACGCTTTGCGCGCGTTTACCCCGCGAGATCAGAAGGCGGTTCGGGTAGCGGCCGAGACCTTGAGGGCCAATCCGGCTTTCGATGCGACGACCGTAATCACGGAGTTGGGCGTTGGGGAAGCGCTGGTGTCGTTTCTCGACGAGCACGGACGACCTACACCGGTCGAGCGCGGTTTTGTCCTTCCGCCGGCCTCCCGGATCGGCCCGCTGACCGAGGCTGAACGAGCGCAAGTCATCGCTGGTTCGGCACTTGCTGGAAAATATGAGCGGGCGATTGACCGGGAGAGTGCCTACGAGCGACTGCGCAACCGGGCTGGCGACCGATCGAACCAATCTCGGGGCCCCGTGGACCAGAATCCTGCATCGGGGGACATGAGCCATCCGCCCGGTATCGCGGCCGCACCCACGGAACTGGCGCATCAGGAACCATCAACGTCCTGGGCAGACCGATTACGCGATGGGGTTAGCGGGCTGCTGGAGGATGGCGGAAGTCGGGGCACTCGTGGAGGTCGCGGGTCTTCTACGCCGGAATCACTACTTGGTGCGGTCGCCCGTAGCGCCGCTCGAACGATTGGGTCCCAAATCGGTCGCGAGATTGTCCGCGGTGTCCTCGGCGGGATTTTTGGTGGCGGCGGGGGCGTGCGCCGACGTCGCTGACGAGTCGGTCGGCGCCGGGGGATGAGGTGCGGATGGCTTGCTGAACCGCGCCAGCGCCCGGCTCAGCAGGGCGGTCGCAAGGATCACCACGATGACCGATGACAGGGGCGCCGGGCGAAACGGCGCGTCGGCCGGTACGATCGCCCCCGCTCCCGCCCCCTGAACCACATGCAATGCACAGACCAGCCACAGCGCTGCCTGCAGATCCGCGCGGCTGCTGGGTTGCGCACGTTCGCGCAGGATCCTCCAGGCGCCCCAGAGCGCCACCCCGGCCTGGGTGCCAGCGATCAGCCACGTAAATAGCGCCATTCGCGGCCACCAGGGCGTCTGAAACCCCACCCTCAGGAACGCCTCTGACAAGCCCGACAGAGCGACCTGTGCATGCACCAGCGCGAGGACCGCGACGGCGACAGCGGCTGCGCCCAGGCTACGAATGAGCATCGGGTTGGCCGCGCTGTGGACCGGTTCTGGGCTAGGATCCATGATGTTTCTCTCAGGGTGGTGTCACGTTTGCAAGCCCGCATCGAACCGGCCGAGCGCCGTCGATTTCTAACGGGTCTCGGATTGGGCCTGTCGGGGTCGATCCTTTTCTCTGGCAAGGCCATTATCGTCAAACTGGCCTACCGGCATGGTGTGGATGCGGTCGTGCTGATCGCCTTGCGGATGTGTGTTGCCCTGCCATTTTTTGTCGGTGTCGCGCTCTGGCAGTCGCGCCTGAACCGGTCGGCGGAGCAGCCATCGCCTTGGTTGCCGGGGGATGTGTGGCGGGTGATCGGTCTCGGCCTGACCGGTTATTACGCTGCCAGTTTTTTGGACTTCCTTGGACTGCAATATATTTCGGCGGCGCTTGAGCGCGTCATTCTCTACCTCAATCCGACCCTGGTGTTACTGCTCTCGGTGGCCTTCCTGGGTAAGCGTTCGGGTCCTCGTGAATTGGTCGCGCTCGCAGTGGCTTATGCGGGGGTGCTGGTGGTTTTCGGCCACGACCTCACGACCGCTCCGCTCGCGCGGGGTGCCGGCGGTTTTGATGCGGTCGTCATTGGTGCCGGCCTGGTCGTCGCCAGCGCGTTTTCGTACGCAATCTATCTGGTCGCTGGCGGGCAACTCGTCGCCCGCGTTGGTTCGCTTCGCCTGACCGCCTGGGCCAGTATCGTTGCTTCGATCGCCTGTATCGGCCAGGCCCTCTGGATCAGTCCGCAGAGCTTGTTGTCGCAACCCGCGCCGGTTTACTGGCTCTCGCTTCTGAATGGAATTGCCTGTACCGTGCTCCCAGTTTTTTTGGTCATGATGTCGATCGAGAGGCTGGGCTCTCCAGTCGCCTCTCAGGTCGGCATGATCGGACCGGTGTCGACCATCGTGATGGCGGCACTGATCCTGGATGAGCCGATTGGTGTTGCACAATTGGCAGGGACCGCCGTCGTCCTGAGCGCGGTCTGGATGTTGAGCCGTCAGCGCTGAGTTGGTGGCGTTTAGTCGGGAGCGTCGAGGGGTTCGTTTGAATCGTCGGTTCGCAAACTGGATGCAAGGAGCATGGGAATGGACTTAGGAATTCAGGGGCGCTGGGCCCTCGTCTGTGGCGCCAGCAAGGGGCTGGGCTTGGGGTGCGCACAGGCGCTCGCCGAGGCTGGGGTCAATATCGTCTTGAACGCGCGTAGTGCAGAACCACTCGCGCACGCTGCTGGGGCGATTCGCGCTGCGACAGGCGTGCAGGTCATCGAAGTTGCAGCCGATGTCACGACTGAGACCGGACGGTCGCAGGTGCTGGCCGCGCACCCGGTGCTGGATATTCTGGTGACCAATGCGGGCGGACCACCCGCCGGAGATTTTCGCCGGTTTGATCGCGACGACTGGATTCGGGCACTGGATGCCAACATGTTGACGCCGATCGAACTGATCCGCGCCACCATCGATGGGATGGCCGAGCGCGGCTGGGGCCGGATCGTCAACATTACGTCGAGCTCGGTCAAGTCGCCGATTCCCGCGCTGGGATTGTCCAATGGCGCCCGTTCCGGGTTGACAGGATTTGTTGCCGGACTTGCCCGGCAGGTTGCTCGTCAGGGCGTAACCATCAACAATCTGCTGCCGGGCGCGTTTGATACCGATCGTCTTCGATCCAACATCGAATCGGCGGCACGACAGAGCAATACGAGCATCGATGCCGCGCGGGCGCAACGAATTGCGTCGGTTCCGGCGGGTCGGTTTGGCCAGGCGGACGAATTCGGCAAGCTTTGCGCCTTCGTCTGCAGCAATCACGCCAGTTATCTGACGGGACAGAATTTGTTGATCGATGGCGGGGCTTTCCCCGGCACATTTTGAATGGTTGACTACTTTAATTAAGGAGAAAAATATGGTCCGCGCTGTTCGTCTTGACCGCCTCGGTGGTCCTGAAGTGCTCCAACTGGTCGACGTGGAACTCGGCAAACCGGGTCCGGGGGAGGTGCTCGTGCGCCACCATGCGGTTGGTCTGAATTACATCGACGTCTATGGTCGTATTGGGCTGTATGCGTTGAATCTGCCCTCGGGTTTGGGTCTTGAAGCGGCCGGGGTGGTTGAGGCCATTGGCCCCGGGGTCAGCCATGTGGCGGTGGGCGATCGGGTGGCCTACGCCGGAGGCCCGGTCGGTGCCTATTCCGAGGCCCGGATCATGCCGGCCAAGCCCTTGGTTAAACTGCCCGACACGATTTCCTTTGAGACCGGCGCCGCCATGATGCTCAAGGGGATGACGGTTCAGTACCTGCTGCGCCGCACCTTTGCAGTCAAGCCCGGTCAGACAATCCTGTTTCACGCGGCCGCGGGTGGCGTGGGATTGATCGCGATGCAGTGGGCTCGCAAACTCGGTGTCACGGTGATTGGTACCGTTGGCTCCGACGAAAAGGCGGAACTGGCCAAGGCGCACGGTTGCGATCATACGATCGTCTACAGCCGGGAGAATTTTGTCGAGCGCACCAAAGAACTGACCAATGGGCGCGGGGTTGACGTGGTCTACGATTCGATTGGAAAAGATACGTTCGACGGATCACTCGACTGCCTGGTGAAATTCGGCACCATGGTCAGCTTTGGCAATGCGTCAGGCCCGGTTCCACCGATGCCCTTAACCAAGCTGAAGGGGCACCTGTTCTTGACCCGGCCTTCGTTGATGCCGTATACCGACACCCGCGAAGAACTCGATGCGACGGCCGGCGAGTTGTTTGAGCGGGTCAGTGCTGGCGATGTGCAGATCCGGATCGATCAGCGCTTGCCGCTCGCCGAGATACAACAGGCACACACCGATCTGGAGTCGCGGCGCACAACTGGTTGCACGGTGTTGCAGCCCTGATTGCGCGTTCATACGCCTGACCAGCCCCCGTCGCGCACCGACTCAGATCCCATGCGGGTTGCGGGGGATGCCGGGACCATGAATCCCGGGTCTGAACCCATGACCATCGATGCTCGACGCTTCGCATCCGTCGAGCGATTGCTGGGAGCCCCCGCCCTGCAACGCTTGCGCGGTGCGCACGTTGTGGTCGTGGGATTGGGCGGGGTCGGGTCCTGGGCCGCAGAAGCGCTTGCACGCAGCGGGATCGGGCGCCTCACGCTGGTCGATCTTGACCATGTTGCGCAGTCCAATCTGAATCGCCAGCTTCAGGCCACCCTCGACACGATTGGGGCGGCCAAGGTGGAGGCGATGCGGGAGCGGATTCTGGCGATTGTTCCGGATTGTGTCGTTGACACTCTGGAGGCATTTGTTACTCCGCAAGGGGTGGCCGAACTGCTGCCAGGAAGCGCGAACGTCGTGATCGACGCCATCGATGCGCCCCGAGCCAAAGCGGCCATGATTCGTTGGGCTGCGGATTCGGGCTGTGCCATGGTGGTCTGCGGCGCGGCGGGTGGGCGTAGGGACCCGCTGGCGCTGCGCCGCGTCGATCTTGCTGACGCCCGCGGGGACCGTCTGCTCGCTGCCGTGCGTAGCCGCTTGCGGCGGGATTATGGTTTTGCGCCACCAGGCCGGCCGTTCGGCGTGATTGCGATTCAGGCTGAGCAGTTCAATGTTCAGGTCAATCCGATCGACGTCAGTCACGGAGCACCACTTGCCTGCGCAGGCTACGGCTCAATCGTGACGGTGACAGCGCCGATGGGATTTGCAGCCGCCGCTGCGGCGATCGATCTGCTTCTTCAGTGATACGAGGTGACGCGTTCGATCTCTGTTCGCGCGCCCAGGAAAACAGCGACCCGTTGGTGCAGGCTCGTGGGTTCGATATCGAGGATCGCGCGATGACCGTCAGTCGCCATTCCGCCCGCTTGTTCGATGAGAAAGCTCATCGGGTTGGCTTCATAGAGCAGTCGCAGTTTGCCGGGTTTGCCGGGTTCTCGGGCATCCCGGGGGTACATGAATACGCCGCCACGCTCGAGGATTCGATGTACATCGGCCACCATCGAGGCAACCCAGCGGGTATTGAAATCCTTGCCGCGAGGACCGCTCGCGCCCGCAAGTAGTTCGTCGACATAACGCTTCACCGGGGCTTCCCAGTGCCGCGCGTTGGAGGCGTTAATCGCATATTCCCGGGTATCGGCCGGGACTTTCATGTCGGCCTCGGTCAACCACCAAGTGCCGGTTTCGCGCTCAAGTGTGAATGCTGCGACGCCGTCTCCGACGCTGAGAACCAGCATGGTCGACGGGCCATAGACCACGTAGCCTGCTGCAACCTGGCGCCGCCCGCACTGGAGAAAATCCTGCTCAGTTGCAGCCCGATGTGCATGTTCGGGCATATGCAGGACCGAAAAAATCGTTCCGATCGAAACGTTCACATCGATATTGCTGGATCCATCGAGGGGATCAAATAACAACAGGTATTCGCCCTTTGGAAAATGATCCGGGATGAAGTACGGATGGTCCATTTCTTCAGAGGCCATGGCCGCCAGACTCCCGCCCCACGCATTCGCCTCGAGGAGTGCTTCGTTGGCGATGATGTCGAGTTTTTTCTGGGATTCGCCCTGGACATTTTCCGAACCGGCCTCGCCCAGCACGTCGGCCAGCGCGCCACGTCCCACAGACTGGCTGATCTGGATACAGGTCTGGGCAACCGTTTCCAATAGCTGTCGTAGCGATGCAGGCACGAGCGCTTTTCTGCGCTGGGTTTCAAGCAGATGGCGGGTGAGCGAGATACGATTCATGCAGGAATTTCCATAGATGCTTCGGCCAGAGCCTTGCGCACGATCTCAAGGACATCGGGCGATCTTGCCCGATTCAGTACAGTCTGTAGAGCCTGCTGCATCAGGAGCTGGCGGTCGGGGGTGAACTTGCGCCAGCGATCCAGTGCCCGGGCGAGACGGGCTGCGATTTGCGGGTTGACCGAATCCAGCGCCAGCACTTGTTCAATCCAGAATTGATAGCCAGCGCCATCGGTCCGATGAAACTCCGCCAGATTGCCATGACAGAAACTTCCAATCAATGCTCGGACGCGATTGGGGTTGCGCGCTGAAAAGGCCGGGTGCTCCATCAGTCGACGGACCCGTTCCAGAACGGCAATGTCTCCGGTCTGGTGATGCAGTGTCGCTTGATGGGTGAACCATTTGTCCATGGCCAGTGGCTCGTCAGACATCAGATGTTCAAACGCCTCGATCGCGGGTTCCCGGGCTGCAGCCGGCGCCTGACCCAGCGCCTGCAGTGCGCCGAGACGGTCGGTCATATTGTCTGCATGCAAAACCTGGTCACTCGCCTGGGCCATCGCGTGGCAGTCCCCTGCCATCACCTGCATGCTCAGGGCTAGATTGCGCAATGTTCGGCGGCCGGCGGAGACTGGATCCGGCTGATAAGGCCCCGCTGGGGCCAATTCATGCCAGGTTTTATGCCATTCGGCGCTGGCGTGCTGGGCCAGGTGCAGTTGAACCCGATCTCGGGCATGGCGCAGCGTGACAGGATCAACCATGCCGAGTTGCTCCGCAACATAGCCCTCCGAGGGCAACGTGAGCATTTGGGCTTTGAAATCCGCCGTCAGGTTGGGATCGCTCAGGATGCCGCCGAGAGCATTGGCGAGCTCGGCGAGGGGACCCTTACCCACCGAGATTTCAGCCCCGTGCGTTGACTCGATCAGGCCGATAATGGCCGCGACGGCCAGCCGCTGCGCGGCTTCCCAGCGATTGAATGGATCGCTGTCGAACGTGATCAAGTGGACCAGATCCTGCGTCTGGTATCGATATTCGAGAATGATTGGCGCTGAAAATCCACGACCGAGAGAAGGAACGGGTTCAGCGTGGATGTCTTCGAAGGTGACTTGCTGCTCGACTTGCGTCAGTTCAATCAGTTGAGTTCCGATCAGATCGCGGCCATCGGGGCCGAGCAACCCGATTGCAATCGGGATATGCAGCGGTCGGACCGCAGGCCCCGCCTCATGTCCTGAAATGCCTGGCAGCCACTGTGCCAGTTTCAAGGTGTAGCGTTTGGTATGGGCATCCCATTGGCCGCTGGCAATGACGCGGGGAGTGCCCGCGGTTTCGTACCAACGCTCGAACTGCTTCAGGTCTCGGGAGTTGGCATCGGCGATCGCAGCGACGAAGTCGTCGCACGAAACGGCGTGTCCATCATGCCGGGAAAAATAGAGGTCCATGCCGCGCCGAAAACCGGTTTGTCCGACCAGGGTTTGCAGCATCCGGATGACTTCGGCGCCTTTCTCGTAGACCGTGACCGTATAGAAATTATTGATTTCCTGATAACTGTCCGGGCGGATGGGGTGAGCCATCGGTCCTGCATCTTCGGCGAACTGCTGGCTGCGCAGGAAACGCACATTCTCGATCCGCTGTACCGCGCGCGCACTGGCCGCCATCGCCTCAGAACGGGCGGACTCTGCCAGCAGATCGGCTGAAAATTCCTGATCACGAAAGACGGTGAGCCCTTCCTTGAGGGTCAACTGAAACCAGTCGCGGCAGGTGACTCGGTTTCCAGTCCAATTATGGAAATATTCATGACCGACAACCGACGTGATGTTGAAGTAATCATCGTCGGTGGCGATCCGGGGATTGGCAAAGACGTACCGCGTGTTGAACAGGTTGAGGCCCTTGTTCTCCATGGCGCCCATATTGAAGTCGCCCACGGCGACGATCATGTATCGATCGAGATCGAGTTCCAGACCGAAACGCGCCTCGTCCCACCGAATCGCTTGCTGCAGTGACTTCATGGCGTGAGCGGTTTTATCCAGGTTGCCTGGTTCAACCCAGACCTGGAGCAGCGCCTGGCGCCCCGACTGGCAGCGCCATTGTTCTTCATGAACCACAAGTCGGCCGGCCACCAGGGCGAACAGATAACTCGGTTTGGGGAAGGGGTCTTCCCATCGAACCCAGTGTCGCGCGCCGCCGGGATCGACGCCTTGATCGGTCAGGTTACCGTTCGAGAGCAGCACGGGAAACTGCGTCCGATCTGCGCGCAAGGTGACCCGATAACGCGCCATGACGTCCGGGCGGTCCGGAAAAAAAGTGATCCGCCGGAATCCCTCGGCCTCACACTGCGTGTAGAGCGATTGGCCCGACAGATACAGTCCGCTCAGGGCGGTATTTTCATCGGGGGCAATTTCAACCACGGTCCTGAGCTGGAAATGGCTCGCCGAAGACGAGGCGCTGTGCTTGGCCAAGGTTGCTGCGGTAACGACGAGTGCGCCATCTTCATCGATCTCCCACTCCGCTTCAGACAGAGGGTGCCCATCGACTTCGATCTGCAGGAGTTTTGGCCCATCACCGGCGAACCGAAGGGCGGACTCCGGCGATCCCAGCCGGGTAACCGCCATCGAGGCCTCGATCCGGGTCACCTTCGAGTCGAGATGGCAATCGAGGTCGATCGAATCAACCGTATAGGCGGGCGGGGCGTAGTCGGCACGATGAATCGTAACGGGGGGGTCTGTTCTCATGAATGATGAATCATTTTGGAATGCGAGGTTGCCACCAGTTCGGTTGCGCCGAAGCATAGCGCCCACTTTGTTGCAATCGGTTTGCAAGCTCGAGCGCCGCAAGGCCGGGTGGTGAGGCGACCAACCAGATCCGGTTGGCCACAATGGCACGCACTGGGCTCAGCCCATCGGACTGGAGTTGCTGTCGTGCGCTGTCAGCGTCTGCCGGCGTTTTGAGTTCGACCAGAACGCCGCCGGGCAATGCGCGCGGGGTGCCGTTGAGTGAAGGATTGTCAAAAAACAGGGGAGAACGCAGCGCTTGTCCTGGGCTGGCAAGGTCTTTGGGCCGCAACGTTGCACCAGCCCCGGCTGGCCTAGCTCCGGTGGATTCGGAACCCTGGCCGTAGGCTGCCCCAGTCTGCGCGGGGCCGAGGCCTGTGGGCGAGGGAAACTCGGCTTCTCGCGCAGGATCCATCCAAAGCCCACGAGTTTGCTTGCCATCGTGCCAGGAAGCGCTGGGCGAAATCAGGCCCCTGGAGGCCTCGTTGGATCCGGAGGGGTTGGGGTTAAGCGGTTGCGCACCGCAGGACAGGTGAGCAAGGAACAGACAGGCGCCAAACCCAATCCAGCGGCGCCAGGCGAACGAGGGCGTCTTCACATTGGTCTCTTCATTTGCCGTAAAGCGTCAGCGACCAGCTGGTCAGGTTGCCCACATCACGCGGGCCGCGATCGGAGACTTCAAGCGTCCAAGACCCCAGTGTCTGGGCGCCGACCAGGGATTCACCGAGATGGCGCACGCTGCCGAACCGCCAATCGCTGTATCCGAACCGGCAAGGGTTACTGGCATCCGGGACATTGAGACCGCAGGCGCGTTCATTTGCGAGTTCACTCACCAGATTGTTCGGGCTGCTCAACCGAATCCGAAGGTCGCCCGCATAGGGATGGTTGGAGGTGAAATGGACTTCCACGAACTCGAGATTTGAGATGTTGCAGTTGGGCGTGGCCATGACATCGGTGACCGGAATACCTGGCGCGCTAAAGCTCACACTGTCGGGTATCGGGATGTCTGGGGACCTCGCATAGGGTCCGCAGACTTTCTGTTCGGCGCTGCCGCCGACCGTCGTCCAGCTTTTTGCTGCGCGAACCGCAGCGTCCGCGTCCGCGACGCCGAACCCGTATCGATGATTGAATCGAACGCCGGCGGCGGTGATCCAGCCGGGATCGCTGGGGTGATTGAGTCGAGCGGTCGTCGCCAGAATGCGCTGGGTATCGCGCCAGCTCAGGTTCGGATTCGCCGCCAGCATCAGTGCGGCAATGCCCGCCACCATTGGCGCACTGGCTGAGGTACCGGCAAAATCGCTGCGGTAGTTGCCCAAAATCGCGGTGGTTGTGATGCCTTCGCTGCGGCCCTGTGCGGGGGCGCAGACCAGCAGGTTTGCACCGCGTTCGGCATAGCTGGGGGCGATTCCACGATCGTCGACTGAACAGACAGTCACCACGCCACGTTTGTTCGCATAGCCATCGAGATTGGAATCGTCCGCAATCGTTGCAGCCACTTGGCCGGTCGCGTTTCGAATATCAATTCTCCCGCCATTACCGCCGGGGAACACGAAGATTGCACCTCGGCCAGAACGGGCACTGCGCAGACCTTCGTCAATCGCCTGCTCCCAGATCCTAGGCGCAGGTTCAGGACGGCCTTCGTCCGGGGAGCCCCAGCTGTTGTGCCAGATCTGGTTGCTTTTACCCCGTGTCATCGCGTCCGCCAACGAGGCATCGTCGTTGGCAGACAGGGCGTTGTAAGCGATCAGCGATGCCCGTGGGGCGACCCCGGCTCCACCAATCGCATTGCCATCACGGGCCAGTGCGATGCCGGCGACCGCCGTTCCATGGATGTCCTGATTCGTGCAGGGTAACGGCCAGACCGAGTTGGATACTAGATAGTTGTAGCTTTCATTAGCGATGACATTGGGGACAAGGTCAGCATGGGTGATATCGATCCCGTTGTCTGTTACGGCGATCCGGACACCGGCCCCCCGGCTCGTTGGCCAGGCAAGGGTGGCACGCAGATCCTCGCCGGGTGTTCCGTTGCTCTGGCCGGTGTTGAGGAGGTGCCATTGCTGCCCCAGTAGAGGGTCCAGTCCAAGCGACTGGGCTGCGGGCGTGATGCTGAAACCCAGGAGGCAGTTGGCCGCCGTGCGCACGACGCCGTTCGCGTCCGGCTGCCCGATACCGCTCGGTGGATCGGACGGGGTACCGCCGCCAGCATCATTACTCGCACTGGTACCGCCACCGCCGCAACCTGCGCAAAGAAGAGTGACGGTCAAGGCGAGCGAACCAATCCGCCTGATGGATGCATTCATGAGTGAATCCCAAACCAGAGGCCCCATTTTGACCCTTACCCTAGCGCCGATGGTGACGAATGAACGTTAATTTCAATTTTCAGAGCAGGCATGTCGGATGCTGAGGATTGCGGGCCCGACTTTTGGGTAGCGCGTTCCAGGTTCTGTTCCAACCCCATCACGTCTTCCCTCTGTGGAGTCCTCCTATGAATCTACTTCTTCGCCGCGACCCCTACACCCTTCTCGATGATATGTTCGAAGCGTTTTCCAATCGAGCAATGATGAGCTCCCCGGCGCGTGTCGCTGATGGGACCGCCCTAACCCGGGCACGCCTGGACGTTCTCGAGCGCGGTGATGTCTATGAGATCAAAGTCGATATGCCGGGTGTCAAGAAAGGGGATATCCAGATCGATCTGAGCGATAACCATGTCTCGATTTCCGCGGTCTCCAAGATCGAACGGGAAGTCAAAGATGACGAGCGGGCGATCTATACCGAGCGCCAGAGCGCGCACTACGCCCGAAGTTTTGATTTGCCGCAACCCGTCGTCGAGGACAAGGCCGATGCGGTCTTCGAGGACGGCGTCTTGACGCTGAAGCTTCCGAAGAAGAAAGCGCAGCAGGGTAAGAGGCTGGCTATCCGTTAAATCGTTCGCGGGAGGTTTCGAAGGGGGCCGGTTAGAGTCTCAATTTGAAATTCGCTTGAGCGCTTTCCGGTGGAAGTCGGCTTCCTGCGGCGTCTCCCGGAGGGCGCTCAATCCCGGGCGTTAAAGCCCAGCGCCGGGGCCGGTGCCGCTCGGCCCGGCGCTCTTGGCGCATATTCGACGACTGGAGCCTTCCATGATGTTCAGCAGGATTCTCGTGCCAACGGATGGTTCGGATCTCGCGAATCAGTCCGCTGCCGCCGCCGTCAAAATGGCCAAAGAGCTCTCCGCGACGGTCGTCGCCGTGTCGATCCTGCAGCCGCTTGCCTCGATCCCGTTTTATGAAGGCGTGGGCATTGTCGGGGCTGGAGCTGATGATTTGATGATGGCTCAGGCACGCAAGCGAGCGGATCAGGCGGTTGAGGCAGTCGGTGCAGTCGCCCGTGGTGCCGACGTGCAATGCGAACTCCGTGTCAGGGAGTCGGATTCGATTGGCCACGGGATCGTGGAAGCTGCCACGGAGTACCACTGCGAGCTCATTTTTATCGGCAGTCATGGTCGCCGTGGTCTGACCGGATTGCTGATGGGTAGTGTCACCCGATCGGTCCTGCCGTATGCCCATGTGCCGGTATTGGTCTGGCGTAGCTAGGGCCCGCGGTCTGATGACGGTTGAGCGTTGAGTGATCTTGGGGCTCGATCGAGTCCAGGGCGGTTTGAATCTGCGGGGGGCGACAGGATCGATTCAGGTCAGATCACGCCTGCCCATCCGGCTATCGCACCAGCCGCCAGCAGCCATAAGGGGTGGGGGTTGAAACGGATCGTGAACAGCACGGCGGCAATCGTGAGCCCATAAGCGGTATTGGCCGAGGTGGCTGTTTGGGCCGCGCCTCGCGCCAGCAGCAGGCTGCTCGCTGCAACCAGTCCAACGGTCACCGGCACTAGCCCGATCTGAAGAATCCGAGCCCATCGAGCGTGCGTGACCCGATCACGCAACGTGGCCACAACGCCAGCCAGGAGCGCGGAGGGCAGACAGATGGCTCCGAGACTCACGAGCGCCCCCGCCATGCCGGCGACCTGCCATCCGATCGCCGCCACGACGAGAACATTGGGTCCCGGCGCGCCCTGCGTAATGGCAAATAGGGTCGTGAACTGGGCATCGCTCATCCACCCGTAGTTCTCGACGACCACGCGGTGCATTTCCGGCAGCAAAGGGTTGATGCCGCCCACCGCCATCAGCGAGAGTTTGGCAAAAACCTTCGCCAGTTCCTCGAGCAACCCACTATCCACGGTACCGAGACGCCAGGAAGACGCCCAAACCACCGCCGATCAATAGGACGGGTAACAGGTGCCATCGGAGGGCTGTGATCGCCAGAATGCTCAGTGCAACGATGCTCAGGTTGGCGATTCGCTCCACGGAGCAGCGTTGCAGCAAAGGCTGCGCCATTCGCCAGGCCATCGCGGCCACCAGACCCGCTGCCACGGCTGCGATGCCATTCAGAGTGGCGGCAATCTGGGGTACATCGGCGTGGCCCCCATAGAGTTCAAGCAGTGCCAGCAGGATAACGAGCGGTGGGGCAAGGATCGCTGTGAATGAGGCGATCGCGCCCGCAACCCCGCCGAAGCGCAAGCCGATGGTGATGCTCAGATTGACGATGTTGGGTCCCGGCAGGAGTTGGGCGACTGCCAGGTCCTGCGTAAATTCCTCCTCGGAGAGCCAGCGGCGGCGCTCGACCAGGGCCCGACGAGCGATCGGCAGCACGCCGCCAAACCCGGTGACGCCGATTTGAAAGAAGCCCAGAAACAATTGTCCGATATTTGGAGGGGTGACTTTCATTCAGAGTCGAGTTCCGAGGAGCGGTTGGATCAGGAATGACGTAGCATTATGAGTCGTGAAATATTCCTCCCAATCCCGCCCCTCCGTCGAATTCAAAGGATTCGAAACGCCCTCGCTGCGCGCTGTGCTGCGAGACCCCTCCGCGTTGGCGCTACAAGACACCCTGGATCGGATGCGCCAGCAGCAGCCCGATTTTTTTGGCTGGCAAGCGGTCGTGATCGACCTCTCCCGGTTGGGCGATGTGAGCCAGAGCCTCGATTGGGCCTCGGTTCTGGCAGTTTTCCGGTCGGCGCACCTGCATCCGGTCGCGGTGTGCGGAGCGGACGAGTCCTTCCGGGAAATGGCGGATTCGCTGTCTCTGGGTTTGCTTGACGCCCCCGCACCATCTGCGTCAGCGCAGCATCCAAAGGCGGCGGGGACAGACCTGCCTGAAGCCGGTTCGATTGCAACGGAGCTACCACCCAAGAGCGATGTTCCCTCGGGGGCCGCCCCGGCCAGGTCAGAGCCGGCGCCAGCGGCAGAGTCTGTCGTGAGGCCCGAACCTCCTGCAATGCTCGACGCGATGATTATCGATCGTCCGATCCGTTCGGGCCAGCAGATCTATGCTCGCGATCGCGATCTGGTGGTGATGGCCGTGGTTTCCCCGGGCGCCGAGGTGATTGCGGACGGCAATGTGCATGTCTATGGCTCACTGGCTGGCCGGGCGATCGCCGGAGCACGTGGACGTCGGGACGCCCGTATTTTTACCCTCGACCTGAGGGCGGAGATTGTCGCGGTCGCCGGGCTCTACAAAACCTTCGAAGAGGGTGTGCCAGAAAATTTACGTGGTAAGCCAGTTCAGATTGCACTGGGCGCGGCGAACGCCGATGCCCTTGAGATCCGTCCCATTTGAATTGATTTGCTTTTTATTTAACCATTCAGAGAAAGTGCCAGCATCATGAGTCGAGTCATCGTCGTCACCTCCGGCAAGGGTGGCGTGGGTAAAACCACCACGTCTGCCAATCTATCCGCCGGGCTCGCCTTACGCGGCAAGAAGGTCGCTGTGATCGACTTTGACGTCGGTCTTCGTAACCTGGACCTGGTCATGGGCTGCGAACGTCGGGTCGTTTACGACTTCGTCAATGTCATCCAGGGAGAAGCAACCCTGAATCAGGCGCTGATCCGAGACAAAAATGTCGAGAATCTCCACATCCTGCCTGCGAGCCAGACTCGCGATAAGGATGCCTTGACCGAGGCCGGTGTGCAGAAGGTCATCGAAGATCTCAAGGAAATGGGGTTTGACTACATCGTTTGCGATTCACCGGCGGGCATTGAATCCGGTGCTGTGATGGCGCTGACCTTTGCCGACGATGCCATCGTTGTCGTGAATCCGGAGGTCAGTTCGGTTCGGGATTCGGACCGGATCATCGGAATCATTCAGTCGCGCTCGCGTCGTGCCAAAGAAGGGCAGGAGCCGGTCAAGGAGTTTTTGCTCGTGACTCGCTATTCGCCTCGCCGGGTCAAGGCCGGCGAAATGCTTAGCCATGGCGATATCCTAGAGATTCTCAAGGTACCCTTGATGGGTGTGATTCCGGAGAGTCAGCGAGTCCTGGAGAGTTCCAACCAGGGTTTGCCGGCGGTTCACCAGAAAGAAACCGATGTCGCCCAGGCCTACCAGGATGCGATTGATCGTTACTTGGGTAATAACGTGCCATTGCGATTTGTCGACGAGGAAGACAAGGGGTTCTTCCGCCGCCTGCTTGAGAGCGTCGGGGTTGGCGGCTCAAGCAAATCTGCCTAAGCGGGAAGGGATCCACCGTGTCATTTCTTGATTTTTTCGTCAAGCGCAAGCCCGCTACGGCCAACCTTGCCAAGGAGCGTTTGCAGGTGATCATTGCCCGTGAGGGCAATCGGTCGAGCAACCCCGAGCTGATTCAGCAGATCAAACGGGCGGTCCTGGAGGCCGTCAGCAAGTTTGTTCAGGTAAAGCCCGAGGACATCGCAATCGAGCTGGAAAATCAGCGCGATCTCGAGGTCCTCAGTGTCAGTGTGACGTTGCCGGACGGGCGTTCAATCGGCGTTTGAGCGCGCCAAGCTCTCCGCGCCAGAGCAGCCCGGATCTTCCCGGGCGCAGCTCTAGCGCGAGCTGCTCCGGCCGGTCAAAATCGTCTACTTTTCGCCCCTTCACAGGGGGCGAGACTCATTGTTCTCCGGTGACGAAAATCACCGAATGCCAAACACGGAACGATCGTTCTTGATGGCAATGACCTGAAAGTGCGGTGCAAACTGTTCTTCCGGGACTCCGAACGCCTGCAGGAAGCGTCCAAACAGCGCCTGTTCCTTGGGGGCTGCGCTGCCGTCCGCGAGCAATGAGTCACAAAGGTTGATGAGCACGCAGAGCTTCTGGGCTTCATTCAGTTGACCGGGTGCCTGAGCCAGATACTGGTCCAGAGGCACCTTGCGGGTGTACTTGACCGCATCGTCCAGCAGGGCACGGTCGCCTCCGATGACGCCAATCAACTGCCCGATTTCTTCCTGCTCGATCTCACCATCAGCAGACATCATGTAGAGAAGCGCTGAGGCAAAAGCAAGCTTCGGGGTAAGTGGGGGGGCGGCGTCGCCCTTGAACATATCGAATAGACCCATGATTGCTCCAGTAGTCATGAATTAGCGTGTGGCAATGGTTGCACATTCTGGCGCTCCGTCAAGCCACCCCCGGACCTGAGATATCCTCGCAGGGCACTACCGAGCACCGAATATGCAACAGAATCGTTTCAAGCCGAGCCTCAATCCGATCGCCGCCGCACTTATCTTGTTTGTCGCTGCGCCGGCAGTGGCGCTTGCTCAGGACGCTGGTCGGGGTGGCGCCGATGCGCCCGGGCCCGAACCGCAAGGACCTCGCCTGGAGCGGGTCGTCATCCAGGGCGGCGAGCGAAACGATACAGAATTGCGCCGGCGCTCTCAGGTCGCTAAGCAGATTTACGGGCGCGAGGAACTCGACAAGTACGGCGATAGCAACGTGGCTGATGTTTTGAAGCGGCTGCCTGGCGTCACGCTGCAGGGCAACGCACCACGGATGCGGGGGCTAGGCTCGGACTACACCATCATTCTGATCAATGGGGATCGTGCGCCACCGGGATTTTCGCTGGATCAGGTCAGTCCGGAACAAGTCGAGCGGATCGAGATCAGCAAGGCACCGACTGCGGACCAGAGCGCACAGGCCATCGCGGGTTCCATCAACATCATCCTGAAAGAGGCGCCCAGGTTCTCGCAACGCGATTTGCGTCTGAACGTCGGCTTATCGCCGCAGCGCCCCCGCTTGGGCGGCAATTACACCTTGAGCGAGAAATTTGGCGCGGTGTCGCTCTCGCTGCCGATTTCGGCCTTCGAGTGGCGGCGACCGACCGATGTGGTCAACCGCCGCGACATGCCAGGTCTTGACGGTCAGTTTTCGCAGGTCATCCAGTCCGGTCGTCAATACACCACTGGACGCGGCATGAATATCGGCCCGCGCCTGACCTGGAAGCTCAGCGATGATGAGACGCTCACCTGGCAGTCGTTTCTGCAAAAGGGGATCTGGTCCAACAGTCTGAATTTTTTCAACCAGATTCTTCAAGGGCAGCCGAGTGTTGAGGATGATTCCGTCAACCGTGGTACCTGGCAAAACATTCGAACCAACCTCCAGTGGACGAATTACCTGAGCGCTACGCAAAGCATCGAGATCAAAGGGGGTCTGCAGAATTCCCGCGGGACCTTCGATAACCGGACCTTCCGGTCAGGCGTCAGCCAATTGCGCGCGGTTGGCGATAACCTCGAAGATGGCGTCACTCAGGCCGGGAAATACACCCAAATTGTCGATGGTCAGCACAGCGTCACGGTGGGTTGGGATCTCGAACTTCGACAGCGCGATGAACAACGGACGGTGACCGTTGCTGGTGTACCCGAGTTGTCCGACTACGAAGGACGACCGTTTTCAGCCAGGATCGAGCGCGAGGCCATTTTTCTCCAGGACGAGTGGGAAATCACCAAACAGTGGTCGGCCAACCTGGGTGTCCGGGGTGAGCGGATCGAGACGACGAGCAAAACCCTAGATCTCCCGGTGAGTAATGTGAGCAGCGTGTTGACTCCGTTGCTACACCTGAATTACAAGTTCGACCCGAAGGGGCGCGATATGATCCGTGCGAGCCTGACCCGCAGCTACAAGCCGCCAGGTCTGGCAACGCTGCTGGCGCGGCCGACGATCAACCGCCTCTATGAGGATCTCGGCAAGACCAATACGGAATTGGCCCCTGACCGGGACGGGAATCCGAAGTTACGCCCCGAATTGGCGACCGGTCTCGATCTCGCCTACGAAACCTATCTCGCGGATGGGGGATTAATCAGTATTGGGGTATTTTCGCGTCAAATCGAAAATCTGGTGCGTAACGTCACCTCGCTCCAGACGGTGGACTATGCGTCAGCGCCCCGCTGGATCTCGCGTCCCACCAATTTTGCCAGTGCGCAGACGCAAGGCCTCGAACTTGAAGTCAAAGGGCGTGCCGGAGAACTGTTTCCCGCGCTCTTTGAGCGACGCCTACCGCTGAATCTTCGGGGCGCACTGAGCTTCTATCATTCGCGGGTTGACACTCTCCCGGGGCCGAATAATCGTCTCGACGCTCAGCAACCCTGGTCAGGCACCTTTGGCGCCGATTACCGGATGACCAGCCTGCCAGTCACCGCCGGCGGCAATCTGACCGTCACGCCGGGCTATGTCACCCAGCAGACGGCTTCACAGGCGCTGGAGCAGTCTCGCATGCGCGGGTTCGACCTCTATGCCCGCTGGACGTACAGCCCGACGCTGGCGTTCCGTCTGTCGGCCAATCAACTGTTCCCCTTGGATAACGTGACGCGCACGTTTTTGACCAACGGGAACTTTAACTCGGCGCTTCGCAGCGGCTATACGATGATTGGCCTGGGCCTTGAGATGAAGCTCTAATCGAAACGGAACCGTTCCGTCAGATTTCGACGTGACCACCGATTTCGATCGCGTGGTCAAACGGGATGCGATAGAACTCGGTCGCGCTCTGCATCGTTCGATGCATGAAAATAGAGGCGGGGGTCAGAAATCCAGATGATTTCCTGGCCAGTACTTCGTCTTAACCAACAAAGAAAGAGATCTCGGCCAGATGCAAATAGACGACGTCGAGTTCTGAGCAATCAGGCGGACCGCACCAACCACCTGGTTTGTGGCGCTGCCAGGCTGCATGCTTGGCGCTTGCGAACACGGTGAATAGGCCTTGTGTTATGGCTGTCCAGTCCTCGGAGCAGGCGCCGTCTTTATCTTGAGGCAGGTTGTCGCTTTTGGATGGCTATTGGCCGGTCGCGCTAGCTTCCGGAAAGTGATGCTGATGATTTTTTGCTTGATCTGTCTTCTACGGTCGTTTTCGCATACCGATTTCTTTGAACTCGATTCCGCATTTTTCTTGCCTAGCCGGTTGACGTCTGATAATATTGGCACAAAATTCACCGGTCATTTTTGATGTATTAACCTGCGTTCTCGCATGCGTATGGTCTCATCTCGGGTAACCTTATTGTTTCAACGGACGGGACGGGAATTTCAAGAGAGGCCTGCATCGCAACGATTTATTAATGATTTTGCGGCCTGTTTATATCCAAATATAAAAAATAAAAAATGGATAACTATGAACCCTTCGTTTTCTGGGCGGCGTGCCCAAGATGAATATCTCTTGCGGCGAGAATGGGCTCACGTAAATCAATGGATTGCCACCTGCCAATCCCGAATTTTTATAATCGGTAGGAAGGTTAGATTAACGTTTGTGAAAATCAGAAATAATCAGGTCTGCTTCAAGCTTGCGTGATGCGAGATTGAATTTTGAGCGCCGAGTGCCACACGCCTATCTAATGTCTGAACCCGTTTTATTTGCATCAGCATATTTCGAAGAATTTGGGGAATGATTGGCTGCAAAACCACCCTAGAAGTGGAGCTTGACCGTACTCACTTGCTCTCCGGCCGCAAATTGTGCGACGCCATTGGGCAGAATTCCGGACAGAATTTTCTACTAGGCTAGGCTAAGATTTTGTCAGAAATGCAGTTCAAAAATGTTTGTCGAACACCTTTATGTCTATTGACTACTCGTTTGGCAGATTTTTTGCAACAGTACCTGCTGTTATGAAACTTCAGGATAACTGGAATTGTTGAGAAATGCTGGCTTGACGCACGCTGGGTAATTTGATCTTTGGAATTATATAAATGAGTAGCATCATCATTCTTGGCGCAGGTCAGGTCGGAACCTCGGTTGCAAAAAACCTGGTGACCGAGCAACACAACATCACTGTTATAGATCGTGACGCTGTCAAATTAAAAGAACTCGCATCGAAATATGACTTGCGCACGGTTACTGGTAATGCCGGTCACCCCTCAGTCTTGAAGGAAGCGGGTATAGCGGATTGCGAGTTGCTTATTGCCGTCACCGAGGTGGACGAGGTCAACATGATGGCGTGCAAAATTGCGTCAAGCATATTTCAGGTGCCTAAACGTATTGCTCGGGTACGGTCTGCCGAGTACTTGGTAGATCCGGGCCTATCAGGAAAAGATGTTTTCGATATCACGCATGTCATCTCGCCTGAAGCATTGCTTGCCAGTTACGTCGAAAAGCTCGTTACTTATCCGGAGGCTATCCAGATTTTAGAGTTCGCGAACAGCCAAGTCTGCCTTGTGGCTGTGCGCGCTAAAGCGGGTGGGCTGTTGGTGGGTGACCGAATCGGCAATTTGAGTACTCACCTCAAAACGACAGATGCTCGTATCGTTGCAATATTCCGCGATAAAAATGCAGTGCGGCCGAGTGCTGATACTGTTATTGAAGACGGCGATGAAGTATTTTTCCTTTCCCGTACCGCTGATATGCGTCGGGTTATGGAGGAATTACGCAAGGCAGACCGACCGGTCAAACGTATCATGATCGCTGGAGGGTCAGAGTTTAGCTATCAATTAGCGAAGGATTTGGAGGGCAGTTATTCGGTGAAATTGATCGAGGCAAATGGAAAACGCGCTCATCAATTGGTCTCGCTGCTCGACAAAACGCTGGTCCTGCACGGGAGTGAGAACGACAGTGAATTGTTGATCAATGAGGATATTGCGCATGTCGATCTTTTTGTCGCTGCGACTGGCGACGACGAGCGCAACATCATTGCATCGCTACTTTCGAAGAAGATGGGGGCGCACCGCGTCTTGGCGCTGATCCACCAAGGCGTTTATGTGAGCGTGCTAGAGGATAGCAAAATCGATATCGTTGTCGGGCTTGCAGAGGTCACCATCGGGTCAATTCTTGCGCATGTGCGCCGTGCGGATGTGGCGCGAGTGCACAGCTTGAGGCGCGGCGCGGCCGAGGCCTTGGAAATTGTGATTCATGGAGATGAGTCCACGAGTCGATGCGTAGGGCGTAGGGTCGGCGCGATTGAATGGCCGGCGGGCGCTTTACTCGGCGCCGTGGTGCGTGGCCAAGAGGTACTGATGGCTCACCATGACCTCGTACTTCAATCGGAAGACCATCTGATTTTGTTTGTTACAGACAAAAGAACGGTTCGGAAGATTGAACGACTCCTTCAAGTCAGCGCAAGTTTTTTCGGTTGAAGGGGGGTAACATGATTCGAAGAATTGCGGGAGTTTTGAATGTTCTTGGTTTAATTATCTTGATCTTCACAAGCTTGATGGTATTTCCGGCTTTGGTTTCCCTTTACTTGGATGATCATGCTATTTCGGGCTTTTTAATCGGAATGGTTGTTGCAGGCATTATTGGCTTGCTCATGTGGGGTGCCACTCGCAAGATTTCCTTTGGTAGAGAGTTGCGAAATAGAGATGGATTTTTACTTTCTGCATTGACTTGGATAGTGTTGCCGGCAATCGCGACCATTCCCTTGATGCTTAGTATTCCGGGTCTGACTTTTACCGACGCTTATTTCGAAACGATGTCGGGACTGACCACTACAGGGTCTACCACAATTTCGAATCTAGACCAGTTGCCCGGTTCAATCAACATTTGGCGCACATTTCTGGTGTGGCTAGGCGGCATGGGTGTAGTAGTGCTTACGGTCGCTATCTTGCCGATGCTTGGGGTTGGCGGAAGCCAGGCGTTTAAGGCGGAAACCCCCGGTCCGATGAAAGATGCCAAGCTGACGCCCCGCATCGCCCAGACCGCCAAAGGTTTGTGGCTGGTTTATGTGCTGATCACCTTAGCCTGCACCGTCAGCCTATGGGTCGTGGGGATGCCAGTCTTAGATGCACTGATCCACACATTCTCCATCATGGGCCTCGGTGGTTTCTCGTCGCACGACGCAAGCTTTGGGTTTTTTGACTCACCTTCGATGGAGGCGGTAGCCATTGTTTTCATGTTGCTCGCCGGAATCAATTTTTCTACACACTTTTTGGCATTCTCCGGTCGGACGCTGCGGGCTTATATTAAGGACAGTGAAGCCCACATGGTCTGGATAGTCATGATAGGCAGCGTCTTTTTGGTGGCTTATTTTCTTTGGCTCCATCAGGTATACCCTGATTTCTTAACTGCACTGCGGCACTCGGCGTTCAACGTGATTTCCATCGCAACCACTACGGGCTTGGCTACCCAAGACTACAATTTGTGGCCCGTTTTTGCGCCGGTATTGATGATTTTTTTATCTTGCTTTGCTACCGCCGCGGGCTCCACCGGGGGCGGAATAAAAATGATTCGCGCGCAGTTGTTGATCAAGCATTGCTTCAGTGAATTGAAACGTCTTATCCATCCACAATCACCCATGGTTGTGAAATTGAACGGCGTTGTTTACGAACCTGCAGTAATTGACTCGATACTGGCGTTTATGTTTCTTTACGGTGCGTCTATTATTTTTTGCACCTTATTGATGTTGGTGAGCGGTTGCGAACTGGTGACTTCACTTTCAGCGGTCGTGGCTTCGATCAACAACATGGGCCCCGGTCTAAATTTGGTTGGTCCCTCCACCACCTTTGCTGTGTTGTCAGATTTTCAAACCTGGATTTGTACCTTCGCCATGCTGCTCGGTCGCTTGGAGCTATTTACGCTTGTAGTGATTTTCACGCCGGAATTTTGGCGGACCTGATAGGCTCAGTGATCGCAATGGCCTAGCCTGAGGTCGCCCGCCCTCACTAGGCTGCATGTCCGTGCCCGCCGAGTCCGTAGTGGGCAGGGCCGATGGACGGTTTTTGCTATTGGTCGGGCTTGATGGTTCCGACGATGGGTGTTGCTGCGCAGCCGTGATTTTTAATTTCTCGTTCTTAGGTCTTTAGACAAGCAAACCCAGACGCTGCGCCAACCAGCGCGTCGTGGTCGCCTGGGCCAGGATGGTGACAACGATAGCGACCAGCGTGACGGAGGCGATCACCGGCGCTCCGGGTGCATTCAAGGCGAGCAGCATCCCGGCCAAGGCCCCTGGGATGACGCCGGTTTCGCGAGTCCAGCACATAAACAGCAGTTCGTTGCGGCTCCAGCGGGCGCGTCGATCAGGGGCGGCGCAGATCAGAACCGTGAGGGGGCGGGCTACCAGCATGAAGATCAGGACTACAGCCAGCGCGGCGAGTCCTTGGTCAAAGATCAGACCAAAATCTACCTGGGCCCCGAGCAACACAAAAATCAGCACACGCATGACAAAGGCGGTGGTCTGGATGTAATGCTCCGATTGATGAGCGGTATCTTGGCTCACTTTCAAGTTCAGCGCGTCCAGGTTGCCGTGAAATATTCCCACGATAAACACCGCCATGAATCCGCTAGCATGCAGCATATCCGCAGCCAAATACGCGGCAATCACCATAATCAGTGTTAGCACCGACGCATGTTCGACCAACCACGCCTGTCGGGGATGGCCGATGCTCCAGGCTAGGCCAAAGCCAACTAGAGCGCCGACCAGGATCCCGATCCCAGATTGCCAGATCAGATCGGTCAGCATCGAACTAATGGAGAAATCGACTCCGGCTGACATCGTCGCAAGCAGGCTGAACGTCAGGATGGCGCCCATCGCGTCATTGAACGCAGATTCGCTCATCACCGTTTGCGCGACGCGCTCCCGAATAGGGATCTGGCGAAAGACCGGCACTAGGGTGGCCGGATCGGTGGAAGCGATGACCGCGCCTAACAAAAGGGCGGCCGGCCAACCCAGATCCAGCAGCGCGTGTGCGGCAATTGCGGTAACTCCACCCGTAATCAGAATGCCCAAGGTTGAGATAACCGTGATGGTGATCCAGGTCTGGCGCAAGATGGCAAGCCGCAGGGTTGCACCCCCATCAAAGAGAATGTAGGCTGCTCCGAAAATAAGAATGATCTGGTTCATGGTTGAGCCGACAGGTACGTCGATTAAGCCAAGACCTGTCGGCCCGAATATCATGCCGATAATCAGCAGAACGGGTACATCAGGGATGCGCAATTTGCCAGCAAAAAGGGCGGCCAGTACCCCTAGACCTAGAATCCCGCCAAGCATGAGCAACGTCTGCTTGGCGACTTCAATAGCATCGGTAGGTTGCAAGAAAATGGTCCTTGTTCGTTGGGGTCAGGGCTCGGGTGTGCCGGTATCAACTCGGCCGCGACGCACGTCGGCGCGGGCTAATTTGGCCAATTCGCGATAGCGCCCTCGAAATTCTTCAAAGCTGGATTCTTCCAGTTCCTCTAGATCGAGTAAAGAATTATGCGCCCCCTGAGTGGCTCGGATTAGTTCGTCGAGCTTGATATGAATCGCTTCAGTGTCGCGGTTTTGGGTGTTTTGAATCAAGAACACCATCAGAAAAGTCACGATGGTGGTCCCTGTGTTGATTGCAAGTTGCGAGGTGTCGCTAAAGTGAAAAAGCGGTCCCGTGACGATCCAGACAGCGATAATGGCTAGGGCAACTGTAAAGATCTCGGGGCGGCCGCAAAAACGGGCCGTGTCCTTGGCGAACTTTGAGTACCAACTGACCTTCCGCATGGTGTCCATTGTGGCGCACCAACTCGGCCCGCGATGGTTCTCGGCTTAGAAGTTGCTTCAGTGGCGTAATTTTTCCTCCAAAGTAACCTGTTTTTGCTATGTCCATCCACGTCGCTCTGACTCACCGCACCCACTACCAATACGATCGTCCGGTCGTGCTCTCGCCCCAGGTGGTGCGCCTGCGCCCTGCGCCGCACGCCAAAAGCCGGGTGTTGTCCTACTCACTGCGGGTTGAACCCGAGGCGCACTTCGTCAATTGGCAGCAGGATCCGTTTTCGAACTGGATGGCCCGTCTGGTGTTCCCGGAAAAGGTGACCCAATTTACGGTCACGGTCGATCTCGTGGTCGAGATGTCAGTTTTCAATCCATTTGATTTCTTTTTGGAGCCCGACGCCGAACAGGCCCCGTTCGTTTATGCAGATGACCTGAAGGTCGAACTGGCACCCTATCTGGATTGCGAGCCAGCAGGGCCCCAGTTGGTCCGGTGGTTGGCCGACGTAGATCGTTCGAGCCGTCGAACGATCGATTTTCTGATCGACCTGAACCGCAAGCTCCAGCAGGATATTCGGTATCTGATCCGGCTCGAGCCCGGGGTTCAGAGTCCTGAGCAAACGCTCGCGCTCGCCTCCGGTTCCTGTCGGGATTCCGCCTGGTTGATGGTTCAGGCCTTGCGCCACCTCGGCATGGCTGCGCGGTTCGTCTCGGGGTATCTGATTCAGCTTGAGCCGGATCAGAAGGCCATCGATGGTCCAGTCGGTGCCGCGCACGATTTCACCGACCTACACGCCTGGTGTGAGGTCTTTCTGCCTGGTGCGGGCTGGATTGGTCTGGATCCGACATCCGGTCTGCTGGCGGGTGAGGGCCACTTGCCCCTGGCAGCGTCGCCCAGTCCGGCTGGCGCTGCGCCCGTCGAAGGCGCAGTCGAGAAATGCGAGGTCGAGTTCGAGCACAGCATGCGGGTCGAGCGTCTCTATGAATCGCCGAGGGTCACCCGTCCCTATACCGATGCGCAATGGGCGGAGGTCCTCGAGCTCGGCGCCCGGGTGGATCAGGCCCTTCAGACGGGCGACGTTCGACTGACCATGGGGGGAGAGCCAACCTTTGTATCGAGCGTCGACCGCGAAGGCGCCGAGTGGAATACCGAAGCGATGGGGCCGACCAAGCGTGGACTGGCGACCGAGTTGCTCGGGAGATTGGCCAAGCAATGGTCGCCCGGTGGTTTCCTTCACTTTGGTCAAGGCAAGTGGTACCCCGGAGAACAACTACCGCGCTGGGCACTGTCATCATTCTGGCGAACCGACGGCGCTCCCTGTTGGGGCAACCCGGATCTTTTTGCCGACGACCGCCTCCCAGGCCGAGCAACCGACGCCGATGCCGAGCGGTTTGTGCGCGCCCTGAGCGGGTATCTGGGGGTCGGCGAACGGACGATCAAGCCTGGCTTTGAGGACACCTTTTACTACCTGTGGCGTGAACGCAAACTGCCGGTCAACGTTGACCCGTTCGACGCGCGGCTTGACGATGTGTTGGAACGCGAACGACTGCGCAAAGTCTTTGAGCAGGGCTTGAGCCGCGTGGTCGGTTGGGTGCTGCCGCTGGCAGCCAGCAGCGCTGATCCCGCCCAGGGTGGGCACCGGTGGGTAACAGGCCCCTGGTTCCTGCGTGACGAACGCCTGTATCTGATCCCCGGGGACTCGGCCATGGGCTGGCGTCTGCCCCTGGACTCATTACCTTGGGTCAAATCCACCGACACACCGGGCGATCATCCGCCCGACCCGATGGCGCCGCGCGCAGCGCTTCCAACCTATGTGCCATTGCGTCGCCAGAGCGCACCGGGTGAAACCGTTGACGCAGTGAGCGACGGCGCCGTCGGGTCCGAAGGCGAAGGCCTGGAGCCCTCCGCGTTGTTGGCAACCGGCGCGTCAGCGGGGGTTGGTCCCGGAATCCGTGCGAGGCCCGCAGACTCGGCTGCGAGGCCCCCGGGTCGATTTGAGTCGGTCGCGGGCTTGCTGCGTACAGCGCTTTGCGTGGAAGTGCGCGACGCCCACCTCTATGTTTTCATGCCGCCTCTGGCGCACCTGGAAGACTACCTCGCGCTGTTGGCGGCGGTTGAGAGGACAGCGGCTGAGCTGGATCGGCAGATTGTTCTTGAGGGGTATCCGCCACCTTCCGACCCGCGCCTGCGCTCCTTGCAGGTCACCCCTGACCCCGGCGTGATCGAGGTCAACATCCATCCGTCGCGAACCTTCAGCGAAATTGTCGATCGAACCACGTTCCTCTATGAGGCCGCTCGCCACACTCGCCTGACGGCTGAGAAATTCTTGCTCGACGGGCGTCATACCGGCACGGGTGGGGGCAATCACATCACCTTGGGCGGTGCGACGGCTGCTGACAGCCCGTTTTTGCGTCGCCCTGATCTGCTGGCGAGTCTGCTGTCCTACTGGCACAACCATCCCTCGCTTTCGTATCTGTTCTCAGGCCTCTTCATCGGTCCGACCAGTCAGGCGCCACGGGTTGATGAGGCACGCAACGATTCCTTGCATGAGCTCGAAATCGCCTTTACGCAAATCCGCAGCTTGAGTGGCGATGGCAAGTCGCCGGCGCCCTGGTTGGTGGATCGGCTGCTGCGCAACCTGCTGGTCGACGTCACCGGTAACACGCATCGCGCTGAATTTTGTATCGACAAGCTCTACTCCCCAGACGGTCCAACCGGCCGGCTTGGCCTGCTCGAGATGCGTGCGTTCGAAATGCCGCCTCATGAGCGGATGAGCGTGGTCCAGCAGTTACTTCTGCGTGCGCTGGTAGCCCGGTTCTGGGCCCGGCCCTACACCGTGCCCCTGGTGCGCTGGGGCACGGCACTGCACGATCGCTTCCTGTTGCCGACCTTTGTCCAGATGGACTTCGAGGACGTCTTAGCCGAAACCGAGCGCGAGGGCTTCCGGCTCGACCCAGTCTGGTTCGCGCCCCACTTTGAATTTCGCTTTCCGCGCATAGGCGACCTGGATATGCGCGGCGTTTCCATCGAGCTGCGCATGGCGCTCGAGCCCTGGCACGTTCTGGGCGAGCAGAGCGGGGCAGGTGGCACCGTGCGTTATGTCGATTCCTCGGTCGAGCGCCTCGAATTGCGGGTACGTGGCATGACCGAACGGCGCCACCAGGTTTCGGTCAATGGCTCTGGGGTGCCACTCAGTCCCACGGGGGTACCGGGCGAATTCGTGGCGGGGGTGCGCTATCGCGCCTGGCAGCCGCCCAATGGTCTGCACCCCACGATTGGCGTACATGCCCCGCTCACGGTCGACCTGGTCGATACCTGGCTGGGGCGCTCGATTGGAGGCGGTCAGTATCACGTTTCACATCCGGGTGGCCGCAATTATGAAACTTTCCCGGTGAACTCCCACGAGGCCGAAAGCCGTCGGCTGTCCCGGTTTATGCGGATGGGACACACACCTGGGCCGCAGGCATCGAAAGCCCCCCGGTTTGATCGAACCTTCCCCGTCACGATGGATCTGCGACAATAATTCAACCATTCGCCGGTAAGCGCTCTGCATGCCCGGGTCCAATTCCTAATCCACCGCCTTGAGCCTGTTCGCCGGACCGTCCGCACCTGACGCGCTGTTCGCCAATAACTCTGGCGGGATGGACCGTCACGGCACCCTCAGTTCCTTGGCGCTGCCGGCGCCGGAAGGGCATTGGGACGAAGCCTTTCAGGCCGGGGCTGGCACAGTGTGGGCGAATCGCTTCAGCCCAGCCTCGCTCGCCCGCGAGCGCCCAGGCGTTCGAAGTCATTGGGCTGATTTTTTTGCGACGCTGGGAGACCTGGGGCCCGATGCGCTTGACGCCTATGCGGAACGACTGTCGAGAGCCCTGCGCGATGATGATGTGACGTATACCGATCACGATGATCTGGGTGGGCCCGCCCGACCCTGGGCGCTGAATCTTTTTCCCTTCATCGTGTCGGCGTCGGATTGGGCTCAGATCGAGGCGGGTGTGCGTCAGCGGGCGCGGCTGGCGGAATTGATTGTGGCCGACGCTTACGGGCCCCAGCGCTTGTTGCGGGAGGGTCTGCTTCCGAGCGCTCTCGTCACCGGGCATCCAGGGTGGTTGCGGCCGTTGCAGGGCTTGCGTCCGCCCGGTGGCATCTGGTTGCCGATCATTGCGATGGATCTGGCTCATGATCCAGACGGCCGTTGGTGGGTGGTTTCGCAACGTACCCAGTCGCCCGCCGGTCTGGGCTATCTGCTCGAGAACCGGGTCATCGTATCGGGGCAGTTTCCCGATGCATTCCGGACCTTGCGGGTTCAACGCCTGGCCGCGAGCTATCGCGCCCTCATGCGCGCGCTCATCAACCGATCACCAATGGGCGAGGATTCCCGGGTGGTCTTATTGACGCCAGGACCGGTTCACGAAACCTGGTTTGAACATGCCTATCTCGCGCGTTACCTGGGCATCACGCTGGTCGAAGGCGGTGACCTGACCATTCGTGGAGATCGCGTTTTCCTGAAAACGCTCAATGGGCTGGAGCCCGTCCATGTGATCCTGCGCCTGCTCGATGACGACTGGTGTGATCCTTTGGAATTACGTACCGATTCGGCATTGGGCGTCCCCGGTCTGGTGCAGGCAATGCGGGCCGGACAGGTTCTGGTCGCCAATGCGCCGGGTTCCGGATTTATCGAATCGCCCGCGTTGTTGGGTTTCTTGCCAGCGATTTCGCAGCGCCTGACGGGCGAAGCGTTGAGCCTGCCCTCAGCTCCAACCTGGTGGTGCGGTGAAGCGGCTGCGCGCACGGATCTCGAACGGGGGCTGGGGAGCACCTGGATCAAACCGACCGTTCCGTCCGGATTTGGCGGACGGCGACAGGATGCGATCTCCGCAGCGCGCCTGGACGCGGCTGCTCTGGCCCAGTGGCGAGAGCGCCTTGCCCGGGAGGGCGGAGATTGGACTGCGCAGCGGGCGATCCCGCTTTCCATGACCCCGACTTGGGAGAGTGGATGTATCGTACCCAGAGCGGCAATGCTCCGGGTTTTTGCCCTGTCGGATGGGGCCGGCTCCTGGCAGGTGCTTCCTGGCGGGCTGGCGCGGCTGGCACGCACAGAGTCCGACAGTGTGTCGATCCAACTCGGCGGCAGCAGTGCCGATGTCTGGGTCATGACGGAGGGTCAGGTCGACCACAGCACGATGTTGCCCGGGCAGATTAGCCTGGACGATGTCACCCGTTGGCGGCGCCCGGTCGCGAGTCGGGCGGGAGAGAACCTCTTCTGGCTGGGACGCTATACCGAGCGGGCCGAACTGGCAACGCGGCTGGTGCGTCTGGGTTTGTCGTTGAGCGATTCGGTCGAAGCGACACCGGCGGCGCTGCGTCGGGCGATCATCCGGATCACCGTTGAACTGGGGCTCATGGACGCGCCGGTCGAAACGGATTGGATGGGCGACTCGGTACCTCCGGTCGGTCGCACGCGGGAGTCGCTGGGGCCTCTGCTGGGCGCGGCATCAGCGGGAAATCCCAAAGATCCAGGTCCGACTCAGGACCAGTCGCAACGTCAGATACCGATTCAGCCGCCGTCCCCTGAGAGTTCAGCCGATCGATTGACGGGAAGATCCGGCCCCGTTGGCCTGCCGGAGGCAGGAACCCCGATCGGGCAGATGGCGGGCGCGCTGATCCTGGCGATGCGCGATGGCGCTGCCCATACGTCAGTCGCCTACGATCTCGCGGCCATGCGGCGAACCGCCGGCGAACTGCGCGATCGCTTGTCGCCCACGCACTGGCGGATGATTTGCGATGCCTGCGATCGGTTTGCCGCCGATTGTGCCCAGGCCGATCTGACGTCCGAAGTCGGGGGGGTGCGCGCTCGCGATGCCTCGCTGCGGCAGGCCATGGTGCGCCTGGAGACCTTGCTGACGGCGATCACCGGGGCTCAGGCGGACCGGATGACTCGCGACGACGGCTGGCGCCTGCTTTCAATCGGGCGCCAGATCGAGCGTCTCGCGACCTTGACCACCGTGCTTGAATTTGCCCTCGAAGCTGGCGCGCTCCAGCATGAGGCAGGGTTTGATTTTGTTCTCGACGCGTTCGATAGCTCCATCACGTATCGCTCACGCTATCAGCGTCGTTTTGGTCTCGCGTCGCTCGTCGATACCCTGGTCCTGGATGTCGATAACCCGCGTGCATTGGCCTGGGTCGCGAGGACCTTGGCCGGACGTCTTGCCCGCTTGCCAGCGCCAGCCCGTGACGTCGACCCGGCCGCATTGGCCGCTCTGGTGCCCGATGTCGAGCATTGGGCGCTTGAAGAACTCTGTGAAGTGGATTCCGACGGTCGCCCCGTCCAATTGTTGGCAAGGCTCGCAGCCTGCCGGACGGCAATCTGGGCGATGTCGGATCGGATCGGAATTGCCTGGTTTACCCATGCCCGCTTGGGCTCCAGAGCCTTGCGGACCTGAACCATGCGCTCGCTGGAAGTGATTCATGAGACGCGGTACCGCTATGGGGCCCTGGTGGAGCATGCCCATCATTGGGTCCGCTTGCGTCCGCTCCAGGATGCCTTGCAACGGGTTGAGCAATTCTCTCTCACCATTGATCCCTCGCCGCGCTATCGGACCGAGCGCCGTGATGCCCATCAGGTGAGGGAGGTCCGGTTTGAGATTGATTCACCCCACCGGGAACTGATCGTGACCAGCCGATCGGCAGTCGGCGTGAGCCAGGCTCCCAAACTCGAGGGTGTCGATCCGCCTTGGGAGACCGTTGCAAGCACGCTTGCGTTTGATGCGCGCGCGCCCTGGCAGCCAGCCGCATTGGAAGTGTGCAATTCGCCGCTGGCATTTGCCCATCCGGATTTGCGCCAGTCGGTCCTGAAGTCTTTCCAACCCGGACGTCCTTTGCGCGAAGCCGCTGTTGATTGGATGGGTCGCGTGCATCGGGAGATTCGGTATGTACCAAGGGCGACCGACGTCACGACGAGTGCCCTTGAGGCCCATCGGCTCGGTCAGGGGGTTTGCCAGGACTTGGCCCATGTCATGATTGCTGGCTTACGCTCGATTGGATTGGCCGCGCGCTATGTCAGCGGTTACCTGTTGACCATGCCCCCGCAGGGCCAGGCCCGGTTAATCGGGGCCGATGCCTCGCATGCCTGGGTTGCCGTCTGGTGTCCGTCGGTTCAGTGGTTCGAATTGGATCCGACCAACAACCGCGCGCCCGGGAATGATTATGTGACGCTGGCGCGCGGACGTGATTACAGCGATGTGGCGCCCATCCGGGGGGTCATTCGGGGGGGCGGATCCCATACCCTCACGGTCAGCGTGACGGTGCAGGATCTGGAAATCACACCCGCTGACGAGGTCGCTGAAAGCGGTTTTTAGCGGTGCATCGACTCGCTCGCATCCCGCATGACGCGTGAGAGGCTGGTGGCCATTTCGAGAAATGCCCGGGTGGCATCAAACATGGGGTTTGAGATCATGGTGGCGCGCTCAGGCGCTGCAGGACGCATCGTGAATGCTCCCGTATCCTGGCTCGAGGTGCCAGCACCGTCGGCGGGTGCCTCCAGCGATCGTTGCCACTCCAGAGCCCGTTCGGCGAACGCGGCCGAGGAGCGCTCGACCGTGTCCAGAACGATTTGGCCTGTCTGATTGCCCCACCGCTGTAACAGATCCCACTGCAATCGGGCCAGGCGCTGGCTACCGTCGATCGAGGCGAGTGCGGCGGCCGTGTTTGCGCGCCAGAGCGTTTGTTGTTGCGTCAGCATGGGATAGGTAGCAGGCATGGTGTTGTCCTTGGCTGTTTTGGGGGGGGTGAGGGGTTGAGTAAGTTGGCTGGCAATTGCATGGCCGCATCGATCGGCAGTGCCGGCGAGAACAACCAGCCCTGCCCGCGCACGCAGCCCAGTGCCCGCAGGATCTCGAGCTGTTGCGGGCGTTCGATGCCTTCCGCGGTGACTTCGAGGCCAATGGCCTCGGCCAGTCCGAGAATGGCGCGAACGATCGCGCACTGCGGACCTTGATCCAGTCCGGCAACGAATATCCGGTCGATCTTCAGGCGAGAAATCGGCATTGAAGTCAGGCGCGCCAGCGATGAGTGGCCTTGGCCGAAATCGTCAATGGCGATCCGGATTCCCAGTCCAGCGAGCGAGCGCAGCGTCGCCGAAATGCCGCTCTCATCGCTCGCAAAATCCGTTTCGGTCACTTCAAGATCAAGGATCTCGCCCAGATTGGGCAGCCGTCGCTGATGTTCCGCCAAGAGGACTGCGAGTCGATCGTCGCGAAGCTGGCAAGGCGACACATTGATCGCGATCCGAATGCCTGCAAACCGGTTGGTCAACCGGGGAAGGTCGGACAAGACCAGCTGCAGGACCGCGTCAAATACGCCATCGATCAGTTTGGCATCCTCGGCAATGGGGATGAAGTCGGTCGGGGAGACTTCGCCCAGCTCGGGGTCATGCCAGCGTGCCAGGGCTTCAAAGCCAAGAATGGCACCGCTGCGCAGGTCGATTTCAGGCTGGTACGACACCTTGATATCGCGATTGTTCAGCGCATTGCGCAGATGATTTTCCATGCGCCGGCGCGCTTGCATCTGGCGGCCGATTTCCACGTCATACCAGGCGACCCGACCACGGCCGCGGATTTTCGCTTGCTGCAGCGCAGAGTCGGCCGCGACCATGAGGTCGGCTGTTGTGCTGGCGTGGTCGGGACTCAGCGCAGCGCCGATACTCAGACTCAGGGTCAACCGGCCGCCGGGGAGTTGGGCGTCTTCGAGGACGAGGTTATCCAGCAGGCGCGTAAACAGCGTGCTGACCGCCTCGTGCGAGCCTGCAAATGGAACGAAGAGCAGAAATTCATCGCCAGAGCGACGTGAAGCCACCGCACCCTCGGGTAGCGCTGCGCGCAGGTGCTTTGCGACCCGTCGGATGGCTTCGTCGCCGACCCGATGGCCGAATAAATCATTGATGAATTTCAGCCGATCGAGATCGATGAAGGCCAGAGCGACGCGTGTCGGTGAGGGTTGATTCGGGTCCGATGAAACGCCCCGGAGTGCAATGCGCAACTGGGGTTCGAAGCCTGCGTGATTAGCCAGGCCGGTCAGCGGATCGGTCAGTGCCATTTTGCGCAATCGGTCCGAGATGCGCCTCGCTTCGCTGATGTCGGCGACCAGGGCCACGTTGCCGCGGCGAACGCCGTCGGTGTCGTGAACGGCAGCGATTGAGAGCAGGACGGGCAAAGCTGAACCGTTGGCGCAGATGATCCGGGTTTCGCCCCGCCACAGGCCCTCATGTCGGACCGCTTCCGAAATCTCGGCGGCTTGAAGCGGATTGTCCATTGACCGGTAGATCACCCCACCTTGGCGGCCCAGAAGCGTGTCGGTCTGCCATCCGGTCATTCGCTCAAACGCCGGGTTGACCTGCGTAATGCGGCCGGTATCGTCGGTGACGACCACGCCCTCCTGGACGTTGCGCAACACCAGGGCTGCGGGTTCGAGCTGATCCGTGAGTTGAATTTGCGCTTGCATGGCTGCCCGCAGCACCCGAGCAAGAACGCCGATCTCATCGGTGGTCGGATCCTGGGCGGGCAGCAGACGTTCACCGGCCGCAATGCGCAGGCAGACCTCCGATAGTTGGTCGAGACGCTCGGTGATGCGTTTTCCGGTCTGGTGGGCCCACCGTCGGATCTGCAGGCGCAGCAGGCCGAGGAACGCCAGCAGCAATGTGATGCCGCCCACGATGGTCAGGAGGATCCGCTGTGAGGGCCGATCGACCGAAAGCGTCAGCCGTGAACCGTCGACACCGTCAAGGCCACTGATCGTGCGTTGTGCCCGAACCGTTTGCCAGCGTCGCCACTGCGCGGCGATCCCACCGTCGGCGCGATCGCTCGCATTGGCGAGGCGCATGCGGATCTCATCGCCAGGGCCAGGGCGCCAGGATCCCGATATCAGTGACTTCAGGGGCTCGAAGCGGCCGACCAGAACGCCAACCGGCCGTTTCGATGTGGGGGTCAGGACCGGCGCCAAAAACGCCAGGGTTGGCTCGCCCTCGGCGCCGCGAAGGGCCAGTGCGGCAGGCGTCCCACTGCTGAGGACGCTCTGGAGTTGAGTTCTGGGTATCGAGAGGGTCGCTGCGCCGGCTGGCACGGGTTCACCGTCGGCATCGAACAGGCAAAACAGGCGGCCGCTGGCATTTTTGAGCGCGGTCGTCGATGGGTACTGCCATAAGACTTTTTTGTCCTGCCGCATCAGCCCGGAGATCAGAACCGGTGAGGTGGCGAGCGACTGGGCCTCGCGGCCCAGTGAATCAAAATCCGCTTCCACTCGGGTTGCAAGAATTTCACTGATCGCCTCGACTTCATGGCGAGCGTCGAGCCAGGTCCCTATCGAGAGACCGATCAATGCCAGGGCTCCGATAGCCAAACTGAACCGCGCGAGCAAGCGCTCGGTTTGCTGCGTGAACTGGCGATTGAGAGTCGTCAACAGGAGCCCAGATCGAAAGCGTGATGGCGGCCGCCGCAGGATGCGCAGCCTTGAGAAGAAACTACCGCTTCCGATCGGCGTCGGCGTGCTCCAGAAGGGAATGCCCGGGTGATTGTTCGAACTCGAAGTTGGGTGCCTGCCCAACCTTGATCGGACCTGTGGGAAGTCCGTTGCTCAGTTCAGCGGGTGCTGCAGGTCCCGCTCGCGGTGTCGAACGAGACTGGCCAGGCGGATTCCTGGATGCCGGGAGTGCATCGACCTTCGCAATCGACATGTGCCAAGGTCACACGACCCCGTTCCTGCCAAACCATGAGTCGGCATGCGCCACCATCGCGTGTCCGTAGTTCGATCACGGGATGGGTGCGGGTCTGGCGGAAGTCAGGAAGCTCGAAGTGACAGGTACCCCGGCGCCCAACCCGGAGTCGCCAACTGAGGACGTCCACGACGTTATTGGTAATCCGCAGAGTGGCGTCCTCGTGGAAGCCGTCTTCTTCGGTTTGTTTGCAATGGGCCGTCAGGTCAATGGCTTGATCGGGGATCGGGCCGGGTCGACTTTGCGGTGGCATTGTGGGGGGCGGGCGCGACTGGGCCTGCGGGGCGGTCGACGGAATTGCGCTGGGTGAGGGGGGCGGGATCCGAGGGGCAATCGAACACCCGGCCAGGCCTGCAGCCAACCCGAGGATCAGTATCCGCCAGGATGACCGGGCGGGACTGGTTTGGGTTTCAGGCAGACGATTCTTTGGCAAGGACTCGCAACCCAGGCTCAAATCGGGAGCGTCCGCGCTGGGCGAGGTCGCGAAATTCACCGGGGTTCTCAAGGGCTTTGCGGGTCATCGCTGTACATGGTTGAGTGGCCAGCAATTCACAGGCCAGAGACCATAGTTCCCGATCGAATTCGGTTTCGATCCGGTTGCGCTCGGCCGCCGTGACCCGGTTACGGCGCTCCGTAAATGCGCGCCAGGCATCCGCGCGGCGCGCCCGTTCACACGCGTATTCCACCGCAATCCGATCGAGTACAAAGGCGGTCGCTTCTTCTGGGACCGATTGTCCAGCGCCGGGACGCAGCACCAAGTCGCCCCAGGCGCGGGCCAGCCGAATCAGGGACGAGGGGGAGGCCGTCATGACATCGATTTCGAGTAGACGCTCGGCCTGCTCGACATCCTCGTGCGTTTGCGAGAGCGCTTCGCTGCCGGCCAGTTGGGTGCGCCGCCAACGCAGCCACCAGTTGACGGCGACCGTTCCCAGCAAGTCGGTTCGTGCCACCGGAGGGCGTTGCTTCCAGTCGATCGGGACGCTGGTGTCGGTTCGGTCTGGATCACTGGCATGGACTTCCTCAGCCAGTGCATGCGCGAGCTGGGTGATGTAGAGACTATGCGTCGGATCTGCCAAGGCGTCGGGCTCTTCGGCCGCTTTCGTTGCATTGACCACTCTACCCGGCTTTTCGGGTTTGTCCGTTTGGCTCGCGGGTCCTGATTCGACGGCGCGCCCTGGTTGAGGTCGCTTCAAGAGGTCCTGCAAGGCCGCGATCAGAACCCGGGCCTGGGCATCGCGTCGCTGCAGGCGGATGTCGGCGTCGACTTCCTGATCTGTGAAGGACGCCGACTGTTCAAGTTCGAGAACTTCTGCGCGCAGCGAGGTCCAGTTGGACGCGCCCAGCATCTGTGCGATGAGGTCACGGGCATGCGAAGGCGACAGGTCTGGGAGGCCGGCCCGCAGGCGCATCGCTGCGACCCGTACATCAGCAAGTGAGGCCGGGATATAGCGTGCTAGCTCCGGGGATGAGGGCGCGGTCCGCCTGGTCGCTGCCATCGCTCAGGCCATCAACTCTAGGCGCTGCAGCAGCCCGACGGTGGAGCTGTCGAGGTCGGACCGGCTACGCGTTGGGTTCGTCATCCGCGCCTCGACATCGAGCGCCAGCGTTTTACCCAGCTCGACGCCCCACTGATCGAACGCATTGATGCCCCAGATGGCGGCGCTGGTGAAGACCCGGTGCTCATGCAGCGCGACCAGGGCACCGAGCGTTCTTGGGTCAAGCCGCTCGATCAGGAGGGTCGTGCTTGGACGGTTACCCCGAAAGGCCCGTTGTTTGGATACAGCGACCATCTCCGCCGAGGGCGATGGGCCGGCCTCGGCCAGGACTTCTTCCAGGCTGCGCCCGATCATCAGCGCACGGGACTGAGCCAGGGCATTGGCGAGCAGGGTCCGGTGCGAGTCGGCGTGCGCATGGTCAGGACGAGCTACCACGATGAACTCGACCGGAATCCGGTCGGTACCCTGGTGCAGCATCTGAAAGTAGGAATGCTGTCCGTTGGTACCGGGTTCGCCCCAGAGAACGGGTGCGGTACCCACCGCCATCGGACGGCCCTCCCGGTCGACCCACTTGCCATTACTTTCCATCTCCAGTTGCTGCAGATAAGCCGGCAGACGGCGCAGACCATGGTGGTAGGGGGCGATACTGCGCGAATCGAAACCATGGAAATTGCGATACCAGACATCGATCAGGCCCAGGAGCATCGGCAGGTTGTTGGCCGGATCGGCCTGCGCAAAATGCAGGTCCATGGCATGGGCACCATCGAGCATCGCCTGAAAACCGTCTCGACCCAGAGCGATGGCGATTGAGAGGCCAATTGCGGACCACATCGAGTAGCGCCCACCCACCCAGTCCCAGAACTGGAATACGGTCCCCATTCCATGCGTGCGGGCGGCTTCAGGGTTGGCCGTGACGCCGACAAAGTGCGAGCGCAGGTCGGTGACGCCCTGAGCACGGGCCCAGTCCATGGCCAGTTGGGCGTTGACCAGCGTTTCCCGGGTACCAAAGGTTTTCGACGAGACCAGAAACAGCGTGCGCGCGGCGTCGAGACCATCCAACGTGGTGTCGAGATCGTGGGCGTCGACGTTGGCGACGAAGTGGAAGCGGATCGTTGGGGTGACATGCGGATGCAGCGCCGCGACCGCCATTTGTGGCCCAAGGTCGGAGCCCCCGATACCAATATTGACCACATCCGTGATCTTGCCCTCGGCCCGGACCTGTTCGGCAAAGGCCAGGAATGCGGCTGCTTCGGTGCGGGCAAGTGCGGCGGCGGCATCGTCCGAAGGGGCTCCTGCGGGGGTGCGCAGCGCAGTGTGGCGCACCGAGCGATGCTCGGTGCTGTTGATGGGGTCACCACGCAGCATGGCGTCGCGTCGCTCGGTCACCCCGCGATCTGCCGCGAGTGCGAGCAGCGCATCGCGGATTTCTTCGTCCCAGAGGTGTTTGGAGAGATCGCCAAACACCATCGGGGCTTCTATGGCGAGTTGCGCGCTGCGCTGAGGATGGTCATGAAAGGCCTGCCGCAGGTCAAAGTCCCGGCCTCGGGTATCGAACAGGCTCTGCAGGTGATGCCAGGCGAGGGTTTGATCGCAGGGGGGCAGGCTCATGATGTTGCATCCTTTGTGTGGCTGCCGAACAGGGGATCGCTCAGACTCTGTTCAGGATAGTGAACTCCGCCATTTTCGCCGATTTTTCGGGAGTTGGAAGGTCGCGTGTGGTCAGTGTCGAGTAACGACGGGCGCGTTGCGCGGATTTGAGTGGCTGCCAATGGCTATCAGACACTCGACAGGCTGGGTCGAGTTGCGTTTTGTAATCAAGAAATGTTTTTACATGTAATAAAATTACATACAAGCTAAAATTCCAATTCGAGTGGCTTCGTCCAGACGCAAGATCAGAACCTGAAATGACCTACGACATCGTTTTTTTTGGCGCGACCGGTGATCTCACCTGGCGCAAGCTCATGCCCGCGCTCTTTGAAGCCTTTCGTCACGGTGGGGCTCCGCAGGGCGGGCGGATTCTCGGGGTGGCTCGTGAGGCCCGTGACACCGACGGTTATCGGGAATTGCTTTGGGAACGGTTTCAGGGCCTCGCCTGGGACACCTGGCCTGACCGGGCGGAGTTCGATCGGTTTGCTCAGACGATCGAGTATCAGCGCTTTGATATTACGGATCAGAACAGTTTCTCCACGCTGGCGGCCTGGATTCGCCAGCGCGATGCCGATGCGGTCGTCATGTATCTGGCGACCGCGCCAAACCTCTTCGTGCAAGCCTGCGAAGGACTCGCGGCGGTCGGACTCAACGAATCGCGAGTCCGAGTCGTTCTGGAAAAACCGCTTGGCCACGATCTGGCGTCGGCGCGCGAAATTAACGACGCAGTGCGGCGTTTGTTCACTGAGCGACAGATTTTTCGGATCGACCACTACCTGGGTAAGCAGTCGGTCCAGAATCTCATGGCGCTTCGCTTTGGAAACGCACTGTTTGAGCCATTGTGGCGCCGCGAAGCCATCGCGGATGTGCAGATCACCATTGCTGAAGACCTGGGTGTCGAAGGGCGTGGGGCCTATTACGAGCGCAGTGGGGCGTTGCGCGACATGATGCAGAACCATTTGCTGCAGTTGCTCTGCATCGTCGCCATGGAACCCCCTGCCAGTAACGACGCCGATTCCATTCGGGATGAAAAACTGAAGGTTTTACGTTGCCTTAAACGCTTTACTCCGGGGACCGTGAGCACGAACGTCGTGCGTGGACAATACCGCGCCGGTGTCGCTGGGGGGGGCGCCGTGCCGGGCTATCTGGAGGAGCCTGGGGTTGATCCCGACAGTCGAACCGAGACGTTTGTTGCGGTGCGCACCGAAATCGAAAACTGGCGCTGGGCCGGCGTGCCTTTTCTGTTGCGCACGGGGAAACGCTTGGGTACCCGGGGGGCCGAGATCGTCATCAATTTTCGCCCGGTCCCGCATCCCATTTTTGAAGGGACTGAAGCGCCTGCGCGCAATCGACTGGTCATCTCGCTCCAGCCCGACGATACGATCGAACTGCACCTCCTTGCAAAGGCGTCCAATCGGGCCAAGGCTGAGCAGGGCCGTCTGGTTCCCGTGAAGCTGGACCTGGATTTTCGCCAGACCTTCGGGACTCAGACGATCGAAGCCTATGAACGCTTGCTCCGTAAAGTGATCGCCGGACGACTCGATCTGTTCGTGCGCTTCGACGAGCAGATGGCGGCGTGGGAATGGGTTGCCCCGATTCTGGACGCCTGGGCTCAGGATTCAACACCACCCCGACCCTATTCGGCAGGATCCTGGGGACCACCCGGCGCCAGTGCCCTGGCGGCGCGGGACGGCTCGAGTTGGCCCGAGGAACTCTGAGCAGGACTCTGTTCATGGATGTGATCGAAAGGGTCAGGGCAGCGTTGGGCACCCTTTCCGAAGCCGAGGGTAAAGTCGCCCTGGTCGTGATTGCCGATCCGCGTGGTTTTGCGCAGATGCCGGTTGACGAGCTGGCCGCTCGAGCTGGCGTGAGCAAACCCACGGTGGTTCGTTTTTGTCGCAGGATCGGATTTTCTGGGCTGCGCGATTTCAAACTGCGTCTGGGCGTGCGTTCGCCCGAGGGCGTTCCCTTTGTCCACCGAAGGGTGCAGGAGGATGACTCGACTTCTCAGTTGATCGCCAACGTGATCGACAATGCCGTTGCGGCCATTCAGGCGTTTCGTGATCAGGCGGTCGAGGCAACCTATGAGCGTGCCATCGAGGCCCTGAAACGCACAATCCGGGCTGGTGGGCGAGCTGAGTTTTGGGGTGTCGGCAATTCCGGCATCGTGGCCCAGGACGCGCAGCATAAATTTTTTCGCCTGGGCGCTCACGCCGTTGCCTATGCGGATGGCCATTTGCAATTGATGGCTGCGACGATGCTTGGCCAAGAGGATTGTGCGCTGATCATCTCCAACTCGGGGCGTAGTCGCGACGTGATCGAGGCGGCCGAACTCGCCCGCCGCAAGGGCGCCACAACGATTGCGATCACCGCGAGCATGTCGCCCCTGGCACGTCAGGTTGACATCGTGCTGGCTGCAGACCACCCGGAACATCATGAACATTACAGTCCAATGGTCTCGCGCTTGCTGCATCTGAGCATTGTCGACGTGCTTGCAACCGGCGTTGCGCTGCGCCTTGGGCCACGGCTTCGGGTTTCGTTGGCCGACATGAAACGACAGTTACGTCGTCGCTACCTCGAACACGGGTGAGATCGCGCTGCCGATCCCTAACGGTCAAGGACCGCAGATTCGTCTGAATTTTTTCAAGAACCTCCTGAGTTCGGTAGAGTGGTGCGCAGTGATCGCATGAGGCCAACCATGACCACCCCGACCGTGCTCCCCTTTGACGTACTCAGTCCCCACCGTGCGCGGATCGGTGAATCACCGCTGTGGTCGGTGGCCGAACAGTGCTTGTATTGGGTCGACATTGAAGGCCGCTCGTTGCAGCGATTTGAATGGGCTGCCAAACGTCTCTCGCAGTGGGCATTGAGCGAACGAGCCGGTTCTATTGCGCTGCGTCTGGGCGGAGGATTGCTCGCCGCCATGGAAACCGGGATCTTCCATTTGACCCCGGGACCAGCTGGTGAGATCGCTACTGAGCGGATTCACCCGATCGAATTTTCCCGAACCGATATGCGTTTCAACGACGGTCGCTGCGACCGAGCCGGTCGCTTCTGGGTCAGTAGCATGGTGCTCGACACCAGTTTGGGGGTTCCGGCTGGCGCCTTGTTTCGCTGCGATGCCACCGGCCTGTCGGGTCCTTTGCTGGAGGGGTTGATGACCGGTAACGGTCTCGCTTTTAGCCCGGGTGGGCAGACCCTCTACCTCGCGGAATCGAATCGAAGCGTTCAGAAAGTCTGGGCCTTTGATTTGAATGCGGCAGGTGAACTCTCGCGGCAACGGGTTTTCGCCGATTTTTCACCCCTCCCCGGTCGACCCGACGGCGCTGCCGTCGATGCAGAAGGGTTCTACTGGGTGTGTGCGACCGACGCTGGCCAGGTTCACCGTTTCACGCCGGACGGCGTGCTCGAGCGCTCACTTGCCGTGCCCTTCGCAAAGCCAACCACCTGCGTGTTCGGGGGGCCTGGACTGGATTTGCTGTTCGTTGCCTCGCTCCAGACCGCAAAACCGGTGGAGGGCTTCGACCCGGCGTTGGCCGGGTCAGTCATCGTGATGCGACCCGGTGTGCACGGCCTTCCCGAGTCGCTGTTCCAGGGCTAAATCAGACGGCAGCGAGGGACTGATCGAGGTCGGCAATCAGATCGTCGATCTGTTCGATTCCCACCGATATGAACCAGGCGCGTGAAACGCTGCCTGGCGGGGCTGCGGTCGGGACTTTCCCTTGGTCGCGTTATCCTCGCGGTCGGAACGTCGAAAATCAGGGAGACTTTGCGATGGCGATTTATGCGTTGGACGGTATCGAGCCGCAAATTGCGGCGACGGCCTGGGTGGCCGAAGGCGCTACGGTGATCGGCAACGTCATTCTGGGTGAGCATGTGAGCATCTGGCCCGGCGCTGTGCTGCGCGGGGATCAGCCTGAGCCGATCACGATTGGCGCGCGGTCGAACATCCAGGACGGCAGTGTCTTGCACTCCGATAGCGGTCAACCGTTGACGATTGGCGAGGGGGTTACGGTCGGACATCAGGTCATGCTGCACGGTTGCACGATCGGCGATGGTTCGCTCGTTGGGATCGGGGCCATCGTGCTGAACGGCGCCCGGATTGGACGCAGTAGCCTGATTGGTGCTGGGGCGTTGGTGACGGAGGGGAAGGTGTTCCCTGACGGCGTGTTGATCATTGGCGGTCCAGCCAAAGTAGCCCGCGATCTGACGCCAGAACAGATTGAAGGTCTGCGCGGCAGTTCCGCCGGGTATGTCCAAAACGGCGAGCGGTTTCGCAATGGGTTGAAGCGAATCGGATGAGCGTGGATTGAAGATGGTGATTGCCCCGTTCTTGACGGGTGCCTTGAAATAGAGGGTTTGAATGACGGATCTCTCCAACGTGTCGACGGCGTCCCAGCGGGCAAGCCTTGCGCAGCCCAGGGTCGTTCGTGCTGCCCGCGGCAGCACCTTGCATTGCCGTAACTGGTTGATCGAGGGCGCCTGGCGGATGATTCAGAACAATCTGGATCCCGAGGTCGCGGAGAATCCCCAAGCCCTTGTGGTGTACGGCGGGATCGGCAAGGCAGCGCGAAACTGGGATTGCTTCGAGGCCATCCTCAAGGCCCTCGAAGCGCTCGCACCCGACGAGACCCTGCTGATTCAATCGGGCAAACCCGTCGGGGTTTTTCGTACCCATGAAGATGCGCCGCGGGTACTGATCGCCAACTCCAATCTGGTGCCCCGCTGGGCCACCTGGGAGCACTTTGACGAGCTCGATCGAGCCGGTCTGATGATGTTCGGGCAGATGACGGCGGGATCCTGGATCTACATCGGTACCCAGGGCATTGTGCAGGGCACCTATGAGACGTTTGCGGAAGCGGCGCGTCAGCATTTCGGCGGGGATTTTTCCAGACGCTGGATTCTGAGCGCTGGCCTGGGCGGCATGGGGGGCGCGCAGCCGCTGGCGGCGAGCTTCGCTGGCGCGGCGTCCCTGATCATTGAGTGCCAGCAGAGTCGGATCGATTTTCGATTGCGCTCGCGCTATCTGGATGAGCAGGCAAGTGATCTTGACGATGCGCTGGCCCGGGTCGTGGCCCATGCAGCTGCGGGGCGCGCTGTGTCGGTGGGATTGCTGGGTAATGCGGCCGAGCTGCTGCCACAGATCGTGGCGCGCGCGCGCGCTGGCGGAGCTCGTCCTGATCTGGTGACCGACCAGACCTCGGCGCATGATCTGATCAACGGGTATCTGCCGGCAGGCTGGACAGAGGAACGCTGGCGAGCCGCACAGGCCGACGTCAGTCAGCACACCGGCTTGCGCGAGGCGGCTACGCAGAGCTGCGCCGTTCATGTTCAGGCCTTGCTGGACTTTCAGGCGATGGGGATCCCGACCGTTGACTATGGCAACAATATTCGTCAGGTCGCGCGGGACGCCGGCGTTTCGAACGCATTCGATATTCCGGGGTTTGTGCCGGCCTATATTCGGCCCCTCTTTTGTCGGGGCAAGGGACCGTTCCGTTGGGTCGCACTATCGGGTGACCCTGAGGACATCCGCAAAACCGACGCCTGCCTGAAGACGCTTTTCCCCCAAGACCTCGAACTGCATCGCTGGCTCGACATGGCGGGCGAGCGCATTGCGTTCCAGGGGCTACCCGCACGGATCTGCTGGCTTGGACTGGGTGATCGGCATCGCGCCGGGTTGGCCTTCAATGCGATGGTGCGCAGTGGCGAACTCAAGGCACCGATCGTGATCGGACGCGACCATCTCGACAGCGGTTCGGTGGCGAGCCCCAATCGGGAGACGGAGGCGATGCGCGACGGCAGCGATGCGGTCTCGGATTGGCCCCTCCTGAACGCGCTGCTCAATACGGCGGGTGGAGCGACCTGGGTCAGTCTGCATCACGGGGGCGGCGTCGGGATGGGCTATTCGCAACATTCTGGTGTCGTGATCGTGTGCGATGGCTCGGCTGCAGCCGATCGGCGCATTGAACGGGTTTTGTGGAATGATCCAGCGACGGGCGTGATGCGGCACGCGGACGCGGGGTATGCGCAGGCGCGCGAGTGCGCCCGGGCCCAGGGTCTGAATCTGCCAATGCTGACCGACGTATGACGCCCGCTGATTCCCATGTTGGCCCTGGCCAATCGTTGCCGTTTTGATTTTGTAGCCCCTGACGGCCAGTTCGAACGCTAGCCGTCTATTTTGAAGGAGTCCCTTGTGAAGCGAGTCGCCGCCAAACTCTTCCATTCCAGCCACCGCTTACCGGGGATTGCCGCCGCAGTCGCACTGGCGCTGGGCATCCAGGGTGTCGCCCAGGCCCAGGCCCAGGAGACCAAGGTCACCATTGCGATATCGGGCTGGACCGGCTTTGCCCCGCTCACCCTGGCCAAGGAGGCCGGGTTGTTCAAGAAGCAGGGCCTTGATGTCACGATCAAGAAGATCCCGCAAAAGGATCGTCATCTGGCGATCGCATCCGGTGATGTGCAGTGCGCAGCGACGACGGTTGAAACCTGGGTGGCATGGAATGCAAATGGCGTCGCTACGACCCAGATCTTTCAGCTCGACAAGAGCTTTGGCGCCGATGGGATGGTCGTGAAAGGCGGCATCCAGAAGATTGCGGACCTGAAGGGCAAGACGATCGCTGCCAGCGCCCCGGGGACTGCGCCCTACTTCACGCTAGCCTGGATGCTCAAGAAGAACGGTCTGAGCCTGAAAGACGTGAGCATCGTCAGCCTGGAGCCACAGGCGGCCGCGAATGCCATGATTGCGGGGACGGCCAATCTCGACGCTGCGATGACTTATGAGCCCTATCTCTCGGCCGTGCGGGCCAAGCCCGAGGCTGGCCGGATCATTGCAACGACCTTGGACTACCCGATGGTGATGGACACCTTTGGCTGTACGCCCAAGTTCCTTGCAGACAATCCGAAGGCTGCCAAAGGGCTCGCAGATGGCTACTTTGAAGCCCTTGATCTGATCAAGAACGATGCAAAAAAGAGCTTCGAGATCATGGGTGCCGATGTGAAGCAATCAGGCGAACAATTTGAAGGTTCGCAGAAATATCTGCGTTGGCAGGATCGCGAGGCTAACCGCAAGTTCTTTGCCGGCGAGCATGCAGCCTTCAGTCGGGAGGCGGCTGACTTGCTGCTGGAGGCCGGCATCATCCGGCAGATTCCGGATCTGTCCAAGCTGGCGGATACGCGTTTCCTGCAGTGAGTCGTACGACAGCCAGTCGCTCGGACCTGGCGCCAGATCTTGTCCGCCAGCGATCGGGCGCCTTGGGTGGTGCCCGCGACCGGCTGCAGCCTCTGGCGCCGGTCAGCCCCGGTGCGCGGGTCGCTCTTGGACTGGCATTCTTCGCCATCTTTGTCGGAGTGTGGTCTGCAATCACCGTTGGCGGGTTGGTCTCGCCGACCTTTCTCGCTGACCCGCTCACCATGCTTCGCGGCGGATGGCGCCTGCTGGTGGAGTTCGGATTTCTGGCCGATATCGGTATGACGGTCTGGCGGGTGCTGGGCGGGTTTCTGATCGCAGCAGGGATCGCCTTGCCGATCGGGATCGCCATGGGCGCTTACAAACCGGTCGAGGCCTTCTTTGAGCCCTTTGTTTCGTTCGCCCGTTACTTGCCCGCTTCAGCCTTCATCCCACTGTTGATCCTCTGGGCCGGAATCGGCGAGGCGGAAAAACTGGCCGTGATCGTGATCGGCAGTGTGTTTCAGTTGATCCTGATGATTGCCGTCGTGGTCGGCAATACACGGCGTGATCTCGTCGAGGCCGCTTCGACCTTGGGTTGCAGTGGCCGCGCACTGGTACTGCGGGTGCTTCTGCCCGGTGCTGCGCCAGAGATCGCCGAGATCTTGCGAACGGTCCTAGGCTGGGCCTGGACCTACGTGATCGTGGCAGAGCTGATCGGGGCCTCGAGTGGCATAGGCCACATGATCACCGACAGTCAGGCATTGCTGGCGACCGACCAGATCATCTTTGGCATCCTGGTGATCGGGCTGATCGGCCTGGCCAGTGATCTGGCGTGCAAGCGCCTCAATCAAACGCTTTTTCCCTGGGCCCAACTGGGGCGGTGATGGGAAAGGTCTGGCGCGGATGAATCACGGGGCAACACCATGGCGTTCCTGACGATCGCGGGGGTGACCCGGAGTTTTCCCTTGGCTGGGGCTGCAGCACCCACCGTGGCGTTGCAGGCCACGGATCTGACCGTGGCTGAGCACGACTTTCTGACGATCCTCGGTCCGAGCGGATGTGGCAAGAGCACGCTGTTGCGGATCGTGGCCGGCCTCGACCGCCAGGATGCGGGCGATGTGTTTCTGGATGGCCGTCCGATCGTCGGCCCAGGGGCCGATCGGGGCATGGTCTTTCAAAGTTACACGCTCTTCCCCTGGCTGACCGTGCGCGAGAACGTCTGCTTCGGACTTCGCGAGCGGGCGCTGCCTCGGGCCGATCAACTCGAGATCGCCAATGACTATTTGGCGCAGGTCGGATTGAGTGGATTTGAACATCACTATCCCCGCCAGCTCTCCGGCGGTATGCAGCAGCGGGTGGCGATCGCCCGGGCGCTGGCCAATGGACCTCGCATCCTGCTGATGGACGAACCGTTTGGGGCGCTCGATCATCAGACGAGGGAACTGATGCAGGAGTTGTTGCTCGATGTGTGGCAGGCCAACCGAAAAACCGTTCTGTTTGTCACTCACGATATTGATGAAGCCATCTTCATGGGGACTCGCGTCGCCGTCATGACCGCCCGACCGGGGCGCATCAAGCTGGACCGACCGATTGACCTGGCTTATCCGCGGCACTACTCGATCAAAACGACACCTGGCTTTGCCGCGATCAAGGCAGAGCTCACCGAGCAAGTTCGTATCGAAGCCCGGGCGGCGCAGGACGCGACCGTTCAGTTTGTCGCAAAGGATCGTTCGGGACGGATTCTCAGCGCATGAACGCGGTCTTGTGGCGTAACGCCCGTGCGGTTACTTTGGCGTCCGCCGCAGGCTGGGGGATCATTGAACGCGCAGCAGTCGTGACGGTGGCTGAAACGATTCGCTGGATCGGCCCTCAGTCCGAATTACCGGCGGATCTTGATCTCCAGTTGGGCGTTGGCGCCATTGCTGAGGTCGATCTCGGCGGGGCCTTGCTGACCCCAGGTTTGATCGACTGCCATACCCACCTGGTTTACGGGGCCCATCGCGCCGCTGAGTTTGAAATGCGCCTTGAGGGCGCGAGCTACGAGGCAATTGCCCGGGCTGGTGGGGGCATACGGTCGACCGTCGCCGCGACCCGAGCGGCGAGTGACGAGGTGCTGTTCGAGCGCGCTTGCATGCGAGCCCGGGCCCTGATGACGCAAGGGGTCACCACCATCGAGGTCAAGTCTGGTTACGGCCTGGACGAACATCATGAAGCGCGCAGCCTGCGCTGCGCACGACAGCTTGCGCAAGCGCTCGGTTTGACGGTGCGCACCACCTGTCTGGCCGCCCATGCAATCCCGCCAGAGTTCGAGGGCCGTGCGGATGCGTATATCGATGCGGTCTGTACCTGGTTGCCACGGTGGCATGCCCAGGGTTTGGTCGATGCGGTCGATGCCTTCTGTGAACACATCGCGTTCAGCCCTGACCAGGTCCGTCGGGTGTTCGGGTGCGCGCGCGCACTGGGGCTCCCCGTGAAGCTGCACGCCGAACAACTGAGCGACCAGGGTGGCGCGGCGTTGGCAGCGGAGTTTGGTGCGCTGTCGTGTGATCATCTGGAATGGCTATCGGATCCTGGGATCACTGCCATGGCGTCGGCTGGTAGCGTCGCGGTACTCTTACCCGGGGCGTTTTATTTCCTGCGTGAAACCCGATTGCCCCCCGTCCAGGCCTTGCGCAGTGCCGGAGTTCCGATCGCACTGGCAACCGACCATAATCCCGGCTCGTCGCCGATCCTGTCGCCGACACTGGTGTTCAATCTCGCGTGCACGCTCTTTCGCCTGACCCCGGAAGAGGCGCTCCGGGGGATGACAGTTCATGGCGCTCGTGCGCTTGGTTTGCACGATCGTGGCGTTCTGGCAGTGGGGATGCGCGCGGACTTTGCGCTCTGGGAGCTCGATCATCCGGCTGAGCTGGCTTACTGGGTGGGTCAGCAAGCCTGTCGAAGCACGGTTCTCGGGGGAAAAGTTGTATGAGCGTATTACCGGATTGGTCAGCGGGACAGGTGTTCCGGTTGCACGAGGGCAGTCTGCCGCTGCTGGTGAGCGTCCCGCATAGCGGTCGTGAGTTGCCGCCGGCTCTGCGCACCCGACTGCTACCCCGAGCCCACGAGGTCGAGGATACCGACTGGCATGTCGAGCGCCTCTATGCCTTCGTTCAGGATCTGGGCGCGAGTTTGCTGGTTCCGCGATTCAGCCGCTACGTCGTCGATCTGAATCGTCCGCCCGAAGATGTGCCGATGTATGCGGGATCGAACAATACGACGATCTGTCCCACCACATTTTTTAACGGTGACCCTCTGTACCTGGCCGAGCAGATGCCAGGCAAGCTGGAAATTGCCGACAGGATTCAACATTATTGGCAGCCGTATCACGATGCAATCACGCGGGAGCTGCTCCGGCTCCAGGCGCTGCACGGCTATGCATTGCTGTTTGATGGGCACAGCATCTGCGGCCAAGTGCCATGGCTTTTCGAGGGGCGCTTGCCGGATCTCAACCTGGGAACGGTCAACGCCGCGAGTTGCGCGCCTGCATTGCGCGGGCGTTGCGCGGACGTGTTGGCCGCACAATCGCAATTCAGCAGTGTCATCGACGGTCGTTTCAAGGGCGGCTATATCACGCGACATTATGGTCGGCCGGCGCAAGGCTGGCATGCGATCCAGATGGAAATGACCTGGTCCAGCTACCTGGATGAATCCCATCCACAGCACTGGGATCCAATCCGGGCCGAGCCCGCGCGATGCGTTCTGCAGAGCCTCATTGAAACCCTCCTGCAATGGCGGCCGGATTGATCTGGTGGGCTCCGCAGGCCTGGGTTGATGGGCGCTGGCAGTCGGGCGTTGTACTCGTCAGCGATGCACAGGGTTGCTGGTCCAGCGTGACACCGGGATACCGCCAGGCGCCTGAACAGGCTTCGGTGTTGGCGGGCGCAGCACTGCCTGGACTCGTGGATGCCCATGGTCATGCGTTTCAACGGGCGTTTGCCGGTTTGACTGAACAGCGGTTTCAGATGCGCGACGATTTCTGGAGCTGGCGCGAGCGCATGTATCAGGTGGCGCAACGGCTCACCCCAGCTTTGTTGCAGGCCGTCGCGGCGCAATGTTTCGTCGAGCTTCTGGCGGGCGGCTATACCCAGCGCTGTGAGTTTCATTATTTGCGCCGCGGTTTGGGGGCCGCTGCCCCACCCGATGACGGGCGGATGGATGAGGCCTTGGTGGAAGCGGCGCTGGAGACAGGGATCGGACTGACGGTGTGCCCAGTGCTCTACGAGCGATCGGGGTTTCGGGCCTCTGGACTGCAGCCCCAGCAACAGGGCTTTCACCTCGATGCGCCGGGCGTGTGGCGGGTGGCCCAGCGAATTCAAGCCCTTGGGCAGCCTGGGATTTCGGCTGGCCTGGCGATCCATTCCCTGCGGGCGGCCAGCGCAGAGTCCATCGCGCACCTGTTGAGGCTGGCGGGAGAGGCTGATTTACCCATCCACATCCACGTCGCCGAGCAGCCGCGCGAAGTCGAGGAATGTCTGGCCACGACAGGGTTGCGACCACTGCAGTGGCTCGCACAGCGGGGTGGGTTGGATGGGCGTTGGCACCTCGTTCACGCCACCCACGTCAACCCCGATGAAATCGACGCGGTGGCCCAGGCCGCCGCTGCGATCGTGCTGTGCCCCAGTACGGAGGCCAATCTGGGCGACGGTCTGACCGATGTGCCAGCATGGCTGGCGGCGGGGGTTCCGATTTCGATTGGCTCCGACAGTCAGGTCGGACGCGATTGGCGCGAGGAACTCCGATGGCTCGAACTGGGCCAGCGGCTCTTGCGTCGCGAGCGTAACGTCTGCGCCCTGCCGACGACCTGGCCCTCTGCTGCCGAGCGTCTGTTCGAAGGCGCGCTCAGCGCCGGTTCTGCTGCTGCAGGCCTGGTTGGCGGTGGTTTGCGCGTTGGCGCACGGGCAGATCTGTTGGTGGCTGATCCGCTCGACCCGGCGCTTCTCGGGTTAGCTCCTGAGCGAACGCTGGATGCCCTCGTGTTCTCGAGCCCCGTGCGGCCTTGGCGCGATGTGATGGTGGCCGGTCGTTGGGTGATTCGGGATGGTCAACATCCGTTCGCACCCAGGGCGGCAGAACGGTTTGTTCGGGCAATGCAGGTGATCTGGGAGGAGCAGCCAACGTGACAGTCAAGAAAACAAGAAAGAGCAATGCCATGGGCCTCAACCGCCGATCCCTTCTTCGGATACCGTCGGCTCTCCTGGCCGCTGGTGTGCTGGGGCCGATAGACCTCAACGCGCAGACAGGACCGGCACCATCGACCGCTGGGACCCCTGCAGGCTTGCCCGCTTCGAGCGGATTGACCGGTAGCCCGAACCCATCGCCAGCAGGGTCTTCAGTGGGGCGTCCACTGCGACTGATCGTGCCCTATCCCCCCGGAGGGCCGCTGGATCTGGCAGCCCGTTCGCTTGCCGAATCCGCCCGTCCGGTCCTGGGTCAGATCATCGTCGAAAACCGCTCTGGCGCCGGGGGTAACCTGGGCGCCGATGCGGTGGCCAAGTCGGCGCCCGATGGGCATACGTTGCTCCTGGGCGCAGTGGCCACGCATGCGATCAATCCCTGGCTCTATTCTAAAATGCCATACGACGCGGAGCGCGATTTCATTCCGATCACCCTGATCGCCAACGTCCCCAATGTACTCGTCCTCGAGACCGCGTTCGCCGCCCGGAACCGGATCGATTCCGTGCCGGCTTTCGTACAGTATTTGCGCGCGCATCCGGGGCAACTCAGCTTCGGGTCCGGGGGGAACGGAAGTGCCGGGCATCTCGCCGGGGAACTCTTCAAGATGCAGACGGGAACGTTTGCGGTCCATATTCCCTATCGCGGCGCTGTACCGGCTCAGTTGGCGCTGCAGGGCGGTGAGATTCAGTTCATGTTCGATAACCTCGCGTCTGCGGCACCGCGGATTCGGGACGGACGGATTCGGGCGCTGGCGGTGACCACACGGCAAGCGGCCAATGCATTTCCGGAATTGAAACCACTGGCCAGTGCCGGGGTGGCCGAACTGAAATCCTTCGATATCAGCACCTGGTTCGGGCTGTTTGCGCCAGCGAACACCCCGGCCGAGTTGATTGAGCGTCTGCATGGCGGATTTACCGGGGCCATGCAGAGCAGGGCGTTTCGGGATCTGATGGCGACGTTGGCGGCCGAACCGTCGCCGACATCACCGCGCGAATTTGCTGCACTGATTGCGCAGGAGAGTCGGAAATACCAGGCGATCGTGCGCCATGCCAAGGCAACCGTGGACTGAAGCTGCGCGATCCGAAACGCTTGAGATAACTCCCCAACCGCATTGCTACCCCTGACCAGGTGTTCTACCGATGTCCATTGCCCGCGATCTTGCTCTCACCCTGCCCGCAACGGTGGTACCCCCGCTGACGCCGTTCACCGCCGCCGGGACGGTCGACTATGCCGCTCTTGAGCGGATGGTGAATTACGTGGTCGAAGACTGCGAGGCGACGATGGTGATTGCGGCCGGTGTTGAAGCACAGGAGTATCAGTACCTGAGTTTTTCGGAACGCAAAGATCTGATTCGAAGCACGATCGAACTGGTCGACGGCCGCCGGCCGGTTGCTGTCGGTATCTCGCATCCATCCGCGCGCGTCGTTTTGGAGTTGGCCGATTTCGCCCAGCAACAGGGGGCGTCCGCCCTGCAACTGCTGGCTCCGATGAAGCCGACTGGGGGACAGCCCAAGTTGGGTGAACTGGTGTCGTACTACGAAACGGTACTTCGGCGAACCACCCTGCCGATGATGCTTTACCTGAACCCGGGACCTGGCGCCGAGGTGTCGGTCAAGGATACGGTCGAACTCGCCAAGTTGGAGGGCATTGCCTTTGTGAAGGAGAGCTCGCGGGATTTGACCCGGGTCTCGCGCCTCATCGAAGAGATCGAACACGGAGGGCATGCGCACTACTTCACCACCCTGCAGATGAATCTGGCCTCTCTGATGCTGGGCGGGACTGGCGTGACGCTTCCCCCTCCGGCGGCGCTGATTTCCAGGAAGATTCACAAAGCGTTTGTGGCGGGTGATTGGGTCGAGGCAGCGCGCTTGCAGCGGCAGTTCGCGTTGTTTCCTGCGCGCTGGATGGAATTTGGCCTGGCTGCAGTCATGAAGGCGGCACTGAATCTGCAGGGGATGGCGCTCGGTGACCCTTATCCCCCGTACGAACCCCTCTCCGAGTCCGCGCTGAAGTCACTGCGGGCGCACCTGAACACGATGGATCTGTGATGGGTGCTGGCTATTTCATGAGCGGTTGTTGAGTGTTCAAATTTTTCGAATCGCTTCTCGATCCCTATCCGGAGCAGGAACCAGTTCCGACACCCGCCACATTTGCGCAATTTCTCTGGGCCGCATCGGCGGGTATGCGCGGCCACATGATCGCGGTTGTCGGGCTGACTGCTTTGATCGGTGCCTTTGAGGCATTGCTGTTCGCACTGGTTGGGGAGTTGGTTGACTGGATTTCACTGGTCGAGCCGAAGCAGCTTTTCGCCCAGCGCGGCGGCGAATTACTGGGTCTTGCTGCGCTCCTGATGGCGAGCGTTCTAATTGTCGCCCTGCAAGCGCTGTTCAAGTATCAGACCCTGTTCGGTAATTTTCCGATGCGCCTGCGCTGGAACTTCCATCGCCTGATGCTGTCGCAAAGCATGGGCTTCTATCAGGACGAATTCGCCGGACGGATCGCGACCAAGGTCATGCAGACGGCATTGGCTGTGCGCGATGTGTTGCTGGGGGTTGGTGACATCCTGGTTTTTGTGACGATTTACTTTTTCACCATGGTCGGTGTCGTTGGTACCTTCGATGTGCTGTTGCTTCTGCCCTTCGTACTGTGGGTCTCGATGTATGCGGTGGTGCTGCGCTTTTTTGTTCCCCGGATCGGTCGCGTAGGCAAGGCCCAGGCGGATAAACGAAGTCTGATGACGGGCCGGATCACCGACGCCTATACCAACATCGCCACCGTCAAACTGTTTTCCCATGCGGACCGCGAGGCGCAATATGCCCGCAATGCCATGCGGGAGTTCATGGAAACCGCCTACGCTCAGATGCGATTGGCCAGTGGTTTTGAAATAGCGAATCACGTCCTCGGTATGGTCCTGGTCCTGTCGACCTCAGGGCTCGTCTTGTGGCTCTGGACGCAGGGCGCAGTTGGCGTCGGTGCGGTCGCAGCCGCTACCGCAATGTCATTGCGTCTGAACGGTATTTCGCACTGGGTGATGTGGGAGCTCGCTAGTCTGTTTGAAAACATCGGAACAGTGCGCGACGGGATGGGCATGCTGTCCAGGGCCAGGTCGGTGGTGGACCGCGTTCAGGCTCCGGCTCTGGCCGTTAGTCATGGCCAGATCCGCTTCGAGTCTGTCCGGTTTGCCTATGGTAGCAAGCGCAATGTCATCCATGATTTGAATCTGGTGATTCGTCCTGGTGAAAAAGTCGGTCTCGTGGGCCCTTCTGGCGCTGGCAAGAGCACCGTGACCAATCTCTTGTTGCGCCTCTATGACCTGGACAGCGGACGGATCCTGATCGACGGACAGGACATCGCTCAGGTCACGCAAACCAGCCTACGGGCCAATATCGGTATGGTCACGCAGGATACGTCGCTGTTGCATCGCTCGGTGCGGGACAACCTGCTCTACGGACAACCCGATGCTTCGGAGGCCGAGATGCGCCTGGCTGTTCAGCGTGCTGAGGCCGACACCTTTGTGGAGTTGCTGACAGATCCTTCAGGGCGCAAAGGATTCGACGCCCATGTGGGCGAACGTGGGGTCAAGCTGAGTGGTGGCCAGCGCCAACGGGTCGCGATCGCTCGTGTGATGCTTAAAAATGCACCGATCCTGATTCTGGATGAGGCGACGAGCGCGCTCGACAGCGAGATTGAAGCGGCGATTCAGCAAAGCCTGTACCGGCTGATGGAGGGGAAAACCGTCCTCGCGATTGCCCACCGCCTGAGTACCATCGCGGCGATGGATCGCCTGATCGTGATGGCAGAGGGGCGCGTGGTTGAAGAGGGTACGCACCAGGCGCTACTCGAACGAGGCGGCCTGTATAGCCGGCTTTGGGCGCATCAGAGCGGTGGTTTTCTGGCGAGCTCGCCAGTCGAACTGGCTCCGTGATCGAGGGGGCGCATCGGTTCTTCCCGAATGCGCCGCACGGTGTTCGCCAGATTGACCCAGGGGGCTTGTCCGGGTGCGAAGCGCAGACGCATCCATTGGACCAGTTCGGTCAGCTGCGCCTCGGTCATGCTGTCGCGAAATCCTGGCATGAATCCGGTCTCAACCGAGGGCGGGGCCTGAATACCATCCAGAATGATCCGGATCAGATTGTCAGGTTGTTCACTATAAAGATTGGTATTGAGTGCGAGTGGTAGGTTTTGCCCGAACACATGGGTCGAAGTCCCTTCATGGTGGCAGCCACCACAGCCAGCTTCGAATTGTCGTTGCACGACCCCAGGTGGCGGCGCCTCTTGGACCGCGCGAGCGACCAGAGCCTGCGACTGTGCCGCCAGCTCACCTTCGCTCGTGCGCTGCTGTCCGCCAAGGCTTGCCAGATAGTGTGCGATCGCCTGCAAGTCTTCATCGGGTACGGGACCGAGCTCGCGTACGATGCCCGCCATCGGACCCGCAGCGGTGCCATGGTGCTGGGTATGGCCTTGGCGCAGGTAGCTGTAAAACGCCTCCTCGGTCCAGGCGATCGGGGCTCGGTTCAGAGCGTCCAGTGCGGGCGCATCCCAGCCATCGTTGCGCGCGCCCTGTAGATAGGCGGTGGTGTTGCGCTCTGCGCCCATCGCGTTGCGGGGTGTATGACAGCCGCCGCAATTGGCCACATGGTTGACCAGGTAGGCGCCACGGTTCCAGAGCGCACTGCGCGCGGGATCAGTCGCCAATGGTGCGGCTTGATGGAATAGTCCATTCCACAGTGCCATCAATGGCCGAACGCTGAAGGGGAATTTGAGTTGGGCTGTGGGCGTGGGAGCGTGGGTGGCAGGCTGGGACATCAACCATCCATAGAGCGCCATCATGTCCTCGTCACGCATTCCTGCAAATGCGGTGTAGGGGAACGCCGGGTATAGGTGATGACCATCGCGTGAGAGACCGTCGCGCATCGCTCGTTCAAACGCCCGATATGACCAACGTCCGATTCCGGTCTCCGGGTCAGGCGTCAGATTGGTGCTGTAGACGACGCCGAAGGGGGTCTCCAGAGGGCGTCCGCCCGCATTGGCTTGTCCCTCGTCTGCGGTATGACAGCCTGAGCAGTGCCCGATTGCGGCAATCCTTTGGCCGCGCGCAAGCGTGGACGCGTTGTAGCTGGAGAGGTCAACCCGGTCGATCGGCGCGAAGTTCGCGCGCCACCCAAGAAGTGCCAGCCCTGCGGTTAGCAGACCCAGACTCAGGCCCATGAATTGCCCAACTCGCCGGCGCCACCTGCTGGGGGTGACTGGCAGGCGGGCGGAGTGGCGTACCAGTGACGCGGGTCCACGCGCCCCCCCCGTTGGATCTGCTGTATTCGGACCGCCATGCCCAAGGCCTGGATCGGCTCGATGGGTCGGCCGGGTTTCAGCGCTGGCCTGTTCGAGCGGATTCAACGCCGCCCGAACGACCTCTGGCGTGAACGGTGGTTGTCGGAAACGGATACCGGTTGCGTCGAAAATGGCATTCGCAATGGCGGCAGTGCCGGGCACCGATGAGGATTCGCCGGCGCCAAGCGGTGCTTCGCCTGGGCGCGGCATCTGCAGCACTTCGATGACGGGGACCTCTCGAAAGCTCAGAATCGGGTAACTACCCCAATCCGGGGCGATCACCGTGCCCTGCAGAGGGTCTGTGGCAACCCGCTCAAGCAGCGCGCGGCTGGTGGTCTGAATGACATTGCCGTGGATCTGGTGGGCAACGCCTGCAGGGTTGATCAGTTGGCCAGCATCGTGGCCGACCACAACCCGCTTGACATGGACTTCCCCGGTTTTCGAGTGAACCTCGACATCGGCGACCCACGCCGCCCAGGCCGCGCCAAAACCCGGCCAGCGGCTGTGGATATAGCGCGCGTAGGCAAAGCCCTGGCCTTGCAGCCAATCCCCCTGCCGGTCCTGTTGTTGTGGCTGGTCATGGGGCTGCCAGCCGGCACGCGTCGCGGTCGCTTCGATCAGTTCACGGGCTCGGGGGTCCTCGAGCAAACGAAGGCGATACTGAACGGGATCAACCCCGGCGGCATTGGCCAGTTCGTCGATGAAGCTTTCGTGGGCGAATGAATTGGGTAGGGCTGAGACTCCGCGCAGCCAGGACGCTCGCAGGATCGGCGCCATGTCGTTGACGGTCACGCGCAGTGCCGGATAGTCGTACGGGGGACGGGCGGTGCGATCGCCCATCTCATAGGCGCGAGCAGTCGGCTCGATGGTTCGGGTCAGCAGAAGCGCCAAGGTCGGCGCTCCGTTGGACGGATAACTGGTCTGAAAGTCATAGCCGGCAGGCGTTCCGTCCTTGTGCAGACCGCCACGCACTTGCATCCACTGTGCGGCGCCTTTCGGATCCCAGGCATTTTCCTGTTCGCGGCTCAGTTGTACGCGCACCGGCGCGCCGACCGCGCGGGCCAGCAATGCCGCGTCAGCAGCGACATCGTCTGCTCCGTTTCGCCCATAGCAGCCCGCAGCCTCGATCCGGATGAGGTCCACCTGGGGGGGCTGGACGCCCATGAGCAGCGCCAGATCGGCCCGCAGGGCATGAGGATTTTGTGTGCCAGCCCAAACACGAAGAAGCGAGCCTGGCGCGGCCTCAGTTTCTGACCCAAGCCCATTTGAATCAAGCCCAGTCGCATCCCATACCGCTAGAGCGCAGGAGGGGCCGATCGAGGCATGCATCTGGTAAGGCCAGATATAGGTGCGCTCCAGCGTTCTGTCGGCGCCTGCCAGCGCTTGCTCAAGGGCACCTTCGTTGACGAGTTCACGTGGTGTGCTGGGGTGGGCGCGAAGCGCCTGTGCGACATCGTCGAGGGGGCCGGGCCCGGTCCAGGGCTTCCAGGTCACGCGCAGTGTTTTCATGGCGAGTTCGGCGTGTTCTTCGCGCTCGGCCACAACACCCACAAAGTCGCCTTGAACCACGATGGCCCGGATCCCGGGAATCTGGGCGACTGAGCTGCGATCGACCGACTCGAGCGTGCGGCCGATGAACTCCCCGCTGTCCACCCCGGCATAGGGCGGTCGAATCACGCGTCCGTGCAGCATGCCGGGCAGACGCATGTCATGGACGAAGACGGCATCACCCATGACTTTCGCGGGAATATCAACACGTGGCAGACTCTGGCCGACCAGACGATACTGTTCGAACGATTTCACTGGGGTCTTGAGGTCCAGCATCAGTTCGACATGCCGCGCGCCCAGCGTCGCCGCCAGGTTCGCTGCTGGCATGGATGGATCGGCTTGAGCGAGTAACCAGGCGCGAGCCTGTGCCGCAGCGATTCGCAACGGTTGCGCATGAATTTGCAGGGAGGCGCTCGCGATCGTCGCCCCTTGATTCGGCGCGAGCGCCGTGCTGCCCATGACCAGATGAACCGCTGCGGGATCGATGTCGAGCTCTTCGGCAACGATCTGCGTCAGTGCCGTGCGCAAGCCCGTACCGAGATCCACATGGCCATGAAATGCGGTAACGCTGGCGTCGTCCCAGACCGCGATCAGAGGTTCAAGACCTTCTCGCGGATCGCTGGCCACAAAAGCCGGCTGGCCCGGGATCGGGGCCATGGCGGGGAGCGGTTCACGCATGACCAACAGCACCCCCTGGGCGCCTCGCAGGGCTTCACGCGAGCTGGTTTGTCGGGCGCGCGGGGTCATGTTCGAGGTCGCCTCAGCCTGCAACTTGCGCCATCGACCTGGCGCGAATCTCAACACCGTGACTGCGCACCGCGCGTTGCACCGCCTCGAGGATTTCCAGGTGGGTACCGCACCGGCAGAGGTTGCCCGCGAGCGCTTCGCGAATCTCCCGCTCGCTTGGCTTTGGGTTGGATCGCAGCAGCGCGACTGTCGTCATGATCATCCCGTTCAGGCAATAACCGCATTGGGCTGCCTGTGCATCGATGAATGCCTGCTGTACCGGGTGCGGCTGACCCTGAACGGCGAGTCCTTCGAGCGTTGTGATCGTTCTTCTGTCGAGTTCCACTGCCGGGATCACACACGCTCGTGCGGCCCGGTCATCGATCAGAACGGTACAGGCGCCGCACTGGCCAAGTCCGCAGCCGTAGCGCGGACCATTGAGGTGAAGGTCATTGCGCAGAATCTGCAGCAGCGTCGCTGCGCGGGTCAGTGTCAGGGGGTGCTCCTGACCGTTGACGGACAAGGTAATGTGATGCTGCTTCAATGGGGCATGATGAAAGGTAGGACCTTTGAATGCGGGCCGAAGGCGCAGGCAACCCTCAGAGGCTGAGGTAGTTGCGGCGCACGGTCTCATCCTCGACCAGGGCATCCATCGTCGCCTGATGGCGAATCTGGCCTTTCTCAAGGACGTAGGCGCGATCCGAGACCCACTGCGCAAAGTGCAGGTTTTGTTCCGAGAGCAAGATGCTCACGCCTTCGCGCTTGAGCGCCATGATCATGTCCGCCATTTGCTCCACGATGACCGGTGCGACGCCTTCGGAGGGTTCATCCAGGAGGACGAGCAAGGGGTTTCCCATCAGGGTACGGGCGACGGTGAGCATCTGCTGTTCGCCCCCGCTCATGCGTCCGCCTGGACGCTGCTGCATTTCGCCCAGGTTCGGAAACAGTTTGAAGAGTTTCTGCGGTGTCCATTCGGGTGCGGGCGATCCGTCGGGGAAGCGACGCGCCGGCTGGCGACCGACGCTGAGATTTTCTAGAACCGTCAGGTCGGTGAAGATTCGGCGATCTTCCGGGACATAGCCCAGTCCCTGGCGGGCCACTTCGTGCGGCTGGGCCCGGCCGATCCCCTGGCCCAGAAATTCGATGCTGCCGCTACGCCGGGGCACCATACCCATGATGGCTTTGAGCGTTGTGGATTTGCCAGCGCCGTTACGCCCCATCAGCGCAACGACCTCTCCGCGACCGACTTGCAGGTCGACGTCAAAGAGGATCTGGGCAGCGCCGTACCAGGCGTTCAGGCCACGCGTTTGCAACAACCAGTCCGGGTTCATGGCGTCATCGCCCGCTGACGTTCAAAGGTGCGTCCACTGCCAAAATACACTTCCTGGACCTTGGGGTGCTCGCGAATGGTCTGCGCATCGCCCTGTGCGATCAGACGTCCACGTGCGAGCACCAGAATGCGGTCAGCATGACCAAACACCACGTCCATGCTGTGTTCCGTGAATAGAATCGCCAGGCCGCGCTGGCTCACAAGATTGCGGGTCAGCGCCATCAGCTGCTGGCGCTCGGCTGGAGCCATCCCGGCCGTGGGTTCGTCCATCAGCAGCAGACGGGGTTCGTTGGCCAGCGCGATCGCCAGCTCGAGACGCTTGATATCCCCATAGGCCAACTCATTACAGGGGCGCTCTGCCTGTCCAGCCAGCCCCACCTGATCCAGCAACGCAAGGGCGTCGTCGCGTCGGTAAACCGTGGCGCGCCGCCAGAACGAATAGAGTCGGGAGTCGCGCGACAGCAGTGCCATCTGGACGTTCTCGACGACCGTCAGTGAGGCAAAGGTTTCGGCAATCTGGAAGGTGCGGCTCACCCCCATTTGCCAGATTTCGCGCGGCTTGCGACCAATCAGGTCCTGGCCATCGAGAAGCACCGCACCCGCATCGGGTTTGAGTTGCCCGTTGACCATGTTGAACGTGGTCGATTTGCCAGCGCCATTGGGGCCGATCAGCGCCAGCACCTCCCCGGGCGCAAGTTCGAACGACACATCGTCGACGGCGACATTGCCGCCGAAGATTTTGCGCAGACTCTGGACCTGGAGCAGGCTCATGGGTGTTGATTCCGAGGGCCTGGCCGGGCACCGAATCGTTCTTGCACGAAGCCGGCCAGACCCTGCGGGAACGCCAGCACGAGCAACAGGATCGTGCCACCCAGAACGGCCCGCCAGTAGTCTGTGCTGCGGGCAATGCTGTCCTGCAGCCAGGTGAAACTCACCGCACCGACGATCGGACCGACGACGGTCTGAACGCCGCCCAGCAGAACCATCACCAGGCCATCGACCGATCGCCCCACGCCCATGCTGTCTGGCGAAATGCTGCCCTTGGAGAATGCGAACAGGGCGCCGGCTAGGCCTGCGAACAGGGCTGCAACGATGAAGCCCGCCCATTGCAGTCGCTGCACATGGATGCCGATTGCATCAGCGCGCAGGGCCGAATCACGACTCGCCCGCAGCGCATACCCGAAGGGCGAAAACAGCATGCGGCGCAGAGCGTAAATACCAACGCCGGTCAGCGTCAGTGTGAGATAGAAGTAGACCCGCTTGTCTTTGAGCCAGGGGCTTGGCCAGACCCCGGTGAGGCCGTTGCTGCCCCCGGTGAATTGGTCCCACTGAAAAAAGATCGACCACAAAATCTGACCAAAGGCGAGGGTGAGCATTGCCAGATAGACGCCAGACAGCCTGACGCAGAACCAGCCGAAGACCGCCGCTGCCAGCGCGGTGATGAGCGGCGCGAGCGCGAGACTCGCCTCCATCGGCAGACCTCCGCGCAGGGCCAATAGTGCCGCGGCGTAGGCACCCAGACCGAAGTAGGCCGCATGGCCAAACGAATGCATACCGGCTGGACCCATGATGAAGTGCAGGCTGCAGGCAAAAAGCGCAGCCGTCATCAGGTCGATAGCCAGGACGACCGAGTAGGGAGACTGCGCAGTCAGCCACGGCAGCGCCAGGAGCAGACCGATGCAGCCGATCCAGAGGGCCTGGTTGACGGACCCCGCCAGCCGGAGGGGGGATTCCGGGGCGCTGGCTTGTCGGGTTGGGGCCTGCGCGCGTCCCAACAAGCCCCAGGGCCTGACCATGAGCACGACCGCCATGATCAGAAATTCAACGACGAGCGTGAGTTTTGAGAACGAGAATGACTGGCCGAGCCACTGCACCGTACCCAGACCCACGCAGATTGCCTTGATTTCTGCGATCAGGAGCGCGGCGAGATAGGCCCCCGGTAGCGACCCCATACCGCCCACCACGACGACGACGAAGGCGTCACCAATGGTGAGCAGGTCCAGACCGAGATTTGCGGGCTCTCGCGGGAGTTGCAGCGCTCCGCCTAAACCCGCCAGCGCGCAGCCGAGTGCGAAGACTGCCGTGAAGAGTCGACTCTGATGAATACCCAGCGCGCCAACCATCTCCCGGTCCTGGGTGGCGGCCCGGATCAGGACGCCAAAGCGCGTACGCGTGAGCAACAGCCAGAGCAAGCCAAGAACAAGGGGCCCCAAGACCATCAGTACAAGGTCGTAGGCCGGAAAGCGCCGCCCCAGGATATCGATGGCACCGGCCAGACCCGGCGCCCGGGGCCCAAGCAGGTCTTCAGGACCCCAGATCCAGAGCGCAGCGTCCTTGATGACCAGCACCAATGCAAAAGTCGCCAGGAGTTGGAACAGTTCGGGTGCGCGGTAGATTCTTCGCAAGAGAACGATTTCAACAATCGCGCCGATCAGTCCCGTGATCAGGCTCGCCGCAAGCAGCAGCCACCAGAAGCTGAGCGCGAGGCCAACTGACCGCCCGATGTGTTCCGTCAGCGTGTAGGCCAGATAGATGCCCAGCATGAAAAAGGAGCCATGGGCGAAATTGACGATCCGGGTGACCCCGAAAATCAGGGACAGCCCGGCAGCGACCAAAAAGAGAGACGACGCACCCGCCAGCCCGTTGAGCAACTGGACAAGAAACCCTGAGAAATCCATGGCGCTTCAGTGACTTCGGGGTGACGGGTGCGGTCGCATGCCGCTCAATCAGCCTTGCGAAGCTTCTTCACATCGTCATTGCTAGGCTGGAAGGCGGCCCCATCCAGATACCGGTAGTCGACCATGACACCCTTGCCGTTATCGTTTTTGGTCCGACCGACAAAGGCACCCATCGTGGACTGCTGATCCTGTGCGCGGAAGGTCGCCTTGCCAAAGGGGGTATCGATGGCTAGCCCGCGGAACGCCGTGATCAGCTTTTCGGTTTCGGTGCTGTTTGCTTTTCGAATCCCTGCCGCGAGCGATTGGATCATGGTGTAGCCCACAACGGAGCCCAGGCGCGGATAGTCTTTATGGCGGGCCTGATAGGCGTTTAGGAAGGACTTGTGCTCAGGCGTGTTGATCCCGTTCCACGGATAGCCAGTGACAATCCAGCCATTGGGGGTCTCTTCTTTGAGCGGGTCCAGATACTCTGGTTCGCCCGTCAGCAGGCTGACGACTTCGCGTCCCTGGAACAGGCCCCGGGTATTGCCCTCGCGAACGAACTTGGCCAGATCGGCCCCAAAGAGCACGTTGAAAATCGCATCCGGCTTGGCATCGGCCAGGGCTTGCGCAACCGCACCCGCATCGATCTTGCCGAGCGCAGGTGCCTGTTCGCCGACGAACTCCACATCGGGCTGCGCCGCTTTAAGGAGTTCCTTGAAGGTCGCCGCCGCCGATTGGCCGTACTCATAATTCGGATACACCACCGCCCAGCGTTTTTTCTTGAGCTTGGCCGCCTCCGGGACGAGCATGGCGGCCTGCATGTAGGTTGATGCGCGCAGGCGGAAGGTGTAGCGGTTGCCGTTTTGCCAGACGATCTTGTCGGTCAGCGGTTCGCCCGCGAGGAAAAAGAATTTTTTCTGGTTCGCAAAATCAGCCACTGCGAGTCCGATGTTGGACAGGAAAGTGCCTGAGAGCACATCGACCTGTTCGCGTGAAACCAGCTCTTCGGCAGCCCGCACCGCATCGCCAGGGTTGGCGTTGTCGTCGCGGATGATGAGTTGCAGCTTGCGACCATTGACGCCACCGGCTGCGTTGATCTCGTCGATGGCGAGTTCCATGCCTTTCTTGTACGGCTCGAGGAATGCGGGCTGAGCCTTGTAGCTGTTGATCTCGCCAATCTTAATCACGGCCTGGGCGAAGGCGCTCGAGACTCCGAGGTTCGGAGTGACGTGCAGGCCAATCGCCAGAGCAAGGCTGGCGCTCGCCTGAACCAGTCGACGACGATTGTGCGAGTCAGGTGTCTGAATGGGGGGCAGGGTCAATTTCATCGGTACTCCAGGAGACGGGGAACTCAGTCAAAAAGAAGATCGATTGCCAATGGAAGAACGATCAGAAGTGCTAGCGTAGCCCATCCTGACCGATGATTTCGTGGACTTGCAGCCCACCGATGCGTGGTTGAGGGCGACCGCTGTCGGTGACTGCGACAGCGACGACGATTTCCTGGGCCCTCGGTGCATCCGAGACACGCGCCTCAATCGCATCAAAGTGACTACGAACGAACGCGGCGTCTTTATGCCCGAGGGGAATATCGATGGTGGTGCCCAGAGTGCCGCGTTTTTTCGCCGATGGCACCAGGGCTGCCCCTTTACCCACCGCCTTGCGCAGTGGCGCTCCGAGCTTTGGGTGAAGAATCGCGGCCGCGTGCTCGAGTTCGCCCGCCTCACCGACAATGGCGGCCTTGCCATAGCTTTGCGCAGCTTCCGGGGCAATCCCAAGCGCCTGAACGCAGCGTTCGCCCAGGAGCGCACCGAGCTCCTCACCGATCTCGATCAGGGCATCCAGATTCGCGCTGAACTGCCCGGCATAGGGATTCTGGATCACGGCGATGGCGACGGCGCGACGGGTGGGCGGGGAGACGGATTCCCCGCCTTCACGATGGGTCTCTTCAACCTGAACGATGAGTTTTCGAATGTCGGCTTTCATGTCAGAACTTGGCAATCCGGTTGGAACTGTCCCTGGCAGGCCAGGAGGGCTGAGTGAATGAGGCCACGGTTGGCGAATTCCCGCGCAAGCGTACATCCTCGTTGCAGTGCCAGGGCAATCTGCTCGCGTGAGAGCGTCGGGACATGGACGGTGACCAGCCGGTCGCCCAGATCGGCTTGATCGCGCAAGGTTCGCGCTGGGCGCCGCTCGATGCGCGGATCCTCGATATTGACGGCATTCGCGATCATCGTCGCGGCTGCATCCGCCTGGGCCGCTGTCCGTGCGAGCACCGTGACGCTGTCGGCGATCCCGAGCGAATGGCTGCGGCCTCGCCAGCCGCTGGTCGCAATGCCGCGCACAGGGGTGTCGTGGCGGATTTCCAGTTGACCGTCCAGCGCCAGGTCGCGGGCCGGGGAGGACCGCATCGCCTGTGCGAGATCGCTCACCAGGCCAATTTGGACCTGGGTTTTTGGGGTCAGATGGAGGGCGATATCGCCACCGTTATTGACCCAGGCCCGGGTGATGCCGGGGCGCTGGTAGCAGTCGATGAGTTCTTCGGCGACGGCACCGGCAACCGACGCCATCGGCGTGATGAATCCGGATTCGCTCGGATTGGCAACGGCGGCGCAGGCCTCCCACATCCGTCGTGCGACCGGCCCCTGCAGGTGGTTGCGAGGTCTGAGGTAGCTTGAATCACCGGCCTCCAACGCAATGCCTGTGCGCAACAGGGTCAACTCCTGAACCAGGGTCTGCAGCAGTGGTTCAAAGCGCGCCCAGGCGGCGTCGTGTGCGGCCTCCACTGCGCTCGGATCCCCGTCGGCCGCGATGATGAGATCGATGGGGCCGTGCTGGAAGTGCCAGCGCCCGCCGTCGAGCCATTGTCGCTGCGCGGTCATGCTTTCGATCGGTACCACTGGGGATGATCCAGCGGCCAGGGATTCAGACCGGCTGGCGGGCTCTCCCAGCGAACCCGGGTCGGCGCACCATCAGAATGCCAGGCGCCGTGCCGCAGGGTGTCGTCGAGGCTGCGCACATAGGCCATATGACCACCAAGCGCCCGGTAGTCATCGAGACGCAAGGTGAATTCAATCGGTGCAACGATAGCGGGTGTTGGTACGGTACCGAAACTGCCCAATGGCATCCGCGTGACATCCACCATGAGGGTAATGCCACCACCGGGCCAGACGAACACCGGAGCACCGCCGCAGGTGACCTGAACAAGCGCATTCTGGATTGCCCGGGTGAGCAGGATTGGATTGTCGGTGACACCGGCGCGCAGACTACCGCCCGCGCCACCGAGAAAGAGGATGGAGACTAGCGAAGGCTCGCAGTTCTCGCCAATCCGATCGACCACCTCACGGACCGCCGCCGGCATCGGTTCGGAGCGGGGCCGCAGTTGCTCATCGAGCACATACCAGGCGAAATGCTCACCGGTGGTCGATGTCATCAGAAGGCGCAGCCCGGGGTAGGCGAATTTCGGGTTCCAGTCCTCAAGGATGGACAAGGGATCGGCAATGTCGGTTCCCCCCCAGCCAGTGCCTGGATTGGCGACCTGGAAGTAGCGTCCTGGGGTCGACTTGCGGCCGCGAACACGGATACCGGTTGGCGCGATGTCCAGACATTTGCCCGCCTGATGTTCGCTCAGCACGCCTGTGATGTGATCGTCCACGACAACGACCTCATCACACAGACCCTGCCACTGCTGCGCGAAGATGCCGATCGCAGCCGATCCGCAACCCACGCGCATGCGCTCCTCGCGATTGCCGTTGACGATCGGCGCCCGCCCCGCCTGCAGCACGACCGTGGAACCCCCATCGATCGAGACCTCCTGCGGCTGCTGATTGCCCAGCGCCTCCATCAGTTCGACGGTGACTCGACCTTCCTTCTTGCTGCCCCCGGTGAGGTGGTGAACGCCACCCAGACTCAGCATTTGCGAGCCGTACTCGGCAGTGGTGACATGGCCGACCACCTCGCCGCGGCACCGCACCGCGGCCTGTTCAGGACCCAGGTATCGATCGGTATCGATCTTCACCTTCAGACTGCAGTAGCTGAAGATTCCTTCCGTCACGACGGTGACGAGGTCAACCTCGCGGGATCGTGATGCGACGATAAAGGGCGCGGGCTTGTAGTCGGGATAGGTCGTGGAAGAACCAACGCCGGTGACGAAGACACCGCGTTCGGCCGAGCCTGGCGAATGAGCGTCCAGATTCCCATCCAGATCTTCATCGCGAGGGTCCACGAGCGGCTCACGGGGCTGTAATTCGGAGGATTCGGATCCAAGGGCATGGGCTTCCCGACGCAAAAGGACCACCGGGTCGAGCCGCACCAGGATGCCGTCCTGGTTCGCATAACGGTCACAGGCTCCGGCGCGGCCTAGGGTGATCTGGCAAAGCACCGGACAAGCGTTGCACTCGATCTTGGAGGCAGGAAAAGGTTGAGTCATCTGCTATTCGCGCTCAGTACAGGGGCACGATCCAGGGGCACAGTCCAAGGGCAAGGGCACACAGCGAACGGGATTTTCTGGCAGCGTCGCGCATCGCAGGGGAGGGATTGCCCGAGGGCGATTCGCGCAGCCGATGCCGAAAAGGCGTTCATCTGTTAGGTTCATCCCTGTGGATTGAACCTCACGGAGACTCTTGATGGCAACTGCGGTAATCGAAGCCCGATCTGGCAAGGTCGTGATCCGGAATGTCGGCCTGATGCTTTCGGGTGATATCGATCGCCCTGTACTTGAGGCCGATACGGTGGTCATCCATGATGGGCTCATCACGGCCGTGGGACGGGAGCGCGACTGCGATCTGGCAGATGCCACCACCGTGATCGATGCGCGTCAGACCTGTCTGGCCCCCGGCCTGATCGATAGCCATGTTCATCCGGTCTTTGGCGACTGGACACCGCGGCAAAACCAGATCGGCTGGATCGATTCCACGCTCAATGGGGGCGTGACGACGATGATCTCAGCCGGTGAAGTTCACCTGCCTGGCCGGCCCCGCGATATTGTGGGTCTCAAAGCCCTGGCGATCACGGCGCAGCGGGCATTTCAAAACTTCCGACCGAGCGGGGTCAAGGTGCTCGCGGGGGCTCCCGTGATCGAACAGGGTATGACCGAGCAGGACTTTGCGGACCTTGCCGCCGCCGGCGTGAGTCTCTTGGGCGAAGTCGGCCTGGGCTCTGTCAAGGCCGGTTATGAGGCTGCGCAGATGGTGGCCTGGGCCCGTAAACATGGCATTCAGAGCACGATCCATACGGGCGGACCCTCGATTCCCGGCTCCGGTCTGATCGACAAGGATGTCGTTCTAGAAGCCGATGCTGATGTCATCGGGCATATCAATGGTGGGCACACCGCATTATCCGAAGCACATGTCTGCGAGCTTTGTGAACGATCCAGCCGCGCCATCGAGATCGTGCATAACGGCAATGAGCGGGTCGCACTGGCTGCCGCGCGGGCAGCAATCGAATTGAAGTGTCCGCACCGGGTCATTCTCGGGACCGACGGCCCCGCAGGCTCGGGTGTGCAGCCCCTTGGGATGTTACGTCTGATCGCCCTGCTCTCCAGCCTGGGAAATCTGCCGGCAGAACTCGTGTTCTGTTTTGCGACGGGCAACACCGCGAGGATCCGGGGTTTGAACTGCGGCTTGATCGAGGTGGGGCGTGCAGCGGATTTTGTGTTTATGGATCGGGCCCAGCATTCGGCCGGGCGAACGCTTCTGGAAAGCGTCCAGTTGGGGGACATTCCCGGCATTGGCATGGTGATGATCGATGGCATCGTGCGCTGTGGGCGCAGTCGCAACACACCACCCGCTCAGGAAATCCCTGCGGTCCTGAGCTGAAGCGGCGTGTCCGACGCGATCAAGATCTTCCAGGGCCGTTTCGGCCGTGTTGCGCTACTGGACATGGATGGTCCGCTGGTGGGGCATGCCCATCACCATTGCCATATCTTGATCAAGACGGGAGGGGCCGACAGTGCCTTTCGGGTTCGGGGTGAACGGGCTCCGCTCACCGACGAAAGCGTGGTGCTGGTGAACGCCTGGGAGTATCACGCCTACGAACACGAGGCGCCCCCGGATGAGCGCACGTTGATCCTCGCGCTTTACATCGAACCGGCATGGCTCGCCGATATCCAGCGCTCGCTCGCGCTATCGGGCCATCCGCGTTTCTTTCCGCAGCGTTGTGTGCAGATTACGCCGGCCGCGCGCAAGATGGCAGAGGAGTTTGTGCTGGAACTCTGGTGGGCCGACGAGGTCTCCCCGGGGCGCCTGGAATCGCTCTTGTTCAATCTGATCATGACGGTGATTGACTGCTATTCGGGATGGCGCGATTTGGCCAGTCTGTTACGCAGCAAGCCGCCCGTGTCGATGGACGCCCGTATCCGGCAGGCGATTTTACTGATGAAGAACGATCTTGCCCGCGATCTTGATATCGACGGCGTAGCGGCTGCGGTCGGTCTGTCGCGGGCACATTTTTTTGCGCTTTTTCAGCACGATACCCAGGTGACTCCGCTTGTGTACGCCAATGTTCTGCGCTTCGAAGCGGCCGTGCAGCTTTTATCGCATACAGACTCGCCGGTTGCGGGGGTTGGAAATGCGCTGGGATTTTCGGCGCCCGGGCATTTCGCCCGTTTTTTTCGCCAGCATCTCGGCATCACACCGACCGGGTATCGGCGTGCGGTGAATTTATTCGAGCCGGATGAGGTCTCGGTACAACCTACCGAACCCGGTTCGCTGCTGTAGCACCACATCCTTGCGGCAGGTGTGACCCAAGAAGGTGGGCCTGAACCGTGGCGCCCTGACCATGGACAGAGGCGCCACGGACGGGTCAAGTCCCGATCACTTGGGTTTCTGTGGCGGGACAAACCAGGATTCATTCGCCCTGCCGATCCAGGCGGTGAGTTGCTTCTCGGCCTCTTCGCGCGCAACGCCGTAGCGCTCCTGGATTTTCCCGCTGAGCTGGTCCCGTTGACCTGCAATCCGCGTCAGATCGTCATCGGTGAGCTTTCCCCACTGTTCCTTCGCTTTGCCGGTGACTTGTTGCCAGTTACTTTGGATGCGATTCCATTCCATTGCAGACTCCCTGTGGTGATTAGACGAAGTGCCCCGTCCGCAGTGATGCGGAGATGCCTGATTCAAGGAGATTGAACAGGTCAGGCGGGCGCGGCGGACCTCATGCCTAAGGTCCTGAACTCCACTCAGCAGTTGGCGTGCCTGTTGGACCGGGGGCCGTCTGTCCCTAGGGCGACAGTGCGCTCGTATTCGCGTCGCTGCGCTGCCAGTCGTCACGCACGTGTAACCCCTGACTGAACCACCAGCCCAGCGCGGGGAGGGCGACCATGGAGGCGGCAAAAATCTCACGCGCCGAACCGAGATCGATGGCCCAGGCTTCGATGGCAACGCCAAGGGATTGACCCATGAAAAGGCAGGCTGCGAACATGGAAACGGACGTACCGCGGATCTGGGGCAGCATTTGCGAGGCATTGGTCTGCAGGGTGTTATGCAGCATGTAAAGCCCCCCACCGCCGATCAGACAACCCACGGCTGCCCATTCCCAACGACTACCGAATGCGACCAAGCCCATCGCGATCCCGGTGGCGCAGCCGCCCACGAGCGCCATGCCGCGCTCGCCGAGGCGATGAATCAGCGCCTTGGAACAGACGGCGTAGGCGAGCCCGCCGACCCCAAAGAGCGCCATGACGGCGCCCGCCCAGCCGATCGATAAACCGAAGGCCTGATGGAGATAGACCGGGATGAATGAGATGGTGGCGAATGCGAACCCGCCCTCCAGAGCGACAACCGCGAGAACACGCCGCGCCCAGCGCAGGCGCAGCAAGCGCCGGATCTGCTCCCACATGCCAGGTTGGGTTTGGCCGGCAATCGTCAGAGGCGGGCGCTGTTCGCGTCGGCAAGCCCATTGCATGGGGAGGGCCATGATCAAAAACACCACGGCCAAACCGAAAAACAGTGTGCGCCATCCAGCCCATTCGGCAATCAGCCCACCGAGCCATTGCCCCGCGATCAGTCCGGAAATCGTGACGATCATCAGGCGCGAAAGGACTTCCTGACGACGACCGTAGTCGACTGAGTCGCCAACGAGCGCGATACCCAAGGGAATGATGCCGGCCCCCCCAGCGCCGGCCAGGGCTCGGCCCAAGGACATCAGTTCGAGTGACGGCGACAGTGCGATCAACAGATTGGCCATGGCGCACAGAACGACCGCCACCGACATGACGCGCAATTTGCCCAGTCGATCGCCCAGTGGGCCGTAAAAAAACTGCAGAGCGCCGTAGGCAATCGAAAACGCAGAGATGGTTTGGGCCGCGGAGCCGGCGCTCACCTCGAATTCCTTGGCCAGAAGCGGCAGAATGGAGTCACAGGCCCGCATCGACATCATGCTGGCGAAGGCTGCAATACCGACGAGCCTCAGGGCCCGGTAGGAGGCCTTCACGTCAGCGGCTTGGGTCAACAGCGAAGGCTCCGGAAATGACGGTACAAACGTGAAGTAACTCTGGAAGGGCCATGCAATTATCTGTTCTCGATCAGTCCACCGCCTCAAAAGGCAAAACTCAGGACGTCGCGATTCGGGAGTCCCTCGCGCTGGCACAGCACTGTGATGCCCTGGGCTATCGCCGCTATTGGGTCTCAGAGCATCATAACTCCGGCAATATCGTCGGCACGGCCCCCGAGGTCCTGATGGCTGCGATTGCCGCCACAACCACCCGGATTCGGGTTGGCAGCGCAGGCGTCATGTTGCCGCATTATTCAGCCTTGAAAGTGGCCGAGCAGTTTCGGGTGCTGGAGGCGCTGGCGCCAGGGCGTATTGATCTCGGCGTCGGTCGAGCTCCGGGCTCAGACGCGCTCACCGCCCGCGCGCTGAATCCAATGCCGCAACCGGTTGAAGACCATTTTCCCCGCCAGCTTCAGGAACTCCAGCATTGGGTGTCCGGGAATCCGCTGCCCGAGGGACATCCGTTTCGCCGGGTTGTTGCCAATCCGACCGGACCGACAACTCCCGACCTCTGGATTCTGGGTAGCTCGGATTACGGCGCCCAGTTGGCGGCCTATTTCGGCTTGCCCTACGCTTTCGCTTATTTTTTCAGCGAGGGGACGGGTGTGGAAGAGGCGCTTGCCCTGTATCGGGAGAATTTCCGACCAAGCCCGGTCTGCCCGCAGCCCTACGCCACCATCTGCGTTGCGGCTCTCGCCGCCGACACGGAGGCGCAGGCGCAATGGCAGTTCAAAACCCGTGAACGCTCGACCATTGACCGTGAATTCGGAATTCGTTTACCCCTGATTTCCCCTGAGGAGGCGGCCGCCCGTTCGCTCAATCCGGCGGAGCAACGCGTTGCCGAGCGCTTGCAGCACAAAGCCATTGTCGGCGATGCCGAGCAGGTGGCCGAAAAATTGCAACGGCTCGCCACTGGCCTCGAACTTGACGAGTTGGTGGTCGTGACCTGGACCTTTGACCCAGAGCCACGCTTGCGCTCCTACGAGCTTCTGGCTCAGGCATTTGGGCTGGCGTCGGGGTGATTGCCCTGGCTGCGGCGCTTGAAGGCGTCTGCGCCGATGGCTTGATTTGGCGTTGCCGCGGGTGGAAATGCTGCGCAGCAGCATCAAATTGACCGGACATTTTGGATCCTGATCAGACAAATCGGCCTTCCGTCAGAGCGTTTGGTCCCCGTTAGGCGTCGTTTCACGGTTTACTGCACCCAGAGCAGATCGCGGGTGTCCTTCTGAGGCCGCCCTATAACGACAGGTACCGAGGAGACCCATTGGGGGCGAGCGAATTGGTTGAGGTTGGCGCTGGGCTCGCAGATGGCGGTGCGGCTGTGTTGCCGAAGCGTGTGCCCCATCTTGGTCGTTCCATGGAACGCATCGAAGACGTCGCGCTCCTGACGGGGCGTGGCGAGTTTGCTGACGATCTGGGCGGCAAGCCTGGCATGCTGCACGCAGCCATTTTGCGAGCGCCCTGTGCGCATGCTGAACTGCTCTCGATCGATACCGTGCGGGCGATGACCATGCCAGGGGTCAGAGCGGTGTTGACGCGCGATGATATCCAGCGCTGGTCGCAGCCCTTTGTGGTGGGGGTCAAGCAACCGATGCAGCATTGGCCACTCGCGGTCGATCGAGTGCGCTACGCCGGCGAACCGGTTGCGGTCGTAATCGCCCAATCGCGTTACCTCGCCGAGGATGCGCTCGAGGCCATCGTCGTCGAGTACGGTCATCTGCCGGCCGTGGTCGAAATCGACGCGGCGCTCGACCCCACCAGTACCGCTCTGCACGTTGGCGTGGGTAGCAATGTGGTCTCTGAGCGGCGGTTCTCTTATGGCGAACCCACGGCCGAATTCGCTGCTGCTGCGCATCAAGTGACCGTCGACGTCGCGTTTCCGCGTAACTCATGCACGCCGATTGAATGTGGCGTGGTGCTGGCCGAGCACCTGCCCATGCCCGATGGGCGTCCAAGTTACAGCGTCTGCTCGAACTTCATGGGGCCATTCTCGCTGCATGCCGTCATGGCGATGGCGCTACAGGTCCCTGGTAATCGGCTGCGCCATCGGGTTCCGAGGGATTCGGGCGGAAGCTTCGGGGTCAAGCATTCGGTCTTCCCCTATGTCGTGCTGATGTGTCTGGCCGCCCGAAAGGCGGGCGCACCGGTGAAGTGGGTTGAAGACCGGCTTGAGCATCTGCAGGCGGCGACAGCGGCAACGGCGCGTCAGACTCGTCTCTCGGCTGCGGTGAATGCGCAGGGTCGGATCACGGCGCTCGACTATGACCAGGTCGATGAGGTCGGTGCCTACTTGCGAGCGCCCGAGCCCGCAACGTTCTATCGCATGCATGGTGCGCTGACCGGGGCGTACGACATCGGGCACCTGACCGTACGCAATCGGGTGGTCGTGACCAATAAGGTACCCAGCGGTTTGGTCCGTGGTTTTGGCGGCCCTCAGGTGTTTTTCGCACTCGAGCGTTTGATGGACCAGATCGCTGCCCAATTGGCGATCGATCCGGTCGAACTGCGTCGACGCAATTTTGTACAGGCGCACCAGTTCCCGTATCACGCCGCGGCTGGGGCCATTCTCGATTCGGGGGATTATCTTCGGCTCACCGATATGGTCATGGCTGAAGCGGCGGCTCAGGCACTCTGGAGCCGCCGTGATGCGGCGCGTGCAGCTGGCAAGCTCTATGGCATCGGCGTCGCCGCGATTGTGGAACCGTCGATCTCGAACATGGGCTACATCAGCACGGTGCTCACGCCCGAGCAACGCGCCAAGGCGGGCCCGAAGAATGGGGCGATTTCCAGCGCGACCGTTGCGGTCGATCTGCAGGGCGGCATCAATGTCACGATCGCGTCGGCGCCAGCGGGCCAGGGTCACATGACCGTGTGTGCGCAGGTCATCGCCGATGTGCTGGGCGTCGATCCGCAGGCCGTGGTTGTCAACGTCGAGTTTGATACGGCCAAAGACGCATGGAGTGTGGCCGCCGGTAACTACAGCAGCCGCTTTGCGGGAGCGGTCGCTGGCACGGTGCACCTGGCGGCACTTCGCTTGCGGCACAAAATCGCACTCATCGCTTCGGCCCAACTCGGGTGCCCGGTCGAAGCCGTGGTGTTTGCCGATGGTGAAGTGCGCTCAGGGTTGGACCCGCTGCGCAAACAGCTTTTTACGCGCCTGGCGGCTAATCCACACTGGGCGCCAGCGCTTCTGCCCGAAGGGCTTGAACCGGGCTTACGTGAGACGGCGTTCTGGACTGGTGAAACGCTGGCCGCTCCGGATGCACAGGATCGGGTCAATACCTCGGCAGCCTACGGATTCGTCTTCGATATCTGTGGCCTCGAGATCGATCCCGATACAGGGGCTAGCCGGGTTGATCGTTATATCACTGGACATGATGCTGGAAAACTGCTTAATCCAGCACTTGCGGATGGGCAGATCCGGGGGGCGTTTGCTCAGGGTCTGGGCGCTGCATTGATGGAGACCTTTCGCTACAGCGCCGATGGCAATTTCCTGTCGGGCACCTTGGCGGAATATCTGATGCCAACCGCCTGTGAGGTTCCGGATCCGGTGATTGTGCATCTGGAGACGCCCAGCCCCTTCACACCGCTGGGCGCCAAGGGCTTGGGTGAGGGCAATAACATGAGCACGCCGGTGTGCATTGCCAATGCGTTTGCCGATGCGTTGCGCGGTCTGCGAGGGTTGCCAACTGCAGTGCCAACTGCGGTGCTGCCGGCGGTGACACCGGAGATGCGCGTCAGCGACCGGTTAATCGCGGTTGCTGAACACAGTGGCATCGCCGGGATCACCTTGCCACTCACTCCCTCACGTGTGTTGGCCTTGATTGGGGCGATCGAGCCAGCCCGTCCCGCCCAACGCAGCGCGGAATCTGAGAAGACGGTAGCGGACCAAGCGGCGTCGCCGTTATCAGGATCGAACGCGGTTTCTGCCGTAGTCCCCAGTTTGCAGGCAACGGGTTTTGTCGATATTGCAGCCACGCCTGCTGAGGTGTTTGCTGTCCTTCTCGACCCGGTCGCTTTGGCCCTTGTCATCCCCGGCTGCGACCAATTGATCCCAGATGGTCCCAATCGGTTCCGGGCGCAGGTCACGATCCGGATCGCTCTGATCAAGGCGCGCTATGAGGCCGAAATCGAGCTGAGCGATATTGTTGCCCCAACCTCCCTACGTCTCGCGGGACGCGGGCAGTCAGCCCTTGGGACAGCCCAAGGCGATGGTTGCGTGAGGCTCGAAGCCATCATGCCGTCTGGTGCTCAGGCAGCTGAACCAGCAGGTACGACGCATACCCGATTGCACTACGACTACCGGGCGCAGGTTGGCGGGAAGGTCGCTGCCGTCGGTCCCCGAATGCTGGAAGGCGCTGCTCGCCTGGTCCTGGGCGAGTTGTTCGCAGCGCTTGGACGGCAGGCACAAAGGGGTCAGTCTCTCGCCCACGGTGGCCCGAACGAACGGGCGGGCGAAGGCTCGGGCGGCGTAGCCGTCGATGCAGGACGACCATCTTCAGCGCCGCTGAACCAGGAGCGCTCCTGGTGGCGTCGCGTGTTTGCGTGGTTGGTGTCGGGTGGGCGCGACGCTGGAGGCCGCTCATGAAACCTGCAGCGTTCGACTACGTGCGGGCTGACTCAGCCGAGGCGGCCGTCGCATTCCTGGCCCAGCATGGCGATGAGGCGCGCATTCTTGCGGGCGGGCAATCGCTCATGGCAGTGCTCAACATGCGCCTGGCGCAGCCAGCGCTCCTGATTGACATCTCGCAGAGTCGCCTGATGCGCGAATCGGTCATCTCTGCCGACAGTTTGGTGATCGGGGCGTCCGCCACGCAGGCCGAGATTGCCCGACGCCCGAATTTGATCGCCGAAGTGCCTCTACTGGCGCAGGCATTCCCCCATATTTCCCACGTTCAGATTCAAAATCGTGGAACGGTTTGTGGGTCTGTGGCGCATGCAGATCCTTCAGCCGAATTGCCTCTGGTCCTTCTGGCGCTGCGTGGCGAAGTCCTGCTTCAGAGCAACCGGGGCAGCCGGACCGTTTCTGCGCAAGACTTCATCACCGGCATGTTGACGACGACGCGCCGGGCTGACGAGTTGGTGCGCAGCGTCCGCTATCCGCTCGCCACGGCAGGGACTGGCTACGGCTTTGGCGAATTTTCCTTGCGGCATGGCGACTATGCGGCATGCGCTGTTGCTGCGGTGGTCAATCGCGACGGGATCCGGATTGCCATTGGCGGTGTCGCTGATTGCTCGACAGCACGCGACTGGCCTCTGCTCGAGGGGGCTGCACTGGACGATGCGCTCAACGAATTGGCCTGGGACCTTGACGCACGTGACGATCCTCAGGTCAGCGCGCAGGCGAGGCGGCATCTGGTGCGGCGGTTGGGCTTGCGCGTGATCGAAGCGGCCCGCCACACGATGGAGAACCCGTCATGAGTATCGAGTCCAATCCTGACCCCCAGTCCGACACCCAGGCATTGCCCCTTGTGCTGCATCGAGACATCACGCACAGGATCGATCTCGTGCTCAATGGCGAGTCGCGAACTGCCCAGGCCGAGCCGCGCCTGTTATTGACTGACTTTTTACGCCATAGCCTGGGTGCGACCGGAACCCATGTGGGTTGTGAGCATGGCGTTTGTGGTGCCTGCACGGTTCGGATCGATGGCGTTGCGCAGCGAGCCTGCCTCACCCTGGCGGTGCAGTGTGCCGGTCGGCGAGTGGACACCATCGAGGGATTGGCCGGCGATCAGCAGCCGCTGGGAGACTTGCAGGCGGCATTTAAACGGCATCATGCGCTCCAGTGTGGCTTCTGCACGGCCGGTATTTTAATGTCCTGCGCGGACTGGCTCGAGCGTCCTCGGGCGCAGGCGCCTTCCGAAACTGAAGTGCGTGAAATGCTCTCAGGGCATCTGTGTCGCTGTACCGGCTACGCGCCGATTGTTGCGGCGGTCCTTGAGGTGGCGCAAGCCCGCGCGCTTGCCCGTGAATCCGCAATCGAGCCCAGCCATGCTTGATCTGGGTCGTACTTTTCTGCAAAGCGTCGAGCGCAACCCGAATGCGCTCGCCCTGGTCGACGGCGATTTGCGCTTGACCTATGGGCAGTGGGCGCAGCAGGTGGGTGCAGTTCAGCGTGGCTTGAAGGATCTCGGACTGGTCCGCGGGGACCATTGCCTGACCATCTTGCAAAACCGTTTCGAGGCTGCAACCCTGCATTGGGCTTGTCAGTTTTCAGGCATCGTGATCACGCCGATCAACTGGCGGGCCAAGCCCGACGAGATCGACTATGTCATCGATAACGCGGCGGCCAGGGCGCTGATTTATGAGCCGATTTCGGCCGCGGCTGTTGCCAGGAGCGATCTGGCTTCCAGGGTCCTGCGCGTGGGTGTTGGCGCCTTGTCGGCGCTCGAACACGATCCGGGTCCGCCGCACGCAACGATCATGAATCCGACGGTGAGCGCTCCACAGCGATTTGACGACTGGCTGGCAAACGCCTGCGACCCGGTCGTCGAGGCCGATTCGAGTGACTGGTCGGTGATGCTCTACACCTCCGGGACCACAGGCAAACCCAAAGGGGTACCTCGTCGCCAGCGCGCCGAACGGATTGCCGCGCTGGCGCACGTGGCACAGAATCAGTATGCCCATAGTGAGCGGACCTTGGGCGTCATGCCGCTCTATCACACCATGGGGGTCCGTTCCCTGCTGGCGTTGACGCTGCTCGACGGGGCGCTGATCTGCATGGCGAAATGGGATGCAGAGTCTGCGTTGAACTTGATCGAACGCGAAACAGTCTCACACCTGTATCTGGTGCCCACGCTCTATCACGATCTGTTGGCGCAAACGGGGTTTTCACCGTCCCGTGTTTGTAGCGTACGAAAGCTTGGGTTTGCTGGCGCGCCAATGCCCGATGGGCTATTGCTACGTCTGGATCAAGCCTTCCAGCCCGAACTCTTCGTCAACCATTACGGCAGTTCGGAGATTTATACGTTTTCGATCAATCAGTCAGCCGTGGCCAAACCGGGCTCGGCCGGGCGAGCTGGAATCAATACCCGATTGCGGGTGGTGCCCCTGAACGCGCAGTCGGCGGACATCCTAGCGGCGCCCCTGGAAGAAGGACAGATCATTGCGGATCTGATGAGTGATGAGGCCTTCGAGGGCTACCATCGTCGTCCGGAAGCCAACGAGCGCAGCTTGCGTGGGGGCTGGTACTTCACCGGCGATACCGGCTATTTCGATGAACGCGGCGAGCTTTTCGTCACCGGCCGGGTCGATGACATGATCATCAGTGGCGGCGAGAACATTTCGCCAGTCGATATCGAATCGGTGCTTTCGCTGCATCCCTCCGTCGATGAGGTGGCCGTCGCCGGATTGAAAGACGAGCGTTGGGGACAACGCGTTGTCGCTTTCGTCAAGCGTCGGGACGCAGTGTGTGCCGATGCGCTTGACCTGCATTGTCGCCAATCGGATCTGGTCAATTTCAAGCGTCCGCGCGAATACGTGTTCGTTGCCGACATTCCAAAATCTCCGGTGGGCAAGATCCTGCGCCGACAACTGATTGCCGGCGAATATCAGCTGGACGCCCAGAGCCCCCTCTCTAATTCCACATTGAAGAACGATTAAATCAGGAACGTCATGACGCTCACGCAACTCGCCCACCCCGCCTACACCCTACCGACGGAATTCGACGGTTTTCACGTCGACATCGATCTGGTCCGCGAACGGGCTGACATCATCCTCGACCGTCCGCCGCTGAACGTCATCAGCATGGGCGCGCGCGATCAGTTGCGCCTTGTGTTTGAAGCGCTGGACGCCGATTCACGGGTGCGCGTAATCGTGGTTCGGTCCGTCGGAGAGCATTTCTCAAGTGGCGGGGATATCAAAGGCTTCCTCGCGGCTACGCCCGAGCATGTGAGCAAGCTGGCCTGGAATATTGCCGCGCCTGCACGGTGTTCCAAGCCGGTGATCGCGGCCGCTCGAGGCTATTGTTTTGGTGTCGGTTTCGAGCTTTCTCTGGCCTGTGATTTTCGGCTGGTGACGCCAACCACGCTGTATGCCTTGCCAGAGCAAAAGCTCGGGCAGATTCCGGGATCCGGCGGCTCGGCTCGTTTGCAGAAGATGGTCGGAATCACCCGGACCAAGGATATCGTCATGCGCTCGCGTCGCATCCCGGGCCAACAGGCCTTTGACTGGGGTGTCGCCACGGAATGCGTCCCCGATGCGGAACTCGAGCGAGCGACCGATGCGCTCGTGGACGAGCTGCGCAGCTTCTCGCCGATCGCTCAGCGGACCGCCAAGAAGTTACTCAACGATACCGAGGACTCGCCGCTCTCGATTGCGATCGAACTCGAGGGGCACTGCTATTCGCGGCTAAGGACTAGCGATGATTTTCGAGAGGGCGTTGAGGCCTTTCATTCCAAACGCAAGCCCAAGTTCACCGGACTCTGAGGCTGTTGAGGGTTCGGTTTTATTTTTCTAACGACGACTGGAGGAGCAACATCATGAAATTACCCGTCACCAGGACCAGTGCGCAGCGCACCCTGAAACGCCTCAGCCTCGCAACAGCGGTTGCATCGGCAGCCCTGGCGTTGCCGGTGCTTGCGCTGGCTCAGGATGCGTCGGTGATCCGTGTTGGCGTCGTTACGCCACTCTCGGGAACCTATGCGGGGATCGGTCAGCAGGTCAAATGGGGACTGGATCTGGCGGCGGCGCAACTCAACGCCAGCGGTGGCATTCTCGGCCGCAAGCTGGAATTGATCTACGAGGATGAAGAAGCCAATCCGGCCGTCGCTGTTCAAAAGGCGGAAAAACTGTTCCAGGTCAGTAAGGTCGACTTTCTGACCGGTACGGTGAACTCTGGCTCCACCCTCGCCGTTGGGCAGGTGGCCGAGCGCAATGCTCGTCTGATGGCGACCACGGTTTCGTTCGCCGATTCGATTACGGCCGATAAGTGCAGCCCGAACGTGTTCCGGGTCAATGCCCGCGCTGGCATGCAGTCGGCTGCGTTGGCGGACTGGATGGCCTCGACCCGCCCCAACGCCAACGTCTTCTATCTGGGGCCTGACTACGAGATGGGCCGCAGCACGGTGGCCGCATTCAAATCCGCTGCGGAAGGCAAGGGCGCAAAGACCGCGGGCGAAGTCTTTGCCCCGCTGGATAACAAGGACTACTCACCTTTCTTCGGTCAGATCCGCGCTGCCCGGCCCACGGTTCTCTACACGTCGGTTGCTGGTAACGATACGGTCCGACTGTTCAATCAGATGGCCGAATTCGGGGTCAGCAACAACATCCAGATCGTTGGGGCATCGGGTACGGTCACCTCGCAGAATTTGCCAGCGATCGGCAAAGCTGCCAACGGATTCGTCACGGGTGTGGGTTACTCACCGCTGCTCGACTCGCCGGAGAACAAGAAGTTCATTGCGGAGTTCCAGGCAGCCGCCAAGACCCAACCGGATCTCTACGGTGCGGATAGTTATGGCGTCTTGTTCTTTTACAAGGCTGCGGTCGAAAAGGCGAAATCGACCGATACCGATAAGGTCAGGGAAGCCATGCGCGGACTGCAATGGTCTACGCCCCAGGGCATGAAGACGATGCGTGCGGGCGACCACCAGGCCATGCAAGAGATGTATGCGGTCAAGGTCAACAACACCCAGTTCGAGATCGTGGGCAAAGTGGCGGCAGCGAACGCCATCGGCCCTGACACCTGCACCCGGTTCTGAGCGGAATACCCCCCATGGACTGGATCCAGTTCGTCCTGGCCCCCCAGATCATCAACGGTCTTGCGATTGGTGTCGCAGTGGTGTTGATGGCCCTGGGGCTCACGATCATTTTCGGTCTGCTCGATGTGATCAATATGGCCCATGGGGAGTTCTATGCCATCGGCGCCTATGTCGCGGTGGCGCTGCTAGGGGCTGGCATAACGTTCTGGTGGGCGCTTGCGCTCACTCCTTTTCTGATGGCTGTTCTGGGCTATGTCACCGAGCGGAGTCTGATCCAGCGGGTCTTCGACAGCAAAGACCGCCATACCCTCACGTTGCTTCTCACGTTTGGAATCGGGATCGTTCTGGAGGATCTTCTGAAGCTCGTGTTTGGGGCTAATCCCCTGCGGGTCGAAGCGCCCATCTCGGGTGCAACCGAGATGGTCGGTTTGTTTTTTCCGAACTATCGACTTTTTGTGATGGGACTGGGGTCACTCATCATCGGAGCGGTCTGGATACTGGTGTTCCGAACATCCCTGGGCGCAATGGTCAGGGCAGCTGCATTTGACCGGCAGATGACAGCCTCCCTGGGCGTACCGGTGAACCGTGTCTATGCAGCCACGTTCGCATTTGGCGTGGCGCTGGCGGGCGTGTCGGGCGTCCTTCTGGCACCAATCTATTCCGTCTTCCCTACGATGGGTCGAGACTTTGTCCTGATTGCATTCTCGGTCGTGATCATCGGAGGCATGGGTTCGATCAAAGGAGCTGTGATTGCGGGACTGTTGTTAACCCAGATTCAGTCGATCTCGAGTCTGTTCATCTCGCCGGTCTGGGGCGATCCACTGTTGTTTGGCATTATGGTCCTGGTGCTCATGTGGCGCCCACAGGGTCTCTTCGGCAGGCTTGGTCATGCGTGAGATGAATTCTCGAAGCCTTGGCCATCCAGCGCGCGCATTGCACTGTCTTGCGGGGCTATTTTTTGCGCTGGCGCTCGTTTTTGCGATCGTGGCCTGGACCCTCGGGGACGTCTTCTTTTTTCGACTCGGTACCGAGGCGCTGATTTTCGCCGGGCTCGCCCTGTCGGTCGATTTGTTGCTCGGGTACACCGGATTGCTGCCCCTCGGACAAGCGCTTTTCTTCGGAATGGGTGCCTACGTCTCGGCCCTGGTCCTGAAGAACTGGTCCTCCTCCTTCTGGATCGCCACTGCAGTTGCCCTCGTGTTCTCGGCCCTGGCTGGGTTGATCGGTGGGTTGATTGCGATCCGGTCGAAAGGCGTCTATTTCGCATTGATCAGCTTTGGGCTCGCGCAGGTCGTGTCCAAGGTTATTTTCAACACGCGTGAACTCGGTGCCTCCGACGGCATGATCGGCGTGCCGGTGGCTCAGATTGCGCCCGGACTCGAGTCGGGTCAGCCCGCCGGATTCTTTCTCGTGGTGCTTTCGTGCTTGTTTGTTTGCTATGCCGCTCTCGCCTATCTCATGGAGACACCATTCGGGCGCCAACTCGGCGCGGTGCGCACGAACGAGCAGCGCCTATCCTTTCTTGGTTTCGATCCCTGGCGCACCAAGCTTGCCGCCTTCATCGGTGCAGCCTGTATCGCCGGCCTGAGCGGCGCGCTATACCCCATGTTGCGAGGCTTTGTTTCACCTGAACTGATGTTTTTTCAGGTGTCGGGCAATGCGGTCATCAACGTCATCGTCGGGGGAACCGGAACCTTGATCGGGCCCTTGTATGGGTCGGCCTTGCTCACGGTACTCCGATCGGTGGTTGGGTCCTTCACGGCACATCACCAGATCGTCATCGGCGTTCTGTTTATTGTGATTGTGATCGTTCTACCCCGTGGATTGATCGGCCTCGCAGCCCCCGCATTGCAACAGCGCTTGGCGCGGCGTCGAAGGGAAGCGGCGGTCCCGGTGCTTTCGGTGCCTGCGGAGCATTCGCAATGAACGGTTCACCGATTCTTCAGGTGCACGGGTTGACTGTGCGCTTTGGTCATCTCACCGCAGTCAACGGTGTCAGCTTTGACGCCCAGCAGGGTGCCATCACAGCGGTCATCGGTCCAAACGGGGCCGGCAAGAGCAGCCTCTTCAATTTGATCAGCGGTGCGATCCGACCCAACGCCGGACGGGTCATCTTTCAGGGCCAGGAGGTCACTGGATTCAGCCCGCATCGGATGCTCGCGCAGGGCCTGGCCCGATCGTTTCAGATCACCAATCTTTTTTTTGAACTGGCCGTTCGGGAGAACCTGCGCCTCGCGGCCCAGTTTCTCGAGCAGGGCCGAGGTCTGTTTCGGCCGGTCGCTGCCAGCCAGACAGCCTGCAATCGGGTCGATGAGTTGATTGCCCAGTTTCAGCTCGAGTCGGTGGCGGATGAGGCGGCCGGGTTGCTGTCGCACGGCGAGCAGCGCAGACTCGAGATTGCCGTTGCGCTGGCTAGTCGCCCACGTTTGCTGCTGCTCGATGAACCGACTCAGGGCATGAGTCATTCGGATACGCAGAAAACGGAGGCGCTGATCCGCTCGCTTGCTGGGCCCTCCCTGTCGGTCCTGCTCGTCGAACACGACGTCGACCTGGTCATGAACCTGTCCGATCACGTCGTCGTTCTGCATCAGGGCCAGAAGCTCGCCGAGGGTCCTCCGCAAGTGGTGAGAGCTAATCCCGCCGTGCAGGCGGCCTATTTTGGTGAAGCCTTCGATGGTTGATCAGCACAAGCGCCCCGACCCGACGCTGGTCCTGAAGGGTATTCACACCCACTATGGCCTTTCCCATGTGTTGCAGGGTATCGATCTGCAGGTCGGGCCTGGCGAAGTGGTCGGGTTGTTTGGGCGTAATGGTGTGGGTAAAACCACTCTGATCAAGACGATCGCTGGATGGGTGGCGCCCAGTCAGGGTGAAGTTCGGTTCCGGGGGGAGAATCTTGTTGGTTTGTCGAGCGATCTGATCTGTCGTCGCGGAATCGGGCTGGTCCCGGAGGATCGTCGGATCTTCCCCGGTCTGAGCGTCGAAGAAAACCTCCGCTTGGGCTTCATGCAGGTGGCGGGGCGTTCGCGCGCGCAGGCGCGCCGAAAGCTGGACGAAACCTACGCTCGATTCCCTCGACTCGAAGAGCGTTCGCAGCAGATGGGTACCACCTTGTCGGGCGGGGAGCAGCAGATGCTGGCCATCGCCCGTGTTCTGGTGGGTGAACCACAACTCTTACTCATCGATGAGCCGACCGAGGGCCTCGCGCCCATGATCGTCGATGAGATCTTTGCGCTGATGGCGCAACTGCGATCTGATGGGATCCCGATTGTTCTCGTCGAGCAGAACGTCCGTCGAGCACTCACCATGACCGATCGGTTTTATGCCATCGAACGCGGACAGATTGTCTGTCAGGGACGCGGCGACAGCGAAGCTGACCGAAATCTCCTGATGGATCGCATCGCCGTTTGACCCTTCGCGCCGGCTGCGGGGAGGACGAGTCCACCCGTTGGTGGTAGGGTGCGCAGGCATGCAACACACAACCATCTTCCGATCCCAACTGCTGACCCGTGTTTTGCGGGTCGGGTGCACCGCTATTTTGAAAGCGGCCGGGTGGCGAATTGAGGCCGGATTGCCGCCTGGGCTCTCCAAGTGCGTCCTGATCGCTGCACCGCATACCAGCAACTGGGACTTTGTCTACCTGCTGTTGGCGGCATTTGCGCTCCGGCTCAACATTTACTGGATGGGCAAGGCGTCTTTGTTTGCTGGCCCGTTTGGTTCGATCATGCGCTGGCTGGGTGGTATTGCGGTCAATCGGGAGCAGTCGGGCAACCTCGTCTCAGCGTCGGTCGCGGCGCTCAAGGATGCCCAGGGTCCGGTGCAACTTGTTGTACCCCCCGAAGGCACCCGTAGCCGCGTGCGGCAATGGAAGACCGGGTTTTACTACATTGCGCTGGGCGCAGAGTTGCCCATCCTGCCGGCGTATCTGGATTTTGGCCAGAAGCGGCTCGGTCTGGGTCCTGTCTTCCATCCAACCGGAGATATCGAGCGTGACATGCCGCTGATCCAGGCCTTTTATGCGCCGATGCGGGGGAAAAATCCCCAGCAGTTCCAGCAAGGCTCTTCGGGTTGAGATCACGATGCAGCGGTTTACGATTTCGCTACAAGACGAGTTGGCTGAACAGTTCGATGCATGGATCGCTCATCGCGGCTATGAAAATCGCAGTGAAGCTGTGCGCGATATGTTGCGCGCCGAGCTTGAGCAGGACCGTCAGCATGCGGCGCAGTCACTGCACTGTGTCGCGAACCTGAGCTACGTCTACCGCTATGGTGAGCGCGATTTGGTCGAGCGACTCGCCAGATTGCAGCACGAACATCACGACGTTGTGGTGTCGACCATGCAGATGCAACTCGATCATGAGCATCGACTCGAAACCGTCATGTTGCGAGGCCGGACCGTTATCGTCTCAGGCCTGGCCGATGCCATTTGCGCCGAGCGCGGGGTCCACCATGGCCACCTCAATCTGGTCAGCGTGGTTGAACATTTGCCCCACGCGCACGCCCCTCACCACGCCGATGCCCATGCGCATGATGACAATCTGAGTCATCGTCATATCCATTTGAAGCCGACCCACTAAGACTTGAGGGAGTGTGACGATTACTGCCTCGAGAGGCCTCGATCGAGTTAAATGTAAGAAAAATCTGCTAAACTTCTTACATTCATATCGGTTCTTGGCGTGATGACCCCAACCATTCTGATCGGCGTCAAGCCCCGGTGCCAAGTGCCCTTTGCTCGTCTTATCCTGCGTGTTCGTTCTGTGCCGGTGCCCGTAACGGATCGCCCCCCTGAACGGTTATTTTCCCGAGTGACGATCACTGGCAGCTTCCCCTGCCGAATCCCAATCGTGAGAATCGCGAGCATCCTTGCGTATTTGATTGGGGGGCCGAGTCTGGCTCAGACTCAGACTCAGACCCCGATTCAGAC